>DBRV01000003.1 GCA_002306385.1 Candidatus Falkowbacteria bacterium UBA1359 | reverse complement strand
CGGGACTGTATTGTTTAGGATCAATGTTTGTAATCATAATAGTACAACTAGGGCTAGGGGCCGCCCCAGCAGTTGGTAACAAGTGATGACCCAGCTGCCAACCAACTAGGCCTAGGGCTACTATTAAAAACGAGGATAAATAAATTTTTTTCATAGGCCTAAGTAATAAAAATGAATGATTAAAATTATAGGGAAAAACTAATTACATTATAGCAAATTTCTAGGTTGACGGCTAATCCAATAAAGGCTTGAAATAACTAGCCAAAAATATACTATCCCGCTATGTAGACTCCACCACCAATGATCCATTAGTAAAAGCCAAATAAAACTAACACCAAGTGGCCAAATAATCTCTAAGCGTTTACTGGCTGAGCGTAAAAGCATTACTAGTCCCACCGCTAACCAGACAAAACCAAGAAGACCAATCTCACTAATAATTAAAAGGAAAGAATTATGAACTGGCTGGTAATTCCAAGCTGGACCAATAGTTTCATTTTGTCTACTTAAAAAACCAGTATAATTTCCTAGACCTACACCAAGCCAAAGATGCTCCCTAATAATTCTCAGGGCCTCACCATAACTTTCTTTGCGCTCTACTAAAGATTTCTGCTCCAGCCGCGGTTCACCGGAAACCCGACTACGCCCTAAGTCCTTAAATGGCCAAAACCACAAACCTGACCACAGCAATAATCCTAGAAGAAACACAACCAAAAATTGTCGGCGGTGACGATCCTTGCGCCCAATAAGCATTAAACTAATTAACCAACCAAAAAGAATTGCCAGCCAAGCTGTCCGACTCCAACTAACTAGAGCTGTAAGCGACCATAATCCTACCGAAGCAAAAAGTAAAAAACGAGATAAATTACTCTCATAATATTGACTTGCAACCATTATTAAAATAATAGCTATGGCCATCAACGCTCCTAAAATATTAGGATGATCAAAACTGCCATAGGCTCTAAGCCAACGGCCGGTCACCTCGCCAGCTGCATTGGTGGATTCAATCACTGCTACTCCCAAATCGCCGGGGTGATGGCTAGCGAGACCCAACCATTTATTACCTGAGGCATCTTGCCCAATAAATTGTCCCAATCCTAAAAGAGCAGGAACAATAAGGCTAGCTAGAAATAAAGTAGCCCACCGAGGCCAAGGCCACTTAAGATGACCCAGCAAAAAATACCAGCCTCCACTCCATATAATAAGACGCAACAAATAAAAAATAACAAGTGACCAAGACACCCCATTAACCAACAAACTAACAGCACTAATTAGCCATAGGCCACTGAGCCACCCTAAATAATATTTTTTGCTAGAATCTTTGGTTGATATTCTAGGTGATGAAACTTCGCCTAGCTTAACTGCCAAACAACTAAGAAGCAATATAATATCGCTAAGATATATACTAATCGTCCCATATTCCCAAAACTCCCCACCTAATTCTCCGGGATGTAAAATCCATCGTGTTGACCACGGTAAAATTAACACCAAAATAGTAGCTGCAATATTTCCTAGTCGCAACCACCAATTCGGTGGTAATCGACGCACCGGTTCATCTGGTCTGATAGTCCCTTTCTCGCCCCGCGCTATAGCCTCTAATTTCTGCCTCAACTTACTGCGATAATACTCACGCCGGTCAATAATATGAAGTTTAATAACTTCTTTACTAACAACTACCCGTTCATCAATATTCATTAAAGTCCGAGCATTGGCTGGTAAAAACTTCTGCTGCCAATAGGCTAAAGTAGACTCCCAAATTTTGGCCCGGACAATACCGAACCGAGAAAAAAAGCTAGCTACCTTCTGCCAAAAATTCCCCCCAGATTGGCTAATAATACTAGGACGCCAATTAGGTAAATAAGTTTTTAACCAGGGATTACTTTTAATAATCTGCTGGTAATTTATCCCCTGTTCTACAAGGGGCCGTAAATTTGCTAACCAATAAATATAATACCAATCAGGATAGCCATCTTCATCTGGCAATTTGAATCGGTCCAACCGTAAATCATTACTAGCCAGCCAAAAGCTTAAACAAATTTTATTACTTCGTTTGGCATCAGTCGGCCGTAATCCCACCAATTGCATCATTAAATTAGCCCAAAAACGGCAAAACCATAAAGAACCGGGCTTAGTAATGATAAAAAAATCAATATCACTATCAGAGCGTAAATTATAGGAACCCATGACATTGGCTAAACCAATAAACTGAATACCTGGTAACCAACGCAACCACTTAGCTACTTTCTTAGCCCGTTTAATCTTGGCAATGGTTATAGGATAACGTTCAGCGCGACAATCTACTGCCCCCGCTTCACCAGGCAAAAAATAATAACCCCAGCGCTCATATAGTTTTTCTTCTTTAACCAATCTGTCTACCTCCCGTTTAACAGCTAATAAATCTGCTTTCTCTGGTAAAAACGACCATATCTCCCAAAGAGTAAGCGGATATTGAAATAATGAAAAATAGGCTACCGTTTCTCGGATAGCCGATTCTAAAGTCCAAGCATTTTGTTGCCGTCGTTCGACAAAACGGCTAGTCATAATTATTCCTCATGGGGCCTCTCTAACACCATCGGCTCAACCCGATGGTCACTCTCCGTAATTTTCACCACATCACGGTCCACTTTTTTAAACTCTTGATAAGCTTGATTATAATGATTAACTGCTGTCCCTAAACTACCTCCCAAGCGACGCAAAAAATCTTCATAGCTACTTAAATGACGGGACAACTTTTCCACGTTGCTTTTAATAATCTTAGCATTCTCTTCAATTTGTAAGGCTTTAAGTCCCTGTAAAACAGTTTGGAGATAAGCTAAAAAGCTAGTGGGCGAGACAATAATAACATGTTTATCACGGAAAGCATATTCAATAAGGTCTCGTGTATCAATCTGAACTGCCCCCACTTTATTAACTAATAAATCATAATAAATTGCTTCAGAAGGAATAAACATAAAAGCAAAATCCATGGTCCCCGCTTCAGGCCTAACATACTTACTGGTTTCATCAATTCTATTTTTTAAATCCTGACGGAATAATTTTTCTAGACGTAACCGCTCATCGGGATTACTTGTATTCATAATCTTTTCATAATTCTCTAAAGAAAACTTAGAATCAATGGGGATAATTTTATCTTTAACAAAAACAACGGCATCAACTATTTCCCCATTAGCAAACTGATATTGCATTTGAAAAGTCCCGGGCGGCAAGACATTTTTGAGAATTTCCTCCAAAAAATATTCACCCAAGACTCCCCGTTGCTTAGGGTTGCGCAAAATATCCTGTAAATTTTGCAACTGACCCGAAAAACCTAAAATCTGTTTATTGCTAGCCTGTAATTCCGCTAAATTTTTGGTGACATCATTTAATAGTTTATTAGACTGGCTAGCAATGGATTGCACGGTCTGCATTGTATTTTGGTATTGATTCTGGCTAGCCTGGTAAGTCTCACGTAATTTTTCATCAACCAACGCTCTTAGCTCATTATTTTGATTAGTAAGAGTTTCTAATTTTTCATTAAGGGCTACTATTTTTTCACTGCCCGTCTCCTGCCTAGTGATTAGCCAAATTAAAGCAGCAACGGCTAAAACTAGTCCTACTCCTAAAATAATTTCTATGGTCATATAATTTACCATTTAATATTAAATAAACGACAGGCATTGGCAGTGGTTGCCTCAGCAATGCACTCAATGGTAGTATGTCTAATTTGAGCTATCCGCTCAGCTACTAGCTTAACCAAACTTGGCTCATTACGTTGCCCCCTAAAAGGCACTGGTGTTAAAAAGGGACAATCTGTTTCAATTAATAATCTATCTAAAGGCATTTTCTGAATTAAATAGTCCCAGGTTGAACAAAAAGTAATAAGACCATTAAATGAAATATCTAGACCTAGACTAAAGTATTCCTGAGCCAGCCCCATGTCTCCTGAAAAACAATGTACCACTCCCCAGGGTTTATCTTTAGGTAAAATTTGCCGGTAATCATGATAAAAATCTTGAAGCAGTGGTAGTAAATCATCATGGGCTTCACGACAATGGATGATGACTGGTAAATGGTGATGCATTGCTAAAGTAAGTTCTTGAGATAAAACCCTTTGCTGCTTTTCTTTAATAACCTTGGGAGATTCATTAATATCTGCTAAGCGGTAATAATCTAAACCAATCTCACCAATAGCTACCACTTTACTAAAATCAGCTAATTTATCATACTTTTCTAAATCCAATTCCTCTCCCCGACTCATAAAATCATAATCTTCACCCTGGACTCGAGTCGCAAAAAGCTGAGAGGGATGAAGGCCAATAGCCGCCCATACTCCAGTCTCATAATGATTGGCATAATCAATAGCCCGATTGGAAGTGCGAGATTCTGAACCAACTAAAATCATCCCGACTCCAGCTTCTAAAGATTTTCTAATCACCTCATCGCCATCATCCTTAAAGGCATTAAAATTAACATGAGCGTGAGAATCTAAAAGACGCATAGTATTTAAGTTAAAACTAACCTTTCTTTTATTATATAATTTAACATAACTAGACTACTTAGTCCACCCAACCTAAGGGCAGATTTGACAAACCTAATAGATAGTGATAAATAAACACTATCCCTACAAAGGGAAAAATAAAAAATAGAGGAAAACGATGTCGTCACCTCAAGAATTGAGCCTGACAAGGGACGCGGAAGCCCTACACACCCTTTCTATTGGGTGTAGAACGTTAGATGAAGCCAGCGCGATACTGAATAACCCACATTGCGCTGAAAAAACAAAGAATTTAATCTTAGCTAAAATTCAGCTTTTTGATAAGGCTGAATTAGCTCGGGTTAATAAAAACCCGGAACAATATCACCCGGATATCGTCCGGGTCGCCCGGAGAAAACTTAAAACGGGCTAATAGCTTTCCATTTTTGGGTCCGTACTAACTACGGACCCCTTTTAATTCGCAGTGATTTTGAAATATCGCAAAATTACCACATATAAAAAAGATGTATATTTATCGCCGACAAATTCTCAAAAAGACTAACTTCCCGACCTAATAACTCGAAAATCCTTGGTAGTAAGATCAATAAGACTGGAAGGGTGACTATTTAATCTGCCACCATCCACAATTAAATCTAGCTTGTCCGGTGCAAAATAGTGAGAGACCATTGTTATATTAGTGATGGGTTCCTCGCCAGTTAAATTAGCACTAGTGGAAATAATCGGCTGTCCCACTAAACCAATAAGCTGTTCGAGCCACGGTAGAGAAGGCCACCGCAAGGCGATGGTAGGTAAATTAGCACTAACTATAGAAGGCAGTCGATGCCGACTAGGTAAAATAACAGACACTGGGCCGGGCCATGAGGCCAACAAATACTTACGACATTTAGAGCTAATAATAGCATAATCTTCGGCCATCTCTAAACTATTGATTAAACAAATAAAGGGCTTGCCGCCAGAACGCTCTTTTAGAGACAAAATACGGTTAGCCGCAGTTTCGTTACTAGCTAACGCACTCAAACCATAAATTGTATCAGTTGGCAGAAGCACTACTCCACCCCCCAAAATAACACTAGCTATATCTTTTAACCGCTGATCTAAATTATGAGAAGTTAATTTAATGATGGGCATAATTTACCATAACGCCTGCATCTCCTTAAAGACAACTGGCAGCAAGGGCCATAAAACTTTACCAATCATTAGTAGGTACGGAGCAATAATTGAACGGCTTAACTGCGCCCCTAACGGAGTAGTCGCTGGTAAATAGCGGCTTAAAAAAAGAACAATTAGCGACCAGGCTAAAGCTGATTTAGCTAAATTAAGCACCCCGCCCAAAAGATAATTAGCACTTTTCATCAAAGGAATGACGGTAACGGTCTCTAGCAATTTACTAATTAGCGTTAAAATCCAAGCAATTAAATTACTTAATAAAAAGAAAAGAACAATAAAAATAACAATTTTATTTATTAACCGCAACTCGCCAAACTGTTTAACTAACCAATCAAAAACCAGGAGATAATAATGGCTTGACAGCCAAGCTCCTAGAATTACCCCAACAAGGGAGCTAATAATTCTTAAAAGTCCACGCCGTAAACCAATAATGAAAGCTAAACCCAAAATAACAATAAAAAATATGTCTACTGCTAGCATATAATTATATTTTTAAACGGTTAAGACGAGGAAATAGTGGCTCTGGCTTGCCTTGGGCTTTGTGACCAAAAAAATCAAGAATGCTACCAGCTGACTGTGGCAAAAAGATAGATAAGCAATAGCCAGCATTTACTAATTGCTGAATTAACGGTCTAAGAGAGTCCTGAGCCGCTTCTGTCTCCTTTTTCCACGGCTCCTCTTGGGTTAAAGTTTTATCTAGATTACGTAGTACTGACCAAATCTCACCGATGGCTTGGTTAAAATGCCACTGATAAAGTAACTGAATAATTTTTTTATACAACTCACCATCCTTCACCGGATAAACCGGAGTCAGATTATAACGCCAAGCTAGATTACCTAAACGAGAAAATAAATTACCTAACCCATTGGCTAAATCAGCTTCATAAACCTCCTCAAATCGCTCTAGCGAATAATCCCCATCGTCATCATCATTAACCTGAGCCAGTAAATAGTAACGCACTGCATCAATTCCAAAACGCTTGGTTAATTCTTGAGGTCCGATAATATTACCTGAACTCTTGCTCATTTTTTGACCACCCGCAGTAATAAAGCCATCAATAAAAATCTGACGACTTGGTTCTAGGCCGGCCGACATTAACATTGCCTGCCACATTAATGCTTGAGGCCGTAGATTATCTTTACCGGCAATCTGAACTCCTGGCCACCAGGCTAAAAAATTATCACTATCCTCGGGCCAGCCTAAAGCAGAAATATAATTAACTAAAGCATCAAACCAAACATACATTACCTGACTAGCATCATCCGGCACTGGTACCCCCCACGGCAGTTTACTTGCTAACCGGGAAATACTAAAATCCCGCAAACCCCTTAAAGCAAAATTCTTAATTTCCTGGAGTCGTGCCGTAGGCACCACAAAATCAGGACGAGAGTCATAAAGCTCTAACAATCGTTTTTGATATCTAGAAAGCCGGAAAAAATAATTTTCTTCATTAATGAGCTCTAACTCCTGGTCTGGATGCAACGGACAATGACCATTCACCAATTCTGAGTCAGTTTTTTCCATCTCACAACCAACACAATATTTTATTTTATAATGTTGTTTATAAATATCACCATGAGCGGCACAACGACGCCAAAACTCTTGAGCCGCAGCTTCGTGGTGCGGGTCAGTGGTCCGAATAAAATTATCATAGCTAAGATTTAATAAATCTTTGAGCCCCTTAAAACTAAGAGCTGATTGGTCACAATAAGCTTGTGGCTCCATTTTGAGCTCTCTCGCTTTACGCCATACTTTTAACCCATGCTCATCCACACCGGTATTAAAAAAGACTTCATCGCCACTCAAACGATGTGCCCGAGCTAAAGCATCGGCCCTGACAATTTCCAAAGCAAAACCTAAATGCGGTTCAGCATTAATATAAGGTAAAGTAGTAGTAATATAAAACTTAGCCATAGTAATTAAATTTTATCATCACTTCTTAGCAAAAGCAATGGAATCACCAAGATAGTTGCCCACAAGCTCCCAAAATATCCTGTCCTAAACTCAGCCGAGTAGTTACTTTATAGCCTCTCTTTTCTAAGAATACAGCAAAAGCCTCGCGAGCTGACCCAGAGCTAGGATAAAAATTACCCACACCAGGATTATAGTTAAGCAAATTAATAAGGAGTAAATTCTTAGGAAAATCAGCCAAAAAAATTGCTAATTCTTCAGCTTCTTCTAAAGAATCGTTAAAATGGTCAAGGAGTAAATATTCAACCATCAAACGCCGATTAGTCCTTACAACATAATCTCGAAAGATTGGTTTTAATGCCATAAGACTATGATGATGATTAACTGGCATTAACTTATTCCGTAAATTATCGCTTGGGGCATGTAAAGACCAAGCTATCTTAATCTGTTCGCCATAATTCAATAAATCTTTTAACTGAGGCCTTAAACCAACAGTAGAGATAGCTATATGGCGCCAGCCAATATCTAGGGCCATAGAATTATGCAACCACTCTATTGCCCTAATAACTTCGGCTAAATTAAGCAATGGTTCTCCCATCCCCATAAAAACTAAATTATGAATATGCTTTCCCTGCGGAGCTAATAATCTCTGCCATAATAAAGCTTGCTCCACTATCTCGCCAGCCTTAAGATTGCGCCTAAACCCCTGCTGACCAGTCTGACAAAAAGCACAACCCAAAGGACAACCTGCTTGTGAAGACAGACAAACTGTCTGCCGTCCAGTCTCGTGATGTATTACTACTGTCTCAATTATTAAACCATCCCTTAAAGTAATCCGGGCTTTCTGCGCCGGATCAGCATCTTGACCACTCAAGGTATAATTGATATCTAAAGGACAATTGACCTCCAGCCACTGTCGCTCTTTTAACGGCAAAACCGACACGGCCGACCAATCAGTGACTAACTCTTGAAAAACAGCATGATTAAGCTGCCTCTGCCGAAAGGCTGGCTGAGTATCTAAAAAATGCTCCCAAGCTGACCAATTCATAAATAAAAATAGTTGTTGAAATTCTTTACTAATGGTATACTTTGATTGTTTATAAAGCAAGCCCTGCCGCTATTTTGGCATCTTCATTACTAATTATGACTAAGCACAAAAATAATAAAACTCGCCAATCATCTAATCTAAATTATTTATCAGTAGGTAAAGGTGGCCTAAGCGCTGAGGCTAAAAAAAGTTTAGCCGCTATTATTTTAGTGTTACTAGCAGCTATTAGCCTCATTAGCCTCATCCAACCCGAAGGAATTATTGGCCAATATTTATCCCAAGGCATCTGCCAAGTTCTCGGCTGGGGGCGATGGTTTTTGCCCATCTTCTTATTTGCTCTAGCCGTCTTTATTTACTTCCGTGAACGGCTGCAAATTACTACTATCAAATTCGTTGGCTGGGGCTTATTATTTATTAGTCTCCAGGGCCTTTTTCATTTTTTTCTTAATCAAGAAAATTGGCTAAGTGCCGTCCCCGAAGGAGCAGGCGGTGGCTATGTTGGCTATGGTATTACTTGGGCTATCACTAAATTAGTAGGCTATTGGTCTGGCTTAATTTTAATTATTGCTCTCCTTATTATTAGTCTTATTTTCATTTTTAATGCCAATCTAAGCTCTCTCTTGGGCCGACAGAGTATCTTTAATAAATTTATCTTTGCTCCTTTAGCTGATGGCTGGAAATATATAAAAAGTCTATTCAGCAAACATCCAGCTGAGAGTGATTTATCCCCCGAAGAAGAATTGTCCACCGTATATATGCCAGAATCAGAAGAAAAAAAACCTAAACATTTTAGTGGGGTTACTGCCTCGCCAATTATTAATCGGCCCAACATAGATGATCAAAACCAACCCAATGCCCAAGAAAAAATAAATAAAAGTCATACTAATAAAATTGATTTACCCCTTGATTTATTAGACCGTCAGGCTAATAAACCACAAAGTGGTGATCTGGTTATTGGGGCCCAACGCATTAAAACTACTCTAGAAAATTTTGGCATTCCAGTAAATATCGAGGAGGTAACGGTAGGGCCAACAATTACTCAGTATGCCATTAAACCAGCAGAAGGTATTCGTCTGGAAAAAATTACCGGCCTAGCTAGCAATCTAGCTATGGCCCTAGCTGCCCCCCACCCTATTCGTATTGAAGCCCCTATTCCTGGTAAATCCCTAGTGGGGATTGAAGTGCCCAATGAAGTTATTGCCACGGTAGGATTAAGAGAAATATTAGATAGCCCTGATTTCCGCCAACGCAAAAATAATATGATGATTGCCTTAGGCAAAGACGTAACAGGCAAAATTTGGCTGGAAGACCTTACCGCTATGCCCCACTTATTAATTGCTGGAGCGACTGGCTCGGGAAAATCAGTGATGCTCAATTGTATCATCTTAAGTCTTTTATATGAAAACAGTCCCGAAGATTTACGCCTCATTATGGTTGATCCTAAACGAGTTGAGCTTAGCGTCTATAATGGCATCCCCCATCTCTTAACTCCGGTAGTTAACGAGGCCAGCAAAACTATTAATGCCCTAGGTTGGACTTTAAATGAAATGAGTCGTCGTCTAGAAATGTTTCAGCATTATCATGCTAAAGATATTAATAGTTTTAACGAGCAACTTCCAGACCAAAAATTACCACGTATTGTTTTTGTTATTGATGAATTAGCTGATCTCATGATGATGTCCCGTAAGGAAGTGGAAGCGAGCATTATTCGCTTAGCCCAAATATCTCGAGCCGCTGGTATCCATTTAGTCTTAGCCACCCAACGTCCCAGTGTGGATATTATTACCGGCGTTATTAAAGGTAATATGCCAGCCCGCATTGCTTTTACTGTAGCCTCTCAAGTCGATTCACGCACTATTTTAGATATGGCCGGGGCAGAAAAATTAATGGGCAAGGGAGATCTCCTCTTTAGTTCCCCACGGCTTACTAAACCGGTCCGGCTGCAAGGAGCCTTTGTCAGCGAAAATGAAATTAAACGAGTAGTCCGCTATATTAAAGCTCGCAGTGATAAACCACAATATATTAATGATGTCGTAGAAAAACATAGTGTGCCTGACCTCCCCAATGGGGGTATACTCAATAATCCTCTCAGTGAGAGTGAAGACGATTTATTAGAAAAAGCTAAAGAAGCAGTTATTAAAAGTGGACGAGCTTCAGCGACCTACCTTCAAAGGATGTTTAAAATTGGTTATCCCCGGGCGGCCAGTCTTTTAGATGAGCTAGAAGAATTAGGGGTCATTGGACCGATTAATGGGGCTAAACCTCGAGAAATTTATATTAGCCTCGAAGAATATGAAGCCCGCAAACAAATGGCTACCAGCAGTCAACCACTTCACAATCCCGTAACTAGTGAACCACCTTCCCAGTTTCTTCCCCTAGATGACGTCTGGTCCGAAGATAAAGAAGCTAACAGTCAAGACGAGAATACCCCCTTTTCGGCTAGTAATGATAATGATGAGGACCAAGATGAAATGCCATTAGATAAAGAGAAAATTCTATCCGATATTTATAGCGACGTTGACGAAGATAAAGAAAACAGGGCCGAGGATAACTCCAAGGGTCATAAAAAATTTGACGATGACGAAGATCAAGAAAAATATTTTAGCCAATAAATTAACAATTATATGCCTCATCACAATCGTCCGGCCCAAACACTCAAGGACCAAGACAACCCTAAATCTAAAGAGACTAATGATTGGCTGCCCCTTGGCAGCCATGAGGGACAGCTTTCTTTAGATATTTATCAGACAGATAAAGATTTAATCATTAAATCTACTATTGCTGGCGCTAATCCTAATGATATTCAGATCTACCTTAAAAATGACCTATTAACTATTCGCGGCAAACGAAACCTACCCGTTGATGTTGCTGATGCTGATTTTCTTTTTCGAGAATGCTATTGGGGGCCATTTTCCCGTTCCATTATTCTCCCGGTGGAGGTCCAACCTGATAAAATTAAAGCCTCTATGGATAATGGCGTACTAACAATTGTCCTGCCCAAAGCTCCTCAGGCTAAACAGATTATCATTAAAATTAAAAATCAATAACCATGCACTGCCAATTGACCATAATTAAGCTTGATGATCACCAAGCGGTCCTGATTAACAAAGAAAATCAACAATTTATCTGGCCCGCTAATCAATTACCACCCGAATCTCGAGTAGGTACAGTTCTTACCTGTGCTCTAGTTAATGCTAATAAATTAGACCAAGACGACCAGGCACTAGCTAAGGCTATCCTCAATGAACTCCTGAAAAAATCATCCACCTAAATTATGCCTGTCCCCCGTCTAAGTGGTAAAAAATTTAGGGTAAAAAAAACTATCTGGCCACTCACCATTAGCCTTGGCCTTATATGTCTTATACTCTTGGGTTTTAGCCTCTATGGGCTAGAATATTATCGCCACCGCTTCTATCCCCACACCTTGATTGGCAATCTTGATCTTTCAGGTCTTACTCCTGCTGAAGCCAGTGAGCTTATTCAAAATCACTGGAATCAATTAGTAAGTAAAGGCTGGACCTTTGAGGCCCTGGGTCAGTCTATGGTAATTCATCAAGTGGGAGGAATGGCTGAAGGAGCTCCCTTGCTATTTTCTTTAGATATAGAAGACACCTTAAATAAGGCCTGGGGGGAGCAACACCATAATCACCCAACCATTGCTAGCTTTATTGCTGATTATTTTGCCAAACATCAAACTACGGCCTCAGTAATGATTAATGAACTGCTCGTCAGGCAACAATTAGAAGCCAATTTTCAACCCCTAATCACCCCTAGTAAACCGGCAACCATCGAAGTACAACCCGATGGTAGTTATCAAATTAAACCAGAAATAATAGGCGAAAGTATAGATTATGAAGCTGGTATAAGTGAATTCAAGAAGCAACTACAAAATTTAAAAAATGAGCCAATTATTTTAACAGTTAAACCAGACCAACCCACTATTACTCAATCCGCTATTGGTGATCTTACTGGACCAATTAATCAATATCTGACTTTAGCTCCAATTACTCTACAGCTAGCGACTACTACCTGGACTATTAATCGCAATACCCTAGCCAAATGGCTCACCCTTGAGCTAGTAGATAATCAAATCACTGCTAGTATATCTAGTAGCAGTGTTAAAGATTATCTTACAAAATTAGCCCCTGAAATTAATCAAGAACCCCAGGGAGGACAATTTAAGCGCAATGGCAATCGTCTGGAACAATTTAAACCAGGGAAAAATGGACGTGAACTTAATATTGAAGTGAGTACTAATGCTATTATTCAAGCTCTAAAGCAAGGTATTAATAATATTGAACTTACGGTTAATGATATACCAAGCCCCCTCAGTGATACTGACCCGGCTAGTTTGGGCATCATCGAGATAATTGGCATTGGTACTTCAGATTTTTCTGGCTCGCCGCCTAATCGTATCCACAATATTAAGGTTGGAACAGCCAAAGTCAGTGGTCAATTAGTAGCCCCAGGGGAAGAATTTTCTTTGGTCAAGGCCCTGGGCGAAGTAAGCGCTGCCACTGGATATAAACCAGAGTTAGTAATTAAAGAAAATAAAACTGTCCCCGAATATGGTGGAGGGCTATGTCAAGTAGCAACCACCATTTTCCGCGCTGCCCTAGCTAGCGGCTTGCCAATAACCGAAAGACAAAATCATTCTTACCGTGTTAGTTATTATGAACCGGCCGGCACTGATGCTACCGTTTATAGTCCTAAACCAGATTTACGTTTTATAAACGATACCGGACACTATATTTTACTTTTAGGGGAAGTAAGCGGTCATACCCTATCTTTTACTGTCTGGGGCACTAAAGATGGACGAAAAATTATCCAAACTAAACCTGTTATCTATAATATTGTAAAGCCAGCCCCACGAAAGCTTATTGAAACTGAAGACTTAGAACCAGGCAAATTAAAATGCATCGAGCAGGCCCATAATGGAGCCGATACTTATTTTGACTATATAGTAACCTATCCTAATGGTGAAACTAAATCCAAGCGTTTCCAGTCGCACTATGTCCCCTGGCAAGAGGTTTGCCTAATTGGTAAAGAGAAGGGGGAAGAAAGCCAAACCACCACCACACCCCCGCTAGTGTCCAGTACTGATTCTATTTTTACTTCTACTACTGGTAATATTGCCACTACTTCAGCAACCACTACTAACTAAAACTCGTAATAACTTTAATACAAAAAACGAGCCCTAGGCCCGTCTTTATATTTTTACAAATTAACTCTGGTAGGGTAGGCAAGAAACTTTTCTCTAGGACAGACCCAGTCTCAACCAGGTACAGCTTATAGAAAAATCCCCATGCTTGTCGTGCCTAACCCCGCCAGAGCTAATTTGTTTTACTAATTCTTTTTAAATAACTAGATATCATAGCATAAAATAAAAATCTTGTCAAGGGTAAATCCCTGACCTGTAAATCAGCAGTCCTCTAAAAGTAAATATCAAGTCAATTAAGCTCGATGGCCACCTCGTTGATACAATATTTCTTGTGAATTTTTAGCTGCAAAAGAAGGAGAAAGTATAGACATAAAAATTATTAAAAATAAAACTGCTATTAGTTTAAGTCTGAAAATGATAAAAATTAAGAGAGATAAAAATATAATTTAAAATATCCCTTAATATAGTTCAAAACTTAATCAAATATAAAAACACCATTATTCTGGCGCTGACCTACTTTCCCAGGGCTTGATGCGGCCCAAGTATCATCGGTACTGGAAGGCTTAACTTCTGAGTTCGGGATGGGATCAGGTGTAACCCTTCCGTTTGAAGCACCAGAACAATGGTGTCTTTAATATTCTTAAAAACAAAACTGTGGGAAAATCAAATGACTTATTAGTATTCCTCGGCTCAACGCATTACTGCGCTTACACCTAGAACCTATCAACCCGGTAGTCTCCCGGGAGTCTATGAAACCTAATCTTGAAGACGGCTTCGCACTTATATGCTTTCAGCGCTTATCCTAACCGAAGATAGCTACCCAGCGATGCCCTTGGTAGGACAGCTGGTACACCAGAGCTTCGTGCTTCCCGGTCCTCTCGTACTAGGGAAGCGCCTTCTCAAGTTTCCGCGATCATAGTGGATAGGAGACCGACCTGTCTTACGACGGTCTGAACCCAGCTCGCGTGCCGCTTTAATGGGCGAACAGCCCAACCCTTGGGAGCTTCTCCACCCCCAGGATGCGACGAGCCGACATCGAGGTGCCGAACCACGCCGTCGCTGTGGACGCTTGGGCGTGACTAGCCTGTTATCCCCAGAGTAGCTTTTATCCGTTGAGCTTCCACCATCCTATATTGAATGGTCGGATCACTAAGTTCCGCTTTCGCGACTGCTTGACTTGCGGGTCTCGCAGTAAAGCTGGCTTGTGCCTTTACACTATCTCCCGGATTTCCATCCCGGGATAGCCAACCTTGGTAAACGCCTCCGTTACCTTTTGGGAGGCATCCGCCCCAGACAAACTACCCACCAGACACTGTCCCTTGACCAGATTCATGGTCTAAGGTTAGGTTTAAAACTATACAAGGGTGGTATCTCACCGGCGCCCGAAGGCTCCCACCTATCCTGAACATGTATAGCCCTAAACCAATATCAAGCTATAGTAAAGCTTCATGGGGTCTTTTCGTCCAACTATGATTAACGAGCATCTTTACTCGTCTTGCAATTTCGCCGAGTCCTTCGTCGAGACAGTAACCAAGTTGTTATGCCATTCGTGCAGGTCGGAATTTACCCGACAAGGAATTTCGCTACCTTAGGACCGTTATAGTTACGGCCGGCGTTCATCCGCGCTTCAGTTCAAGGCTTCGCCTTACGGCTAACCTCTCCCCTTAACGTTCGGACACTGGCCAGGCATCACCCCCTATACATCATCTTACGATTTAGCAGAGAGCTGTGTTTTTGGTAAACAGTCACTTGGCTGTCTTTAGCTGCGCCCTGCTTGCGCAGGGAGGTCTTATTGCGAACTTACGACCGCTGATTTGCCGAGTTCCTTAACGAAGGTTCTCTCGTACACCTTAGGCTCCTCGCCTCATCTACCTGTGTCGGTTTGCAGTACGATTACTATAATCTTAGCCCTAGAGGATTTTCTTGGCGCTGACTCCGCTTAAATTGGCGCCGCCCGAAAGCTTTGCCGGCAGTCAACTCAGCCGCTAACACCACCCGGATTTGCCTAGGCGGCACGGCCAAGCCAACAACGCACAAACCATAGTACGCTTAAACTTTGTCAACGCGTCCCCCCATCGGAAAATTATAGTAGTGCTGGAATATTAACCAGCTCTTCCATCGGCTACGCCACCACTACAATGGCCTCGCCTTAGGATCGACTAACCCTGGGTCGAGTTTCGTTGCCCAGGAACCCTTAGATTTTCGGTGGGCAAGGTTTTCACTTGCCTTTTTGCTACTTATGCCAACATTTTCACTTCCAAATCCTCCACCGCAACTCACGTTACGACTTCAACGGAATTGGAACGCTCCTCTACCGCTGTCCATTTGCATGGACAACCCGCATCTTCGGTAATAAGCTTAGCCCCGATACATTTTCGGCGCGAAACAACTTGACCAGTGAGCTATTACGCTTTCTTTAAATGATGGCTGCTTCTAAGCCAACATCCTGGTTGTCGTAGTCGCGACACTACCTTTTACACTTAGCTTATATTTAGGGACCTTAGATGGCGGTCTGGGCTGTTTCCCTTTTGACTAGCGAAGCTTAGCCCCCGCAGTCTGACTCCCAAGCTACACCTATGGGTATTCGGAGTTTGTTTAAAGATGGTACCTTGCGGCCCACCCTCATTCAGTGCTCTACCCCCCATAGTCAGCGCTTGAGGCTAGTCCTAAAACTATTTCGAGGAGAACCAGCTATTGCCGAGTTCGATTGGAATTTCTCCGCTATCCACAGTTCATCCGATGGTGTTGCACGACCAACCGGTTCGGTCCTCTTCTAAGCTTTCGCCCAGATTCAACCTGACCATGGATAGATCACCCGGCTTCGGGTCTTGTGCATGCGACCAGCCTTACGGCCTACGGGCTATTAACCCTCGCTTTCACTTTGGCTTCTCTCATTTCGCGAGATTAACCAAGCCACATACAACAAACTCGTTGGCTCATTCTTCAATAGGCACGCCGTCACCCAATACCTTGCGGCATCAGGCTCCGACTCCTTGTAGGTCTACGGTTTCAGGTACTATTTCATCTCCCTAACCGGGATGCTTTTCACCTTTCCCTCACGGTACTAGTTCACTATCGATCTCAAAGAGTATTTAGCCTTGGGTCATAGTCGACCCAGCTTCCTACGGAATTTCACGAGTTCCGCAGTACTTAAGAATCAGCACCACCAAGAGTCTGAAATTTTCGCTTACCGGGCTATCACCGTCTCTGGCTGAGCTTTCCAGCTCCTTCAGCTAACTCCAAACTTTTATGACTTGGCCTGACCAAACTAAGTAGTCAGCATGCTAATCTTACAACCCCCAATTAACATCTGGGCTTAGCCCCTTCAGTTGACTTCCGCTACCCGAAAGTAGCTTCCGCCAACGCAGTTAACTAGGTTTAGGCTCTTCCCCGTTCGCTCGCCACTACTTGGGGAATCCAAATCTCTAATCAAGCACTATCTGCCAATAAGCAGCTAGCTCTTGATTAGAGATCATTATTTTTTTCTTTTCCTCCGGTTACTAAGATGTTTCAGTTCACCGGGTAGTCGTCTCACCAGCCTATGTGTTCAGCTGGCGGACCACCTGTCTTCCACAGGTGAGGTTACCCCATTCGGATATCTCCGGCTCACAGGTTGCTTGCCACCTCCCCGAAGCTTATCGCAGGCTGCTACGTCCTTCATCGTCTCTTTGAGTCAAGGCATCCACCATAGACCCTTAACGAGATTTTCCCACAATTCTGTTTTCAAGAATTATGGATTTTTGTTTTTTATATTGCTATCTGATCTAACAAATATTTAATTGTCAAAGTTCTATAAGTTTACAAAAACTTATAACCTTTACTTACAACAAAAAGGTTGATAAGCAAAAATTATAAGTCTTTTAAGAGGTTGGCCGCACCAACATTAAGCGTAAATTGTGTTTCTTATTATACACGAATAAAGAAGGCTGTCAAGAGTGCTTGTTACTGAAAAAGTACACAGCGCACTGAAGCAGCATCACCAGAGGGGTGAACACTAGGGCCGTCTTGATTATAAAAATAAGGATTTTGACCACTGTCACTATCTGCCGTAACTAAGTAGGGTGTCGAGATAAATTGATACTTTGTACTATCCCAAGAACCAGAAGCCGTAAAGCCTAACCCACCAAAAACCCCAGAGAGTAAAGTCCTACCTGGTAAACTCCAGCCGGGAGGACAAAGGGCTAATGCCTGAGCTTGAGTATAAAGGCCACCTTCGTCATCACAAGCCTGTGGGTCATTATTAAAACACATTTTTTCTTTAACATCTCCAGCATTTAAATTGTCCATAAGCCAGCAATTCCCATCACCAAAATCCTGTGTCGCATAATATCCACCATTTCCAGTAAAATTACCCTGTTGATCTCTTGGTCCGCCGTCATAGGCCAGTAAATCACCACACTGAAAAACTCCACCCCCGCCACCAGCCACAATAGCATAGGGCGTTGCTTGGTAATTGCCGGGCTCATAATCTGCTGATTTAGTTTCTAGGGTAAAGTCTATAGTATAACCTTGTCCATTCTCAGTTTGGGCATAAATATAATGCTGACTAGATAAAGGATCATCCGGCACCTTAGCCAGAAAAGTCAAAACCATTATATGATAAAGGACTACCAGGAGTTAAAGATACAGGATAAATCCCGACACTATCGTAATACATCTCTAGGGCCATCTGAATTTGTCTAATATCCGAAAGGCGACGAGCATCACGGGCTTTAGCTCTGGCACTATTTAGAGCCACTACTGATAAAGTAGAAAGAATACCAATAATGGCAATAACCACCAATAATTCCACTAAGGTAAAAGCTTTTTTCATAGGCTTAAAACAAACTTAAGGGCTGCTTTTCCTGAGGACTAAAAATTTTTATTTGACCATATTGGCCATCAAAGCCAGGATTTACTACTAATTGTCCCCGGCGTACTCGCTCAATGGCTTGCGCTAAGCGACTGCCAAAATGCTGCGCAATCTCTTCCACTTTAACTTTTCTTAAGATTGTCAATTCACTGCCTAAGGTAGCAATCATCTCCCCATATACTTCCTGAACTTTTTTAGAATTGCGGCTAGCTATCCCCAAACTTTCAGCTATAATTTTGTCTAATTCTACCAATTTTTCAAAGTTAGGGGCCTCAGCTGGCCGATAACCCACCGGCCGATCTGCTAACTCTTCCACTCGATTAAGCACTCCAATAGTCAAAGGTTTACGACACCTAGGGCAAAGTCCGTGCAGTTTCTTGGTTTCCTCGGGTGAACAACCAAAACCACATTGACGATGGCCATCAAAATGATACATCCCTTCTTCGGGAAAAAATTCTAAAGTAGCAATAATTTTCTTCTTATCTCTATTTTTAAGAATATTACAAAAAGCAGTATAGGTCAATTCTGGCAAATCTATAACATTGGCTTCCCGTGCTAGATTACTAAGAGAATGAGCGTCAGAATTAGATAAAAGAACTAGGTTATCTAAAGCTGACCAGCGCCAATTCATGGGCGGATCGCTCGAAAGACCAGTTTCATAAGCATAAATAAACTCAGTTTCCTCTCTAAAACAATCTTCCAGACGGTCAAAACCAGATTTAGACCCAAAAACTGAAAACCATGGCGTCCAGATATGGGCTGGATAAACAATAAAATAAGGGTTAATACTCCGACAGATTTTTACTAGTTCCGGTGCGGTCAAGCCCAATATTGGCCGACCATCACTTTTTAAATTACAACCTCGCTCTAGCAAGGTTTGATTAAAAAGACGGACAGCTTCAAGATTGGGGGCATGAATTACAATGTGCAGGCGCCTTACCTTATCTCCTTGTTTATAAATTAAAGCCACTTCAGTACTTAATAGAAATTTAATAGGACTATCTGGCCTCTCAGCTAAATGGTATAAACCAGAATGATCAATTTCTGCTAATTGCTCTTTTATCTCCTTAAACCACTGCGGATGAGTAAAATCAGCTGTCCCCACAATATCTATCCCTTTGCGGATACAAGCCTGCTCAATATTAGGTAAAGTTAAATTAGCTGAACAAGCGCGACTAAAACGAGAATGTAAATGTAGGTCTAAAATTTGTTCCATTAATTTAAACTTCTAACAACGTTTTGTGGCTGACCTTGTATAAAAGCTTTAACATTCTCCACGCTAACTTCCATAATCCTCTCCACCGCCTCTTCACTATAAAAAGCAATATGAGGTGTAAAAATAACGTTGTCTTTGCTTAAAAGAATATGATTCTTGACTAATGACATCATTTCTTTAGCCGTTTCTTTATCATAAGCCAGCTGCTTTTCTTCCATAATTAAATTTTCTCCTTCAATGACATCTAGTCCGGCACCAGCTAGAATCTTTTTATCTAAAGCCTCAATTAAAGCCTCAGTTTCAACAATACCGCCTCGCGCTGTATTAATTAGTAAAGCACCTTTTTTAATTAAATAAATATTTTGCCGATTAATTAAATGATGGGTAAATTTATTTTCTGGCACATGTAAACTAATAATATCGGAATGCTTTAATAATTCTTCTAAAGAAACATATTTAAAGCCTAAGACGTCAGCTAAAAAATCATTGCGGTTCACATCATAAGCTAGGACATTCATGTCAAAACCCCGCGCCATCTTAATTAAGTGTAGGCCAATTTTCCCGGCACCAACTACCCCAATAGTTTTACCTCGTAAATCAAAACCCTTAAGTCCTTCAATACGGTAATCTTCGCGGGTGGTTCGTAAATAAGATTTATGAATGTTGCGGGATAGTGTTAAAATTAAAGCAAAAGCATGCTCAGCGACAGTATTTTCCCCATAAGAAGGCACATTGGTAACTACAATACCGTGATGCTCACAATAGTCTAGATCAATATGATCAAAACCAGTCGAGCGAGTAACGATTAGCTTGAGATTAGGCATTATAGCTAAAAGCTGGGGTGTAAGCCGGGAAGTAATAAAAACCATTAGAACCTCACAGTCTTTAGCCAGTGGTGCCGTATTTTCATTTAACTTATTGCGGCTAAAAAAAAGTTCATGCCCAGTTAAATGTTTAGTAAAATATTGCTTTTCACCGGCCTGAACATCAAAAATAGCTATTTTCATAAATAATATTATTTAATTTAATAATTATAGCAAAATTGTTAGCTTTTAGCGAACTACCAAATAAATAACCACAATAATGGCTAAAGCTAATCTGTACCAGCCAAAGGACCGAAAATTATGGCGCTCAATAAAACGAAGTAACCATTTAACACTTAACCAAGCTGTGATAAAAGCCGTAACTAGGCCAATACTTAAGGCGATAATTTCTGGCCGGCCAAAGGACCAAGTACTTCTTACTAAGTCTAAGCCAGTGGCCGCTAACATGGTGGGTAAAGCCAATAAAAAACTAAACTCTACTATGGTTGATCTCTTTAATCCTAGAGCTAAACCACCGACAATGGTAGCCGCCGACCGAGAAATGCCCGGGATAATGGCTAGGGCTTGACATAACCCGATAAGACAAGCTTGTTGATATGATATCTGTTCTAGTCCTCCGCTTTTTACTTTTTTCTTGTGGTAATACCTCTCAAACCATATTAAGAATAACCCTCCCAGCCCCAAGGCAGAAGCAATCAGCCAAAAACTATCCATAAACTGACTTTTAACTAAAGGATAAGCTAACAGTCCAATGATGCCAGTAGGAATAAAAGCGGCAATTAATTTTAAAATAATCTTAGGTTGCCGATATAATGTTTTTAAATAAACTGCCAGCACGGCTAAAATAGCCCCTAATTGAATAAAAATATCAAAACTTTTGCTAAAATCAGAATTAACAATGCCTAACCATTCACTAAGTAAACGAAGATGGGCGGTCGAGGAAATAGGTAAAAACTCAGTAATCCCCTCTGTAGCTCCCAAAATTAGGGCTTGCCACCAGGCCATAAAAATAAAAAATCAAATATAAAGATATCTATATTGTAAAGCAATTTTTATTATCCGCCAAGTTTTTGACTGGCTCGCTCAGCCTTGATACAATGCCAATATAATCTAATAATTTTAATTCTATGGCTAATATTTTCCTTCATGATGAGTTTAATCCAGAAGATACCGCCATGCTCCAGGCGCTTTATTCGCGAAGCCCTGAAAGCGTAGAAAAACACACCGAGAAAGTTAAAAAAACTGGCTCAGGTAAATTCATGGAAACTTTCTACATTGGCTACGGCCATGCTAGCATTGCTGACTGTGGCAGTACTACTCTTTTTATTGAAGGTTTAAGCATTTTAGCCGACAAGGCAATTCAAGATTGGCCACTCTACTGTGGTCAAGAAACTAGCACCCGCTATACTGATATGACCAAACAGTCGATTATTGATCCATTAAACACCAAGGAATCGCAACAAATCCTTAAAAATTGGCTAGATTTCTATAAATCATCCTTAGGGCCCATGAGAGAATATTTACAACAAAAATATCCTCGTAAGGCTGGTCAAGAAGACAAAATCTATGAGCGAGCCATTAATGCTCGAGCTTTTGATATTCTTCGCTCTTTTCTGCCAGCCGGTATCACCACCCAATTAAGCTGGCACACTAATTTGCGACAAGCCTATGATAAAATTACCTGGCTTCGGGCTTATCCCCTACCCGAAGTCCAACAAATTGCTAGTAATCTTGAGCAAATTCTTAAAGAGCATTATCCCCATAGTTTCTGCCAGCCAGTGGATGAAGCGGCAGAAAATTATCGCCGCCATATTTTAACTCACAACTATTATTATAATCCTGATCAGGTAGTTAATTTTCGTTTTACCACTAACATTAAAGACCAAGATTTAGAAAAATGGTCTTATGCCCTAACTAATCGTCCGCCTAAAACTAGTTTGCCTTATTTTTTATCTGAACTAGGACAATGCACTTTTGAGTTTCTTTTAGACTATGGGTCTTTCCGCGATATTCAACGTCATCGTAATGGCACTTGCCGTATTCCCCTACTTACTTCTCAGTATGGTTTTGAACCATGGTATTTAGCAGAACTACCGTCAAAGCTACATGACTCGGCTTTAAAATTAATTGATCAACAAATTAAAGCTATTGCTAATTTACCGGCCGATAAGCCAACTAGACAGTATTATTTAGCCCTAGGCTTTCTCGTCCCTTGTAAGGTCACCTATGGCCTGCCAGCTACTGTCTATACAGCTGAACTGCGTTCAGGAACAACGGTTCATCCTACTCTTCGGGCCATAGCCCACCAGATGATTAGAGCACTACAAGACCACTGGCCTCAGCTTAAACTTTATGCTGACTTTACTCCAAATGAATGGGATATTAACCGTGGTAAGCAAACTATTGAAGAAAAAAACAATTAAAACTATATTAAAATATGCAAAAAACACCCTGCCTAGAGGGTGTCTTGCGGAGCCGACGGGCCTCGAACCCGTGACCTCTGCCGTGACAGGGCAGCGTTCTAACCAACTGAACTACGACTCCTAAAAATGAAGCTAATAAGCACTGACAAGCTTAACACATCACTCCCTACTCGTCAATAATTGTTATTTATTCTAAAATCTGCTAAATTTTTAATGAATCTTATGACTTTATCTCTTGGTATTATTGGCCTACCTAACGTTGGCAAATCCACACTTTTCAACGCCCTGACTAAAAAGCAGGTTGATGCTGCCAATTATCCTTTCTGCACTATTGAACCTAATGTCGGGGTAGTTAAAGTACCAGATGAACGGGTAACTAAACTAGCTGCTATGTCCAATTCAGCCAAGCAAATTTATGCCACTATTGAATTCGTCGACATTGCTGGCCTAGTTAAAGGAGCTCATGAAGGAGAGGGGTTGGGCAATCAATTTCTTGCTAATATCCGCAATGTTGATGCCATTTGCCACGTCATTCGTAATTTCCAGGATAGTAACGTAGTCCATGTGGAGGGTCGCATTAACCCCTCCCTAGACAAAGAAATTATTGACTTAGAATTAATCTATGCTGATTTAGCTACTGTTAATAGACGGTTAGATAAAATAAGTAAAGAAGCTAAAAGTGGCGATAAACTTATTAGTAAGCAAGTAGATACTCTAAAAAAAATAAGGGACTATTTAAATGAAGGACAAAGCTTAAGACGATGCTCTCTTACGGCCGATGAGCAAGAATTAGCTAAGGAACTTAATTTATTAACCAGCAAACCAGTTATTTATGTTATAAATAGTGAAGAACCGGCTAATTTACTGCTCCATTTAGATGGACCAGCTATTGTCTTAAATGCTAAATTAGAGGCAGAAATTGCCAGTCTGCCCGAAGAAGAACAAGCTGACTATATTAAAGAGCTAGGCCTACAAGACAGCGGACTGAATAAATTGATTGCTCAAGCCTATAACCTCTTAGGACTAATTACTTTTTTAACTACCGGCCGTGATGAAACGAGGGCCTGGACGGTTAAACGTAATACCCCAGCACCCCAGGCTGCCGGGGTTATTCATACCGACTTTATGAAAAACTTCATTAGAGCTGAAGTTATTAACTGGGAAACATTACTCCGAGCCGGCAGTGAAACTAAGGCTAAAGAATTAGGCCTCATCCGTTTAGAAGGCAAAAATTACCTAATTCAAGATGGTGATGTCTGTAATTTTCTCATCAATAATTAAACCGGCTGAAGACCAACTATGGCTCGCCAGACAGTCTGCCGAGATCGGCCATAAATTAAATGACCGCCCGGAGTATATTCCTGGGGCCAGCTTTGTCTAGCTAATTTACTAAACTCTATAGTTTGCCAGCCAGAAATATCTGGCTGAACATAATATTTTTTGGTACCGCAAAGAAAAATAGGCCAAATCATTACTACCCGCCCCTCTTTAGTAATAACCGACCGCCAATCACGTAGAGCTTGACTATATAATACTTCCAGCTCTTTAATAATAGCTGGGAAATTACGCGGTCCCCGGGATGGACCTAAATAAGGTTCAGTTACAATGCGATTAATTTTTGACGATAAAATCTGAGAAACCTTAGTAGCTTCACCCAGTCTAAACTCGGCCGAAGTATTAACTCGCCAACGCTGAGCAAACCAAGCCCAATTATCTTGGCTATTTTTAATAGCCTGAGGCGCATTATCTATCCCTATAACTTTACTAGCTCCCAGTAAGGCCGCTTCCTGTAAAATTGTCCCGGAGCCGCAAAATGGATCAAGGAGAATATCGCCCGGTTGTAAACCAGCTAGATTAATCATTATCTGGGCTAATTTGGGAGGCAACATCCCCGAACGGTCATCACGCGCTGGCCGGCCATAATCACGAGCCGATAACCCCTTAAATGGCTGGACACCAATAGTAATTCCCCACTGCCAATAATCATTATAACGCCAAAAGACTATTTCCTTGCCCTTAGTAAGTAAATGATTCTGCTCAACAATTACACTGGATAAAACTTTATCCCGACCAACTACCCAACGCGCTGATCGACCGGCAACCTGAAGACGGCGTTTTATCTGCAGACCAAAAGACCTATCCAAGACAATAGAACTATAGTTAGAAAGACCAAAGTGAATCTTACCATCCCCTTGATTCAATGATAATAAATAGCCAGCCAAATCTTCTTCGGCAACTTCATCTAATTTTTTAAATTGTCCCATTATTTTTCCAAACTTAATTGTACCCCCTAAACTCTCTAATAAATTAGCCGCAAGCTCACCATCATAATGCAGGGTCACCACAGCATCATTAACTATTTGCCAGTTACCGGCAATTTTGACCGAAAGTTCAGACAAAGATAAAGCAGAATGATTACCCAAAATAAAAAAATAATTCATATAAGCTAAACTAACACAAAATCTTTAGCCTTGCAATTTATTTACCCTTATGCTATATTACGGTTACAAAAGACAAAATAATTGTATTTGCCTTTTCCAGATTTAAACCATAGGTTTAAATGATATCTTCTTTAGAAAGATATCAAGGGCAGAAGAATAGAGCATCCCCTCGGCTCATAGACCTATGGTTGAGGGTTTTTATTTATTAATTTTAATGTATGGCTAAAAACAAAAGCTCCCAAATTCCCCGTTATGAATTACTTTACATTGTCTCTAATAAATTTACCAGTGAAGAAACTGAGCCAATTGCCCAAAAAGTAGAAGACCTTATTACCAGTAACAATGGCACCATTGTTTACCGTGAAAATTGGGGCAAAAGACACATGTCTTATCCCATTAAGGGTTTTCAATTTGGCTACTACCGCCTGCTAGAGTTTGATCTCCCCGCTAACAAAATTGAAGAAATTAACCGTTATCTGCGACTCTCTAATGATATTCTAAGACACCAAATTATTAAACGCCAGCCCCGGACAGTGGAAGAAATTCTAGCCGCTAAAGAGGAAATTGCTAAGCGCGAGGCTAAAATTAAAGCTGGAGAAATAGATATTAATCAAAAGAGTAAACCTGAAGCACCAAGTGAACAAAATCTAAACGAGACTCAAACCGCTAATACAGTAGAAGAACCAACAGTAGTCTAAAGCTAGTTTTTAATTATTTTAAAATATGCCTATGGACTTAAACAAAGTAATGCTTATCGGCAATCTCACCCGTGACCCCGAAATTCGCAGTACGGCTAGCGGGCAGCCAGTTGCTTCATTTACAGTGGTTACTAATTTAGTCTGGACAGACCAAACTGGCCAGCGCCAGGAAAAAGCTGAATTCCATAATGTAGTAGCTTGGAAAAGATTAGCCGATATCTGCCGCCAATATCTCCACAAAGGCTCTAAAGTATACGTGGAGGGACGATTACAAACCCGTGACTGGGTAGCGCAAGACAACACTAAACGTTATCGGACAGAAGTCATTGCCGATAACATCATTATGCTCGACCGAGCTGGCGGGACAACCGGACCCTTTACACCACCCCCCTCGGAAGGAGAAGAAAGCGAACTACCGACCGAATCCATCCCAGAGAACCCGGAGGAAGAGGAAATTAAGATTGAAGATATACCATTTTAATAATTAAAATTATGAATCACTACACTTCAGGCAAACCCTGTTATTTTTGCCACAACAACATTAAAGAGATTGACTACAAAGACACTTTCCTTTTACGTCGCTATACCAACTCTTTAGGCAAAATTTTACCTAAACGCCGTACTGGCACTTGTGATAAGCATCAACGTCAGCTAGCTTTAGCTATTAAACGAGCAAGAATTATGGGACTCTTAATGTTTACCCGTCAATAAAAAATATGCTAACCTTAAACGAAATTAAACCTGGTAAGGTTATCAATGTAAACGGTGAACCTTATACTATTATTCGCGCCGATCATCATAAGATGGGCCGAGGTGGCGCAGTGCTTAAAACTAAATTGCGTAATCTAATTACTGGGGCAGTTTTAGAAAAAACTTGGCAAGGGAATGACCGGGCAGAAGAGGCTGATGTTGAAAAAAGAAAAGCTACTTTTATGTATCTGGATAGTCAATTTGCTAATTTTATGGATAGCGAAACCTATGAGCAATTTGCTGTCAATCTAGAAGACCTAGGGGGTAAAGAAAAATTCTTAAAAGACGGCCTAGAAGTTGACGTTCTATATTTCCAGGGCCGACCGGTAACGGTAGAATTACCAATTAAAGTAGAATATAAAGTCACTCAGGCCCCGCCGGGAGTAAGGGGCAACACGGCTGGTAATGTTATGAAACAAATTGAGCTAGAAACTGGCGCTAAAATTAATGCCCCTCTCTTTATTAATGAGGGCGATATCGTGCGCGTCAATACTGACACTGAAGAATATGTAGAAAGAATAAATGAATCTAAATAATTGTATAATTTCCTGACTTTTAGATAAAAAGACCCAATATTATGGGTCTTTTTATCTTTTAATTTTTATTTTAATTCTTTCAATTTTACTATTCTCCTCTAGCGGCAATATCAGCTAAAATCTGTTCTCTAATCTGGCTCATTAATTCTGGATGTTCCTTCAAAAAAGCTTTAGCATTTTCCCGGCCTACCCCTAATTTAATCTCACCAAAACTATATGAATTACCAGTTTTAGTAACTGTTCCTCTTTGAACTCCCGTATCTAACAAATCCCCGGCAATAGAAATACCTTCATTATACATAATATCAAACTCACAACTCTTAAAAGGAGCAGCTACTTTATTTTTGACAATTTTACACTTTACCCGATTACCAATCATTTTATCGCCCTGCTTAATCTGAGCAATCTTCCTGATGTCAATCCGCACTGAAGCATAAAACTTTAAGGCAGTACCACCAGTGGTGGTCTCGGGGTTGCCAAACATAACACCAATTTTCATTCGAAGCTGATTAATAAAAATAACAATAGTTTTAGATTTAGAAATAACGCCGGTTAATTTACGTAAAGCCTGACTCATAAGCCGGGCCTGTGAACCCATTTGGAGATCACCCATATCTCCTTCAATTTCCTTTTTGGGAACTAAAGCCGCCACACTGTCAACCACCACAACATCAACTGCATTAGAGCGAACCAATGTCTCTAAAATTTCTAAAGCCTGCTCACCAGTATCTGGCTGACTAATCAACATCTCGTCTATATTTACTCCAATTTTTTTGGCATACTCTGGATCTAGGGCATGTTCAGCATCAATAAAAGCAGCAATACCTCCCTGTTTTTGCACTTCGGCAATAATATGCTGAGCTAAAGTAGTCTTACCACTAGACTCTGGACCATAAATTTCAATAATCCGACCCCGTGGCACCCCGCCTACCCCTAAGGCTAAATCAAGTGATAGGCAACCAGTAGAAACAGCATCAACATTAGTATTCTGGGCTTCGCCAAATTTCATAATTGCCCCCTCGCCATACATCTGGCGAATTTGTTGCATTGCTGCCTCAGCAGCTTTCTTTTTGTCAGACAAATCTCCACTGTCTGCCACTGGATCTTTGTCTTTTTTAACTTTTTTGTCATTAGTCATAGAAAAAATTAAAAAATAAACGGGGGAATTACTAAATTATTGTAGCACAAAACCAGGCTTTCGTTAATATAAATTAACCAATAATTTCTTCAATACGACGGAGGTGAGAACTATCTGCCCGCCAATAATCATAGACGCTAGTAAGACCATAACTCCCCTTCTCAAAACGATGAAAATCAGAACCAGCAGTAATAATCATCTCATTTCTTTCCGCTAAATCTTGTAAATAAAAAATAGCTCCCAGGCTATGATGCGGCGATAACACCTCTAGACCCTCTACTCCTAAAGATTTTAATTGAGCTACTAATTTAGCCGTCACCACCCGTCCCTTGGCTGGATGACAAAAGACCAATTGTCCACCTAATTTATTCCTAAAATTAATAACTTTTTCTAAATTAATACTGCTCGGTCTTAACCTACCTATTTCTTTATTATTAAACAGTAAAGCAATAGCTTCTTCTTCTCTAAAAAGTGAATTGTTTAATTCTTTAGCAATAATCTCCCGATTACCCGGCACACTTAAAATCGCATCAAGCAGTCCGTTAGTTGGTATATAGTTATTAAATTGCTTAATAACTGCCTCACTACCAGCTACTAATAAATTAGCTCTAACTAATTTTTTAAGATGCCACTTTAAACGGATAAACCAATGTTTCTGAGTACTTACCATCAAATCATTAAATTCTTTACTGTCTAAAGGCAAGTTATACCACAAAATATTAATTTGTTGATTATTAAATCTAGTATAAATTTCAACACCGGGTATTACTTTTATTCCCAGCTTGTTACAAGCTACTGAAAATTCAGGATAACCAGCGGTAGTATTATGATCGGTAAGCGAAGCTACTTTTACCCCCTTATGAGCTAAAAAATTAGCTACCTCAGTAGGAGAGAGATATCCATCAGAATAAGTAGAATGAACTTGCAGGTCAATTATCATAAATTTAAACTAATTTCAATTTCTTCTAGTAAGCCTTCGGCCCGCTCTGGCTCAGGACCAGATTTAGTAACAAAATAAATGGCTGTCCGAAAGGCGGTAAAATAATAATATAATCTAAAACGTTCTAACCAATTATTCGGCAGATGATCTCCCATTGCTTGCCGATAAGCTGACAAAAACATATCTTGAGCCCGACGCCAATATGGTTCATCATTAATTTGCCCTAAACCCATAAATATTAACTGCTGGCTAAAGGATCCAACATCTCTTAAAGGATCCCCTAGACAAGCATCAGACCAATCAATAATGGCTGCTCCTTTTTCAGTAATAATAATATTTTCCGGATGAAGGTCACCATGAATTATAGCTAATTTATCTGATGTCGGCCAGAGCTTATTTTCCCAAGCCTCTAGGCAGTCATAAATCCTAACAAACCGCCCATAATATTGGGGAGTACTCCGTTGAATTTTTTCTAGAGCTCGCTCCCGTCCTGGCACTACCTGACCAAGTTTTTGAACCCGACTTTCTGGCCAACCATTAAAACCTAAAGTAAGGCTATGAAGCCTGGCTAACCATTGAGCTATCGGGGCAAGTTGACTTTCAATTTCTTCTCGAGAATGGTTAGTAAAATATTCACAAAAATTATCACCCGGCAAGCCTAAATAAAACATCGCTCCGTATTGAGAGTCATAAAATAATGGCTGGTTGGTTGGGAATTGCTCTCCCGGAATATTCTGGCGCCAGATAAATTCCAGGTTCTCCATAGCTTGCCGCCGTGAATCATTGCTGTGAGCCGAACAATATACCACTGCTTGATGATTTTCACCATTATGACTATAAGAGACAGGATAAGCAACAACAATACTATAATAGTCATGAATAATATTCTCTTTTATGATTTGAACATCATGCACTACAATATTAGACCAGTGAAAATCTGATTTATTCAAATGTTTATTAAGAAGTTGACTAACACAATGAGGGTCTAAAATGTCTTCTATGGTTGCCATATGTCTTTATTTAAGCTCTGGCCATCTACGCCAATGCTCTCGCCAGACTCTGGCCTGGAGTTTACAGAACATTTTATCTGCTTCTAGCTTCCAAGGCCGACTACGCGGGTTCATAATTGAACGAACGCTTCTCGTTAATTGCTCAGCTCCCCGAATAATTTCGTCTGGATTCCAAGCCGGGCCACTAAACAACTCAAAATCGCAGTTACTAGCCCACCACCAGGCACAACTAGCTAGCCCTTGATGTAAATGTCGTAATACCCATTCTTGATTGCTATCACCCTTGAAATGAATAGCCGCCTGTTGGGCTAAATCAGCCAGCGACCACAATATTTGCTGAATCTTATTACTCCGCTTATCCCAAAGGGCATAGGGTTCTTTGGCTTTAAGCTCAGATGGCAAACTTTCCCAAGAAGCAGCAACAATACTAGCAATGGGGTGAGGATTTAAAGCCATAGCCTCAGAAACAGTTAATGTCTCAACAGAATCGTTAGCTAAACATTTCTCTAAATTACCTCGAATATCTAGATGCCGCAAGCCATAAAGTTCTCCGTCGGTTGCTGTAAGTAATAACTCGGGACAATTTTCTTTAGTCATTAACACCTCGGGTGGATATTTTTTCGACCACTCTCTTTGTCGAACCGCCACCATCATTCCTGATCCCTCATCTTGATAAAATAATTGCTTTGGCTGATTTAACGTTCCGCCAATATGAATTTCATCAACCACTGCATAACCATAACCTCTTTCAGCTAACCAAACTAAAAGTTCGGGAGAATAAGCGAGCTCGGGTGCAAAAAACCCCGAGGGGCGGCTGACTCTAAATAGTTTAGCCAGTATCTTTTCTTGAGCTGCCACTTGGTAAGTAGCCTCTTCTTTAGTTATCTTAGGAAGTAAAGCATGCCAATAGGCTGAGCCTAAGAGTTCTACCTGTCCACGCCCCACCAATTTCTGCCAATTAGCAATTAATTCATCTTCACCAAGATTTAATAATTGCTCAAGTAAACAACCAGTAAAATTAAGGGTTATTTTAGCTTGAGGATGGCTTAATAAAGCCTTAGCCCATCGCTTGTAACTTAATTTAGCTGCTTCTATAACTGAGTCTCTATTACTTAGTGGAGGCTGATAAAAATGTAAAATATTAATCCAGCGCATATTACTATTTTAAAGCTCGCCGATATAAACTAACATATTTTCGAGCCGGTATTTCCCAAGAAGTAGCTCGCTTCATATCACGCCGCACCAACGCGGCCCAGCTAGTCTCATGACGAAAATCCTCCATCGCTCGAATAATTGCGGTATATAAAGCAATATTAGAAAAATTATTAAAAACAAAACCGGTACCATGATTAGTCCGAGGATTATAGTCGGTTACTGTATCATTAAGGCCACCAACATTACGGACAATGGGGACACAGCCATAACGCATAGCAATTAACTGATTAAGACCACATGGTTCGTGATGAGACGGCAGAAGAAGACAATCACTTCCTGCATAAATTAATTGTTCAAATTGCCAATAATCATTATATGGAAGAAAAACTAAACGTTTGGGGTATTGCTTCTGCCACCCTTTTAATTTATCAACATAATAAGCATCGCCATCACCTAAAATGATCAGTTGAAGTTCTTGTTTTAATAGCCAGTCCATAATACCCATAATAAGACTAAAACCTTTCTGAAAGGTTATGCGGGAAGTTGCACAAAATAAGGGCGTCTCTTTACTTACCTGCAATCCTAATTTTTCCTGTAAAACTAACTTGTTAGTGGCCTTACCTTCACTGGCTGTATGCCAATCATATTGCTTAGGCAGACTTTTATCACTAGCTGGATTATAATCAAAATAATCAATCCCATTAATAATTCCAAAAAGACGGTCAGCACGATTACGCAGGATGCGGTGTAAGTTTTGGCCAAAATGCCGGGTCATAATCTCTTCCCGATATTGTTCACTCACTGTATTAATAACATCGGCATTCATAATACCCCGTTTTACAAAATTAATATATTCTAGGTCTGGATCATTAAGGGCCGGTAGTTTTTTAGTACCAAAATCCTTTTTTTCAAATGGTGTCTCCCACCAATTATGGCCAAACTGAAAAATTAGATTGTGGATAGTAAACACTGTCCGCGCTCCACGTAGAGCCGGTGAATTTTTAAACTGAGTATTCAATAATTGAGGGATAAGTCCAGTCTGCCAATCATGACAATGAATAATATCGGGCTGAAATTGTATCAGCTCTAATAATCGTAAACTAGCAACATCAAAAAGGTAAAAACGAGCATTGTCATTAGGAAGACCATAAATTTTAGGACTTGAACCAAAATACTCTAATTGCTCTACAAAATAAACTGGCAAACCCTCCATTAAATAACCTTGCCAATAATTAACCTTCACTGTCTGACCACCAACATTTAAGAGAACATCATGATAAATCTCTTTAAGTTTATGAGTACTCTTGTCTATAATTTGGTTATATAATGGGGTAATAACTATCACTTCATGGCCTAAACGACAAAGAGCCTTAGGTAAACTGCGAGCCACATCAGCTAACCCCCCAGTCTTGCTGAAGGGCGCTACTTCTGAAGCGATACTAGCTATCTTTAATATTTTTCCCATAAAATTAAACTAATAAGGTTGTCCGGCTCTGAGCGGCACATAGTGCTATGGCAAGACCATCAGCTGCATCATCTGGTTTAGGAATAGCCTGAAGATTAAGTATTAATTTAACCATTTTTTGAACTTGTTGCTTATTTCCCTGGCCATAACCAACTACTGCTTGTTTTACTTGCAAAGGTGTAAATTCTAAATAAGGAATAGAGCGCTGGCCAATAGCCAGCATTACTACTCCCCGAGCTTGACCTACCCCAAAAGCAGTTGTGACATTACGGCAAAAAAACAATTGTTCAATACCCACTAAATCTGGTTTATATTTCTCTAACACTTCCTGCACCTTTTGATATAGCAGTGAAAGCCTCTTAGATAAATTTACCTTGGCTGGCGTCCTTAACGAACCATAGGCCAGACAAGTAAGTCTATCTCCCTGAACCTTAATTACCCCAAAACCAGTGTCAGCTAGGCCAGGGTCAAATCCCACAATAATACGTTGTTGAGCTGTTAGTCCCATTCAGCATTAGTATAATAATCACTAACATCCTCACAATCTTCCAGTGATTCAATAAAACCTTCTAATTTTTCTTTGTCAGCAGGATCTTGGATAATGATTTTTTCTTTAGCTACTTGCTGTAATTCGGCTACTTCAGTATTAATAGCTAAGCCTTCTAAAAAAGTCTTAACTTTCTGTAAATCCTCAGGCTTAGTATAGATAGTAATACCTTCATCTTCTTTAAAAATATCTTCTGCTCCTTGATCAATAAGTTGCAACTCGAAATCATCCCAATCACTAATTTTACCATTTAAAGATTCATTGGCTATTTGGATAACCCCACGAGGATTAAAATTCCACGCCACCGGTGCTAAATTACCACCTACCCTAGAAAAAAGATGACGAATAGTAGCAGCAGTTCGATTACGATTATCAGTCAGACATTTAATAATAAACTGACTGCCAGCTGGTCCTTTGCCCTCATAAATTAATTCCTCAATTTGCTGTCCCTCAGCTTCACCAGTGCCTCGTTTAATTGCTCGCTCAATATTTTCTTTAGGCATGTTGGCCTGCTTGGCCTTTTCAATGGCCAGCCGTAAAGTAAAGTTGGTATCAGGGTCTCCACCTTTATCACGAGCCGCAATACTAATTAAATTGCTAAGTTTAGTAAAAATAGCGCCACGTTTTGCATCCACTACAGCCTTTTGACGTTTAGTGGTCGCCCATTTAGAATGTCCAGACATAAAAATCTTTGAATAGTAATAAGCTTAATAATAAGTTATCACACTTTTTGATAAAGAGCAATAATCTTGCTATAATAATAAGACTCAATAATTACTAAATATGTCTATTTTAGATAATCCTACTAAACGCCTGACTCTAGATAGCCAGCAAGTTGGCGAGTCTATTGCTTTACTGCCTAAACAATTAACTCAAGTCCTAGACGATATTAAAAAACAGCCTAAACTTAAATTATCTAGGCCAATTAATAAAATTGTTGTTAATGGCATGGGTGGCTCTAATTTAGGAGCCCGCCTTGTTGCTTCAAGTTTAGCTGAGACATTACCCTTGCCCCTATTGATCGAACCAGGATATACTGTCCCTGGCTATATTGATCGCGAAACTCTCTATATTGTTAGTAGTTATTCGGGTACCACCGAAGAACCACTAAGTGTTGTCCCAGAACTTAAAAAACGGCACTGTCAAATAGCCGCCATTACTGCTGACTCTCCTAATAATCCCTTAGCTCATCTAGCTCGCCACAATAATTGGCCAGCTTATATTTTTGACCCCCGCTACAATCCTTGCGGACAACCTCGTCTGGGTTTAGGTTATGCTACTTTTGGACTGTTGGGACTACTATATCAATTAGAACTTTACCCTTTTGATTTAAAAACTGCTCGGCAATTAGTAAAAGATTTGGCCAAACTTAATGAAACCTGGCTACCAGAAAAACCCACTAATAAAAATAAGGCTAAAAAATTGGCTACGAAATTATATGGCCGCCAAATCTGGCTAGTCGGCCCAGACTGTCTTAACGGCAATCTTCATATTTTACGCAACCAATTAAATGAAACAGCCAAAAATCTAGCGAATTATTTAACTGTTCCGGAATTAAACCACTATGCTATGGAAGGGCTATCCTTTCCTCCCAACTTACCCGACACCATAATTATCCTCTCTTTTAAAGTTAAAGGATTACCTCAGCGTTTAGAACGACGGCTTTATCTTACTGATAAAATCTTTAAACAAAATAAATTACCAGTACTAACTTATGAGGCTAAGTCTTCTAGCCATCTGGGTACAGCTTTAGAGATCCTAGCTTTTGGCAGCTGGCTAAGCTATTATCTTGGCCTACTTAATGGAGTAGATCCAGCTAAAATACCCTGGGTGGATCTATTTAAAAAAGAACTAGCTTAATTTTTAACTTAAATATATGACTATTAAGGAGGGGTTTCGGCTAATTCTTGGCCGAAAAAAAATCTTATTAATCTGGCTCATCACCAGTAATTATTGCCTGCCCTTTTATGTTCAGGCGCAAACTTTAATATTTCATGAGCTCTTACCCCGACCAGCTACGGGTGAAAAAGAATACCTGGAAATTATTAATGTAAGCCAAGAAAATGTAAGCTCGGCTGGCTGGCATATTTCCGACGAAGCTAAGCGCGACAATCCTAGCCTCCTGCCAGACTATATTCTTGGCCCAGGTCAAACTTGGCATCTGGAAACTAAAACACTAGGTATAAGTCTTAATAACGACGCCGAATCTTTATATCTTTGGCAACCTGATGGCACTCTAGTGGATTCTCTAAGCTATACCAAGGCTCCTAGTGGTGCCATTTACCGCCTTGAGGGAGATGGCTGGAAGTGGCTAGATACCACTGTTAGTCTAAACTCCACCACTCCGGCAACGTCCGAAACTATTACCTCTCCAATTAGTAAAGCAACAAGCACTTTAGATAAAGTACAGGGCATAGTTAGTGCCTTACCTTACCAACTTTCTAGCCAATATTTTTATATTACTTCTCCAGACAATACGGGCGGACTAAAAATTTACTGCTATTATAAACTATGGCCCCAACTTCAGCTTGGTGATTTAATTGAAGTAAGTGGCACTCTAGTCTCAACCACCCAAGAAACTAAACTAAATATTAAGGGTCCACAAGACATTAAAGTAATATCTAGTAATCATCAACTAAAGATTAAAGAAATCACTACTTCAGATATTAATGGTTTACTGCCTGGACAATTAGTCGCTATTAAAGGAAAAGTAGCGGCTAAAAATCAGTCGACTATTTATTTAACTGATGATTTTGGCGAAGTGTTAATTCAATTAAAAACTGGTACGGAACTAAAAAATAGTAATTTTACCGTGGGAGAAAAATATAGAATAATCGGTTTAATCATAGACAATAATGGCCGACGTCTCGTGCCTCGTCAATTAAGTGACGTCCAAAAAATTATTCAGCCAACTACTACTTCAGCTACTACTACCCTAGATTTAAGTACTTCAACTACCACCAAGACTATCTCGCCATTTACTTGGCTAGGGGGTTTATTAATTGCTGGGGTGATTGGTGGACTAGCCTATTGGCTCTCTAAAGCTAAAGGCATATCTTAGATAGGTGGACGATACTGGACTTGAACCAGTGACCTCTACGATGTCAACGTAGCGCTCTAACCACCTGAGCTAACCGTCCTTGGTAAGGTTTATTGTAAGAATTTATACTCCCATTGTCAACCATAACAAAATTTATACCCCGCCTAGGTGCGCCCGGATGGATTTGAACCATCGACCCCCGCTTTATAAGAGCGATGCTCTAACCGCTGAGCTACGAGCGCTTACTATTTATTTTATCTCAGCTAATCGTTGGCTTAAAATTGGCAAAATTAATTCCATGGTAGATGAAAGAGGCAAATTGCTAGTGAAAGTCACAAAATGTTCTGAGCCTACTGGACTAAAGTCTTGTAACCAAGACTGAAGATTAATGGCTCCAGTCGCATAAACTACTACCCCTGTCCCAGTTTCTGAGCTAGCCCGCTCTAATGATTTATTAACTTCTTTAAGAGATCCCTGGTTCTTTAGCAGTGACAGAGAAACAGTTGGCTGAGCTGAGGCCAGGTTATAAAAAACTGCTATTACTTTAGCATCTTGCAGACCAATTAACAATCGCTCAATAGCCTGACGGATTAAAGACACAGAAGGTACAACCTCATTACTATCCAATTTAGACCAAACTAAACCATCTTCGGTTTGTTCCAGATTTAATAAAATTTTACCCCACAAATGCAAGGTTGAGAGTTCAACAGAAGCATACCACTCATTAACAATAGCCTCACGTCGTGCCCCTTCTTTAATTAAATTCGCAGCTGCTACTAATACTTGGGGTGTTGCCTTAGTATTGGTAAAATTTTTAGTTTCATAAATTAACCCTGCTAATAAATAAGTAGCCACATCAGCATCTATGTGCCAATCTAGAGCTCGAAATAAATCATAAACAATCTCAGCCGTCGAACTAGCCACTAAGTCTACCAAATTAACTTGACCGTAATTTTCATTATCTACCTGACAATCTATGTTAATTATTGGTGTCTGATAAAATAAACCAGAATTTTGATTATATATTTCACCCAGTACTTCAGGAGCGGCCACCCCTATGGTAATTATCAAATCATAAGGCGGACGGCCAAAAATTAACTCTACATCTTCTTCGGTGAATTGACCACCATTGGGCTTAACAAAAAATTTTAATTTATCACCTTCAATTTTATATTTTACCTGGCCAACTTTAGTGCGACTTAAGTTTAAGCTAATAATAAAATCCTCGCTGGGTAATTCCAGGTTAGGCTGAATAATTGATCCCAATACCGACCAACTAGCATCAAGTGAGGCATTAGCTACAAAGTCAGCCTGAATACCAGCCTGCCTCAACCCACTAACTAGGGCTGTAGCTGCCGCACCATTGCTAGGAGTACTTTTAATATCAGCAGCTACTAAAACATGATGGGCTTGCTTGATGGTCTGTAAGATTGTTTCTTCAAAATTTAACATAGTCTCAGTGCAGGCGGCGGGACTTGAACCCACATGGATTGCTCCACATGCTCCTAAAGCATGCGTGTCTACCAATTTCACCACGCCTGCCTAAATTTAGCTAATAAGCTATTGTCAGGTAAAAATAGTCTTTTGTCAAGACTGCTATTCCATGCTATAATTTCACAATAGTTATCACTAACAATATTAATTATTATAATTAGCCTCCTCAATTTAGACGAGGCGCCAACAAAAACATGAGCCAATATGTTAAATTCTTTAATGAAATAACCATTAAAGATGTCCCTATTGTGGGTGGCAAAAATGCGTCACTCGGAGAAATGTATCAAAAATTAACTAAATCTGGGGTTCGAATTCCTAATGGTTTTGCCACTACGGCTGACGCTTATTATTATTTTTTAAAAACCTCGGGGGTACAAAAGAAGCTAGAAGGAATTTTAGCTGGCCTAGATACTCATAATATTCCTGACTTGGCTCGACGAGGCCGTCTAGCTAGGCAAGCTATCCTAAAAGTTGAACTACCAAAAGATTTGCAAAAAGAAATTATTATCGCTTACCACCGGCTTAGCAGTTTTTATAAAACAAAAAATTTAAGCGTGGCTGTCCGTTCTTCAGCTACTGCCGAAGATTTACCCGATGCTTCTTTTGCTGGCCAGCAAGAAACCTATTTAAATGTCAGTGGAGAAGCCAATGTCCTTATGGCTGTTAAAAAATGTATTGCCTCACTATTTACTGACCGGGCTATTTCTTACCGCGTTGATAAAAATTTTGACCATTTTTCTATTGCCTTGTCTGTCGGAATTCAAAAAATGATCCGCAGTGACCTGGGCTCGTCAGGCATAATGTTTACTATTGACACGGAAACTGGTTTTTCTAATGTAGTAATTATTGATTCTATTTATGGCTTGGGAGAAAATATTGTCCAGGGCCGGGTCAATCCTGATGAATTTTATGTTTTTAAACCAACCCTCGCCATTATTGATAAAACCCTGGGAGAGAAAAAAATAAAAATGGTTTATGACTTAAAAACCAAAGCCACTTCCCGAGTTAAAAATATCCCGGTACCCAAAAAAGACCAATTTAAATTTTCCATTTCCGATGACCAAGTAAAAACTCTGGCACGCTGGGGCATGGCTATAGAACAACATTATAAAAAACCAATGGATATGGAGTGGGCCCTAGACGGTCAAGACGGCCAACTATATATGGTACAAGCCCGCCCTGAGACTGTTAATAGCCAGCGTGATTATAATATTCTGGAAGAATATACCATTAAAAAAAGAGGTAAAGTTTTAGTGGAGGGCCGCAGTGTGGGGAGCCGTGTCGGGGCAGGAATAGTTAATCGGATTATTAATGTTAAAGATATTAATAAATTTAAGCCCGGGCAAATCCTCGTAACCGCTATGACTGATCCTGACTGGGAGCCAATTATGAAAATGGCTGCCGCCATCATAACCGATAAAGGTGGCCGCACTTGTCATGCTGCTATTGTGTCTAGAGAGTTAGGCATTCCTTGTATAGTAGGCACGGGCAATGCTACCAAAAAATTATCTACTGGCCAAACCGTAACCGTGAGTTGTGCTGAAGGTGATGTCGGTTTTGTCTACGAAGGTAAAATCCCCTTTTCTATCAAAAAGACCAATGTTCAAAAAATACCTCGACCAGATTGCAAAATTATGCTTAATGTCGGTTCGCCAGACATTGCTTTTGCTAATTCCTTCCTGCCCAATGATGGTGTCGGACTAGCTAGAGAAGAGTTTATTGTTAATGACTATATCCGTATCCACCCCCTAGCTCTAGTTAATTATCATAAAATTAAGGATCCTCAGCTTAAAAAACAAATAGATGAATTAACTATTGGCTATTCAGACAAAAAACAATTCTTTATTGACAAATTAGCTCAAGGTGTAGGCACTATTGCCGCCGCCTTTTATCCTAAGGATGTTATTGTCCGTCTTTCCGATTTTAAAACTAACGAATATGCTAACTTAATTGGCGGCCAAGATTATGAACCAGTAGAATCTAATCCCATGATCGGCTGGCGTGGCGCTAGCCGCTATTATGATCCTAAATTTGAACCAGCCTTCGCTCTAGAGTGTCTAGCTCTAAAGAAAGTCAGGGAAGAATTCGGTCTCAAAAATTTAAAGATTATGGTCCCCTTTTGCCGCACCATTGAAGAAGGTAAATTAGTCATTAAAACTATGGCTAAATATGGCCTTAAGCAAGGACGTGATGGACTGGAAATCTATGTTATGGCCGAAATTCCCACTAATATTTTACTAGCTAACGATTTTGCCAAAGTTTTTGATGGCTTTTCTATTGGTTCTAATGACCTAACTCAGTTAACATTGGGCATTGACCGTGATGCTGGCAATTTACAAATCGCTGGACAATCTAATGAAAATAACCCTTCAGTTAAATCTCTGATTCAATTTTTAATTGAAGTTGGTCACCGAACTCATACTAAAGTTGGTATCTGCGGTCAAGCACCAAGCGACTTCCCAGAATTTGCCAAATTCCTGTTAGCCTGTGGTATTGATAGCATCTCTCTTAACCCTGATACTGTTCTAAAAACTACTATAGCTCTGGCTAAGTTTAAACCGCGGAAAAGGGAATAACGGCAATTACTTATTAGATTATAAGGACCATTCTAAAGAAAAAATAAATTATGTATATATTGCTATTGACAAATAGCATATATTATAGTATAATAACAAAACTGTTCTTTAAAATAAAAGGAGGCAAAAATGCCAAAAAAAGTAAAAAAAATATTAATAGCCCTGGTGACTATGCTAATAGTCACCCTAGTAGTGTTGATAGCATTGCCCAAGAAATATTTAATTATTGATGGGCAAAACAACATAGCCTATGGAGGGGCTATAAACACTGTCTTCTGGGAAGGACTTGATAATGTTAGCTATGAGACCGCCCATCTAGCTAATGCCTATCTAGAAGACCAAACAATAGATTATATTGTGTTGATAAACCCCCCAAGCGCAAAAACTGTATTGGATTTTTATAAATTAGCCACAGCGCATGGGGCTAAGTTAATCATCGGGGATACCCTCAATGAAAAAAAGTTGAAATCTGAATTGTTTGATTTAAATCTGAGCAATAAGCAAGTCAGATTTCAAACCAATCAGGAGTGGAGGCCTGATTGGAAAAATTCTTTTTATTGATTGATTTTTCAGAGGTCGATTAAAAACAAATCGGCCTTTTTTCTTTATTAAAAAACCTATATAATAATTAAAGAAGTCCAGCCTTTTATTAATTTATAATTATGTATTGGCTCAATAACCCACCCTCAGCTGTAATCTTTAGTATTGGCCCAGTAAATTTTTATTGGTATGGCCTCATAATGGTTTTAGCGATGGTTATAGGGTACTATCTTACCTGGTCATTAGCTAAAAAACATAACTGGAAATCCAGTGATTTATTAGACCTAGCATTTAACGTTATCATTAGTGGGGTTATTGGTGCCCGACTTTACCATGTCATTATACACTGGCCTGATTATAGCCATAATCTAATAGATATTGTTAAAATCTGGGAAGGCGGCCTAGCAATTCATGGAGCCATTATTGGTGGTGGCTTAGCTCTACTGCTTACTTGTCATAAACGACATTGGCCTTCCTGGCAGGTCGCTAGCTGGCTTACGCCTGGTTTGGCGTTGGGACAAGCTATCGGCCGCTGGGGTAATTTTTTTAATCAAGAATTGTTTGGCCCACCCACTAATCGCCCCTGGGGCATACCTATTGATGTTGTCTACCGCCCCATAGAATATTTAACCACTACCCACTTCCATCCTCTATTTCTTTACGAGTCCATAGCTTGTAGCCTATTAGCCCTCATCCTATACTATCTAAATCGTCACACTATCAAAGCACAATATATTGTAGCTACTTATTTAATTGGTTATGGCCTAATCCGCTTTATCATAGAATTTTGGCGACAAGACCCTACTCTATACCTTTTAGGTTGGCGCTGGCCACAATGGATAAGTTGCTTCATGATTCTTGTTGGCTTATGGCTAATTATTTATCCGTTAATCTTGCACAAAAATCCTTAATATGATAAATTTGCTTTAATGCTTTATTTATTTTATTAATTCCAATTATGCCTAATCTAAAATCAGCCAAAAAAGAGTTGCGCAAAAGCAAGAGACGTACTACCCGTAATGCTGCAACTCGACAGGAAATTAAAAAAATGGTCAAGGGCAGTCGCCGGGCTATTAGTGCCAAAAATCCCCAAGCCCATGATTTAGTCAAACAAGCCGCTAAAACATTAGATAAGGCTGCTAAAAAGGGGGTAATTAAAAAGAATACGGCTAGCAGAAAAAAATCTCGCTTGCAAAAAAAACTAAACGCCACCAAAGGGCAATGAAGAAATAAAAATTTTAAACTTATAACTCAAAACACTCCATACCTATGGAGTGTTTTGATATAAAATTAAAAACTTATAATTTCAATTCTTGCCACTTTAACACCAAACTGTTTAGCTTTTTTATATTCTTTCATCCACACATCAATCTGATTATGATGGCGAGGATGCATTCTGTCTCGCACCACAAAAATTTGCTCGCCAAATAAATCTGGAATCTTGATCTTCGTCCCTAAGGGTAAAAAATTAGCTGCCACCGTATCTTCAATATTATGTTTACAAACATTAAAACCACTAGCAGTAATGCAAGGCGAAGCATCACACTGGCTCATACTAGAATTATAGGCAGTAATAATATAAAGACTACTACTAGACTCACTAACTGTTTTGGTAATCTCTTCTACTATAATATCCTTTTCGGGCAAACGAAGCGATAATCTTTCATTAGCTAAATCACTTGGCTCTATATTATTAATAGTCAAATCAAATACCAATGACTTGGCCTGAGCCCTGGGCCTTTGTTTTGCATCAGCCAAAATTGGCCTTGGCAATAGTAATAACTCCCAGATTACTACCCCTAGCAACCAACAACTAATTTGTCTATTACGTTTTTTACTAAACAAATAAGGACTACAACACGAATAATCCATAAAACTTTTAGATCCAGAAACTAAAAAACAAGCATGGGTAGTATAAAAGTGATGGGGGATGTTAGCATGGCCGTAAAAAAATGTCAACATGTTTCATTAAAAAACCGGTAGTTTGTTCAACTACCGGATGTTGTTAGTTATTTTACCAAAACCATTTTCCCGGTTAGGGAAAAATGGTCAACAGTAATTTTATATAAATAAATGCCGGGGGTTACTTTCTGTCCCCGACTATTTTTGCCATCCCAATTAATGGCATGCTCACCACAAGTAAATGGCTGAGCATTAACTAGGGTATTTATTAACTGTCCCTTCATATTATAAATACCAACAGTAACTGGTCCAGCAACTGCTTGTTTAAATTTAAGGGACGTACTACCCCGAAAAGGATTAGGATAGCAAGTAGCCTGACTAACAATGGGGACACTAGCTCCATCTTCCACGCCATTAACAGTAGAAATAGCCGACAACCACAAGTAGTCAGCAAGTAGGTTCGACCCCCACTCGGCTATCGGGGCAATAAGTATCAAAGTATCACCATCCCAGATGGCATCTTCGTATTGACCATCTACAGCCCCACCTGGTAATACTGGACTAAATATCCAGTTCAGATAACCAGAGGCACTATAACTAAGCAGCAGTGGATTCGCTAGATGTCTTCCGTATAAAAAAATTCCTTCAGCCTCTGCGTCACTATCACTGCTGATCATACCTCTTATGAAAGTAGAACTCTGCAATAGTACTGACCAAAGGCAATTACCATTTGAGGCATCTAAATAGCGCAGTGAACACAACTCACTGGGTAGGCTATAATCAGTTCCAACAACATATAGGGAACTGCAGCTGCCATCTAGTAATACACGAGGAAGCGCTTCAGGAAACTCTACGCGCCACTCTGTCTGATAGCTGTCCCATGTGGTAGCAGTGGTATCCACCACTATTTTACTTATAACGCTCTTATTTGGGTCATAACCATGTAGACCGTCTCTTTGACCCATAAAAATAGTATTTCCACCCTTGCTATCAACACTATAATACCCCCGAGATACAAACAAGGTACCAATAGTATGACCATCGGAATAGTCCACAAGAAATAAATGAGAAAAACAATCCAAACAGATCAAATAATCAGCAGTAGCACACAATCGGCAAACAAGAGCCGGTGAATCATTAGTAAAATCATGAGTCCATATGTCCTGCCCGTTTTCCGGACATATTTTGTGAACAATGCCAGCATGAGCCAACACAAGATTATTATCGGGGCTCACCGCTAACTGATTATTGACCACCTCCAGCCCCTGCGAGGGCAGATTTCTTATCCAGCCGACTTCTCCTGTCGTCTTATTAACCTGGACCAACTTTAAAAGATATGGGACATTGCCCAATGTCTCTGCTAATAGATATAGGTTATCACCTATCACCACTAGATTATTGGTAACCTCAGGCTCGGTCAGAAAAAGATCTAGGGTAATCGACCATAATTGCTGGGGCCCAGCTTGAGCTGGCAGAGACGTGATAGCCATTAAAAAAATGGCCATTAAAAAGATGCGGTTCCTTTTCATGGAACACCTCCTTTATTTTTAGTTTAATTTTTAAAGAACACCTAATTCCATTAACAGCATTATAGCAAAACCATCAACATCACTATTTACCTATCTACTTGCCTTTTTTAAAAAAATCTTTTAAGATGTTTTTATCTTACACCTATTTAAAAACTTTTGGCAAGGTGAACCAAAAGACTTCAGCAAAAATTGACAATTTTGCTAGAGGTTAATCTCCTACTAGGTGTTAGCCTAGTTATTTTTTATGAACCAAACAAAGGACAATGAGAAAGAATTTAGTAAATTATTAGAAAAAGACCCAATACCCATCCCTAAAGTCGGTGATACGGTTTCTGGACGAGTTATTTCTACCTCTAAATCTGAAGTCAAGGTAGATATCAATGGTGTGATGACCGGTGTCATTCGAGGACGTGAACTCTACTTTAGTACTAATGACTATACCAAACTGCCAATTAATACAGAAATTGAGGCTACATTAATTGATATAGATAATGAAAATGGTGAGCTAGAGCTATCTTTTCGTCATATTGATGAGCAAAAAAGCTGGGCGCTTCTCCAAAAAAATTATGCCGATAAAACTAATATTAAAGTTAAAGTTTTAGATGCCAATCGAGGTGGATTAATAGTTGCTCTCTCTCAACTCACTGGATTTCTACCAGTATCTCAATTAGCGCCAAATAATTATCCTCGAGTAAGTGGAGGCGATAAAACTAAGATTCTAGAAAAACTAAAAACTCTGGTTGGTTCTGAATTAGAAGTAAAAATCATAGCCCTAGATGAAAATGAAAAAAAATTTATTGTTAGCGAAAAAGATGCCTGGCAAGATAAACAAAAAGATGTTATTTCTCGCTATAAAGTTGGTAGTATAGTAGAAGGGGTTATTACTGCTATTACTGGCTTCGGCCTATTTATTAATTTTGATAACGATTTAGAGGGTTTAATCCATATTAGTGAACTGGCTTGGCAAAGAATTGATGATATTAATGAACTATACAAAATAGGAGACAAAATTAGAGCTGAGATTATCTCTATTGACGGCTCAAAAATCTTCTTATCTGCCAAAAAATTAGTCCATGACCCATGGAGAGATGTTGCTAAAAAATACAAGGTCGGACAAAAGGTTACGGGGACGGTCTTAAAAGTCAACCCCTTCGGCCTTTTTGTTGAACTAGACAAAGATATACATGGATTAGCTCATGTTAGTCAATTAGCCCTTAAACCTGGACAAAAAATAACTGAAGCCTATACACCAAATTCTAAAGCTGAATTTATAATTATTTCTCTAGAGCCAGATAATCATCGCCTTGGGCTAGCTAGTATAAATAAAAAAGTCTCTAGGGCATCATCCTCTAATAATCCGCCCGAAGACAATGAGGAGGAACCTAAAAAAGTAAATGACCAGTCCAAGAAAGACAAGAGTCAGCAAGACAAGCAATCACCAATAGATAAAGAGACAAAAAATAACAAAACACAAGACGCTATTTCTAAAAAGACAGGTAAAAAATCTATTAAAAAAGCAAAAGACTAATAGATAAATTGTCAATCTGTAGTTATTAGACTATACTGAAATAATCATTACAATTTTAAATTATGAAAAATTTATTTAAAAATTTTTTTCTAGTCTTAATTATTTTTCTGACAATTAGTTATCTATTTAGTTTATATTCTAGTAAAAGTACGCCCGTAGAAAAAATTGGTCTAGAAAGACTAGTGCAAGAAATTAATAATGAAGAAATTGCTAGCATTACTGTTAAGGGTGATAATTTATCTATTGTTTTGAAAGATAACCGAGAGCAAACTGCTGATAAAGAACCAGGAGAGAGTTTAAGCCAATTATTACATAACTACGGGGTAAGTCCAGAAAAAATAACGGCAGTTAATATAAGGGTAAAAAATGACTCTACTGCTACCATTTTCCTTACCACTGTCCTACCTCTTCTTATTCCTATTCTAGTTTTTGCAGGTTTATTTTATTTTATTATGCGCTCAGCGCAAGGGGTTAACAACCGAGCTTTAAGTTTTGGCCAAACTACTGCCAAAGAAATAGACCGCCACAAAAATAAAATTACATTTAAAGATGTAGGCGGAGTAAAAGAGGCCAAAGAAGAATTACGAGAGGTGGTACAATTTTTAAAGCAACCTAAAAAATTTACTGACCTAGGAGCTAAAATTCCTAAAGGTATTTTACTGCTTGGTTCACCGGGAACTGGTAAAACCTTACTGGCTCGGGCTGTGGCCGGTGAAGCTAATGTCCCATTTTTTAGTTTATCTGGATCAGAATTTGTCGAAATGTTTGTTGGAGTTGGGGCCTCACGAGTTAGGGATCTATTTAAAAAGGCTAAAAAGAGTGCTCCCTGCATTGTTTTTATTGACGAGATTGACGCTGTTGGTCGTAGACGCGGCGCCGGTCTTGGGGGGTCTCATGATGAACGTGAGCAAACCCTAAATCAAATTCTAGTAGAAATGGATGGCTTTGAAGCTGATACCAATGTGATTGTTATGGCTGCCACTAATCGACCCGATGTCCTAGATCCGGCCCTTTTAAGACCCGGGCGATTTGACCGCCAAGTTATTCTAGATGAACCAGATATTAAAGATCGCTATGAAATCCTCAAGATACATGCCACTAATAAACCACTAGCCCAAGATGCTGACCTCCACTTAGTAGCTCAACGCACTCCTGGTTTTAGTGGGGCTGACTTAGCTAATGTGCTCAATGAAGCAGCTATCTTAGCCGCTAAAAAGAATAAAAAAGTTATTGATAATGAAGATTTATTAGTAAGTATTGAAAAGGTTATGCTGGGTCCAGAAAGAAAAAGCCGTCTCTTAAGTGATAAAGAAAAAGAAATCACCGCTTACCATGAAGCAGGCCATGCCCTGGTAGCTCATTTTTTGCCACATACTGACCCGGTACAAAAAATATCAATAGTCGCCCGGGGACAAGCTGGTGGCTATACTTTAAAAATGCCAGAACGCGATAAGCATCTCCAAAGTAAGCAAGAATTCATTGAAGAAATAGCTGTGCTTTTGGGGGGCTATTTGAGTGAAAAAATTGTTTATGGCGAAGTAACTACCGGTGCAACCTCTGACCTCAGACAAGCTACTGGCCTAGCCAGAAGATTAGTTACTGACTTTGGTATGAGTGAAAAATTAGGCCCACGAACTTTTGGCGAAAAAGAAGAAATGATTTTTCTGGGTCGGGAAATTCACGAGCAACGCGATTATAGTGAAAAAGTAGCCGAACAAATTGACCAAGAAATTAATAATTTTATCCATCAAGCCCGCACAATGGCTGAAGAGATAATTAATAACCATCGTCAAGAATTAGAGACCATCAGTCATGAACTCATCACCAAAGAAACGATTGAGAAAGATGCATTTGAAGCAATGGTTGGGCCTAAACCGCTTGCTTAAATAAATTACCTCTTTCTTTATAATTCTTAAATAAGCCAAAACTAGCACAAGCAGGCGATAATAATACAATATCGCCTGCTTGTGCATATTTTTTAGCTAAATTCATGGCCTCAGTCATACTACTGGCTGACAATATTTGCTGTGGCGGATAACCAGCTGACAACAAACTATCCTTAAAACGAGGTGAAGCCTCTCCCTCAAATAAAATGACCACTTTAACTTGCTGGCTAATAATCACCTTAGCTAAAGAAGTAAAATCATTGCCCTTGTCAGCTCCACCAGCTAACAAAATAATTGGCTCTCTAAAAGATTTAATAGCTATTATGGTAGAATCTGGATTAGTAGCAAAGCTATCATCATAATAACGAACTCCATTTTTCTCCCCCACAAACTCCAAACGATGTTCTAGTCCCTTGAAATTAGCTACCGCCTCCTTAGCAATTTTTAATGGCACATTAACTATTTTTGTCGCTGCCCAAGCAGCAGCAACATTTTCTTGATTATGTTCCCCTATCAATTTACTAGGCCAAGTCAGTCGTCCAAACCACTTAATTTTCCCTGGACAAAGCTTCTTGTCTAATAAATTAGATAATTTTTTATTAATGACTAACCAATCGCTAGAAGTTTGATGTAAAAAAATATGTTCTTTCGCTAGCCAATAATCATCAAAACTCTTATGATAATTAGGATTAACTGGATCAGCGGGCGCTAAATGTTCTTTATAAAGATTGGTAATAACAGCAATATGGGGACTAAATCTTAAATCCTCTAGCTGAAAACTAGACAACTCCAAAACCACCCATGAATCCTTATTTAGTTGATCAAAAAAGGCAAATGGCGGTACACCAATATTACCCCCTAAAAAGACTGGCCAACCAGCTAACTTTAAAATGTCATAAATTAAGCTAGCAGTTGTCCCCTTCCCCTTGCTACCGGTAACTCCAATGATGTTCTTAGTAGGACAAAACTCAAAAAATAAATTCATTGGACTGTTTAAATAAGAACCATGCCGTATAGCTTCTTGAACCTGGGGACAAAAAATGGGCCAGCCCGGTGAACGCCAAAGTTCATCATAATCATTCAATGACCTATATGATTTACGGCCTAATTGCCACTTTATGGATAAATTACTAGCTAAATGATTAATTTTTTCTGATTTATCTCCTAATAAAGTTGCTTCACGCCGGTCATAAATAGATAAGTCTAATGGTAAGCTCTGCCTAGCTAACCATAGGATGAGTGCTTCATTTTCTGTTCCTAGCCCTAAAACTGCTATTTTTTTATTGGAATAATCCTTCAAATTAATCATACTTATAATTCAGCCCAACTATTACCTACCTTAGTACTAACTACTAATGGTACCGGTAAGGCAATTATTTCTGTCATTAAGGGTGGCACAGCAGCAGTAATTTTATCTACTAACTCCTCAGAGGCTTCAATTAAAATTTCATCGTGAATTTGCAATACTATTCTAGCCTGAACCCAGGCGAAATTATCTTCTAGCCAATGATCTACATTAATCATGGCTGCTTTCATAATATCAGCAGCAGTACCTTGAACTGGAAAATTAATAGCCATTCTCTCAGCAGCTCGCCTTAGGGTTGGATTAGGACTTAATAGGTCTGGCAAATATCGCCGACGGCCCCAAAAGGTAGTAACAAATCCATCCTGACGTGCTTTTATTAATAATTCATTAATATACTTATGAATCTGAGGATAAATAGTAAAATATTGTTCAATAAAATCTTTAGCTGCTCCATAACTAAGACCAGTGGCTCTAGACAGCCCATGTGGTCCTTGACCATATAAAATACCAAAATTAACAGCTTTAGCGGCTCGACGTTGTTTTTCGGTAACATCTTCTAATGGAATCCCATTAATTTTAGCCGCTGTCACGGCATGGATGTCATGACCCGCCAAGAAGTTAGCAATCATGCTATCTTCGTGGGCTAAGCTAGCTATTATTCTTAACTCTATTTGAGAATAATCAAAACTAATTAGTTTATAGCCTTGCTCGGGCACAAAAGCTTGACGTAATTTTCTTCCCATCTCAGTACGGATAGGAATATTCTGCAGATTAGGATCACTCGAAGATAGACGGCCAGTAGCAGTTATGGCTTGATGAAAATTAGCCCTTAGTCGTCCATCTTTAGTACTAATAAGCTTAGGCAAAGCCAAAGCATAAGTATTTAATAACTTACTAATTTCTCGATACTCTAAAAGTAAAGAAACTATGGGGTGCTGGTCTTTAATCTTTTGTAAATTATCGGCATCAGTAGAGGGACCATTTTTTGTTTTATCTAGCCCCTTTGAATTAAGTGCCAACTTCTTAAATAAAATATCCTGAAGTTGCTTAGGAGAATTAATATTAAACTCTTCACCAGCCTGATTATAAATTTCTTGAGATAAACGATTTAAGCTGTCTTGCCATTTTTGAGCTAGATTGGTTAACACCTCTTGATTAATTTTAATACCAGCTAGCTCCATTTTAGCTAAAACAGTAATAAGCGGAATCTCAATTTCATTATATACTTTTAATAAGTAAGTATCAGTTAATTCTTTTATCAAGGCCTCATGGATATCCATAATTTGTAAAACCCCAAAAGCAGCATCTTTGGGGCTACCGCTTTTTTCTCCCCACTCAAAACCGACCTGCCGACCAATATCCATAAGGCTAATCTGTCGCTCTCCGGGATGTAAAAGATAATTAGCTAGTAGGGGATCACCGCTTAGGCCTTCTAAAACAATTTCCTGAGTTAATAAAAATTTAATAACTTCTTTGGCTTGAAAGATAATTTTTTTAGTATTTTTATCCTCTAAAATTGTTCTCCATGGTTCTAAAATTGGATTCCTAGATGTGGAAGGGGTAAATAGCTCACCTTGAATTTCTTTACCTATAACTAACTGATAAATCTCATTCTGACCGGCCAGCATTAAACTAGTTATCCGCTTGCCATCAAATGCTGGACGAAGAGCTAAGGTTTTTCCGGTCCAAGAATGAGCTAGGTTGGTTGATTCATTGACATTATTAATTTCTATTATCCTTGATTGACTAATTGCGAAAACTGCCGGCCTACTTTTAGAATAGTGGGATAATTTTTCTAGTCTAGGAATAAGACTGTTAAGTTGCCATTTTAAAAAGGCTTGACGAGCTAAAATAAAATCAAAACCAGTAAATTTAGCTTCTTTCAATGAAAATTTAATTGGTACATTAGAATTAATACTGGCCAACTTTTGGCTTAAGTCTAGGCTTTCTTGATTAGCCAGAATAAGTTGACGCCAACGTGGTTTTATCTTAATGTTGTCGCCAGCAGCTACAGCGGTTTGAATATTATCTAGGCTACCAAATGACTGTAGAAGGCTAACCGCTGTCTTGTCACCAATACCAGGTACTCCCATAATATTATCACTAGCATCTCCACGTAAAGATTTATAATCTACTACCTGTTCTGGCTCAAGGCCCAAAATTCTTTTTACTCCTTCCCTGTCTAAAATGACCGTCTTTTGCAAACCTCGCTGTAACCAATAAACACTAACATGATCGTTAACTAGTTGAAAGGCATCTTTATCACCAGTGACAATATAATTATGAATACTTTTAGGCGTATGACTCACAATTGTTCCAATAATATCATCAGCCTCATAACCAGCTAATTCAATAATAGGAACATTGATGGCCGTAAGCAGCTCTTTAATTATTGGAATCTGACTATATAACTCCTCGGGCTGCTTGATTCTTTTAGCTTTATAATCAACAGATAACTCATGACGAAAAGTTGGCTCAGGTCTATCAAAAGCTACCACTAAATAATCTGGCGATAACTCATTAATAACCTTAAATAAAACGCTAAAAAAACCATAGACAGCATTAGTCGGCTGATTATTAGAAGAAAGCCCCGACTGAATAGCATAAAATGACCTATAGGTAACGGCATTCCCATCAACAACTACTAATTTTTTATCCGCACTCGGCATATTAATATTATAATTGATTTCTCTTATTTTAAGCAATAAAATATACCCGCTTTAAAGCGGGTATATTAATAGCTATCTTAAAGATTCACTTATGGCCGACTTCATATCATCGCTCCATTTATCTTGCCAATCACTTGGCTGGTGGTCCCAAAATTGGATTACATACACCCGACCATTTTTAGTCATCTTTTTTTCAAAAGCCTGTTTCCCCTCATCATCATCTTCTAATTGATTCCAAGCAGCTTCAGAATAAACTCTAATAACTATTGGCTTGGCATAACTAGGAACAACCTCGTAAACATAGTTTGGATCACTAGTTGGTACAAAAAATCTAATTTCAGTATAATCAGCCGCATTAAATCTTTCTACTTGATAATATATAAATTCTGGCGGTAGATCCAAACTAAATCCCAGCTCCTCATTTCTATAATGATATAAATTATCTCGCCCTAACTCATCCATATTGGGTACTGATCTATTTTTCATAACCCAAATTAATATTCCACCAATAATAATTATTGCAATTACTAACCAAATCCATCGTGGGAACTTCTTACTTTTGGGCATAAGCTAATTATTTAATCTTTGTATCTTTAATCTGCCACACATCTTTGATGTCTTGCTGAATTTTCCACAATCTATAAGCTGTGGATAAAAAGGCATAAGCCAATAGCAGAATTACCATCCCCATAACTAATTTGGCCATAAAGGTAGTCCAAACTGTTAAAAAACTAAGAATCAATAGCAGAATGCCAACCACAGTTAAACTAATAACTATCTGCCTAATTTTTTTGTTAACAATTTTAATAATGTTGTCCATATTTTTATAGCTTAAATTAATTAACTTATAAAAAGTATAACACAATAAATAAAGATTAGCTATGATACTATTACTTGTCCCCCTCCCTCCACCAGTGAACCATTAACGCAAAAACCAGCAGCCTGACGATGCCCACCGCCTCCTAGAAAATTTGCCAGCTCGGACATATCAATATTAGTTAAATGAGACCTCAAACTTCCTTTAATTTGACCATTCTCAGTTTCTATTAATAATAAACTACCATTAACTCCTTGGAGACCACTCATAAGACCAGTAAGACCAGTAAGATCATCAACGCCTAAACCAAACTCAGATAGTTCTTTTTGTTTTACTGTAGCTATGGCTACTAAATATTCATAATTAATTTTAAGACGACTTAAAACTAAACCCCATAAATGCATAACTGCTAAATTTTTATTAGTTACAGTCTGCCTTACAATTTTAGGCAACCTTGCCCCTATTAACATCATTTTAGCCGCTATTTTAGCAATTTTATCGTTAGTATTAGAATATAAAAAATTACCAGTGTCGGTTAATAGGCCAGTCAGAATTGATTTGGCCATTTCCGCATTAATAGGCCAGTCATTAGCTAACAGAAAATTATAAATTATCTCTACTGTAGCAGCCGCCCCACTTTCCTTAAAACTTATATCGGCATAATCTTCTTGTCGCTCGTGGTGGTCAAATTCAATAACTATTTGATTAGCAGAGCGACTAAATAACCACTCTTTTAATTTACTACGGCTAGCTGTGGCACAATCTACTGTAATAATGAGGTCGAATTCATCAAATTGCTCTTTAGTTATCTTGTTTGCTAACTGGTTAATTCTGGATAAAAACCCAAACTTGTCATCAGGAGCACTAGCACAATAAGCCATTACTGGCTTATTCATAGCGGCAGCTAGCTCTAAAAATGTATTAACTGACCCCAGGGCATCACCGTCTGGATTAAAATGAGTAGCTATAAGCCAATTTTTGGCTTCACGCATTAACGACCAGGCCTTAAGAGCTTCCACTTTATCCATATAAAATCAGCTTGATAATTTATTGATTAAATAATTAAGATGGTCCGCCTCTTCAGCCGAATCATCAATTAACCAAATAATTCTAGGTATTCGTGGCAATTGATATTTTTTAGCTAAAAATTTAGCAATTTCTGCCGACTTCTTTCTTAATTTCCTTAAGGCTGTACCACGCAAATTAATTGGAAGTACAGATACTCCAACTTTCATTTCTAAACAATCAGCATTTAAACTGGTATAAGTAATAGATAATAAACCTCCGGGAAATTCTATTAATTTATTAACTAAATCGGCTATCTCTCGTTGCAGGGTTTTATTGGCGCGTTTAAAATTATGAATCATAAATTACATCTTTTTAAAAACCTCATCTTCACGATAAATCCGTAAAATATCTCCTACTTTAAGCACTTCCAAGCTTTCTATCTGAAGACCACATTCTTGGTCAGTAACAACCTCTTTAACCTCTTGCCGCCCGGCTTGCAAATGGACTAATTTACCTTGACCAATAACCTCCCCACCCCGGACAACTTCCAATAGACTATCGGCCCGAATAGTGCCCTCTATGACTTTGCCTCCTACTATTTGAGTCATTCCTTCTTGTTTAAAAATTGCCAACACTTTAACCTGCCCTAAATTTATTCGTTTAATCTCTGGCTTCATTAGGGCCTGCATATCTTGTCTAACCTTATCTATCAAATCATAAATAATTTGATATCTTTCAATAAGTACCCCCTTGTCTCTAGCTAAATCTTCAACTTGGGCATTTACTCCAACATTAAAACCAATAACCTTAGCCTGATTAGCTGCAGCCCTGACAACATCTCCTTCGGTAATATTTCCTAGCCCACGATAAATAATTCGAACGGCTACCTCTTCATTATTTAACTTTAAAAGAGACTCCTCAATGGCCTCGCCACTACCATAAACATCAGTTTTTATCACTAAATTAATTGGGGTCCCTTTAAAAGAATTATCATCCTGCACTTTAGTAATGATGGCTTGATTTTCTTGTTTGGCAATTATTTTGGTTTTATTTCTATGTTCTACAGATTCTACCCTTACTATATCACCAATTTCTGGTGTTGCCCTAAGGCCAATAACCTTTACTGGAGTAGATGGACCAGCTTCTTGGATTAACTGACCACGATAATCTTTTAAAGCACGTACCTTACCATAATATTGTTGATTGCACATCAGATTATCGCCAATCTTTAAAGTCCCATTATGGACTAAAACGGTAGCTACTGGCCCCTCCCCTTTATCTATATGAGACTCAATAATAGTCCCCACTGCCTTAGCTAGAGGATCAGCTAATCGAGCCTCGGCGTTCAAATCAGCTAACAATAAAATAGTATCCAAAAGCTCATCTATTCCCTGGCCATATCTAGCTGAAACTGAACAAATAATTGCCTTACCACCCCACTCCTCGGGTACAAGGCCAAGTTCATTAGCTAGCTCCTGCTTCACTCTGTCAACATTAGCCTCTGGTTTATCAATTTTGTTTATAGCGACTACAAAAGGAATCTTAGCCTCTTTAATAATTCGATAAGCTTCAATAGTCTGCGGCTTAATTCCATCATCAGCTGCTATTACTAAAATAGCTAAATCAGCCACTTTAGCTCCTCGTTTACGCATAGCGGTAAAAGCTTCATGGCCTGGAGTATCTACAAAAGTAACCTCCTTATCTTTACGACTAATCTGATACGCTCCAATATGTTGAGTAATACCTCCAGCCTCAGTTGCTACTACATCAGTATGACGAATAGCATCTAATAATTGAGTCTTTCCATGATCAACATGACCCATTACCACAACAATTGGTGGCCTAACTATTAAATTATTAGAACCAGATATATTTTCTGCTTCTTTTAATTCATTAATATCATTATCCATCGCTTCTTCTTCAGAAGCCACTACTCCTATTCCTAATTCACTACCAATAATAGTTGCTGTATCAAAATCTATCTTCTCGTTAAGTGAGGCAAATATTCCATTCTGCATTAATTCAGTCAAAATACGATTTACTGGCAAACCAAAAACATTGGCCAGGTCTTTAACGGTGATGACTGGACCTATTTTAACTACTCGCCTTTCAGCTCGAGCTGTGGCTACTGCTTCTTCTTGTTGTCGCTCTCGCTCCTCACGATTTTTTAAGTCACGAGTCAGTCGTGGCCATTCCCTAATAATACGTTGAGCCAAATATTGATCTATCTTAATAGCCTTTTGACCAATATCAAAACCAATCTTAGGCAACGTATCTCTTAACTCTTGAGGTGAAACCCTAAGGCGACGTGCTAATTCTGTAATATTCATAAAAATGATTATAATCCTTTAGGAAAAATTTATTTTGTCCTTACTTTATAATATTTTTCCTTAGAAGTCAACGTTTATATCTATAAAAACCCACATTTTAGTGGGTTTTTATAGATATAAATTTTAATTATACTTACTGGCGATGAAAAGCGTGACTAACTCTTCTGATAATATTTTTGTTACTTTTATTGGGCAATTTGTCTATAAAACTAAGCCATAAACTATATTCAAACACAGTCACTATGCCCACAACAAACATTAAACCGGCTATTAATAAAATCTGGGCAATAATAATAAGTGGCACTTCGCTAAATGATAGGTATCTTATTAAGAGTAAAGACAAAAGTGAATAAGGTATAGCTAATAGACCCATAATAAAAATCCACAACAAATAAACTACTAAATTGATTAAAACTACAATAATAAAAATCCCTAAGCTGGCCAATAAATTTTCACAGAGTATATGCCAAGCCTCCTTGGCTGAAGCCAACCAATCACTTTTCTTGTCAGACAAAAAGAGTAGAAGCCAATAAAAGCCCCAGGTACCTATTAACCAAATTAAAACCAGGAATAGTAAAACTAATACAATATAAACAAAAACGCTGATAATTGGCTGTCTAATTAAATAAGCTCCTGTCATGCCTAAACTTATTATCAATAATCCAAATAATAGAATTAATTTAACAGTAACAATAATACCTACTGTCGGCCAAAAAATTGGCCAATTATTTTTGATCTGTTGCCAAAAACTTACCCGGGGAAGAGGTAGGGACTTCTTCCCTTCAGATTTTATACTATGCTGTATTTTCTGGACTAATACAATCTGACTATTAACAGCAAGAAACAATAAACCAATAATTAATACTAAAGCTAATAAACACAGTAATAAAAGTAAAGGATTATGAGAGGAAATATTAATCAAAGATAAACCATAATTCCAATAAACAGAAAGAGAGTTCAAAAATCTAGACCAGCCACTTCCATCAAAAGCATTTAATAAACTGGTATATTGATTGACATTACTAAGCAAAGCAGCAAATAAACCCATTACCCATAACCATCGATTTTTAATGGTTATCTGCCAAGTTTGCTTCAGTATATTTTTATAATTGATCATAGAAATATTTAATTTGACTTAGGAGTCTTTTTAAACCAATAAAGCTGCTGAAAAATTGTAAAGAGACTAGAAAACAACCAATACATTGCTAAACCACTCGGTAGAGTCCAACAGATTATAACTGTCATAATGGGCATCATAAATATCATCTGCTTGCTCATCATTGCCGTAAGATTATCTGCCCGGCCATTACCAGTATTAGCAGGCATAGTATAATGAGCCGAAATTTTACTCTGAAAAAATTGAACTAATCCTGTAGCTACTGCCAAAATTTCATTTGGTTTAGCTAAATCTATTATACCAAAAAATGTAGTTTTTAACAATTCTGGTCTACTAATAAATGGATAGACCAATGATAGCGACTGGTTAGAAAGACCATCACGAAAAACCATAAACACCGCCCATAATAGTGGCAACTGAATTAAAAGGGGCAAACAAGAAGAGGCGGGGTTAACCTTTTCTTGACGATAAAGATCCATTAGGGCCTGACCCTGTTTTTCCTTGTCATTTTTATATTTATTTTGAATTTCTTTAATTTTTGGCTGAAGACGATTAATGGCCTGTTGCGACTTTAACGACTTCTGAGAAAGTGGCCACAAAATTAACTTAACCAGGATTGTTAGAGCAATAATAACTACTCCCATGTCATGACCAGGCAAAATATTATAAAACCAAACCAGAAGATTGAGTACTGGCTGATAAAAAAGAATAGTAAATAAATGCTTCATAAAAATTAGCGAACTGGATCCCAACCACCCGAGGACCAGGGATGACAATGTAAGATGCGATTAATAGATATTAGACTTCCCTTGATTAAGCCGTATTTTTTTAGGGCCGCCTGGGCATATTCTGAACAGGTTGGCCGAAAACGACAACAGCCATAAGGAAAATACTTTTTAAACCAACCATGATCTGGTGACAAGGTTTTTTGATACCCTGAAATAATAGCAATTATTAAATTGATTACAATTTGCTCTAAGAACTTAATAACCCTTATCATACTATTAATTTTAGTTTTTTCCAAGCATTAATTAACTCTTGTCTTAAGTCAATAAACTTTAAAAGGGGCCAGGGAGCAATAACAACAATCACAATATCGTGGCCTCCAACCATCTTGGATAAATTTTCTTCTACTATGGTTGCTAAACGACGCCTAATTAAATTACGTTCTACGGCTAAATGACAGTAACGACGACTAACGACAAAGCCAAAGCGATTATAATCTAATCCATTAGCCACTATTCTAACACCCAACAATTTACCATAATATTTAGCCTCGGCTGATCTAAAAAGACGGTCAAAATCTTTCTTCTTGGTTAAACGATTTTGTTTTTTAAGCATAGAACAAGATTAACCAAGAACTATTTGGTTAATCTCTGGCGCCCCTTATTACGGCGGCGACGTAAAACACTACGACCACTTTTAGTCATCATTCTTTCTAAAAAACCATGCTTCTTCTTAGCTCGTAAATTATTAGGTTGATAAGTTCGTTTCGGCATATTATCAAAAGTTAAAAAGACTCCTTTAGTGATATAGTCTAGCAAGAGCATATCAGTTTATTAAACCTTGGTCAATACTTATAATGATTTTATTATCCACATTTTATCAACAAAGTTATCAACTTTTTAATGGGTTGCCGAAAAAAATAAGCCTGTTATAATAAAATCAAAATAAGCCCCCATCTATGGATCACTCCTCCCTAGAACAAATTTGGCAAGCTATCCTTAGTGAAGCTGAACTGAACATGTCTAAAGCCAGTTTTACCACCTGGTTTAAGAATTCTTTTATTTTTGATTATCAAGATGACATTTTAACTATTGGTGTTCCTAATGCCTTCACTCAGGCTTGGTTTGAAAATAAATTTTCCAAAGATATTACTAAAACTTTTTATAAAGTTACCGGTAATAAGCTTAAAGGGATAAAATATATTATCAAAACTAAGCCCAAGGAAGCTAAAAGCAATTTTCTTGCTCCTGACCCTCCTGAAGAAAAAGAGAATAAGGCCTATAAAACTAACCCCTCAAAAGATGAATCACTTTGCCTGGCAGCTGGTCTTAATCCTAAATATACTTTTGAAACCTTTATCGTAGGTAAACATAATGAATTAGCTCATGCCGCTTCATGGGCAGCTATCCGCCAACCCGGAGAAACATATAACCCTCTTTTTATCTATGGTGGCGTCGGTTTAGGTAAAACTCACCTTCTCCAAGCTATTGGTCATGAAGTACTCAAATCTGGTAAAAAAGTCCTATATGTTACCTCAGAAAAATTTACTAATGATTATGTTGATGCCGTCTATCATGGACAGGGTAATACTTTTAAGAGTGTCTACAGAAATGTAGACTTATTACTAGTTGACGACATACAATTTATGGCTGGCAAAGATGGTACCCAACAAGAATTTTTTTATACTTTTGATCAGCTCCACCGAGCCAATAAACAAATAGTTATTACTTCTGACCGTTCACCGAGAAATATGAAAGCTGTAGAGGCTCGTCTTATTACGCGTTTTGAATGGGGTATGGTTGCTGATATTGGGCAACCTGATTTAGAAACCAGAATGGCTATCTTAAATTCTAAATGCCAACAGAAAAACTTTCCCTTAGACCAATCAATTATTCAATACATTGCCACGAATATTAGTAATAATATTCGTGAACTAGAGGGAGCACTTAATAGAATTATTGGTTTCTGCCAATTCCATAATTGTGAACCAGATTTATCTATCGCCAAGCAAGTACTAAAAGATTTTTTTATTTCCATTCAAGCTAATAATCTATCTACTCCCCAAAAAATATTAGAAGCGGTGGCTAATTTTTATAACCTAAATTTATCTGAACTTACCGGCAGTAGCCGTAAAAAAGAATTGGTTATCCCCAGACAAATAGCTATGTATTTATTAAGAACCAGAATGGATGCTTCTTTCCCTTTTATTGGTCAAGAATTAGGTGGACGAGACCATACTACTGCGATGCATGCTTGTGCGAAAATTGAGCGAGATATTCAAAATAATTCTAAAATTAGACAAGATATTGAACAAATATCTCAATCAATTACTTCGGTGTATTAATTGTGATTAAATAGTTTATAACTTTTATTTATCCACTGACTAAAAATTTTTAATTAATTTATATACTTGTTATTAACAATAATTTCTCTCTTTATCCACAATTCAAATACTAATATTTTTAACTAATATTATACGTAAAAAAGACTTATCAACTTTTTTCCAGCTATTATTAATAATATAATCTATATTAAAATAATTATTATGCAATTAACTATTCTTCAAAAAAATTTACATCAAGGATTAACCATTGTTAGCCATATTGCCGAAAAAAATCTTAGTATGCCTATTTTAAATAATATTTTAATTAAAGCAAAAGATAACATTATTACTTTAGCAGCTACTAACTTAGAAATAGGCATCACTAAGCAAATTAGAGGTAAAGTTAATAAAGAGGGAGCAATTGCTATAGATGCTAAAATTTTTAGTGATTATATTGCTCTTTTGCCTAACGAAAAAATTGATATTCAATTAATAAATAAACAAGATTTAAAAATTAATTGTAAAAAATACAATACTATTATAAAAGGACAAAATGCTGAAGATTTTCCAGTAATTCCTCAAATTGATAAAAAAATCAGTCTCACTTTAGCTGTTTCTGATTTAAAGTTGGCCCTTAATCAACTTTTATTTGCCATTAATCCTACTGATAATCGGCTAGAATTAACTGGGGTTTTATTCGATATTAATAATAAATATATCAATCTAGTATCTACAGATAGTTTCCGTTTAGCTAAAAAAGAAATTAATTTTCATCTAGATTTTGGCACTCTAGATTCAGAAGGACTTAAAATTATTGTTCCTTTTAAGACCATGCAGGAATTAGCAAGAATTATTAATTTTTCCAACGATGAATTAACTGAAGATAGTGATCAAATACAGATACATATCGCTGACAATCAAGTCTTATTTGTTTATCAAGGAATAGAGATAGTGTCCCGTTTAATTGAAGGACATTATCCTGATTATATTCAAGTTATTCCTACTGATTTTAAAACTGAAATAACTATTGACCGAGGAGAATTTTTAAGAGCCATAAAAATGGCCTCCATTTTTAGCGCCAATTCTAATGCCGTTGATTTGACTATTAATGCTGATCAGCAAGAAATAATAATTGAAGCTGTGTCAGGACAAATTGGAAGCCATCAGGCAAAATTAGCTGCCCAAATAAATGGTAAAGATAACTCTATCCGCTTAAATTATCGCTATTTATTAGATTGCCTTAATATTCTTCCGGTTAATCAGGTTTTATTCAAAATAATTGATGGTATTAGTGCATGTGAAATAACTCTACCCGGTAGTAATGAATATCAATATATTGTAGTCCCCCTTCGTAAATAATTATCTAGCATGAGCTATAGTAAGAAGAGTAAAAAGAGCCGCCTCATTCCCATGGCTTTGTTTAGTTGACCAATTAAATTTTGTTAAATTGTCTAATAATTGAATTAAACTGTCTCTTTTTAGTTTTGAGGCTTGATTAATTAATTTTTGACTCACACTTTTTGGTAGGTTAAGTGATTTTTCAATTTCTATTAAAGATTGTCCTGCCTCTAGGCGGGTTTTGATGTCTAAAAATTGGAGTACTTGTCGATTAAGTAGGGCTAAGAAAGTGGCAATACCATCTTCATCGTTAAAAATCTCTTCAGTTAATTTGGTTGTCTGGGCTAATTTTTGGTTACAAAAGGCCTCTATAAATTCAAATAAATGTTTGGTGGTGTTATTTACTAAAAGATTAACATCATCGGCATTAGCGATTTCTTTGTGGTCACTACCAGCAATATAGTTGGCTAATTTATTAAGCTCGTGATAAATCTGCCAGAAATTACCACCAGTTAGTTCTAATAATAATTTTTTAGCAGCTGGAGTAAGCTCTATATTTCTTTCTTTAATAAGCTGCTCTAAGAATTTTTCTGCACCCAGTCCTTTTAGTTTTGGATAATATTTTACTAATTTAGCCTTCTGAGTAAGAAGTAAAAATAATTCTTGCTCATTTTTATTAAGTGGTTTCGTTCGCCCATCACCTCCTAGGATTACCGGCCGTTGTTTTCCCGCCAGATATTTCATTCCTAGATTATAGTCATTAATAAACAAATAGATAGATGGCGACTCAATAATTGTTGTTTCTTTTTTTAATTCATTAATTAATCCATTTTCTACTATTGAATTTTTGCCACTCAATAAATTATTAAGAGTAATAATCTTAGTAGACTGGAAAAGTGATGGATTGTTAAGACTGTTATTAAGTTCTAACCAATCTGTTTCGGGTATATTAAAAGACTGCAGGCTGGCAACAGTATTAGAATCTAATTCTCTTAGTTGCTGTTTATAATCCCGCTGAATCTGAAAACTTTCTTCACCATAGCGGAAGAAAAGCATAAATTTTGTTTATTTCTTAGCAGTTTTTTTGGTTTTAGAGGCAGAAGTACTGGTTTTTTTAGTCACTTTTTTAGCTTTTTCCTTTGAAATGACTTTAGTTTTATTAGTCTTTTCTTTCTTGTTAGTTTCTTTGGTCGGAGTTTTGTTTGTTTTATCCGCTGAACTGACGATATCTAAATGCCAGCCAGTTAACTTAGCGGCTAGGCGGACATTTTGGCCATCTCGGCCAATGGCTAATGATAATTGTTCTGGATCAACAGTAATTGTTGCTTGTTTATTCTCATAGTCAAGCTCTACTTGTTCAATTTTTGCTGGGGCCAAAGCATTAGCAATGAATTTACTGGGATCATCACTGTATTCAATAATGTCAATTTTTTCACCACCAACTTCATTAATTATAGTTTGGATTCGCGAACCTCGTTGACCAACACAAGAACCAATAGGGTCAACATTCTCACTGTTAGCGGCTACTGCTACCTTAGACCTACTGCCAGCTTCTCGGGCGACTGCCTTTAAATCTACTAGACCGTTAGATATTTCTGGAATTTCGAGATAAAAAACCTTACTAAGAATTTCGTCAGCTGTTCTAGACAAAATAATTTCTGGCCCTCGATTGCTTACTCGAACTTCTTCTACAAAGACTTTAATGCGGCTATTAGGGCGGTAATTTTCGCTAGGTATTTGGTACTGGGGTGGAATAATGCCAACAGTTTTCCCTACATCTACTAAAACATTATGGCCTTCACGGCGCTGGACAATTCCACTAATTACCTCTTTTTCTTTATCTTTAAAATCTTCATAAATCATATCGCGCTCAGCTTCTCGTAATTTCTGGATGATTACTTGTTTAGCAGTCTGGGCAGCCATACGGCCATATTCAGTATGAGCTGGTAGCTCGGTAATGATTTCATCGCCCACTTTAGCATTCGGTTTAATTAGTCTAGCTTCGCTAAGTTGAATTTCTGTTTTAGGATTAAATTTTCTAATAATTTCACCATTTTCGTCACGGATTTCTGTCGGCGGTTGATCTTCACGAATGGTGGTTAATTCTTTAGCTGCTTCTGGATCTATAGTTACTGTTGACTCTTGTAAGCTCTTTAAGGTTAGCGGAGCGTTAAAGGTTGGGAGAGGCATATCTTCTACTACCGTTTTAACATCATAGACTTTGATCTTAGATAAATCCTCATTAAATTTAACTTTAATGTTTTGATTTTTGTCGCCATAGTCTTTACGATAAGCGGCAGCTAGGGCTGATTCAATAGCCTCAATAACTGCTTCATAATTGAGGTTTTTTTCCTCGCAGATAAGTTTAATGGCATTCATTAATTCAGACATAGAAAATGATATAGTGATAAAAAAAGCTAGTTTAATCTAAACTAGCATAAGTTAATTATCTCAGAAATTGCAGCTTTGTCAATTATTGACAAAATTAACTTTATGTGTTATTTTACTATTATAGTACTTAAAAATCATAAAATATAAGGAGGTGTTAAATGAGACGCCCATACTTTTTTATCGCCCTAGTGATTATTGCTCTAGTTATTGCTGCTTGTAGCAGCAATACGGCCAGAGTGGAGGTTGGGCTGGACGCCAACGGTCAACAGATTTTAGCTGTTGACGCGAAAGGCGTCCTACCTGCTGAGAATTGGATCCAGTTGAGGGGTGACCAAGACTGGACAAATTTACGGGCCTATTATTTGCAAAAGGCCCGTGAAGCCACAACTCCCGAGACTAGTCAAGCCTGGCTTGACTTAGCTAATCAGGTAATGGGCCAAGCTATCTTCGGCACCACTTTGGCAAGACTAGTGAATGCTAGTGATTATCGGATCGTCGTTTTGGATGGTCCATTCGCTGGAATAATTTTGAACCCCGGGGAAGCCAGCCTCGTTGAGGCTAGGGTACCTGTGGGGACCTTAGTTTTTACCGTTGGCTGGGGAAACAACCAACGGGCAACAATAATCCGGCAGATTTCTGCCGGACAAAAGGCGGTGGTTATTGTTAACAAATAACCACTGTCTATCCCCGCTAGTAATAGCGGGGTTTTATTTTAGGCTGGCCCTAATCCTCCGAGTTCCTTAAATATGAAGTAAGTAATAGCATAGGCTAGGACAACAATAATCAGGCCAATAACCGCTCGTTGAATAATGTTTTGTGCTTTTTTAACTTGTGTATCATTACCGCCAGCGGTCATCCACAGAATGCCAGCATAAATCATTAAGATGACAAAAATGGTACCCAGCAAGCCAAGGACTACTTGTATTATAGTGGCTATATTGTTTAATAGTGTATCCTCGTTGGTATTGATGTCATAACTACCCCCAGCCACTAATCTCAGATGTTCCATTACCGAACTTGTTGATTGAGCTTTAACTGTGTGGCCACTAAATAATAGCTGTCCGGCTATAATTATAGTCCAAGCACTTATAGCAAATATTTTTTTAGTCATATTTCTTATGTAGTTATATAATAATCTCTAATGTTTGATGGCACATAATGGACACGAAAGACGACATTGAAGATAAAATATGTAATAGCATAGGCCAATACAACAATAAGAAGTCCAATAGCTGACCGTTGAATAATGTTTTGTGCTTTTTTAACTTGTGTATCATTACCGCCAGCAGTCATCCACAGAATGCCAGCATAGATTATTAAGACAAAAAAGATAACACCAATTAAGCCATAGACGATATTAACAATATTAGCGACTATAGGGAGAACGCTGTCTTTTGTGGTGTCATAACCAGCAGCTTTCCCTGTCGTTTTAATTGTGTTGTCAGAGAAGGCATCCTTTATACCTTGCGCCGTTATAAAGTGCAGGGGCATTATTATGGTCATGATTGTTATAATAATAATGACCACACGTTGATTGATTATTTTAAAGAAATGAGATTTTATCACAAAATTCGTTTAAGAATGAAGTAAGTAATAGCATAGGCCAGCACCACAATAAAAAGTCCAATAGCGGCTCGTTGAATAATATTTTGTGCTTTTTTAACTTGTTCATCATTACCGCCAGCAGTCATCCACAGAATGCCGCCATAGATTATTAAGATAAAAAAGATGACACCAGTTAGGCCAAAGACAATATTAACAATAAGACTTATTTGACTTAATATAGTTAATTGGTTAGTTTGAGGGTCATAACCCATTTGACTAGCAGTTGTCTTGGCACTATTAGAGAAAAGATCAATTGCTGCAGCATTAGCAGTATTATTTTTAGAATAACAATTTAAAGGCACGTAGAGTGTGAAGACGATGAGGGTAAAAACACTTAATACAAAAAATTTTTTTCTTTTTTTCATAATAAATTATCCCGCCAATCCTTCTCCCAAGAAAAGAGTTATTGCATAGGCTGAAATTACTATGACTAGTCCAATAATTGCAGCAGTAATAGTTTTTTTAGCGTTGGTGACAGTAGTTTCATTACCACCAGCCGTCATCCAGGTGATACCACCATAGATCATTAGAACAAAGAAAAGCACTCCAATTAAAGCTAAAACCGACCCAACTATTTGTCCAACCTTGGCCTGGAGGGTAGTATTCGTTACAAGACCAGCATGGCTAGCCGTTGTCTCTAGGCCAAAAGTAGAGTTTGAGGCTGCCTTAGCATTGGGGATAATAATATTTTGAATTAAGGCCACCCCTAAAATGAAAATCCAGAATAATTTATAAGAATTTTTGATGATACTTAATTTTTTGCCCATGAGAAATCATTTAAAAATTTTGTCTCAGCACAATTAGTAATTAGGCTGAAGCAAAATTTGCCAAAATATTTTGGCAAATTTGAGCTGTAGCTAATATAGCAAAATTAGCTAACGGCAGTAATAACAGCATTAATAATAAAGCTGCTTAGAGCAAAAGCCATTAGAACAATAACCAAACCAATGACCGCTGCTGACATTAATTTTTTGGCTTTACCAATTTTTTCTTCATTACCAGCCGCTGTCATCCACTGAAAGCCAGCTACAATAATTAATACTACTGCAATAGTTCCCAAGAAACCCAGAGCTATATTTATAATTCGAGCTACTACTGTTCGTGGATCGGTTTCAGAAAATCCCACACCATTTTGATCATTAGTATAGGCATCTATGGTGCCAGTTCCCCACACGTCAATTGCTCTAACTGGCGCAGGGGATAAAGATATAAAGCTGCAGGCCCATACTAACGACATAAGGCCAATTAACCATTTTTTCATAATTTTGTTATTAGCTTATAAATGAATTAATTTTTATTAAATTTTATCCAACGGCATTACTTAATGATCTGGTTATAAACAAGGTCAATCCATAGGAAGCTAGAATGATAACTAGGCCAATGACGGCTGCCGCCATAATTTTTTGGGCTTTGCTGACCGTATCTGGTTTACCACCCGCTGTCATCCACAAGAAGCCAGCATAGAGAATCAATACTACTGCAATAGTTCCCAAGAAACCCAAGGCTATTTTAATAATATTGGCCACTATTTCCCGGGGATCTTTTTCTTTAAAGCCGATATTGTTGAAAGCGTTAGTGCCCACATTGTTGCCCCATAAATCAACCTGAGCTTTAGCTGGCTGTAAAGTTAAAGGATTAATAATTAAACATTGCAGGAGTAAACAAATAAAGAGAATTTTTTTAGATAGTTTCATAAAAATGTTATTAAGACACAAATTAGATTAAGATGGAGCTATTATAACATAACCCTTGTTGGTCGGCAAGAGTAGGCGGCCCTAGATAGTCATTTTTGATTATCTCCAATTATTTGCTATAATTTCATTATAAAATATTTTTATGCCCATACCAAAATTAGTTGTACGCAAGCCCTCTTCAACTTATTCTACTCGGCGATATATTAATCAGAAAGGTAATCGTTCAGCTTTAGCTATAAGAACCAATAGACGGCCTGGCCAGCGAAAACCACGCCGGGGACTTAATTGGGTTAAAATCATCAAATTTTTAGGAGCTCTATTTTTGTTGTTTCTAATTGTTGGCAGCTGTGTCTTTTGGTGGTTCTCACGTGATTTGCCATCACCTAATAAATTGCTAGAGAGAGAGATAGCTCAAAGTACTAAGATCTATGACCGTAAGGGAGAAACTATCCTTTATGAGATTCATGGTGATCAAAAAAGAACATTGGTTAATCTTGACCAGATTCCCGATTATGTGAAGGAGGCCACTATTGCCATTGAAGATAAAGATTTTTATAACCATGGCGCTTTTAGTTTATGGGCCATGTTCCGCACTGCTGTCACTAATGTTTTGTTCCATCGGCGGGCTGGTGGTTCTACTTTAACTCAGCAGTTTGTGAAAAATGCCCTATTAACTTCAGAAAAAACATATACCCGCAAGATTAAGGAGCTTATTTTGGCCTACCGGATTGAAAAGAAATTTTCTAAAGATGAAATTTTACAGATGTATTTAAATGAAATTCCTTACGGCTCTAATGCTTATGGCGTTGAAGCTGCTAGTCAGCGTTATTTCGGTAAGAGCATTAGCCAGGTTAATTTAGCCGAGGCGGCAATTTTAGCGGCTCTACCTCAAGCCCCAACCCGTTATTCACCCTATGGCCCCAATAAAGAGACTCTAATAGCTCGGCAACGTTACATTTTAGATTTAATGGCCGAACAAGGTTATATTAGTAAAGAGGAAGCAGCTGAAGCTAAAGATTTTCCCTTACAGTTTAAGCCCCTACAAGAAAACGGCAATATTATTGCTCCTCATTTTGTGATGGAAATTAAAGATCAGTTAGCAGATAAATATGGTGAAAAAATGTTAGAGCAAGGAGGATTAAAGATTTATTCTACTATTGATATAGAAAAGCAAAAAATTGCTGAAGAGGCAGTAACTACTCAGGCTGAAAAAAATGCTAAGAATTTTGGCGCTAGTAATGCCGCCCTATTTTCTATGGATGCTAAATCAGGAGATATTCTAGCGATGGTAGGTTCCAGAGACTATTTTAATGATGAGATTGATGGGCAGGTTAATTTAACCTTAAGACCCCGACAGCCAGGATCATCTTTTAAGCCCATAGTTTATGCCACTGCTTTTATGAAAGGTTATACGCCACGGACGGTTTTATTTGATGTTATAACTAATTTTTCTTTAGACCCAGATAATCCTTATGAGCCACATAACTATAATGGTCAGGAATATGGTCCAGTTACCATGAAAAAGGCCTTAGCTGGTTCGCTTAATATCCCAGCTGTCAAAACTCTTTATCTGGCAGGGTTAGATGATGTTTTAGCTGTAGCTAAAAATTTAGGCTATTCTACTCTAAACGATAAAAGTCGTTTTGGTTTATCTTTGGTTTTGGGAGGCGGCGAAGTAAAATTGGCGGAACACGTAGCTGCTTATAGTGCTTTTGCGCGCGACGGAGAGATGGTTAAGCCACGCTATATATTAAAAGTGGAAGATAAAGATGGTAAAATTCTCGAAGAAATCGAGTCGGAACATGTTAAAGTTTTGGAGCCGCAAATTGCTAGAGAGATAAATGATATTCTTAGTGACAACGAGGAGCGTGCTTATATTTTTGGGGCTAAAAATCATTTAACTCTTAATGATCGGCCGGCAGCCGTTAAAACTGGCACTACTAATGATTACAAAGATGCTTGGACTATTGGTTACACCCCGTCAATTATTACCGGGGTTTGGGTTGGCAATAATGACAATAAATCAATGAGTAAGGGTGCTGACGGTAGTGTAGTCGCTGCTCCAATTTGGCAAAATTACATGAATCGCATTTTAACTGGTACCCCAGTAGAAACATTTAAAAAGCCAGAAATTGAAGATACCGGCAAGCCTGTTTTAGATGGAGTAATTCCGACTACTACTGTAGTCAAGGTGGATAAAGTTTCTGGATTATTAGCTACTAGTTCTACACCACCCGATATGATTCGCGAAGACCGTTATTGGCAGGGACATTGTATTCTTTATTATGTTGATCGTGAGAATCCTCGCGGGCCAGCACCCACTAACCCTGAAGCTGATCCTCAATTTGCTCCCTGGGAAGCGGGGGTTAAGAGTTGGGCCGAGAAGCAGAAGCTTAATTTAGGTGAGCCACCCAAAGATAGTGATAATTTACATATTCCTGAAAATCAACCTGATTTAACGATTATTAGTCCATCAGCAGGGCAACAAATTACTGACCATACTTTATTAGTTAATGCTACTGCTACTGCACCTCGAGGGGTTAAAACTTTTAATCTTTATATTAATGGCTTTTTATTAAAAACCATTAACGCTGACCATTTAGATGAGGAAATTAGTTTAGATTTTTTACCTGATGGCCAGCACAAATTAGCGATAGAGGCTTGTGATGATGTTAAAAATTGCACCAAGCATGAGCTTACTATTGTTTTAGGGGGAGGTAGTAATGTTGGTAATTTAACAATGACCTGGTTATCCCCTGATGACGGTCTTACTTATCGAGCAGCTGATTTTCCAGTGGCTCTTCAGCTTAAAATTACTAATTTTAAATTAGCTCATAAGATTAAGGTGTATTATAAAATTAAAGGCTCTTCACCCCAACTTATTACTGTCGTCCAGCCGGCCGATAATGGATTGGCTGATATTAATTTCCCAAAGCCGGCAGAAGGAAATGGTACTTATGTAATAACAGCAGAGGCAGAATTGTGGACCGGAGAGACCATTACTAGCCCCAGTCTTACTTTATTGGTGAGAGGATTATAATAATAAACTAGCTCCAATAGCGGCCGCTTTTTGATCTTGTCCTACAATCCACTTGGGCCTATTGGGGGTTAGGCTTTGTTCATTAATTATCTGTTTTACTAGAGGTAGATAAGTTTTATAGTATCGGCTAACTCCTCCAGTTAAAATTATTACTTTAGGATTAATAAGATTATTTAGATTAACCATGGCAAGTCCTAGTATTTTAGCAAATTTTTCTACTTTTTGCTGGGCCAGAAAGTCACCCGCCTGGGCGGCAGTAAAGAGACGACCAGCCGGATGACCCATTATTTTGTGGTAATAATGCTCTAAATCAGCTCCTGACTGTGAATTAATGATCATATGACCTATTTCACTGCTAATACCTAGTTCAGGGATAATATTATTTCCATTTATAGCGATAGCTCCACCAATACCTGTGCCCAAGGCAACTACAGCAAAGGTGGTATTTTTTAGTAATGGATGTTTAACTAGATAAGCTCTTAAGAAACAGTTAACGTCATTATCTGATAGTATTTTTTTATCAGGGAATTGCTTGGCCAGGAGTTTATTTAAATTTCTATTGTTTAATACACTTAAGTTTGGACAATTTATTATCCGGCCATTTTTAATTACTCCGGGGATGCCAATCCCAATACCAGTGGGAATATTTCCTGTTTTTTGAGCAGCTTCAATTAAACGTTCAATTTCTGAGTGAATTTGTCGGACTAGTGCTGGTAAGCTATCTTTGATAATAGGCTGACGAAGAGCGGCATAAGCTTTGTTGTTGTTATGGTCATATAAGAGGCCTAGAATTTTTGAGCCTCCAATGTCCAGCCCTATGTTTAGTTGTTGTTTCATAAAGATTGACTAAAAAGATTTTTCATAAATTCCCAATATTCATTGTTACCATTTATTTCTTTTTCCCAATACCACCACTCTACGCCCCAGAGATAAAAAGTATCAAAACCGCCTTGCCGGCCATATTCTAGCATTTTCTTTAATTTATCCATATTCATGGTTTTGTTTTTTTCCTCTTCGGATAACGTAAAGTAGGGTTGGGGGCCCCATGGCTCAGCTTGCATTTCAATGACAATGATTTTGGCATTACTTACAAGTTCAGTTAATTTAGTTTTTATCCTAAAGAAATTTGGAGATAAGGGGTAGGTCATATAGTGCTTAAGGGGCTGACTATAAATATGTCGATAAATCGAAGTACCAAAAATATCAGCTCGTCTAGCGGCTGGTATCCAAATACCTAATTCACCGCTATCGGTTACGACAATTGGTTTTTTTGTGTTTTGACGGGCCAGAGCTATTTCTTGGTCTAAGAGTCTTACATTTAGCCTGGGACATTTACCGAAGCCAATTAAAAATGGCTCATTTTCTATCTGCCAGGCAACTATAGCCGGATTGGCATCATATCTATTAATTGTTGCTTGAATATAATCAAGTAATTTTTTTTGTTGAGTTTGCTTGTCTTGCTGAGTATACCACTGTGGATAGTGACATTCAGGCCAGCGTGGTAGACGAGCTCCGACCGCTAAAATTATATCCACATTTCTTTGGCTGGCTTGTTTGATTTGCCAATCTAATTCACTAAAGTCGTATGTCCCCTCTTTTTCTTCAATCATTGGCCAATAAGCCACCAACCTTAGATGTTTAACTTTTAATTCATCGAGCATTTTAATGTAAGCTTCTTGCCAATCTAGGTTCATGTCTTTCAAGACGAGTGGAGAAAAAGTCAGACCATATGTAAGTTCATGTGGCGAATAAATAGTTCGTCTAGTTAGCCAAATCCATAATAAGCCGAGGATTATTAGACAGCTTAAAATGATGATAAAGCGTCGCCAATGTTTTTTTATTCGTTTGATCATAATAGCAGAAAGAGTCCTATATTAATTAAAATAATACCAGCTAATTTATGCCAAATATTGCGTCGATTAATCTCTTGTTTAAGTAACTTGGGATAGCGTTTGGCCAAGAAGAAGGCAATTATTAGTAGAAATACATATTGTAATCCTTGGAGGCTATTAACCAATGAGACGTCAGCTAGTGATATAGCAAGGTTAGTCATAACAAAAGCAATAAAGGCGGTTAATCTAATACCTAAGAACAATGGCCAACTTTTTATAGTAGCTTGGCGTCGTGGCCGGGCAAAGATTAACTTTCGGTTTCTGGAGGGAATTAACAACAGTAAAGCTCCTAAAAAACTACCAAGTCTAGTCCAGACGAAAGAATTGCTAAAACCCTGGGAGTCATATATGTATTTTATCATAACGTAGTAGACAGCAAAAATAAACGAAGCTAGGAGTGCATTAAATAAAAGACGACCGGTACTGCGCAGGCTAGCCTTATGGGGCTGAAGGAATTTTTTTATTTTGATCCACCATTTATGCCATAAGTTATCACGGGGATTAAAAGATACAAATGCCGTGCCGGCAATCAAAATGATGAGGGCTAATAATTCTTGTGACGTTAGATTATGTCGACCGATTAAAAAATTTAACAGTAAAGTAAAAAATGGAATAAAAGAACCAGCGATCGGAACAACCTTAGTAGTTTCCCCTTGGTGTAGGGCCTTATACCAAAAGTAGAGAGCAGCCATAAAGATTAGACCAGCTAAAAGGTCTAATAATAGCCAGCCGAATGTCGGTATATGTCGATTAAAGATAAAAAAGACACAATTTCCTATACTCCAAATGCCAACATAAAAAGCATAAGATACCGATGAATGCACCTTTTGTGATAAAAAATATTTATCCACTAAATAAACTACTCCATTTAAAAGATTGGCTATAATGGTAATCAGTAGCCACATATTTTAAAGGCCATTATTTTTGCAAATTGTAGCGTATATTTTACTACTAGGTCGAGGCTTTCGTTTAAGTGAGGGGTAATCAACGGTATAGAGTCCAAATCGGGGCACAAAGCCCTTATCCCATTCAAAATTATCTAGTAAAGACCAATAAAAATAGCCCTTAATATTACAACCATTTTGAATAGCCTGATAGACCATTTTTAGATGTTCAATAATAAAGTTTGCCCTATATTTATCTTGAGAGTCAGCTATCCCATTTTCTAGGATATATATTGGTAAATTATATTTTTTGGCTGAGATTAAAACATCATATAGTCCATACGGGTTGATAGGCCATCCTAGGTCATTACGCAGTAAGTTATCAGGGGGACGTCGTCCTAAGCCAATGAGTTTATAGAAATAATAGTTAATGCCAATATAGTCTTCATAGCCAGCAGTTTTTTTGAAGAAATAATCATTAATTATATATTTAGCAATTTTATTTATTTCTTTATTTAGCCAGTTATTATTTATTGGTTTAAAATATTGGCTATTATTAGCAATCCCAACTAGGCATTTTTTATTAATTAAATGTAATGTTTGGTAGGCTAGACAATGGGCTTTAATTAAATTATTAAGAACTTGTTGCCAGGTACCTAAATTTTTTTTCTGTGGTGGCCACTTGCCTCGTCCATAAGCATTCCAGGCATAGAGCATTGGTTCATTAATAGTACACCAGATTTTAACGCCAGTAATATTTTGGGCTAAATAGAGAACATAATTATTAAATATTTGTGGTGCAGCTTGATTTTCCCAGCCCCCAATAGCTGAAAACCACAAGGGGTGGGTAAAGTGATGAATAGTAACAACTGGTTCTATTTTTTGTTTGAGGCATTCATTAATTACTGCTTGGTAGTGTCGCAAGGCCTTGGTGTTAAATTGTCCTTGTCTGGGTTCAATTCTGCTCCATTCAATAGAGAAACGGTAGGCATTATTATTAAGTTTTTTAGCTAAACCAATGTCTTCTCTAAAATGATGATAAGAGTCACAAGCAATGCCAGAGACCGAGCCATCAACTGTTTTGCCGGGTTCCCATATGGACCAGTCATTAAGATTATTGCCTTCAGTTTGATGGGCTGATGTAGCCGTGCCCCATAGGAATCCTTTAGGGAAATGGCACGATATTTGAGAAGTCATGTATAACCTTTATTTATATTAAATATAATGGCAGTATATCATTTTTTAACACTGGAGACAATAAAATCTTTACCGTTGTAAGTGAATTATAGTATAATATAGTTGATTTAATTTAAAAGTCATGAAATTAAAACATTATCTCTTGATTAATTTAGGAGCCATGATTATTTTCTGGCTGTTGTGGTTTGTAATACTTTTTAAAGTAGACCCATTAACTACTAATTGGTTAGGTCGAGGTCTTTTTTATTTAACCCTGTTTGCAGCAATTTTTAGCACTATGTCTTTATTCGGTTTTATTCTTCGCTTTAGTCTAATTCGCCAACAATTAGCTCATCAGGCGGTTATTACCGCTTTTCGGCAGGCAGCGCTAATTGCTATTGGAGTGGTTATTGCCTTGTGGCTCTTATCACGGCAGTTACTTGGCTGGTTTAATCTGTTTATTTTAGTCGCTGGTTTAGTGATGTTAGAGTTTTTTATGTTAAGTTGCCAATCTCAAAATACTCGATTATCGGCCCAGAAAATCTCTAAGCATGCCACTTCTAAAGACATAATTTCTTCAACTTTTAAGGAAAATCATTAACTTTTATATTATGTGGAATCCATTAAAACTTTTTCATAAAAAGACTCCGTCTTTAACACCTAGCCGTTTTCCTTTGGTAGTAGTTGGCCAAATAACTGATATAAAAAAACATCCTGAGGCTGACCGATTATCTATGGTTACAGTAGATGTTGGCAGTCAGCAATTAAATATAGTTTGCGGGGCTAATAATATTGAGATTGGCCAATTTGTACCCGTTGCCTTAGAAGGTGCTAAATTATCCTCAGGCGAAGTTATTACTCCAAGAGAAATACGTGGTCAGATGTCTTTGGGAATGCTTTGTTCAGCTAAAGAACTTGGTTTAGGAGAAGATGATTCAGGTATTATGATTCTAGATAAATCAAAAGTGAAGCAGTTAGGTCAAACTTTGGATGATTATCTTACTAATTAATTTAGTTAATATATGGAAATATTTTCAACTTCTCATGATTTAGTTAATCTAGCTTTAACAATCGGCATTATTGGTGTTAGCGCGGCTATAGTTTATTTCTTTATTGTTGCTTCTAATTTTATTCGAGAGTTGCATCGAACCATTGATGAACTTAATCGTCAGCTTGAGACAATTAGCCAGATAACCGAATCTATTAAAGGTAAATTGTCTTTCATGGTGTCTTATTGGGCGATTTTAGAAAAGGTGGGTAGCAAAGTAATAGATTTATTCCAAAATAAAATGTTTAGCAGAATAAAAGATAAAGTTTTTCATTCTTCAACTAAAAAACATAAAAAAAGTGAAGAAGAAAATGATTTAGACAATAATCAAATCGAAGTAGAACCAAAATCTGAAACTAAGGTTAAAACTAAGGCTAAAATTAAGAAATCTAAAAAAAATAAGACGAAGGTTAGCTAAAATTTGTTGAGTTGGGTTTAGTAGTTTTTTGTATCTTTTTAATGTTGCGACACTTAGGGAAAGCGCTACAAGCGAGAAAGGGTCCATATCGCCCTATTTTTATGACCATTTTGGCGCCACATTTATCACAAGTTTCATTGGTAGGTGTCTCGGGCATAATATCTTTTTTAGATAATTCTTGGTTTTTTTCTTCTAAATGTTGATGAAATGGCCAATAAAAATCGGCAATAACCTTTGGCCACGCCACCTCTCCCCTAGCAATATCATCTAAATTATTTTCTATATTGGCAGTAAATTGATAATCAACAATCTCAGGAAAGTGTTTTACTAATAAATCGTTAACTATCTTGCCGATAGCTGTTGGTGCTAGTCGTTTATAATTATCTCTTGCCACATAGCCTCGCTTTTCAATGGTCGCAATAATTGGAGCATAAGTAGATGGCCGGCCAATACCGTATTTTTCTAGTTGTTTCACCAGCCCAGCGTCACTATAACGAGCCGGTGGTTGAGTAAAGTGTTGATCTGTTGTTAGCTCTAGTAATTTAAGATGCTCTTTGTCAGTAAGGTGTGGCAAATTTTTTTCTTGTGTTTGCTCAGGGTAGATACTTAAATATCCAGGAAAGGTAATTGTCTGACCAGTAGCTAGAAATATAGCCGAGTTAGCCTTAATGTCTATAGAGAGATGGTTAATTTGGGCTTCTGCTGCTTGGCTAGCTAAAGCTCGCTGCCAAATAAGCTCATAAAGTCTAAATTGACGTGGATCTAAGTATTGTTTAATTGATTCTGGTGTCCGTTGGGGGTTAGTCGGTCGAATAGCTTCATGAGCTTCCTGAGCCCTTTTATTTTTATTAATAAACTTGCGGGGGGTCTTAGCTATAAATTGAGAGCCAAAATTATCTTGGATAACCTTTCGGGCCTGATGGATAAACTCACTGGATAAATCTAGAGCGTCGGTTCTCATGTAAGTAATGAGGCCAACTTGTCCTTCAGAACCCAAATTAATACCTTCGTATAGTTGTTGAGCTAGAACCATGGTTTGTCTAGCTGAAAAGCCTAGCCAGCGGTTAGCTACTTGCTGTAAAGTAGAAGTAGTAAAGGGAGCGGGTGGCATTTTTAGAATTTTTTCTTTAGTGATTTTATCAATAACAAATTCTTCTCCGGTGAGTTTTTCTTTAATTTCTTCGGCTTTTTGTTGGTCAGCAAGAGCAAATTTCTCCAATGTTTTTCCTTGCCATTTTACTAATTGAGCAGTAAATTTTTCTTCATGAGCTTGTAAATGAGCGGTGATTGTCCAATATTCTTGTTTAATGAATTTTTCTATTTCTCTTTCCCGCTCGACAATTAATCTTACGGCCACTGATTGCACCCGCCCGGCTGATAAATTTTTTGCTACCTTTTTCCAGAGAAAAGGAGACAGTTCATAGCCAACCAATCTATCCAGAATTCTTCGGGCTTGTTGAGCGTTAATTAAATTATAATCAAGTTCTCGAGGCGCTTTGAGAGCATTTTTAATAGCTGATTCAGTTATTTCATGAAATACAATGCGATTTTTTTGATTAGCCGGTAGTTTTAATAGTTGCTGAAGGTGCCAGGCAATTGCTTCACCTTCTCGGTCTTCGTCAGTAGCTAGAATGATTTCATCAGCTTTTTTGGCTAGAGTTTTTAATTTAGCTACTACCTTTTTAGCCTTAGCCGGCACCTCATATTCTGGCTCAAAGTTGTTTTCTATATCTACACCCAATTTTTTAGTAGGTAAATCACGTACATGGCCAAATGATGATTCAACAGTGTCAGTTTTTGTTAAAAAATGGCTAATGGTTTTAGCTTTAGTGGGCGATTCCACAATAATTAAACGCATATTTAGTTGGTGATTGTTTGTTTTAATTTATTCCACTATACGGAGTTGCTAGGGGCAAGTCAAGTATTACTCTGGAATTTTTTCAGATAGTGTGGACTGGGAGTAATTTGCCGGTAGTGTTTAAGTTTAGCCATCCCCCCATAACCATTAATACTAATAATAATAAAGTCATAGCGCCATTTATTTATTTTATATCTCTCCAAAAAATAATTAGCTGCTATTTGTAGTTGTTTTTCTTGGTAGCTCCCCATTATTTTATTGGTATAGCTAAATTTATTAGTAAGATATAGTTTTATTTCTATAAAGACAATGATAGATCGTTGTTGGGCTACTAAATCAATTTTTTGTTGATGATAATGCCAATTACTGGCGATAATTTTATAGCCAGTTTTTTGAAAATAAGCCAATGCAACCGCTTGGCCAAAATTGGTCCAGGGGTTGTTTTGTTTAGCCATGATTTATAGTGGAGGGTTTTTAGAAGGTAGGTTTATCTGGACTTAAATTAAAATAATTCACAAGTTATCCACTGCTTTAAATTTTAGCTAATATTAGCCACGAAGTAAATAATTTGTCTAGATTTTTATGGACTTTTCCACCGAATAATTTGTCTAGATTTTTATGGACAGAATAAATGATTTTTAACAATATTATTTGGTTCCACATGGAACAAAAACGAGGATTGTGGACCATAAGGGACTTGAACCCTTGGCCTCTTCCATGCCATGGAAGCGCTCTAGCCAACTGAGCTAATGGCCCATTTATTAATCTCCGTGCCCCCACCATGAATCGAACATGGATTTAGGGCTTAGGAGTCCCTTGTTCTATCCATTGAACTATGAGGGCCTAATTTTGTCCAACAGAGGTAAGTGCTTGGTATTGTAAGGGAAAAATAATTGTTCGTCAAGGATATTTTAAAAACAAAAAGGAAGCCACTGCGGGCCCTTCATTTACATAAAGATGTAAAAAATTGAAATGGCCCCGACGGCCTCCTCCTTGAAATTTTTATAAAAATTTCAAGAGCAAAATTCTTAAACCGGCTTCAAGGAACTTTTGGTCTCCTTTATGGTGACCTTGGCCCTTTTATTTTTTGTTTTTTTATTTTTTAGGAGAAGCCAGAGTAAGAAGGTAAAAAAGAACTATATGGGTAGTATAGCATAAAATAAAAAAGTGGTCAAGACTTCTGACTACATTCCTCTAGACTTAATGTTTTATTGACTAAAATAATTTTTAGATTTCAAATTATAAAATTATTTTAGTCTATATTCTTTTAGACTTAACAAAAAAAAGATAATCCCTGGAGGTCACGGTGGGAGTCGAACCCACGTATAACAGTTTTGCAAACTGTTGCCTTAACCTCTTGGCGACGTGACCGATTAAATTAGTCTAACAAAAAAGATTTGGTCGGGCAAGTATAATTTTTTTAGTGTATGTTTAGCCAATAATTATAGGGTCTAATTGACTGAGGCACCCAAAAATGATAGAGTGAGGCTGATAATTAGAATAAACATATTGGTAAGTCCAATGTCAGCCGATCAATGAAGGCTTTCTTTGTTGACGGTTCATTATTTTTATTAAATATTTTACTTAAAGTCAAAAGGATTATTGTTTGGCTATTGTCGCGTATTTTTAAATTAGTCGGTCGGTTATTTATCTATTGGCCAGCGACTAAGATCTACAAGCTATATTTGCACTTGCGCCGGCGGATGATTAACCGCTATCAACAAAATGCTTGGCTAGCAGTAATTACGTTCCTATTAATAGCCCTGTTTATTGTTTTATACAACCAGCAAGAAAGCAATCAGTTGATGGCTGCCGAAGATTTAGTCCGTGGCACATGGTTATCCAGATTAGTTGGTGATGAGTTTAATCAATTTAATGATATTGTGGTGGATAACCAGCCACCCCGAGAATTTATTGTTAATAACCCAGCTATTATTACTAATAATCTAAGTACCCTAGATCTGGCTAAATCTACTGACCTGACGACTGTTTTGGGAATGACAACTGACCGCTGGGCGTATACTTTGGGTCCAGTTAGTCTGCCTCAAGTAAATATCCAAGGCACTACCTCTACTGCTCCTTCTAGGGCTATTACTTATTATACCGTTAAAATTGGCGATACTTTAAGCGGGATTGCTAAAGCTTTTGGGGTAAGCATAAATACAATTGCTTGGCAAAATGGTTTAAGTTCTAATGCTCTTCTACGGCCTGGTGATAAATTGACCATTTTGCCAGTTAGCGGAGTTTTACATAAAGTGAAAGCCGGAGATAGTTTATCTAAGATTGCTAAACAATATGGAGTTAAGACTGCTGATATTATTGCCTATAACAATTTATCTGGCGATAAAGTAGTTATTGGCCAGTCTTTAATTATTCCTGGCGGCCAGCCACCATCAACACTGGCTAGTCAAATCACTCAAGCCGTTAAAAGTAATGTCCAACAAGTTTTTACTTCAGCTAAAGAGACGGCTCAAAAGAGTTTAACCTCATCAGGTAGCGGTATGACCTGGCCAACGGTAGGCCATCGTATTACTCAATATTATTCGTGGCGTCATACTGGTATTGATATTGGTAATAAAGTGGGGACACCGATTTATGCCGCCGACAGCGGTCGGGTAGAAATAGCCGCTACTGGTTGGAATGGTGGCTATGGTACTACTATTGTTATTAACCATGGTAAATTAAAGACTCGCTATGGCCATTTGTCACGTCTATATGTTAAAGCGGGAGAAAATGTGGTAAAGGGCCAGGTTATTGGTGAGATGGGCTCGACTGGCCGTTCTACTGGATCACATTTGCATTTTGAGGTTTTATCTGGTAATGTTAGGTATAATCCGTTAAATTATGTCCATTAAATTATCTCTATATGTTACATTTTTTGGGTGGGTTAGCCATCGTGGTTTTGGGGGCAGTCATTATCTTAAAACGAGAATGGATTTTAAATAATTTTGGCCGTATAGATTTTTTTGAAGAGAAGCTGAGCGCCTATGGCGGAACCAGAATGGCTTATTCACTTATTGGGCTTATTGCTATTTTTATTGGCTTTTGTATTGCCTTTGGGTTAATAAATAATTTTTTAGGTTGGATGCTTGGTCCATTACTGCGGTATCAACAGAGTTAAATATATTTTGGGCCTTTAGCTCAGCTGGCTAGAGCGTCTGCTTTGCAAGCAGGAGGTCGAGGGTTCGAGTCCCTTAAGGTCCACCACATTGAACTAGTTGCCTCACTCGGGGCTTTGCTTGATGTTTTAATGAAATAAAAATATGGCACTATTTAAAATCCACAATTCGGCAGTCAAAAAAATAGTCGCTCGCAACCTTGATTTGGAGCGAAACCTTCAAGAACTTTTTGAGAATAATTTGGAAGAAATTTTGGACATTATTTTTCTTGCTCATGAATACTCAACAAGTTTCGGTGGCAGAATTGATACGCTCGGTATAGATAAAAACGGCTCGCCCTGCATTATTGAATACAAGAAAAACCAAAATGACAACGTTATTAATCAAGGGCTTTCATATTTGCGCTGGCTTCTTGACCATAAGGCCGATTTTGAAATTTTATGCCAAAGCAAAAAAATGAGCATAAAAATTGAGTGGGATTCACCTCGCGTCATCTGCATTGCTGAAAGTTATAATAAATTTGATCTTGATACTGCTGATATTCTGCCGATCAATGTTGAACTTTTACGATACCGAATTTATGACGATGAAATTTTATATCTTGAACCGGAAAATTATCAAAAAGTCAGAATATCCATCTCTGGCATAGTGAAAAAATCAAAACAAGGAAAAGAAAAAATGGAGCGTCTACAAAAAATTTACTCGGTAGATGACCACCTTGCCGGAATTGATAAGCAGACAGTTATGCTTTTTCAAGCCTTGCGCGAAAAAATTCTTTCACTCGATGAAAGCATTATTGAGGAAGCAAAAGCAAAGTATGTCGCTTATAAAACATCAACAAACTTTACTGATATTGTCGTCGAGCAATACGGCCTCAAAATTTTCCTCAATGTCAAAAGTGGACAGCTTAATGATCCGCAAAAGCTCGCGCGCGACTTAACGCAACCGAAACCCATTGGGCACTGGGGCAATGGCGATTACGAGGTGAAACTGAAGAAAGATAGCGAGCTTGAAGCGGTTTTTGCGCTTATTAAACAAAGCTACGATTTAAATAAATAAACACTTAGATTTTACTCAAAAAAGGTTGGATTTAGTCCAGTAAACATCACCTTTAATTTTTCTCTTTACTATTAAGCTTTTTTTAGCTATTCTTATGGATAGTAAATATTTTTATGATACTCAATCCTAAGTTACATAAACAGGCCTCTTTTACTTTAACCGCCAATGTTAACACTAAACAATTGTTGCAAGTAATTTATCGTACTCAACATAGTCAGGTCAAAGATACATCAGATCAGCCTAAAATTAAGGTTTCTAGCGTTATTTCCCGCATGGCCTTTTTTTATGAAAAAATCCGTAATGTGGTGGAATATAAGGAAGAATATTTGCTCCGTAAAGAGGCAATTAAACGAATTTTACGACGCAAAACCGTAATTGAAGGAGATACTAAAGAGTGCCAAGCGGCAGAAATTAGTGAACATTTATTAACAGAATTAATTCGTGGTGGTTATTTGCCAAATAATCAACTACCCCTGAGCCTTATTGATGAAGTAGCAGTTATTATTAAAAAATATTTGGTAATTAAAAATATTGCTGCCCCTAGTATAAGTAAAGAAATAAGTAAGGATTTAACCAAAAGAGATTTAAGGGAGATTAGAGACGAAATAGCTAAGCATAATCAGTTAGTGGATTGGTTACTGGCAGTAGCAGCTAGCGAAATTGAAGCTCGTCTTAGCCAAGACCCTGTATTAAATCAAGCTATTAAAAATCTCTATGAATATCTATCTAAAAATATTCAATTAGCTGATCAGCAAGAGCTAGCTAAGGATTTGCCAATTCAAATTTATCTTTCCATTAACCGAAATTTTGCTAAGTTAGATGACGACATGCTGACTTTTATTTTATTTAAATACTATATTGCAGATTGGCAAAATTTACCTGAGAATCTCTGGCCAACGGTAGCTAAAAATATTGAGAAAATTCGCAATGTTGTTAATAGCCAATTAAGACACCCGCTTGCTGAGCCACTTGATAAAATTATTAGCCGTTATGCCGTAGCGGTTTCTGTTTCATTAGAGTTATTACGCCAAGATCCGGTAGGGATTTATACCAGCTTTAAAACTGATCCCCAGGCCTTTTCTAGACAAATTAAGAAAATTTGTGAGACAAAGTATACTAAAGCTAAAAAATTATTATGGCGAGCCGCTGTCCGTAGTATCATCTATATTTTTATTACTAAAGGTGTTTTAGTTATTCTTCTAGAGATTCCAGCTAATAAGATATTTGGCGCAGAGATTGAACCGTTGGCCCTATTATTTAATATTCTTTTTCCTCCAACTTTGTTGTTCTTTTCAGTTTTAGTTACTAAAGTACCTGACGAAAATAATACAGAGAAGATTATTAAACTAGTGAATGAACTGTCTTTTGAAGAATATAAGCGGTCAGAACCAATAATTTTAAGGGTATCTCAGAAAAAAACTAGTGTTTTGAGGAAGATTTTTAATTTCTTATATGGATTAGCTTTTATTATAACCTTTGGGGCTATTATCTGGTTACTGACTATATTTCATTTTACCTGGGTTAGTATATTAATTTTCTTATTTTTCTTGGTATTTGTTAGTTTTTTTATCATTCGAATCAAGAAGGTTACCAATGAGCTTAAAATTACTGAAGAAAAAGAAAATTTATGGCGCACTATTTTTGACTTTTTTAGCTTGCCAGTTCTTTCAGTTGGTAAATACTTAAGTGAAAAATTTAGTAAAATTAACGTTTTTGTTTTTTTTCTAGATTTTATAATTGAGACTCCGTTTAAGTTTTTAGTAAATATGGTTGAGGATTGGACTAACTATGTTAATGAACGTAAAAACCAAATAGGTTAAATCTATGACAGAAGAAAGTGACAATTTATCCATTGAGGATTTATTAAATAGTAAATCACTACAAGAAAAAAATTCCCCCGCTGCGCAATTGGCACGTCGGGAACAAGAATTACGCGAACAGGCCATCGAAAATGAGGTAGCGGCTCAAGCAGCTCAATTGGGGTTATCATATATTGATTTGACTAATTTTCCCATTAGTCCTGAGGCAATTGTCTTATTAAGTCGAGAAGAGGCTGAAAACTTGCAGGCTATTTGTTTTTACTATGTTGGAGACAATATTAGAATTGGCACAACTAAACCAAGTGATCGCCTAACCCGCAAGATAGAAGAATTAAAAAATCAATATCATGTTAAAAGCAAGCTTTATTTGATTTCCCCCCGTAGTTTAGGGTATGGCCTTAGGGTTTATGACACTCTACCCAAGATTAAACGTTTAGAGGGTGTAGAAATTAGTCCAGCTGATTTAGTGCGCTATCAAGAAGAATTGAGCGATTTTAAGTCACTTAATGAGAGGTTAAAAGAAGGTAATATAAGTCAAATTATGACTTTAATCATTGCTGCCGCTCTAAAAACAGAGAGTAGTGATGTCCATATTGAGGCCGAAGAAAATGAGGTGGCAATTAGAATGAGAGTAGACGGAGTTTTACAACACGTAGCCTCTCTTCCTAAAGCTGATTGGAAGAGAGTCCTAGCCCGTCTTAAAGTTGTGGCCAGGGTGAAGATAAATGTAGAAAATAAGCCACAGGATGGCCGTTTTGATATTTTTCTCCCTAAAGAAAAAATAGCTGTTAGGGCTTCATTTTTACCGACAGCTTATGGTGAAAGTGTTGTTTTAAAATTACTGCGGCCTGAGTCAGCTATTTTGCCTCTAGATAGTTTAGGGATGCGGCCAGCAGTCCGGGCCATATTAGAACAGCAGATGGCTAAACCTAATGGTCTTATTTTAACTACTGGTCCCACTGGATCAGGCAAGACGACCACCCTATATGCTATACTGAATAAATTAAACTCTCCGGACGTTAAGATTATTACCCTGGAGGACCCCATTGAGTATGAGCTGGAGGGAATTAACCAAAGTCAAGTTGATGAAAGCCGAGGCTACACTTTTGCTAATGGTTTAAAGTCAATTTTACGGCAGGATCCTAATATTATTATGGTCGGGGAGATTCGTGATGCTGATACTGCAAATATTGCCATTCAGGCTAGTCTGACTGGTCATCTAGTATTTTCTACTCTTCATACTAATGATGCTGCTGGTGTACTGCCCCGGTTAATTGATTTGGGGGTGCAGCCCTATCAACTAGCGCCAGCTATTAATGCTGTTATTGGCCAGCGTTTAGTTCGCAAATTATGTCCCTACTGTCGACAGGTCCATGAACCAACCGAAGAAGAACGGAAGCAAATTAATAAAATTTTAGCAGTTATTTCGCCTAAGGCTAATATAGATGTGCCTAAAGAATTACCAGTATTCTATAAAGCAGGGCCAGGCTGCCCGCATTGTTCGGGTTTTGGTTATAAGGGGCGGGTTGGTATTTTTGAAATTTTTACCATGACCGAACCGATGAAGGTTTTGCTTAACGAAGGAGCGCCTTCGTTTAAGGTAATGCGGCAAGCTATTGAAGATGGGATGGTTACTATGCTCCAAGACGGAATCTTAAAAATGCTTGATGGCCAGACTTCACTGGAAGAAGTTTTGAGGGTAGTGGGCAAGACGGATTATATTGATGACTTATATGATATTGTTGTCTCCCAGACCCTGGGGCGCGGGTTAACTATTAAAGAGGCGGATTTACAATTTGGTGAGGCCATAGCTAAAGACATAAATCAGGCAGGTACATTATTAGCCAATAAACCAACCAGTGAGATGCTCACCGCCATAATGGCTGGCGCTATTGCCAGTAAAGCCGCCGATGTTCATATTGACCCTATTGAGGGTGGTGTAAAAATTCGTTATCGTCTTGACGGCATCTTATATGATATTGTTACTTTAGGTGCGGAGCATTATGTTCCATTAATTGGGGAAATTAAAAATTTAATTGGCTTGCCATTAAGCGTTAAACAACCTACTTTTGATGGTCGTTTTAGCATGATTTTGCCGCAAGAGCGGATGGACTGTCGTGTTTCTTTAATTACTGGTGGTTATGGAGAAACTGTAGTCATCCGTTTACTGTCCAGTCAATCTATTAGTTTAGACTTGTCTGATCTAGGCATCCGCGATGTCTCTTTATCCCTTATTGACAAATCTATTCATAAGACTAAAGGTATTATTATTACTACTGGTCCTACCGGTGCAGGTAAAACTACTACTCTTTATGCTTTACTTAAAAAATTAAATACCCCTGAAGTTAAAATTATCTCTGTTGAAGATCCAATTGAATATCATCTTGACGGAGTAATGCAAACTCAAATTGATACTGCCAGTGGCTATACTTTTGCCGCAGCGCTTCGTTCTTTGGTACGTCAGAATCCTAATATTATTATGATTGGCGAGATTCGTGACCCTGAGACAGCTAAAACGGCCATTGAGGCAAGTTTAACTGGTCATTTAGTTCTATCTACTATTCACGCTAATAGTGCGGCTAGCGCCATTGCTCGTTTTGCTGGACTGGGTGTTGACCGGCCGATGCTGGCTAGTGCTCTGGAGTGCTCTATTGGCCAGCGGTTAGTTAGACGTTTGTGTCCTTACTGTAAAAAACCCATTACTCCATCAGCAGATATTTGGGAACAAGCTGAACCAGCTTGGGAGTTTTTACGTAAGCGGCCAGACTTAAAGTTGCCGGATAAGCCTCAGTTTTATGGACCAGTTGGTTGTCCTCAGTGTCGTGGTATTGGCTATAATGGCCGTCTAGGTATTTATGAAGTTATTATTATTACTCCAGAAATGCAAAAATTAATTCAGCAACCCTTGACTACTGAAGCTGAACTTGAGAAATTGGCCATTAAACAAGGCTCACTGCTAATGGTCCATGATGGTTTAATTAAAGCAGCTAATGGCGAGACAAGTTTAGAAGAAATTTGGCGAGTCGCTGGTTAATATGACAATCTTAGTATTTAGTGATCTTCATGATAATTTACCCAATTTAGAGACTTGTTTTAATTGGGCGAATAATAATCAAGTCGATGCGGCTATTTTTTTGGGAGACTTAACTAATACTGATACGCTTTTAGAGCTAGCTAGACTTTGGCCTAAGGAGTTTTATTTTATTCAGGGCAATTGTGATACTTATTTAACCAGTGATATTCCCAGTTATCCTCAGTGGCATAATGTTGGTCGGTATGGCCAAATTATTGTAGATAAACGGCACATTGGTCTTTGTCACGAACCAAGATATTGGGAAGAAGTATTAAGAGAAGGATCAGTAGAAGTATTGTTTTACGGACATAGTCATAAACCATGGGAGGAATTAGATAATAATACTTGGCTCGTGAATCCTGGCACACTAGGAGGAGTTTATTATCCGGCCTCTTTTGCCCTTTATGACACGGTTAATAATATTTGGAAGCTTAAGACATTAAGTCAGTTAAAAATATGAGCTGGTTAATTTTAGCCGTCGGTGTTTTGTGGCTTATTTTGTCATGGAGTAACTTAAAATTAGCTCTATCTTTGCTATTTGGTTTATTACCTGTTTATTTATTGCGTTTTAAGGTGGGTTTTGTGCCTTCTACTGTCTTAGAAGAATTCATTGTAATTACCACCATGGTTTGGCTCATTAAGTCTTGGCCTCGGCCCTGGAAGAATATTATCCGTAAACCCAAGAATTGGCATCCTTATCCTTTTACTTGGGAGATAATTATCATATTAATTATTGCCTGGATAGCCGTTGCTATTAGTGGCTATAGTCTTCCAGCCCTGGGAATTTGGAAGGCTTATTTCATTGAGCCAATTTTAGTTTTTGTTATTGCCTTTAATGTTTGGCAAAAACCTCAAGACATTGTTAATGCCCTATTGTTTCTAGCGGGTAGTGTAACCTTAATTAGTTTATTAGCCGGCTACCAGTATTTTACCGGCCAGCTCATTTTTAATCCTGAGTGGGCGTCAGTTACTGGTCGGCGGGCTACTTCTTTTTTTGGCTACCCCAATGCTATTGGTCTCTTTGTGGCCCCAGTTAGCTTAGCACTTTTGGGTTGCCTTATTTATTTAAGAAAAGAACGGTCTAAACTATTTACTTGGTCTAATATTTTACTAGCCGCTAGTATTATTTTGAGTTGGCTGGCTCTTTATTGGGCCCATTCCGAAGGCGCTATAGTTGGATTAATTATAGCTATTATAGTTATGATTTTTCTTTCTAGCCGTGGTGGTAAGGTGGTGTCTATTATTTTGACTGCTCTTTTGGTTATTGTTACTTTACAGAACCCTGGAATTTATAGGAAAATTTCTTTAGCCGATGAATCAGGCCAAATCCGTCGAGCCCAATGGCAAGAAACTTGGGAGATGTTACGAGATGGCCGATTATTTACTGGGGCTGGTCTTGCTAATTATCAATCTAGTGTGAAGCCATATCATGAAACAGGTATTTGGCTTAAGCCAGTAGATAAGTCAGAAAAACCAGTCTGGCAGCCGGTAGAGATATACCTCTATCCTCACAATATTATCTTAAATTTTTGGAGTGAATTGGGGCTACTGGGGATGATAATTTTTATGTGGCTATGGTTTAAGGCTCTATTTATTAATTGTCGCAATTTTTGTGGTTATCATCTTAAAAATAATTTAGCTTGGCTTAATTGGGGATTATTTGGGGCTTGGCTGGCTGCTTTTATCCATGGTCTCGTAGATGTGCCTTATTTTAAAAATGATTTAGCAGTATTATTTTGGCTAGGCCTAGCGCTTACTGGTTGGCTTAACTGGCAATTAAGGGGGAAGTTAAAAAGCAAATAGCCATGAAACAGCAATTAACTAAATATTTAGCCAGTCATGGCCCTTGGTCCAGACGACAAGCCGAATCTTTAATTAGAGCCGGACGAGTTACCGTGGATGACCAGCCCGCTCATTTAGGGGAGATCATTATTAACCCTCACACAATTATTAAGGTTGATGGTCGCCCAATAGCTAATCAGGAACCGGCTCCGGTTTATTTCATGGTTAATAAGCCGGTAGGCTATACTTGTACTAATAAGCAATTGCCTCATGAAAAAAATATTTTTGAGTTAGTGAATTATCCGGGGCGGCTTTTTGTGGCTGGCCGTTTAGATAAAAATAGCCATGGCTTAGTTCTTTTAACCAATGATGGAATTTTAGCAGCTAAATTGACCCACCCTCGCTTTACTCACCCTAAGATTTATGAGGTCACTGTTAGACCAGGGATTACTTCTGCTAATTTTATAAAACTACAGACATTTTTGTCCCAGGGTCATAAGTTATATGACGGCCAAAGTTTGGCTAGAGCTAAAATAAGCCGTCAATTAGCTGGTGATCGGTTAGAAATTATTTTAGAGCAAGGTCAAAAGAGACAGATTCGTTTATTGCTAAAATTAGCAGGCTATGAAGTGATTGACCTAAAAAGAACTGGACTTGGTCCTTTAAAGTTGGGTCGTCTGCCCATTGGGGCGGTTCGGTCGCTTAATACGGCAGAGATTGACAGATTAAAACAACTAATTCAAGATAAACAATGAATCAGTTGACTTAAGGGAGGAGTGCGAGAGTGGTTGAATCGGGCGCTCTCGAAAAGCGCTATGCCTATATGGCATCAAGGGTTCGAATCCCTTCTCCTCCGCCAGTGTTACGAATAGAGGCCAGAGTCTACGTTTTTGCTTTATTTAGTGGCAATTTTGTCGGTTCTAACGCTAAGTATTTCTTTTCCAGTGCAGAATCTTTTGTATCGGCACAAACCATTCGTTGGACTTGATCACTAGCTCTCCATCTTTAATTTTAGGGCTTTGGCTTAATGCAAGAAGAATTTTTTCTTCAGTTTTGACCCCGTTTTGCCCATTTCAGTAGCCTTAAGCAATTCGGCTCGTGCATAAGCGGTAAAACTGAATGTCCTTTTGGTTAATTCCAACCAGTGTTCAGCCCTGGCCTCAGTCTCCCTTAGCTTATTGTTTAATTGAGCGATTTTTGCGATGTGCCTTTGCTATATGCTTTTTCTCTGTGATCTCTGTGTGATAGTACTTTTCATGAAGCATCTGATATTTTTTAATCCCTCAAAGATATCTAGGAGCTCTAAGTAGGTATCTGCATTTTTTAAATCTATGCCGAATCCGTCGAGCTCAAATTCAAAAAACTTGTTCTCTGGATTGAGAGCATGTCAGTTCTGAATAACGTCCAATACTTGTTTAATTTTTAGCAGTGTTTCTGGTGAAGTTCCAGCCTCTTTGATTATAGTAATTGTAATTTATGTCTTTATTTTGGCAGATTTTTGGGTTTTCAGCAATAATGAATGACCGCAAACTTTAATAGATTTTTCAATTATTAACTGTTATAATAAAATTAAATAAGTAATTATATGAGGGGGTAATATTTATGGGATCATACAAATACAAATTTGGGTTATTTCATGGTCGATTTCAACACATTCAACTTGGCCATCAGAAAGTCATCGATAAAATGCTTTCTGAGTGCGAAGAAGCAATTTTGCTTGTTGGTGAATGCCAATCGTATGGCAGCAAAAGAAATCCTTTCAACGTTCTGGATAGGATAGATTTGATAAAAAGAATCTATGGTGATAATAAACGATTAAAAATTGGGTTTTTCCCAGACCTGCATGGTATTCCTAAGACCGAGGGGGAATATCGCGAATGGGGTAATTGGATAGTTTCTTTCTGTCAATTTTATACTGGGAAAATTCCCGAAGTTGTCTATGGTGGAAGCGAGACAAAATTAGAGTGGTTGTATAAAAATTATGATATGAAGTTTGAAAAAGTCGAACGCGACGGCATTAGCGCCACTCAGTTACGTGATTATCTTTTAAATGGAGATGAATCCGCTTGGCAAAAGGTAACTGATCCCAAGATTCATTCTCGTTTCTCATATTTGAGAAAGATCGTTAGCGAGGTCTGCAAAGATTGACATTTCGAACATTTTGTATTATTGTTGATAAACCTATCAGGGGTTTTGTACATTGATAATTCAAATAAAAAGGAGGAATGACCATGATAACGCAGGTACGAAAGGAGAAATTTGAATCCGACAGCACTTTATGTTGTCAGGAAAGGAATTTTTCCATTGTTACAAATTTCGGTTGTGCAAAACGATGTTTTTTCTGTGCTTTTGCTAATCATCGGCTGAAGCGGGAGAAACAAACAATTGATTGGGATTATCTAGATTGGTGTATCGGAAGATTTACTGGGCCGAAGGTTTCTGTTTCTGGCGGTGGCGACCCCTTGTTCGAGCTAAAGGAGAATTTCTCAACGCTCGAAACAATCGTTGCTATCTGCCACAAGCATAATCGTCAAGTTGATCTCCACACAAACGAGGATTTGCTTGATAAACTGGCAATGATTGAACTTCTCGGATTCCACCAGGTTGTGGTGTCCACACACACGATTTCAGAGGTTCGCAGGGAAGAACTGACGCGACTTCTGAGATTCTCTCGTGCACGAGTAGTAGTGGTTTATGTCGGCCAGAGCTCAGATTGGATTCGCGAGTGGATTCGGTTCTACTCGTTTGTTCCCAAACTGACAGTGCGGGAATGCAGAGGTGTTGTTGCCGATTTCAATAAAATTCGACAGACGCTTCAAGACGAATTTCCGCAAGTTAGATTTTTAGCTGATGGCGACTATAACTATTATTTCATGCCCGACAATTTGGTCTACGAAGATTACGACGCCACAAAGTTGGCGCAAAAATTCCAAAGAAAGGAGAAAAAGCAATGATAACCTTAAAGGATGTCGTCGAGCTGCCAAGTGGCAGAATTTTCATCTGTGAAACAACAGATGAAAAAGGTGATCCATACATCGTGGAATGCACGGAGATGCAGGACGTAACTGGCAAGGAACATCCCGAAGTTCTCGTCACCGATGATATAGAGCTGATTCGGGCAAACCTTGTTCCTTATGAAGAAAAGTGGCTGATGACCGTTTCGACTCAGCTTGGTTGTGGCTATCAATGTCGTTTCTGCGATGTGCCTCTGCTGCCATTTCGTGGTAATTTAAGTGCAGAGCAGATCATCGAGCAAATCGACTTGATCATTCGAGAATCGCCTCATGTTCAAAAAACCAAGAAGGCGAAAATCGGATTCGCCCGAATGGGTGAGCCAGCCCTAAACTGGTGTAATGTGTTGGAGGCGATTCGATATCTCAAGAATCACCCCTGGGGTGATTTTCGATTCCTGCCTTGCTACAACTCCATCGTGCCCGACACGACAATTCACGGAGCTTCGCCATTTGAAATTTTGGAGGAAGTCCTGCGGGTCAAGGAAGAAGTATTCGGAGGATTCCTACATCTTCAGCTGTCAATTAATTCAACAAGCGAAGAAGAAAGACATTGGCTCTTTCACGGAGCTAAGGTTGTTCCACTTGTTCGTCTTGTCGAATTCTTTGATCAGCACACTGTCACAGATAGGACGATAACGCTGAACTTCATCTGTGGCGATGGCTGGGAGCTTGATCCTGAAAAACTCAAGGGGTTGGATCCCGCAAAATTCGCAATTAAGCTGATTCCTCTCAACAAGACTACACGCGGTGATCGGGATGGCCTTAAGGCCTTCGCGAATTATCGTAATTTCGATCTCCTTAAGCAGAGAGGAGACGAAATTCGCGCGTTAGGCCTCAATGTTGTCGTTGACACCATTGCTAAATGTGAAGAGGCGGGGTTATGTTGCGGTCAACTTGCTCATATCTATATGGATAAATACAAGAAGTAAATTTGTCCGTATCCGTAAACAGTTCTTTACTCAAGCGGTAGCCTAAGTGTTGCCGCTTTTTCTTTTTTGAAAAAATAAATCCCACTTTTATGCGTGGTTAATAATTAAAAACAATAGTGAGTTGAAGAGTAGAGCAAAACTTGATATGATAAAGCTAAGCCTGAGGACTTAAATTGGGGATGTAAATATATTCGGTTTGTCACTGAAGTATGTTTCCAACATCCCTCACGATGTTCCGCTAATTTCATTATTATAAAACTAATTATTTTATGAGTAAAAACAATATTTTGGGAGGTATCAATAAAGCAAATCCTCCAATAAAATCAAAGGTTATTAATGCTGACGCAAGACATAATACAAAATTACAAGCCTATAAAAAGTCTGTCTTAGATAAGGCGATACAAAAAATCACCAAGATTGAAGAAGATATTAAAAATTTTGAAAACAACTAAACTTATAATTTTATGAGGAAAAATTTTGAATTACAGCCACAAATTGATGAAGTTGAAGACCCCGAAGTTTTTAAGTCTATATTGTCTAGTTTGTTGGCAAAAATTGACTTCCTTGAAGAAAAATTAAGCATGATTACCGAAGAGTCTAGGGGGAAAGAAAATATAATAAAAACTATTGGTAAAAAAGAGGAGCAACTTGATAGGATGCGGCATAGTTTGACGGAAATAAATGAAAGAATGGAGAGGCCATATGTGGTGTCTGCGGAACTGCAGGCCGTTAAGGAGGTTTTAGATGTTTTGGCAGAGAGCGGTGATTGTAATTCTGTTATCTTAGAGGGTGAACCTGGCACTGGTAAAACGCAATGGGCTTATTCAGAGGTTGGCCAAGAGCTACAAGAGGGTAAAGATGTTGCCCTTATTCATATTCGGGTTAAGGACACAATGAGAGCCCAGGATTTATTATATAGTGTTGATGATGTAAGAAGATTAAGTGATGCCCAGTCTCGGGCCCAGGTGCCAGAAGAAATCAAAGATGAGGCTATGTTTTGGAAGCAAAAAATAGTTAGTGGCGAGATAGACCCCACAACAGATAAAGGATATATGGCATTTAAAGCTAAAATGAGAGCTGTTGTTGAGCTGGGTGAAACATCTAAAGACTTAGACTATCTTAATTATATTGATCTAGGGCCATTAGGAGAGGCTATTTATCAATCGGGAAAAGGTAAAAAAATATATTTACTTATAGATGAGATTGAAAAAGGTCGTGAAGAGTTAATGACAGGAATCTTAGATGAAATTGAAAATTTAACCTTTACTATTAATGAAACGGGTACTGTTGTAAAGGGTGATAAAAAGAATTTAAGAATTATAGTCACAACAAATACAGAAGATTCAGATAAAATTCCGCCATCATTCCGCAGGCGAAGTTTATATCACTATGTTGATTATCCAAGCCGGTCTGATTTATCTCAAATTGTTGAGTTAAATTTTCCCGGGATACAAAAAGAATTATTAAATTATGCCATTTCTGTTTTTTATCAGTATCACGAAAATCCAAAGATACAAAAAAGGCCATCGACCCCTGAATTATTATCATGGATTAGGGTTCTCGCCACAGAGTATAATGGTCGCATTCCAGAGGATGTTCCTCACAAGGAGATATTACTTAAATATCAAGAAGATTGGGCTTTAAATGTCGGTAAAATTAATATGCAAGCGCAAGAACAGATTGCCGAAAGTAAAGGTGAATTACCCCTTTATGTTCGTAAAGCTCTGCAGGGAGAACACGTTTTTCATTTGGATAGTGGGCTAAATTCTTATTACGACCAATACCGTTTTTCAAAATTTTATGCCCATTTACAGAATCAAGGGGTTAATTTTGTGACCCCGTATTTTGAAGAGCAAGAGGGGGAAAATGATTATGGTGATCGGATCACTAAGCAAAAGTGTATAAGAGATTTTCAGGTTATTGTCCCAGGTGTTGAAGCCCTGGGTGATGGATACTATGTAATTCCTGATGATAAAATTGATTTGTTTGAGGAAGTTATTGACACGATGACAGAAATTTTACCCCCTGGCCAACAATTTATATCTATTATAGAGAAGAGTAAAAATTTAGTAAAAGGCAAAATTCAAATTGATGGTTATGAGTATAATGCTTATATGTCAGAAGATGGTCGAACCGTTATAAATAGGCCATATAAAGAATAATTATGAAAGAAGGGTTTTATAGATCAGGCTTGGTTCCTCCAGAAGAGCAAAATATACATCAGTTTAGGGGCCAAAATTTAAAAGATGTAATTGAATACTTTGAAGGGGTAGAAAATGATACCCAAAAGAATTCTAACGAAGAAAATAAATTGGAAGATAAAAAGAGTGAGAATCAAAGTATTTTTGACGGCTTTTTGGATCTACTGCGGGATAAAGGTGTTAGGGTTTCTACGCCAGAATGGCTACAATTTCTTCAAGTTATTGGCAAGAAAACTAAGGCCAGCGAACTGAAGGAATTAGTTGAAACAGACGAGCTTTTAAATAAAGTAAGACTATTTGCTCAAACTACCCTGGTTAAAGATAAAGCTGATGAGGCGGCTTTTCATGAAGCATTTGATGAATATTTTGAGTTAGCTGCTAAAATCTACAAAAAAGAATTACAACAACAAGAAGATAATGAAAAAACAGTTAAGAA
>DBRV01000004.1:1533-141056 GCA_002306385.1 Candidatus Falkowbacteria bacterium UBA1359 | reverse complement strand
CCAGCTCTAGTTGCTCTACAAGTGTTCTTAGTTTTACTGTATTTGATCCTAAACAATATAGTCCCGATAGGGTTGACACAATTTTATATGATTCTGGATTAATTACTAAAGGTGCATTTGTAGTTGCTTCTAAAAATGGAGCCTTGCCGTTTCAAACTCAGGCAGCTGCTCAAACAACCATTGATTCAGCTATTAGTCAAATAATTAAGGAGGTTTGCGGAGGCGAGTGTAATCCTCAAGCCCTACAGATAGTGCCCCAATGTGTGACAGAAAGTCCGGTTAATGTGGCGAAACAAGCCCATGAACAACGGCTTTCTAACATGAATGATTGTCAAAAAAAGGTTTTTCAAACTATGCAGGCTAATAATGAGCAGTATCTAGCTAATGTAAAGAAAAATAATCAACAATATTATTCAGCTATGGCACCAATTACGGCTCAGTTTCGTCGGGATTACTTTGCTACCAATGATTCTAAGACAAAAGGACAAATTTTACAAAATTATATTCAGCAGAATCAAGTCAAGAGAAAAGAACTATATAATTCGCAGGCCAAAGGATTAAGTGACTTTTTGCAACAATCTATTAAGCTTAATCAAGAATTTGCTGCTTGTGCCAATAAATAGTCTATGCTTAATTTTAAGCACATTCTGAGCGTGATGAATTTAGATAAGCCGCTGGTTATTTTTGATTTAGAAACAACTGGTTTAGCTTTAGCTTATGACCGGATTATTGAATTAGCGTTTGTTAAGATAATGCCCAATGGGCGAGTGATTGAAAAAGACATTTTTTTTAATCCCGAAATTGATGTACCCAGTGAAGTAACAGCTATTAATGGACTAACTAATGCCGATTTGGCTGATAAACCTTTATTTCGTGATTATGCCCAGGAGATTTGGGATATATTTTATGATTGTTATTATGGTGGTTTTAATGTAGTTAATTTTGATTTGCCAATGTTGCGGCGGGAGTTTTTAAGGGCTGGCTATGATTTTAATTATACTAAAAAGCAGGTTATTGATAGTAAAGTTATTTATCATGCCATGGAGCCGAGAGATTTAGCAGCAGCTTATAAATATTATTGTCAAAAAGAACTAGCCAACGCTCATAGTGCTTTAGCTGATGTCCGGGCTAGTGCAGAAATTTTAGATCAACAGTTGGCTAAATATGATTATGGACTCATTCGGCAGATTAGCGAAGCGCCCGATGACCGTTATGTAGATGAAGAGAAAAGATTTTATTGGCGAAGTGGCGAAGCTTATCTTAATTTTTCTAAGTATAAAGATAGGTCACTAGCTGAAATAGCTAAAGTTGATCCTGGTTTTTTAAGGTGGATGATGGAAGCCGATTTTTCTCCTGAGACTAAACAAATTGTAGAACGAGCCCTGGAAGGGGAATTTCCTAAAAAGCAATCTCAAGATAGTACATCTAGCAATGATATAGTAGCGCCAGCTAAAAAGTCAATGAGTGGTTTTGTGGAAGAGCCAAAATTATTTTAACATGAGCAAAAATTTAAAAAAAATATCTAAAGATGGCCTATTAGCCGCTGATTTGGCTTCAGATAGTGATGAAGCTCTAGATTTAAGTTTACGGCCTCAGACTCTTAGTGAATATGTGGGTCAGCCAGCAATTCATCAGAGTCTAGAGATTTTTTTGCAGGCAGCTCAGTCTCGCGGTGAAAACATTGAACACGTTTTGCTTTATGGTGCGCCAGGCCTGGGAAAAACTACTTTAGCCCATGTTATTGCCAATGAGCTGAAGGCTAATTTGCGGGTAACATCTGGTCCAGCCATTGAAAAGGCTGGAGATTTAGCAGCGATTTTAACTAATTTGCAGGATGGGGATTTACTATTTATTGACGAGATTCATCGTTTACCCCGTAGTGTAGAAGAGATTCTTTATCCGGCAATGGAAGATGGAGCGCTAGATATAGTTTTAGGTAAGGGGCCGTCAGCGCGTATTTTACGTCTAGATTTGCCGCGTTTTAGCTTAATTGGGGCGACTACTAAAATTAGTTTGCTTTCCGCCCCCTTAAGAGATAGATTCGGTATGGTTTACCGGCTGGATTTTTATGGGGTTGAGGATTTAGAGAAGATAATTAAACGCAGTGCTAAGATTTTACAAATTGAATTAGAACCTTCAGCTAGTCATTTAATAGCCGAAAGGGCTAGACGGACACCGCGAATTGCTAATCGCTTGTTAAAAAGAGTAAGAGATTATTCCCAGGTCAAGGGGAGTGGGGCTATTACTGAGGATATTTGTCGTCAAGCTTTTGAACTACTCGCCATTGATGATCTTGGTTTAGATAATATGGACCGTCTGTTATTAGAAACCATTATAGATAAATTTGGAGGTGGTCCGGTGGGTCTTAATACTTTAGCTGCCTCTACAGGAGAAGAATTAATAACTATCGAAGATATTTATGAGCCCTATTTACTGCAGTTAGGCTTTTTAGAAAGAACACCACGGGGCCGTAAAGTTACAGTGAAAGCATATAAACATCTGAATCGCGTGCCCCCTGATAGTCTATTTTAGTATGGATTTATCTGATTTTGATTATTTCCTTCCGCCGGAATTAATTGCTCAGGCCCCAGCTGAGCCACGTGACAGGGCTAAACTCATGGTAGTTAATCGGCAAACTGGCACTTGGCAGACGACTATTTTTTCTAATCTGCCCCAATTTTTGCAACCATCAGATATTTTGATTGTCAATAATTCTAAAGTTTTGCCAGCCAGATTGATAGGCCATAAAGCGGGAACAGGTGGAAAAATAGAGGTACTACTCGAGCATAAATTAGTAAGTCCCAGTGGCCAAGAGAGTTGGCGTTGTCTTATTGGTGGTAATCGGCCTAAGGTAGGACTTATTATTAATTTTCCCCAGGATTTAACAGGACAAATTACTGCGGAAGAGGGGGATGGAGTTTTTACGGTAGAATTTAATAAGAGCGGTAGTGATTTTTGGTCTGCCGTATATGCTATTGGGGAGATGCCTTTGCCACCATATATTAAAGCTGACAAGACAACAATTAAGGAGGCCGTTAAAGATTACCAGACAGTTTATGCTAAAGATAATAAAGTTGGCTCAGTAGCTGCCCCTACTGCAGGTTTGCATTTTACTAAAGAGTTGTTGAAACGTATTAAGGCAATGGGAGTAGAAATTGTTGAAGTTACGCTTCATGTAGGATTAGGGACTTTTGAGCCGGTAAGAGATGAGAATATTAAAGAACAACGACTCCATGAAGAGTTAGTGGAGATCGGGGCTCAAAAAATTAATCAACTAATAAAATATCATCAAGCCGGACGGCGCTTAATTGCCGTTGGGACTACCTCAGTAAGAGTATTGGAGGGGGTAGCGGCTCACTTTATAGATACCTTAGCTACAGATGATTGGTTGGCACCCATTGATTTATTTATCTCTCCCGGCTTTGAATTTAAACTGTTAGATGGCTTAATAACCAATTTTCATCTGCCTAAATCCAGTTTAATAATGTTAGTTTCTGCTTGGGCTGGCACTGATTTAATAAAAAAAACATATGCAGCGGCTATTGCCGAGCATTACCGTTTTTTTAGTTATGGTGATGCCATGTTTTTAGTATAATTCTGATTTCTAGATTGACGAACTTTTTAGTTTTAATTATACTGAGAGCACTAAGCTAGTTATTATTATCCCTATGGTTCAAATGAAGAAACGCACTAAAAGTGAAACTCGGCGACGTCGTTCCCATCATGCTTTAAAAGCCAAGGTTTTGGTTAAATGTCCGCAGTGTGGTCAGTTAATTTTACCACATACTGCTTGTTCTTTTTGTGGGACATATAAAGGCAAGCCGGTAGGACAGATTAAGGGGGCTAAGACTAAAACCGCGAAAAAAGCTTCTAAAAAGGAAGCTCCTACGGCCAAGCCCGAAGTCAAAGATAAAGGTAAAATTAAAAATAAAGTTAAATAATGTATGGCCAATCGTCATTTAGCGAGAACTCTGGCCATGCAAACTTTATTTTGCTGGGATTTTAATGGCCAGAAAGAAGATTTAGATGAATTAATTGAAGAGGGTTTTCGGCAATTTGCTCCCGAGTTTGATGACCATGGTTTTGTCCGAGATTTAGTCAAGGGAGTGGTAGCTAATTTGCCCGTCATAGACAATTATATTGTTAAATATGCGACTGAATGGCCCCTGGACCAAATTACTCCCGTAGACCGTAATATTTTGCGGATTGGTATTTATGAACTAGCCCTTGACCCTAATATACCAGCTAAAGTAGCTATTAATGAGGCTATTGAAGTAGCTAAGACTTTTGGCGGTGATGCTTCAGGGCGTTTTGTTAATGGAGTGTTGGGAGCAGTTTATAAAGAAATACCCATTAAATCTATAGACAAGGCGTCTCCCATAGTTAAAGATGAGCAAACTGGTAAAGACGAAGAAAAGTGAGAGGATATGACAAAACAGCAAGAATTAGCTAATAAATTAGGAGTTAAGTTTAAAGACAATAAATTATTGACTCAGGCTTTAGTGCATCGTTCTTATCTTAATGAGCATAGTGATTGGCCGACAGGTCATAATGAGCGACTGGAATTTTTGGGTGATGCTGTGTTGGAATTAGCAGTTACTGAATATTTATTTTTACATTATCCGGATAAGTCCGAAGGGGAATTAACTGACTGGCGGGCTGCTTTAGTTAATGCTAAAACTTTAGCCCAAATTGCCCAAGAGATTGAATTGGATAAATATTTATTTTTGTCTCACGGTGAAGCTAAAGAGAAAGATTCTAAGGGGCATCAGTATATTTTAGCTGATGCTATGGAGGCTCTTCTAGGGGCTATTTATTTAGACCAAGGATGGGCAGTAGCTCAGCAGGTGATCATTAAATTAGTTTTATCTAAACTCAATTATATTTTAGACAATAAGTTATATTTAGATCCGAAGTCATATTTTCAGGAGCGAGCTCAGGAAGTCTATGGTTCCACGCCGCATTATGAAGTATTAGCTTCTAGTGGTCCAGACCATGAGAAGGTTTTTGAAGTTGGTCTTTATGTTGATGACCGACTAATTAGTGTTGGCCGTGGTATGTCTAAGCAGGAAGCTCAAGTTGATGCTGCTGAGAAGGGCTTAAAGCAGGAAGGGTGGCGTTAATTTCATTGATGTTTAATAATTAAGATTATTAAACCAGTGACAATTAAGATATCTGCTAGATTTAGAAAGGTCCACCAACTAGCTAAATAATCAATGACACCACCATAGACTAGGCGGTCATAAAGATTACTGACTGAACCAGTAAGAAGTAAAAGCCAGCCCCAAGTGTCAGGGCGGTGTTGTCGTAGAGTGATGATTGTTTCGATGATTAAGCCGATGACAATAATGATAAGGACAATAAGGAGGACAGGGCCAGTCCAGGGTAAAGAGAAGGCTAAATATTTGTTGAGATTATAGCCTAAAAACCAGCCATCTATTAATTTAACAGGTTTTTGCTGCCAAAAGATTGTAGCACTCATCTTGAGAGCTCGGTCAACAATTAATAATAAAACAGCCCCAAGCCAGGCTGTTTTATTAAAAAGAGAGTATTTATTTATTGGTTTTTTTGTAATTTGTTTTTGCATTTAATACACGAGTCAGAAAAGGGTCTAGCGAGTAGACGTTTTTCGTCAATCTCTTTATGACAATATTTACAGATACCATAGGTACCCTGGTCAATTTTTTTGAGAGCAGTATCAATATCGTGCAAGGTCTTTTCTAATATTTGTTCGGTAGCTAAGTTAGTAGAATATTGTTCAACCTCTTGGGCGTTTTCATCATTTTCCTCACCATAGTTTGGGAAGGTACCGGTAAAATCATTAGTATTTCCTGGTTCTTTAGTGGCAAAAGCCTCTAATGCTTTTTCGGTCTCTTTTCTCATTTGGAGTAGTTCTGTTTTAATTTTTTTAATGGTTTCTGGACGCATAAAAATAAAGAAAAATATCTTTTTAGGATAGTTTAAGTATAGACCATTTAATCTAATTTAGCAAGCTAAATCTTTTTATTTACTAGTTTTAGGTTTCTTCCAAGTAATAAGCCGGCCAGGTGGTTGATGATCTAGATGAATATGCCAGGTATTAGCTGGCAGTAAGTCGGCTATTTTTTCTGGCCATTCAATAATTGTTAAATAGCCAGGCTGACCGGCAAAATCGCTGAAGCCTAAATTAATCAAGTCGTTAGATGAATTTAATCTGTATGTGTCTATGTGGATTAACTCTTTAATTGTTGGGTGGTCGCAGGAGTAATGTTCACAGATAACAAAGGTGGGGCTGGTGACTGGAGTAGTAATCCCTAAATATTTAGCTACCGCTTGAGTAAAAAAAGTTTTTCCTGTCCCCAGTTCACCAGATAGGGCAATAATTTCTCCGCCATGCCAATTTTTGGCTAAACGGCGAGCTAGGCTAGCCGTTTGTCGGGGTGTTGGCGCATAATAGCTATTAGTAGACTGTTTATTTTTGGACGTCAATGACATAATAGCCAAGATTATTATAATTAACTTGAAAATATGGAGGGACAAATAGCTGGCGGTTAAATTTAATAGTTTTTTCTTCTAGGCCGCTAATGAATTTATCTACATGAAAGTAAAGGTAATAATTTTCTTGGTCGCCGTAGAAGATGAAGCGTTTTAATGGCCCAAAAGGACAATTGTTGATTTTTTGGATTAATTCGACGGGCGACTTGGCAGTGGCTAGATCCTGGACATAATTATACCTTTTAGAGAAGATGGCAGCTGGATGATTATTGTGCTGATTAAAATAAATTAAGTTATTAATTGGAACAATAGCTAATAGCTGAGGAACGGTTTCTAGAGTTAAACTATCTTGAGGCAGAGGATGATTATTAAGATATTGACTTAATTGGACAATAGATGGGTCCATTTGTTTAGATTTAATTCGTTGATTTCTGATAGTTGGGTCGTCGATGAAAAAACCAAAAAATGACTGAGCAATTAATAGACCTAGGCCAAGCAAGGCTAGGGTTGTTGCTGTTTTAGTTTTTTGGTCTAAGTTATAATGTTGCCAAATGCGGCTTAAGCCATAGGCTGCCCCCATAGCTAATATAGTGGGGGCCCAGATATAAAAACCGCGGAATTCTTGAAATGGCTTATGCCAAATTAACAGACTTAGCAAGCCACCGCCCCACCAGATAAAAGCTGTAGAGAATAAGTAAAGCAACTGCCTAGCGATGGGATCGCGATGATAATAAATTAAGGCACCTAGGCCAAACAAAAAGATTAAATTAGTCCAGCTTGTTAGTTGGAACATCGGCAGCCATAGATTTAAGCCAGTAGGGGTAAAAAAGGCAGTTTGCCAACTTTCCAAGCCATTTTTGAGATAGCTACTAAGTAGCGGTCCAGTAAAGGGCAGGGTGGCGATGAAAGATACGATAGCGGTTTGGGTCAGCCGCCAAAAATATCTAAGCCGGTGATTATTTTTCTCTGTCAGACCCATTATTATTAAAGCAATGGCTGCGAAAGCCAGCCAGAGATAATAAGTCATAAATATTAAGCCGGCAGCTAATCCATAAATTAACGGCTGCCAGATGGTCCAGCGTTGATTGTTTACTCGGTGGTATAGGCTAATAGTCCATAGAATTGTAGCCACGGCAGCTACTATTTCATAAGGTTTGCCAATGATTAGGTCCTTGTCTAGAACAGTCATAATTAGTAAAGGAGACAGAGTGGCCAGTAGTACATTAAGGCGATGGTTAGGGAGGATATTTTTAAATAGATAACGTTGTAGTAGAAAGATTACTGCTGGGAAAAGCAAGAAGAAAGTGGTAGCAGCCACTTTCATCATTATGATGCCATTCCAATTAAAGAGTCTTCCCCAGAAACTAAAAAACCAAAAACTACCCGGTGGATAGAAAGGGGGCAGGCCATGATAACTAAAGTCGGAGCTGAAGCCAATTTTAGCTAAAGTATTAAATATAGCGGCAATAGTCAGCTCATCACCCTGAAGACCCCATAAAGGCAGCTGTAAATTATTAGACCATAAGGCATAAGTACCAGCTGAGGTAAGTCCAAAAAGCAACAGAAGGTACAGGGGGTTTTTTTTCTTAATAATTAAGTAAGCCGCTAAAATAGCAAAAAGCATCAAAATTATTTTGATGCTGCTATAAATTTGGATATCAGAAAAATTCATAAAGCTTTAAAATAGTGTATTTATACAACTCCGCTTAAACTTACTTTATCAGAAATTCTTAAAAAATCCAATGCCTGCCACCAGAGGCGGCGGGTAAAAAATTCTACGTATAACGTTTTGGCATATCTGAAGTCGCAAAGTGATTTGGACATAGGCTTTTGCAAAAAGCCAAAACCAGATACGCAGTGTTATCGGGTGTAATTAAAAGTTTTGGTTTTGCAAAAGCAAAACATTATTTGGGGCTATTTTTTATTTTTATTATGTTGTAAAATAATTCTCTATTAGCAACACCAACATTTTGTATCTTGTAATTTGGGAAAATAGTTTTTAACTTTGTTTCAATAAAAAATAAATCAACCAAGCCCTCAATTTGCTCATAATTTAATTTTAATTTTCTAACCTTGTTATAAATCAGCAAATGGATAATTTCATGAGCGATTGTTTCGTTGGCGTTTTTTATGTCTTTACGGTTTGCCACTCTTAAATTAACTATGTTGGGATAATTAAATTGCCCATTGGGTCCGTATAATGAAATATGGCAAAAATATTTATCTTCTATTTTTAAATTAAAACTGCTTAAAATTTTAAAAAAATTCTCTTCAATTTTTTGCCAGTTGTTTTTTATAGTTTCTTTTTTAAATTGATAATTATCTTTATTATAAACTTTGTTTAATTCCCTGCTTAATTTCTTGACAAAAAGTTTTTTATTATTTTGATAAATTTTAGCGAAAAATTTAGGTAAAATAATTGGAAAATCATTATCAATAAACCACTGATATTCATCGTAAATGCTCAGCAGTTTTTCTCTTTCTTTATTTTTTGAATATAAAAATTGTAGTCTCATGTTTATATTATAGCTTGCAATCCTAAAAAATAAAACGGCTAAAGTCTTTTGAGCTCTCACTTTAGCCGTTATGTGGTTAGAAAAATCCCGCTTCCTCCAATTGCTTGGCGATGCCGACAACTTCACCCTTAGGATCGGCTATCTCAGTAAAGGCTTTCCGAACTGCCCACTCAATTTCTCGCAGGCTTTTTTCGCCGGTCATCTGCCCGACAATAAACGCTCCAATCTCGTTAAAAGTCAGAACACCTTTACCCTGAAAGAAACCGAGAAAACCATTAAGGTCTTGCCTGATTTTAAATCGGCAATTGATTTTAGGTATAAACTCGCTATCCATGTTAACCTCCTTGTCTTCCTTGGATAAATTCGTCGGGAGCATACATTCCGCCATCATAGCACGAAGCAGAACATCCGCCACCGCAGAAGTTATCACATGCCTGACATTTCGCTGGCAACCATTTCAGGGACCGAAAATGTGCCAATCGTTCAACCCATATTTCAGTTAGAGGAATCTCTAAAATATTGCCATAACTTCCTTTGGCGATAGAACATGAACGCACATTGCCTAAATGGTCTATATGGCCGAAACCGGTTCCTTGCCAGCAACCAATCACATAATCATGGTACTTGACAGGAAGTAGACACAACGGAAAAGCGTCTCCAAAACTGGCAAGGATACCTAATTCATCGCGAATTCTTTCTAACTGAGGAAAAACAGACAAGTAATCATGCAGTGATAGTTTGACCTGTTTCCAGTCTGATTTAGCTCGACCATAAGGAGTCAAGCGTCCAACATTAATTTCGTCTATTTCTACGCCATTTTCTTTCAGCCACAGACAAGTATCAAAAACCGAAAGATGATTTGCCTGAGTTAACGTATAGAGAACGGAAATACCGATACCGTTCTCTACGCAAGCTCGTATGCCGCTTACCGCCGCGTTAAATGATCCAGTAACTTGGGTTATGCTTTCGTGAATTTCTTCTGTGCCGTGCAGTGAAATAGCGCCGCCGATAACGCGGTGAGCCACTAACTTTTGAGCTATTTTCGTGTTTATTTGGGTGCCGTTTGACACAAACGACAAGAAGAAATCCAGCTTGTCAGCGTATTCCAACACTTCTTGCCAATATGGATACACAAAAAATTCACCTCCAAACAGCCGGACTTCAAACACCTCGGCTTCGGCAAGCTTGTCCAGAATGGACATGACACGTTTTAATGGAGGATGGCTTAATTTTTTGCATTCCATTTCAGCGTTGAAACAAAACTCACAAGCCAAATTGCAAACAGGAGTTACCTCAAAGTTCACGGAGATGGGCGATTTTAGACTCACTAACTCGTTCATCGTTTCTCCTTTAAGGTTGGAGTTGGGGGACAAATATTCATTCATCCCTCCAACTCAGTTAATGTACTCACTTGCAACAGCGGCAAGTGCACTGACCGGTACACTTCAGCGTAGCCATACGCATGGGCGTAAGCTTGGGCGTGGAGCCCTTCAGAACGCTGAACTTTGCTACTACGGCTTTGTTCTGCTGGTTCATTGCGTTTTCCTCCTTTTCTGCCCGTTGTCCTTAATTGCTCTTTGGGTTAAAAATCCACCATGGATTTTCATTTAACGTTATTGACTCAAAAGCAATATAAAGAAATGGGACTTGATGTTGGATATTAAAGAACTACCAACATCTTACTGCTACCCCCCCCTTTTTTGTCAAGTATTTTTGCGGGTAAAAAATAAAAAACAGCCCCAAATAATGTTTTGCTTTGCAAAACCAAAACTTTTAATTACACCCGATGACACTGCGTATCTGGTTTCGGCTTTTCGCAAAAGCCTATGTCCAAATCACTTCGCAACTTCAGATATGCCAAAACGTTATATGCGTAGAATTTTTACGATTAAAAAGCGGCTCAAAAATTTTTGTAAAATTCTTTCGGCGAACGGGCAAAAAATTTTCGGGAACTCAAACTCCTAAAACTTTGTCCGCTCACTGGAAAATTTTTATGTGTAAATATGTGTAAATTTAGAAAATTTATGATATTATTTGTAGGAATTAGTCGCGTTGTTTAGAGTTTTTTAGGATATTTAAGAACTAAAAATATAGTAATGTTTAATACTACCAGTGGGCACACAAGGACTTGAACCTTGGACCTCTTCGGTGTAAACGAAGCGCTCTAACCAACTGAGCTATGCGCCCTAGTTGTGCCGAGGACAGGACTTGAACCTGCACGAAGTTTCCTTCACAAGCACCTCAAGCTTGCGTGTCTACCACTTCCACCACCTCGGCTTAGTCAGTCTTTTTGGGGGTAGCCGTCTTTTTTTCACTAATATCTCTGAGTCTCTTTTTATAGTTTTTAATGAAAGTTAATTTAGCCCGTCGGACGATGGCTTGTTTTTTTATTTCTACCTTAGTAATGGTTGGTAGATTAATAGGGAAGATTTTTTCGACTCCAACTCCATTAGAAATTTTGCGGACAGTAACTGTACCTCCGGCTTCCTGACCATGTTTACGGGCAATAACTAGGCCTTCGAAATATTGAATCCGTTCTTTTTCCTCACCTTTAGGATTAAGTTCTTTAATCTTTTGGTAAATACGGACCGTCATGCCTGGCTTAAGGTCACGTAATGTAGGAGCTTGCGTTTCATTCATAAGTTTATCTTCTTTTCTAATAAAAAATAGCGCTTGTAGTTTAAGCTTTATTAGCTTAAGCAATTTTAGGTTGAGTGTCAAGGCTGCTTGCCTTATTAAAGATAGCTTTTAGATATTCGCCAGTAAAGCTCTGGGGGTTAGCAGCAATATCTTGCGGCGTGCCTTCGGCTACTATTTGACCGCCTCGTTCGCCACCTAGTGGCCCTAAGTCAATAATCCAGTCAGCAGTTTTAATAATATCTAAATTATGTTCAATGACAATGACGGTATTGCCTTTGTCTACTAGACGATGCAGGACATCTAATAGTCTTTGGATATCGGCAAAATGTAGACCAGTAGTTGGCTCATCGAGAATATACAAAGTACGACCGGTGCCCTTTCGGGCTAATTCTGTGGCTAATTTTACTCGCTGTGCTTCGCCACCGGAGAGGGTGGTAGCTGCTTGGCCTAATTTAATATAGCCCAGTCCGACCTGATCTAGAGCTTCTAGCTTATCTTTAATAGCCGGCTGGTTAGCAAAAAAGGCTAGTGCTTCCTCAACAGTCATTTCTAGCACTTCATAAATATTTTTATCTTTATAATGAATCTCCAGTGCTTCTTGATTATATCTTTGGCCGTGGCAGACTTCACAGGTAACATAAACATCAGGAAGAAATTGCATTTCAATTTTCACTAAGCCATCGCCATGGCAAGCCTCACAACGTCCGCCGACCACATTAAAAGAGAAACGTCCAGCTTTATAGCCCCTTAATTTAGCTTCCGGCAGGCTAGCAAAGAGTTCGCGAATGGGAGTAAAGGCGCCGGTATAGGTAGCAGGGTTAGAGCGAGGAGTGCGGCCAATGGGGGATTGGTCAATTTCAATTATTTTATTAATATTTCCTACTCCCTCCAGGCGGTCATAAGCGCCGGGTTCATCGGCGGCTTGATAAAATTTTTTCTTTAAAGCTCGACCTAAAGTTTCAGTAATAAGGGTAGATTTACCTGACCCGGAGACACCGGTTACGGCGATGAATTTGCCTAGAGGAAAATTAACTGTTAAGTTTTGTAGATTATTTTGTCTAGCCCCGATAATCGTAAGAACCTGTCCATTGCCGGGCCGGTATTTAGTTGGTAGGGGGATGGATTTTTTTCCAGATAGATATTGGCCAGTCAGGGAATTAGGATTGGCCATAATATCTTTAGCCTTACCTTGAGCCACCACTCGGCCGCCATGTTTACCAGCGCCAGGGCCAATGTCAATAATTTGATCAGCGGCAAGCATGGTGGCTTCATCATGTTCTACTACCAGGACGCTATTGCCCAAGTCACGTAATTCTTTTAAGGTGTTAATGAGTTTATCATTATCTTTAGGATGTAGGCCAATTGAGGGTTCATCTAAGACATAGATTACACCAGTTAGCGCCGAGCCAATTTGCGTAGCTAGTCTAATACGTTGGGCCTCACCATTAGAGAGGGTGGCAGCTGGCCGATTGAGAGTTAAATAATCTAGACCAACATTGAGCAAAAATTGTAGTCGGTTCATAATTTCTTTGAAGATAAGTTTGCCGACTTGTTTTTGTTTCAGCGTAAGCTCATGGCTGGTATTTAATTTCTGGAAAAAGTCATAATTTTGAGCAATAGTTTGTTCACCCACTTCATAAATAGATCGCCCGGCAACAGTAACAGCTAAAAATTCCGGTTTGAGACGCGCGCCATGACAAACAGGGCAAGGAATAGTGCGCATATATTTTTCAATCTCATGGCGGATGAAGTCGCTGTCTGTTTGCTGATAACGCTCATAAAGATTATTTAAAACTCCTTCAAATTTAGCCCTGACAGTGCCGTAACCGTTAGTGCTAGGGAGAATATAGACATTATCGCCAGTACCATTTTCTAGGACAGCTAATTGTTCAGGTGTTAATTTATTTAAGGGAGTATTAAGGTCAAAGCCATAAGCATTAGCTACAGCACCCACCACCCTGGTAAGCCATAATTGGCTAGAATAACTATAATGAGACCATGGTCTAATGGCACCCTGAGCAATGGTTAAATTTTTATTAAATACTAGCTCCGGGACAATTTCTAATTTAGTGCCAAGTCCTGAACAGTAAGGGCAAGCGCCATGCGGTGAATTAAAAGAAAAATTACGGGGCTCCATTTCTGGTAAACTAATATTACAGCGGGGGCAGGCAAATTGTTGCGAATATAGTTTTTCCTGGGCTTTTTCTTCAGTAAGCTCAATAGTGCCTACTAGGCCGTTGGCTAAATCTAGAGCCTTATCTACGGCCTCAGTAAGACGACTTATGCTATCTTCGTTATTAGTAATCGTTAAGCGGTCTATCACTATTTCAATGGTGTGTTTTTTTTGTTTATCTAAGGTTAGACCTTGGGCTTCAGCTAAATCATAGAAATAATTATCTAGACGTATTCGGCTAAAGCCAGCTCGTCCAATAGCCATTAGGACATTCTTGTGTTCGCCTTTTTTGTCGCGCACCAGTGGGGCTAAGATGGCAATCTTTTTACCGGCCGATTGTTTTTTAATTTGCTCGACAATTTCGTCTAGGGTATTGGCCTTAATGGGGTCGCCGCAATTGGGACAATGGGGCTGACCTAGACGCGCGTAGAGTAATCTTAAATAGTCATAGATTTCAGTAATAGTCCCAACGGTGGAGCGGGGATTGTGGGAGACAGCTTTTTGGTCAATAGAAATAGCCGGAGACAATCCTTCAATTGAATCTACGTCTGGCTTATTCATGAGGCCTAAAAATTGCCGGGCATAGGCCGACAGAGATTCTACATAACGACGTTGGCCTTCGGCATAAATAGTATCAAAGGCAAGTGAGGATTTGCCCGAGCCGGAAAGTCCAGTAATGACCACTAATTGGTTTCGGGGAATATCCACATTAATATTTTGTAAATTATTAACACGAGCTCCCCGAATTTTTAACCAATCATGGTTATGTTTAGAAGGCATAGGTAAAATACGTAATTTATTAATTAAATGATTATTATAACTAAAAAAAAGCGGTTAGTCAAAGCTCCTAACCTTGTTGTCAATTTATTAAGATTTGTGTCTATAATCTTTAGATTGGTCGGGGTGACCCGATTTGAACGGGCGACCTCAGCGTCCCGAACGCTGCGCGCTAGCCAACTACGCCACACCCCGTGACTATATGGAATTTTTTGATCTTATCTGTAGTATAATTCACATTTTGCCACTTGGCAATTTTCTGTTTTTGGTCTACCTCGTTTTATTTTTCTTCGGAGTCCAAAAAGTCAGCAAATGGTAACATTCTGCGTTTTAATATAGCCCTTGGGATTAGATAGTGTCTATCTCACTCTGGTGGACTTAGCGAGAATCGAACTCGCGTCTCTGCAATGCGAATGCAGTGTCGTACCACTAGACCATAAGCCCAATTTTATTCAATCAATAAAATGATGTTTCGTCAAGTTTAAACTCGATGTTGTCGTCTAATACGTCTATCTTCTGTCTGACGTTCTTCGTCAATAATATTTTTGGCTTGTTGACGCAACTCGTCTAGATTTAGGTTGAGCAGGGGCTTGGCCATCGCTAGCAGGGTAGAGGGTTCATTGAGTTTAGGATCATTAATTACGTTAGCCAGTAGGACATCTAAGAGAGCCCCAATTTGTGGACCAGGTCGTAAGTTAAATTCTTTCATTAAGTCAGTGCCGTTAATTTTTAGCATTTTCACTGAAATCGGGTCATGACGGACCTTGTCAAACATATACTCTAGGTGCCTTAGCTTATATGGTTTGGCTTTAGCTGTACCTGAACCCAGGCGGTCAGCAATCCGCAAATCAATTAAATCAGCTAAATTTTGTTCGCCCGTTTTAGCAATGAGACGGCGCACTGAGGCTTCTGTTACCTCGCCAACATTATAGTAAAACATATGGTTGCGCACCAAGTTAGTTACCCGGTTAATATCATCCTTGGGGAACCGTAGTCGGGTCATAATGTTTTTAGTGAGGTTGGCACTAATATATTCATGGTTATAGAAGGTTATTTGGCCGTTAATAATTTTTCTAGCTTGTGGTTTGCCAATGTCATGAAATAGAGCAGCTAATCTTACTAGATAGTCTTTACTGGGGCAATATTTAAGAGATAGCAAGCTGTGGTCAAAAATAGTATAAATATGATGGCGGTTTTGGGGAATACCATAGCCAGCCTCTAATTCGGGTAAAATATATTGGAGCAGTTTAGTGTCATGAAGCTGGCACATACCTTCATAAGGATTAGGACTAGCAATAATTTTAATGAGTTCATCGCGGATTCGTTCATTAGCTACCAAAGTAATACTTTCTGCTAGTTTGCTAATAGCCTCTTTGGTTTGTGGTTCAATTGTAAATCCTAGGGTGGCGCTAAAACGGACTGCTCTCATCAGGCGGAGCGCATCTTCTTTAAAGCGTTCTAGGGGATCACCAACGGCACGAATAATTTTTTGTTGGATATCTTCCTGTCCGCCATAGTAATCAATAATTTGGCCATCTTTGTCCATGGCCATAGCATTAATAGTAAAGTCGCGGCGGCTTAGGTCTTTTTCTAGCTTATCTTCAAATTTTATTTCGCTAGGATGGCGGTGGTCATCATAATTAGCTTCACTGCGGTAAGTGGTTACTTCAACGACTTGGGTTTTATCTTTATCATGGTAGGGCACGAGCACTGTGCCAAAGTCATTCTCATATTTGCTTTTTTTAAATAAAGCTAGAACATCTTCCGGTCGGGCGTTGGTAGTAATATCCCAGTCATGAGGCTCTCGGCCCATTATTAAGTCACGGACACAGCCGCCAACAATATAGGCCTCAAAATTAGCTTCAGTTAACTTGTCTAAAATTTTTTGTACCGGCTCCTCAATCTTTACATTTTCAAAACGATTGTCGTTTAATTGTTTTAAAGAATTTTCCATATGTTCTGATTCAGATGTAGATTGAGTAAGAGCGGGGATTGTTTCATAGGGTTTCATACCATTATTATTTAATATTTTGGCCGGGCTGGATCAGATTAAGAATTCTATTATATTCTTCTACGGCTTGATTGAATTGACTAATTTTTTGGTTGTATTGTAGTCTTAGCGCCTCGTATTCTTGGACTAACTGGTTATGGACTGGTACTGCTTGATTATATTCTCTTATCTGACCGGTGTTTTTTAGTTCATTAAGATGAGCTTCGCTTTCTTGAATGGCCCTGTTTTTACTCTGGATAGCGGGCCACATTGTCTCTAGTTCTGTCTCTAATTGTTTTTTAAGGTTAAATTGTTCTTGTAATGAGTTAATTAGTGGTTTTAACTCGGATAGGCCATTATATACTTGTCCAGGGATTTTTTGCAAGAATTGCGGGTTGGCCAGAGCGCTAGGAGGTTGTAAGCTGGGAAGTGAGGTGGTAGAGAGTTCAGCTTGTCCGCTAATTGTTTGGGGGATCAGGCCAATATGGTAGAACTGGGTCGTCTCAAGATAACAATAACCATTGGGGTAATTGGCATTATTCGGGGGGCAGGCTATACCTAGGGCCATATGATTAGCGGTGGGGTAGGCCATTATACTTACTCCATAGCCTAGCTGACGGAAAATTAACCAGCCTAGTAAAGTTTTGTCTGCACAAACACCACGGTTAAGAAACAGAGTCTCATAAGGATAATTAGGGCTAGCACCATTAGGATTAGCGGTAATTCTTTGACTGCGGACTTCATCATAAGGAATAGATTGGATAAAGGCCGCTGCTAAGTCGGCAATTTGATCATTTTTAAGGTTATGACTTTTAGCTTCATTTTGTAATTGTTCAACAATTTGGGCAATAATTTTATCCTGAAGAGGGTCAGCAAGAAATTGGCCATAATATTGTTCCTGCCAATTGGCCGGTAAGCTGCCGGTGTACAAAAAAACTTTAGGTTTTTGGGCAAAGTATTTATATGTGGAAGTAGACAAAGTAAGACTAATAGAATATTCCTGACCGTTCCATAGCCAGCGCCAGGTTTTAGTAATAGGGGAGACAGTAAGAGTAGTGGTGGTTGGATTTACTGTCGGTGAAATAGTGAGAGAGCCTATTGGTAGGTGGCTGAGATAATTATTAGTTACCCCGACGGCCGTTTGTTTCATCACTTCAAAAGCATCTGCTGGCCGGCCTAAATAATATAATTTTTTCTTTTGCGGTTCAAAATAATAGGCTTTGCCTTTGTCTTCTGGCTTAATAATAATATGCCCAAGTAATTTATTTACTTTAGCGGGAGGTAATTTGCCTTGTTCTAATAGATTAAAGTCATTATTACTAACCCCAATGGCTAACTGGCGCATGATAGCGAAAGCATCGTCGGGACGTCCAAGATAATATCTTTTTTCATCAGCAGGATTCACATACCAAGCTTCACCGTGACTTTCCACAGCTAGCAATATTTTGCCGGCCACTGGACTTGTGGCCTGCAGTAAATGTGGCATCAAACCAATAATGGAGAGAATTACTAAGAGGACTAGATAGGAAAAGCGAGGTTTACTCATAGGGAAAAAGATGGTATAAATTATTAAGTAATTATACCGTATTTTAAGCTAAACAGGAATATGAAACTAAAAAATTATTGTGGTAAATGTTTTTTGGGTCTGTTTGTCGTGGTAATTGGTTTATCACTGCCTTTAATAAGTCAGGCGGCTAGTTTAGCCCAACAGTTGTCTGGGAGAATTCTTTTAGATGTAGAGCGCCATGGTGAAGCTTGGTATGTCAATCCTCCCAATNNGCGTGAGCTTGGGTTAGGGATTACAGCTCAAGAATTAGCGCAAATTCCTTCCTCTACGGCAGCCGTGGATTGGTCAGCTACTAGTAGTACCGCGACTTCTTCTTATAATTTATTATTAACTCAAAGAGTAGCGGGCCGTATTTTATTAGATGTTGAAAATAATGGCGAGGCTTGGTATGTCAATCCTCCCAATNNGCGTGAGCTTGGGTTAGGGATTACTAGAAAGAATTTAGCGAGGATTCATAAATCCAGCCTAGATGAAGCCATTGATGAATATAGCAGCTACCAGATTAAGTATGTTACTACAACTGCCGGTGTTTTTCGGGCTGATATAGTGACTATTGATTTAGCTGATCCTAATCTTAAAATTATTACTGATACAGCCAGCGATGGTGATTGTCCCGGTCCTTGTCCAGCGCGGGAGCTTATGGATTATGTGTTAGATAATAATGGTTTTGCGGCCATTAATGGTACTTATTTTGAAACTGGCGCCGCTAGACGCAATTATTATTTTTTCCCAGTATATAACAGCCGGTTAGGAGTAATGATTAATGAGGCGCAGCTTAAATGGTGGACTACTGGTCCTTTAATGGTTTTTGATGAAAATAATAAATTTTATTATTTTCCCGATAGCCGTGATTTTGGCAGTGTGGCTAAATTTGAAAGCAAATATGGGGTAAAAATACAAGCGGCTATAGGGAACAAGCCAAGGCTTATTGAAAATTATCTAAATTGGCTTATTGATTGGGAGGTAGATGAATCGCAAATGACCGGCAAATATATACGCACGGCCATTGGATATAAAGACAATAAAATTTACTTAGTGGTAGTAAATAAAGCTACGGTGCCAGACTTAGCCATAATAATGCAGACCTTAGGTATGGAGTATGCTCTTAATTTAGATGGTGGTTATTCTACCGCCCTTTACTATAATGATGAATATATGATAGGTCCAGGTCGGAACATCCCTAATGCTATAATTTTTGCTAAAAAGAATTAAGATATTATGGATGAACCGGTTGAGTTAGTATATTATAGAGAAAAGGTTAAGCAAGACCAGTCGTTTAGTCTAAAAATTAAAGTAATGACTAATTGTCCTGAGGCGGGGATTAAAGGCCAGTTAGCTGATGGGACTTGGAAGATTGGTGTGCCAGCCATAGCTCAGCGCGGTGAAGCTAACAAATTTTTATTACAGTGGCTGGCTGGAGTTTTAGGGTGTAAGATTTATCAGTTAAAAATAATAGCGGGCCAGCATACTTCGCATAAAATAGTTCAATTTATTCCTTAAGTTAATATTATGGCGCAAAAACAAAAACCACGGCTGCTTCTTCATATTTGTTGTGCCCCTTGTGCCTCCTGGGCAGCTAAATGTTTGATGTCGGATTATGAAGTTACTCTTTTTTTCTATAACCCCAATATCTGGCCACAAGAAGAGTGGGCAAAGCGATTGGCCGCTGCCCAGAAATTAGCCCAGATATATAATCTACCTTTTATTGTTGATGACTCTGGGGTGGAGGAATGGCTAATTATGGCCAGTCCCTTTAGCGAGGCGCCAGAACGAGGTCGGCGGTGTCAGCTGTGCTATGAGTGGCGTCTAAGGCAAACTGCCACTCGGGCTGATCAAGAAGGTTGTCCTTATTTTGCTACTAGTTTAACTGTTAGCCCATATAAAGACCGAGAAGCAATTAACCAGGCTGGTCAATTAGTAGCCAGGGTGGTGGATGCTAATTATTTACCGACTAATTTTCAAGAAAATGATGGCTATGGTCAGTCTATTGAATTATCTAAAAAGTATGGGCTTTACCGTCAGAGATATTGTGGCTGTAAGTTTAGTATAGATAAGAATAATATAAAATGATTATATACCTTTAACTGATAATCTTTGTCTTTGATGAGTTTTATTGACGATTTTTACTTCTTCTATCTTTTTATTTTAGCGTATTATTCTTTTAACCAAGTTGGCTAGTCTTCTAGTCGATCTCGTGTTATAATACTATTAATTAATCTTTTAACTATGGACCTACAATTTTATTTTGAGCAGGCTATTGCTAGAAAAGCTTCGGATATTCATCTGGTGGGAGATAGCGCACCCTATTTGCGGATTGACGGACAATTGGTGAAATTAAGTGAAGAGATAATTGATGCTAAATGGTTAGCTGAGGCAGTTTATGGATTTTTGGATCAACGTTTGGTGGAAAGGTTGGAAAATAATAAAGAGTTAGACGTTTCTAAGACCATTGGCGGTAGTCATTTTCGTATTAATTTGCATTACCAGCGGGGAGTTATAGGGTTAACAGCGAGGCTAATTTCTAGCGTCATTCCTGACCCTGAATTCATTGGTCTTAATGAGAATTTGCAGCATTTAGCTTTTTTAAATGATGGTTTTGTGTTGGTAGTTGGTCCTTGTGGAGCTGGTAAATCTACTACCCTGGCTAGTTTATTGGGAATCATTAATCGGGAACGGCAAGGTAAAATTATTACCATTGAGGACCCAATTGAATATATTTTTCAAAATGACCATTGTCTTATTGAGCAACGGGAAATTGGAATTGATACCAATGATTTTGCAGTAGCTCTTAAATATGTGTTGCGGCAAGACCCCAATGTAATTATGGTTGGTGAGATGCGGGATAATGAGACGATAGAAGCAGCTTTAACTGCAGCAGAAACTGGTCATTTAGTTTTTTCTACCTTACATACTGCGACGGCAGCTGAATCCTTATCTAGGGTTGTTAGCTCCTTTCCGGCCCATCAACAAAGTCAAATTGCTACCAAGTTATCTTTGTGTCTTCGGGCAGTTATTGCTCAACGTTTATTGCCAGCAGCTTCGGGGGGCCGGGTAGCAGCTCGAGAAATTATGTTTAATACTCCGGCTATTGCCAATTTACTGCGTAGTCAAAAATTAGAGCAGATTCCTTCTATTATCCAAACTTCATCTCGTGAAGGCATGATCACCTTTAACCGAGCCATTGAGGAGCTGTTGCTATCTGGCAAAATTACTTCCGAGATAGCAAAAATTTATGAACGAGCTGATTCAGGGGCCTCATACTGGCGTTAATTATTTTTGATATGAGTTCTACTGTTAAAAGAACCCCGATACTTATTGGCCTATTATCTTTGGCTAGTTTAGAGATCATTAACTTACGGGTTTATTTTATTTATTGGTTACCACTTATAATGGTTATAGTAATGTTTGTAGTGTCATGGTTTGGTTTAGCTCATCATAGGGGGACATACAAAATAATAGCCTGGTTAATTCCGGCTCTTAATTTTTTAGCTTGGTGTGGTTTTTTAACTATTATTAACAGTTCTTTCGTTCGCCAGCTGTTTATAATTATTGTAGCAGTAAGCCAGTGGTGGTATTGGTATGAAGGATTGAAAGAGATACCGGCTAGTCAATTAAGGCTAGGTGAATGGTGGCGAACGGTTAATGTTTTAAACTGTTGTACCGTTTGGGTAATAGCGTCTGTCCTTTACGGTTGGCAGTCTTTTTTGGGTTGGCCGATTTGGTGGCCCTGGTTGATGTGGTTTTTGTGTTTGGCCATTATAATTATAGGTGATTATTATGTTTCTGATCTTAAACTGTCAGTCCATTGGCCCATGGTAGTTGCTACATGGCTAATTTTAGGTCAATTATTTGTAATAATTTATTTTTTACCAAGTTCTAATTTTGTTTTAGCTTATTTATTATTACTAGCCTATTATATTTTCGGACAGTTAAATCGTAATAATTTATTGCAAATAAATACTAAAAAACGATTACGCTACCAGATAATAGCTTTGATGTTGGGCTTAATTTTAGTTATTAGCACAGCTAAATGGTTTTAATTAAGATATCTTATGAAATTTAAAACTACCCACAAAAAACTTTCCCCTAATTTTTGGTGGTGGCTTTTAGCGGTTGTGGTTAATTTAGTTTTAGTATTAATTTGGTTTAAATACTTTTTTACCTTAGGGGAAGCTGATTTATTGGCCTCAATGGCTTTATCTGGTCAAGGTATGGGGGTGCCTATGAGTAGTAATCGAATAACGGACCTAAAACATACTGTAGCTATTGATTATAATGAAGCCGCTAGTTTATGGCCATCATTGTCGGCAAGCGCTATCCAGATTTTTAAATCTCAGGATAAGATCCAGATTACAATTAATGGTAAGACAGAGAATGGCTATAATCTAGATAAACCATTAGCTAGTTTTTGGGTAGTTACTAATGATGGTTGGTTAGTAACTTCGCAAGATTTTAGTGACTGGTCAAGTCTTATAGCTGTGACTAATGATCACCGAACGCATACTATTAGTAAAAAATTAATTGATCCTCTAACTGGTCTTGTTTTTTATCGTCTAGAGGGAGCTAATAATTTGGTGCCCCTTAAATTGGGAGAAAACGGTTGGAGTCGTCCGGGTCAATTATTTTATAACCTAAATGGACGGGGTGGTTTTCAGACAAGTTGGCTAGAAAAAGTTAATTATAATGAAGCTGATTCATTGACTATAAATAGTGATAGCCTTAGGCAACGTTGGCAATTTTCAACTATCTGGCCAGATTCAGCTTTATTTAATGGGGCGGGAGAACTATTTGGTTTGGTTAATGGAGAGAACGAATTTATTCCGGTTAATTATATAAAATCTGGTCTCACAAGTTTATTAAGTGGTGATGCTTTTAAGCGGGTTAGCTTGGGCTTGGAATATATAGACCTTAATCAGTTGTCGCTTAACAATCATTATGGTTTGTTGATTACTCAAGTAATTAAAGATAGCCCAGCGGCTAAGGCCGGAGTTAAAGCCGGTGATATTTTATTAAGTATTGATGAGATAAATCTAGATGGTGAAGTTTCTATTAATGAAATCATTCAAAATTATCGTCCACATGACCGAGCCAGTTTAGTTATCCAACGGGCTGGGCAGAATCATCAATTAAATTGTCAATTTTAATATATGCCAATAAATACAATTGCTAGTTTACCCCAGGGGGAAGGCCGCAAAATCTTTTTGCGGTTAGACCTGAACGTGCCGTTAGAGGGGGGGCACATAAAGGAAGATTACAAAATTAGAGCAGCCCGCTATTCCATTCAGGAATTATTAAAGCGTGATTTTAGGCTTATTTTAGCCACTCATTTAGGAGAGCCAATGGTTAATGGTCAACTAATTCCGGGGGCCCTAGAGACACTATCCGTTAAACCAATTGTGACTTATCTAAGCGAATTATTGTCAGAAACAGTAGAATTTGTGCCAGGTCAAGATTTTAAAAAAATTAGGCAACAGATAGATAAATCACCTAGTAGGCTATTTATGCTAGAAAATTTACGTTTTTGGCCTGGAGAATTGACCAATGATCCACATTTTGCCAAAGATTTAGCTAGTTTGGCGGATTTTTATGTCAACGATGCTTTTGCTGTTAGTCATCGGCAACAGGCATCGGTTGCAGCAATTAAAGATTTTTTGCCAAGTTTTGCTGGTTATTTATTGGAGCAAGAAGTGGTAAATTTGTCTCAAGCCCTAAGTCCACATCAACCCCTTATTGTGGTAGTTGGTGGAGCTAAGATTAATACTAAAGTAAATTTTTTGCGTCATCTTGGAGAGAAGGCGGCAAAGATTCTTTTAGGTGGGGCATTAGCCAATAATTTTTTAGCTGCTCGGGGCTATAATGTTGGCCAATCGTTAGTAGATAAGGAGAGCATTGCTTTATCAGGGGAAATTATAAAGGAGCTAGGAGATAAATTGATATTACCTCTAGATGTAATTGTTAAAAATCAAGGGCGTCCAGTAGTCCGTTCGGTTAATCAGGTGGCGGATGATGATAATATTTTAGATATAGGGCCAGCTACTATGCAAGCATTTAGTCGGGAAATTAAGTCAGCTAAGACGCTGGTTTGGAATGGGCCAATGGGAAAATTTGAAGAAGACCATTACCAGCATGGGACTTTATTCGTGGCGCGAGAAATTGCTTGGCGCTCACGTGGTCCAGCTTTTGGTATAGTTGGCGGTGGTGAAACAGTAGAAGCCTTAGAGATGACTAAAATGACTAATTATGTAGATTGGGTTTCGACAGGTGGTGGAGCAATGCTGGCTTTTTTAGGCGGTGAGCCTATGCCTGGTTTAGAAAAAATTATTTATTAATTGTTTATTACTATTATGGCAAAAATTGTTCAAGTGGCAGCGCGGGAAATTTTAGATTCACGGGGTGATCCTACAGTAGAGGCTAAAATTATTTTAGATAATGGTTTAATGGCTAAGGCTAGTGTGCCGTCGGGGGCTTCAACTGGAGTTCATGAGGCTCACGAGTTAAGAGATGGTGACCTAGAACGTTATGGCGGCAAGGGTGTACTTAGGGCCATAGCCAATATTTCAGAGGTTATAGGGCCTAAGATTATAGGAGAAGATATTACTGAACTTTCTAAAATTGATCATCTGATGTTGGAATTAGATGGTACAGCTAATAAAGAAAAATTAGGCGCTAATGCTATTTTGGCTATATCTATGGCCTGCGCTAGGGCCGGAGCGTTAGCTACTGGCCAGGAGCTTTATTCTTACTTAGCCAGTAGCTATGGTTTTTCTACTAGCAATTATCGTCTTCCAATCCCAAGTTTTAATATTTTTAATGGAGGCAAGCATGCAGATACCAATGTTGATTTTCAAGAATTTATGATTATCCCCTTAGTAGATACTCTTGTAGCTGAAAAGATTAGGTTGGGCTCTGAAGTTTTTCAAGCTTTAGGTCGGTTATTAAAGGATAATGGTCTAGATACTAATTTAGGAAATGAGGGCGGTTATGCACCCAACATGCCAAGTAGTGAGACGGTAATAGATTTTATTATCAAGGCTATTCAAATAGCTGGCTATATACCCCAAGGACAAGTCGGTTTGGGGTTAGACGTTGGCTCTTCCGAACTTTATGATGAGGCCAGTGGTCGGTATATTTTTAAGCTTGACCAATGGCAGCTAACAGCGGCTGAACTAATTAACAAGTATAAAGAATGGGCCCTTAAGTATCCATTAGTTTCTATTGAAGACGGACTCGCTGAAGATGATTGGGATAATTGGCAAATATTAACTCAGGAATTAGGTAGCCAGCTTCTTTTAATTGGTGATGATTTATTTGTTACGCAGGCTGAGCGACTGCGGGAGGGGGTGGAGAAAAAAGTGGCTAATGCTATTTTAATTAAATTAAATCAAGTGGGTACCGTAAGTGAGACTATAGATTGCATAAAGTTAGCCCAGCAGAGCGGCTATAAAATAATGATTTCTCATCGGAGCGGTGAGACTACTGATGATTTTATTGCTGATTTAGCTGTGGCTGTTGGGGCAGAGTATATTAAAAGTGGTTCACTAGCTCGAGGTGAGCGGTTAGCTAAATATAATCGTTTAATGGAAATTGAGGCTCAGCTAGCTGGAAAATTCTAGTGAGCTATGAGTCAGGTTGTAGCTGATAATAAAATGAAAAAAATTAGTCCAGTAGTTTTAGTACTATTAGATGGTTGGGGTATTGCTCCGCCCAGTATAGGCAATATGTTTTCTCGAGCTCACTGGCCCCACATATATAATTATTTGCAACAATACCCAATAGCTGCTTTAGCTAGTCCATTAGCTTCTAATGGAACACGTAAAGTAGCTTATTGGCAAATTGGCAGTGGTCAGGAAGTAGAGATGATTCCTGGATTAGGCGGAGTAGTTGATCGGCCAGGATTAACTGAACTTTTAGTTCAGGCTGGCTTGAGGCAAGCCTATATAGGAGAAAGCGAAACTTTTCCTTTAGTAGTTGAATATTTAGCTAATCACTGCCTACATAATTTAGTAGATTATCTTTTGGTGAGTACCCCAGTTAATAATGATTATAATAAGAATGTATTATCGGCTAGCCATTTAGTAATTGAGCGAGCAGCTCATTGTTGGTGGCATTACCAATTAGATTTTATGGTAGTAAGTTTGGCCTCGTGGGCTTTAGTTAGCCGTTATGGTGATGAGTCTAGTGTGGTTAAAGCTATAGTAGCCATGGATAGGCTTCTACCTAAATTAATTAATCCGCTCTTGCAAGCCGGGGTAACTATTATACTAACTTCAGCTTATGGCATCTTAGAAAATTACCTGAACCCACTAGATAATAAAATAAATCATGGTTTAAGTGGCAACCCTACCCCTTTAGTAATAATTGGTCGGCCATGGCGTGGACAAAGTTTGGGAGAAACCGAAGTTATAACTACTGACCTCACTACTTTAGCTGTTATTGGTTCTCTCCGTTCTATTGCTCCAACTATTTTAACTATTTTGGGCATAGAGAAACCTGATTATATGACAGATCCCTTGTTGCCGGCAACTGCCATTAATAGATGAGATATGAAGTTAAATAAATTATGGTATGGATCCATTAATAATATTGGCTGGGCAGCAGTGATAGTAGGCCTATCTTCTTTTATTAGCCGTTTTTTGGGAGTTTTTCGGGACCATATTTTAGCTGGCCAATTTGGAGCCGGTGATGAGTTGGATATTTATTATGCCGCTTTTCGGGTGCCTGATTTAATTTTCAATCTATTAGTATTGGGAGCTTTGTCGGCTGGATTTATTCCTATTTTTGTTAGCTTGTTAGATAAACCGGAAAAAGAGGAAGACAACAAGGCAGCCTGGCGGTTTGCTAATATAGTTACCAATTGTTTATTGATTATTCTTATAGGTTTATGTATTATAGGTATTATTTTGGCTCCGCAGATAATAAAGGCTATAACCCCAGGCTTTTCTGGTGAAAAATTATCTAAGACAATAGAGCTTAGTCGATTAATGTTTTTATCTCCTTTGCTTCTTGGCCTTTCAGGGATAGTAGGGGGTATTCTTCAGTCCTTTAAACGTTTTTTCGCTTATTCTTTATCTCCTATTTTTTATAATTTAGGCATTATTGCTGGAGCTTTATTTTTAGTACCACATATTGGTTTAATTGGTTTAGCGTGGGGGGTAGTCATTGGAGCTTTGCTTCATTTATTAGTGCAAGTTCCCACTTTGAGACATTTAGGCTTTCGCTATCAATTTATATTAGACTGGCGTGATAAACATTTACGACAAATTGGCCGTATTATGATACCCCGCACCCTAGGATTGGCTGTCAGTCAGCTTAATTTATTAGCAATGACTGTGTTAGCTTCCAAATTAGCTAGCGGTTCATTGGCGGTTTTTAATTTAGCTAATAATTTACAGTCGTTTCCAGTAGGTATTTTTGGTTTATCCTTTGCCGTGGCAGCTTTTCCTACTATGTCAGCTTTAGTGGCCGACAAAGATAAGTTAAGGGCTAGTTTGACAGCTACTATTAGACAGACACTATTTTTAGTTATTCCGTCAACTGTAATGATTCTAGGTTTGCGGGCCCAGATTATTCGGGTTATCTTAGGTTCTGGCCGTTTTGATTGGCAGGATACTATTTTAACTATGCGGACGTTGAGTTATTTTGGGATATCTATTTTTGCTCAATCACTTAATGCTATTTTGGTGCGAGTTTTCTATGCTTACAAAAATTCAGCCACACCATTTTGGATTAGTTTGGTATCTAGCCTAGTTAATATTAGTTTAGCCTGGTTATTAAGCGGGCAATTAGGGGTGGCTGGGCTGGCATTAGCTTTTTCTGTAGGGAGTATAGTTAATCTTATTTTATTATGGATTTTTTTACGCATTAAGGCACCAGTTTTAGATGGTCGGGCTATCGCTGACGGTGCCATTAAAATGGTTATTGCAGCAGCCATATCTGGATTAGCAATTATGGAAGCCAAAAAAATTATTGCTCCACTGGTTAACATGCGTACTTTTTGGGGTATTTTTGGTCAGCTATGTGGTGCAGCAATTATAGGGGCGGTGGTTTATCTGGCAATTTGTAGTTTATTACGTTGCCCTGAAGCAAAAGAATTGTGGATGATGATAAGTCATAAATGGCCTAGTAAGAAGAAGAAAATGGTAGTAGACGCAGAAGAGGCTAGAGGAGTATAACACTTGACTTTTAAGATAAATAGTTATTAAATATAATGTCTGTTCTTTAAAAAATATAAATGGAGGTGATCCATGTTACCATATGTATCTTTGTTAATTTGGCGTCGGGCTAGTCAGCCCCATGGTATTGAAATACTGTTGGCCTTACGGTCAGCATTTCAATTCGAAGATGCCAGCCGTGTTCAGCCACAAGATTTTTACAGAGGTTGGCAAATTTTCCCCAGTGGTAAACTGGGGAGTGATGAGAATTCGCCGCTTAGTGCCGCTTGGTCAAAATTGCGAGATGACGGCGGAGTCAGGGCGATGATCGGGCTAAAGGCTCTAGTTGGGAGTAATCCTACTAGATTAAGACAACTTGATCAGAATTGCTTTGCCGTAGAGATCAAGGAGTCAGATGATTTTGATGGTGAGAGCAATTTTTTGAATTTAGTGAATTTATCACCAAATTATATACTCGTCGCCTGGAAGTCCTTAGCCGAGATTCTTCATTTTAATGATCTTGCTTTATATAGGCACGGCGTGCCAAAAGGAGTAGAAGCAATATTTAGAGATCAGCTTGATTTAATAAAAAAATTAGCTGATCAGGTAAGGAGGACGGGATGAGTATAGTAGTATTGGCTATGGCTTTTGGGACTGGAAAGGCCATCAACCAGCCCATAAAGAAACAAGTAGAAGAGATGGTGGCCTTAAAGGGCTATGATGTTTTTACTCAGCTCGATCTGGCCGAAATTTTAGAACTGAAGGCTGGACATTTATTTGTCGCTAATCAGTACGGTAACTATATATCCACCTTAGCATTCATGCAGCAATTCGTTTTAATGGCTAAGGTGTATGGCTGGAAAAGCGTCAGGCTGGTAGCAGCCAGACAGCATATCTGGCGCTGTGCGCGCGATCTGCGCCATCTGGCACCGGAGATGCACGTTCAACTTTATCCGGTCACGGTTGAGTATGGCCCCGACACTCAACTGTGGGTGAGATCATCGGTTGGGTGGTGGGCCAGGGAGATAGTAATAAGGTCAATGCCCTGGCCAATTTATAAAAAAATTTGTTAGAAATAGGGGGTTATCATGAAGATAGCCCCCTTTATTTACCTTAAATAAGTTCATTCTCATTTTGGACTATGAAGAAAAAATAGAATAAAGTGGGATGCATTGACTTGACAGATAGGAAAATAAGCATAACAATATAGATACTTACTAAATGATAGTAAGAAAAATAAAAGGAGGTGTCTAAATGAAAAAAATTTAGCCTAGACGCCGGGGACCCCAGGGTCGCAATTTAAAAAATTGTATTAGACGGGCTAATTATAAGGCTCGTATCCAATTAAATAACCCTCTAATAAAAGACAGGAGGCTGCTTATGAAGCAGAAAAATAAAATTATTTAATTGGAGCCCCTACTAGACCATGCTTTTCACACCTTATAAAGGTGTTAAGGAATGCCATAAGCTGTGGAAACAGCACCCTTGAGGTGGCTAACCTTAATTATTTTTTATCTTGCATAGGCCTGGTGGGGGCCTTTTTATTATCATTGACTTGTTGTAAGCCATTTAGCATAATATAGGGGTATGAAGAATATCCGTAATTTTTGTATTATTGCCCACATTGACCATGGCAAATCTACTCTAGCTGATCGTTTATTGGAGCTTACTGGGACTATTGAGCCACGTAAGATGACTAATCAAATACTGGACCGTTTAGATTTAGAGCGAGAGCGGGGGATTACTATTAAGCTTACGCCAGTGAGGTTAAAGTATCGAGGTTATGAGCTTAATTTAATTGACACTCCTGGTCATGTGGATTTTAGCTATGAGGTATCTCGTAGTTTAGCGGCAGTCGAGGGAGCGATTTTATTAGTTGATGCTACTCAGGGTATTCAAGCTCAGACCCTAGCTAATTTATATCTAGCCATTGAGCAAAATTTAGCTATTATTCCAGTAGTCAACAAGATTGATTTGCCAGCTGCTGACATCGCAAAAACTAAAGGAGAGATTGTCAAACTGCTTGGCTGTGCGCCTGAAGAAATCATTTGTGTTTCAGCCAAAACAGGTGAGGGGGTACCCAAAATATTAGAGCGGATCATTGAAGTGGTGCCTGCACCGATCGGAGATGAGGATAAACCCCTTCGGGCCCTAATTTTTGATTCTAATTATGATGAATACCGCGGGGTAGTAGCTCATATTCGGGTAGTTGATGGTATAATTCGTCGGGGAGAGAGGATTAAATTAGTGGCGACTGGAGCAGTAAGTGAAGCTTTGGAAGTTGGCTTTTTTGACCCTAATTATCATAAAAGTCAAGAGTTACGGGCGGGAGAAATCGGTTATGTGGTAACTAATTTTCATGAAGTAAGTGAATGCCGTGTAGGTGATACTCTTACCCTAGAAAAAGAAGCCCAGAAGATTATACCCCTTAAAGGATATATTGAGGTTAAACCGATGGTCTTTGCTGGTGTTTTTCCTAAAGAGGGTGATGCTTTTGAGAATTTGCGGGAGGCGATGGGTCGTCTTAAATTAAATGACGCCGCTTTAGTTTATGAACCTGAACAGTCACAGGCATTAGGGTATGGCTTTCGCTGTGGTTTTTTGGGTTTGCTACATTTAGAGATTTTTCAGGAGAGATTAAGGCGGGAGTTTAATCTTGATCTTATAGTAACTGTTCCCAGCGTAGCTTATAAATTATATCGCCGTAATAGCAGTGAACCAGAAATCATTCGCAGTCCTCAGCAATTGCCTAATGGGGCGGAGATTGATTATTTGGAAGAACCATGGGTTAGACTAGATATTATCACTCCTAAAGAGTATTTAGGAGCAGTAATGAAATTAGCCCAAGAAAAACGGGGGATTTATCGTAATACTGAATATCTTGACGCAACCCGGGTAATTTTACATTATGAGATGCCGCTTAGTATGATTTTAACTGATTTTTATGATAAACTTAAAAGCCTTACTTCAGGGTATGGGTCAATTAACTATGAAATGTTAGATTACCGTCGAGCTGAAGTAGTACGGTTAGATATTATGGTGGCTGACCATTTAGTTGAGCCGCTGGCTACTATTGTTTATCGTGACGAGGCCTTTAAAAGAGGTAAAGAAATTGTTACTACTTTAAAAGAGACTTTGCCGCGAGAGATGTTCGTGATAAAATTACAGGCAGTGATTGGTGGTCAAATAATTGCTGCTGAGCGTATTTCAGCTTTACGCAAAGATGTGACAGCCAAGCTTTACGGTGGTGATGTCACTCGAAAGCGGAAACTATTAGAAAAACAGCGACAAGGCAAGAAAAAGATGATGGCCTTGGGACGAGGACAGGTGGATATTCCTAGTGAAGTCTTTGTTAAATTATTGAAACATTAATAATTTATATGAGCAAGAAAAAAAAGAAGAAAATTACTAAACGGCGCATCATTAATGCTGTCTGGATTATTATTAGTGCTATAGTGGTATTATCTATGATAGTTTGGACAGTGGCTATTGGTTTCTAATTTAGTCTTATGGCGCCCCCCCGCCTGTGGCAAATAGCACCTAGTTTAAAGAAGAGTAATTCTGAGCTAGCAGAATTAGGTCTACCTTTTATTATTGAGCAAATTTTGTATAATCGTGGTCTAGATAAGGCAGATGAGATTCGTCAATTTTTAGGCCTCCAACCATTTTTAGCTAATCTGGCAGATCTTAGCCAATTATCTTTGGCCGTAGAGGTCATTGTGAAGCATATTAAAGCCGGTAATTTAATTGTAGTTTATGGCGACTATGATGCTGATGGTGTTACTGCAAGCACCATTTTATTAGAGACCCTAGCTATCCTTAAAGCTAAAACGAGAATCTGGTTACCTGATCGGGTAACTGAGGGCTATGGGCTTAATACTGGGGCTATTGATGAGATAGCCCAGTGGGGAGCTAAACTTATTATTACTGTGGATACTGGTATTCGCAATAAACAGGAGGTTGCTTATGCTCAGAAGAAAGGGTTAGAGGTTATTGTTACTGATCATCATCGAGAGTCGCCTGATCCGACTGAATGGCCAGACTGTTTAATTATTAATCCGACCATGACGAGAGAACATTATCCTTGTAAGTTTTTAGCCGGGGTAGGGGTGGCTTATAAATTAGTACAGGCTATAGTAGAGCGGTCTACTCTCTCAGATAATCAGAAAAAAACCCTAGAACGTCGTTGTCTAGATCTAGTTGCTCTAGGCACCATTGCTGATTGTGTGCCTTTGCTTATGGAGAACCGTCAATTAGTAAAAGAGGGTGTTGAAATTATGAATACTAGGCGACGGATAGGCTTGGAAGAATTAGCGCGAGTGGCGCAAATTAGTGGAGATATTAATGAGTGGAATATTAGTTGGCAATTGGCGCCTCGTATTAATGTAGCTGGTCGACTAGATCATGCTAATTCAGCTTATCGTTTATTAACCACCAAGGATCAAGCCGAAGCTGCCCAGATAGCCGATGATTTGAATCAAAAAAACAATGAACGTCAGCAGAAAACTCAAGAGATTGTTGATTTTTGTTTAAGTGAATTATTAGAATTACAAGCCGATGATAGTCTATTAATATTTGTTAGCCCTAGACAGGATCCTTGGCCGGAGGGTATTATTGGCTTAGTGGCTGGCCGATTGGCAGAGAGGACGGGGAAACCAGTTATTGTAATTACTAAAGGTGAGCAGGGGTATAAAGGCTCAGGTCGCAGTAATGTGGAAAATTTTAGTCTTATTGCATTATTAGAAGAAGTAGCCAGTGATCTAGATCGTTATGGAGGTCATGCTGGAGCTTGTGGGTTTAATTTAAAAGTTCGACAGCTACCCAATTTTTTAACTAATATTAAGAAATTAGCGGCTAAAAAATTAGCTAATCTTGATTTACGACCCAAGCTATTTATTGATGGCGTATTACCTATTAAGGATATAGATATGAATATTGCCGAATGGATAGAGAAATTAGCGCCGTTTGGTCAAGCTAATCCTGAGCCAAAGTTTGTGGCCCATCATGAGGTAATTGACGATGTTAGTACCGCAGGTCTTAGCCAGCAACATCTTAAGTTACGTTTTGGTAATTATTGGGCGTTGGCCTTTGGACAGGCTGAAGATTATAGCGATTTGCGCCCCGGTCAACTTGTGGATTTAGTATATAATTTAGGGATTAATCGGTATAATAATCATGCGGAGCTACAGCTAAAAATTATTGATTTACGTCGAATAAATAATTGAGGCATCAAATTGTATGACTAAAAAATTTGTTCATCAAAGTCTAATTAGCTATACAGATGGTGGAGCGCGAGGCAATCCCGGTCCAGCTGGTATTGGAGTAGTCTTAAAGACGAAAAACGGTGAGACGGTAGGTGAATGGTCTAAATTTTTAGGAATAACTACTAACAATCAGGCAGAATATAGGGCTTTATTATTGGCCCTAGAAGAGGCCAGATCTTTGGGGGTAGAAGAATTAGAGTGCCGGCTAGATAGTGAATTGGTGGTAAAACAACTGCGAGGTGAATATAAGGTTAAACATCCTGATCTTAAACCATTATTTGCCCAAGTATTAAGTTTGATTTCTAGTTTTAAACATGTTAGTTTTAACTATATCCCCCGGACTTTAAATAAAGAAGCTGATCATTTAGCTAATCAGGCCATGAATCAGGAAATGAATAGGAAATATAAGGACACATAGCTCAGTTGGTTAGAGCGTACGGTTCACATCCGTAAGGTCACAGGTTCAAATCCTGTTGTGTCCACTTTATTTGTAGGTAGTTAGTAAATTTAGGAATTCAGTTAAAATTAAATTAAAGAAGCTTTAATTATAGTTGACTAATGAACTTATAGGGGTATAATATCCTTAGACCAGCCAGTCAGCGGGCAGTTGCTGTTTAGCAATAAACAGAGGAAAGTCCGGACTCCCTGGATACTAAAGTATCCAGTCGTGATAACGGGTAACACCCGCCGCATCAGTTGTGAGACTGATGTAGGGAAAGTGCCACAGAGACTATACTAGCGACTAAGTCGTCAAAGGTGAAAAGTCAGCTGGTGTTGCGCTTACCGCAGCTACAGCTGTCCCTAGTCAGTAATGGCTAGGCGTGGTAAACCCTATCTGGAGCAAGAACAAACTAACAGCTAACTGTTAGACAAAGTGGTTCGCAGGAGCTTTTGAGTAATCAAAAGCCAAGACAAATAACTGCCGTTTCGTTTTTTACGAAATACAAAATCCGGCTTATAGCTGATGGCTGGTCTAAAAGTATTTTTATGAAACGTAGTGAACTATTTTTTTCTTTTATCCTTTTACCAATTGATTTTATAATGATTGTTTTGGCTGGTATCTCGGCCTATTATCTGCGGATTAGTGATGTTGCTACTGGTGTTCGACCTATTATTTATAATTTACCGTATAAAGATTTTTTATCTTTACTATTGTTAATAGCGTTAGCTTGGCTGGTAGTATTTGCTTTAGCTAATTTATATCAAGCGCGTCCTATCAAATGGTTTGATGAATTAAGACGGATATTTTTTGCTTGCCTAGCTGGTTTTGGCTTGATTGTTATTTATATTTTCTTTTTTCGAGAATGGTTTTCTTCACGATTTATTATCCTGGTTGGTTGTGCTTTAGCTTGGATTTATGTAAGCATAGCTCGTTTGTTGGTACGGTGGCTGCAAAGATATTTATATCGCTATGGCATTGGAGTCCATCGTGTGGTGATTGTAGGACGTGGAGCCTCGGCGGATAAACTAATTAAAGAATGGTTTAGCCACCGCTCTCATGGATATCAAGTAGTCAAACATTATGATAATTTTGATTTGGAGACGGCTCAAGAGCTGGAAGACTATTTAAAAATTAAGCCAGTAGATGAGATTATTCAGGCGGATCCTAATTTGAGTAAAGCTGAGGTTATTAGATTATATGATTTTGCTGAGGAGCATCACTTAGTTTATAAATATATTGCTGATTTATTAGACACTAAAATTTTAAAAACTGAAGTGGATGAAATTGCTGGTATTCCGGTAGTAGAGGTTAAAAAAACTCCTTTAGATGGCTGGGGAAAAATTGCTAAGCGGATTTTCGATCTTGTTTTTTCCACGTTTTTTATCATTTTATTTAGTCCACTTTATTTATTAACAGCAATAGCAATTAAATTAGATTCATCTGGACCAGTTTTCTTTAGTCGGCTTGATGATGGTTCGCCGCTATATCGTATAGGGCAGGGTGGCCGTAAGTTTCGTTATTTTAAGTTTCGTTCCATGGTACCTGGTACTGACAGTTTACGTTACACAGCTTTAGCTGATCGCAATATTCGCAGTGATGGTCCGATGGTAAAAATTAAAGATGATCCACGGATAACCCGGGTGGGCAAATTTATCCGTCGGTTTAGTATTGATGAGCTCCCGGAATTTTTTTTAGTATTTATTGGCTCTATGAGTTTAGTGGGACCGCGACCGCATCTGCCGGAAGAAGTAGCTAAATATGAGCGGCACCACAAAAAAGTGTTAACAGTCAAACCGGGCGTTACGGGGCTAGCGCAGGTATCTGGCAGGTCAGATTTAAGTTTTGAGGAGGAGGTGAAATTAGATGTTTACTATATTGAGAATTGGTCACTGGCTAAAGATATTAGTATTTTATTAAGGACTCCGATGGCTGTTTTTCGTCATCGGCAGGCTGAATAATATGAAGGTGGCTTTAATACACGACCATTTAGCTCAAGATGGGGGTGCTGAGAGAGTACTGAGGGTATTAGCTGAGATGTATCCCCAGGCGGATATTTATACTTTGCTTTATGAAAAGCGGCAAGCAGATAAATATTTTTCAGACCGGACAATTAAGACTTCATTTATTCAACGTGTACCTGGCGGGGTAAAACATTACCAATGGTTTTTGCCCTGGATGCCACTGGCAGTAGAATTTTTTGATCTTTCAGACTATGATTTGGTTATTTCTGATGCCAGCGCTTTTGCTAAAGGAGTAATCACTGGCATTAATGTGCCGCATATTTGTTATTGTCACACTCCCACCAGATATCTGTGGGACTATACCCATCGTTACATTGCCGAGCTTAAATATAATAAGTTTATTAAAAAAGTTGTTTCGCTTTGTCTTAATTATTTACGAGTGTGGGATTATCAGGCGGCCAGGCGGGTAGATTATTTTGTGGCTAACTCTTCTTTAGTGCAAAAACGTATTAAAAAATATTATGACTGCGAGAGTGAAGTAATTTATCCGCCAGTTGAGGTAGATAATTTTAAAATGGGAGAAGGCCAGGGCGATTATTTCTTAATTGGTGGTCGGGTGGTAACCTATAAACGTTTTGATTTAGCAGTTGAAGCTTTCCGAGAGTTAGGGTGGCCGCTTAAGGTTTTTGGTGATGGTATAGATTTGCCGAGATTAAAAAAAATGGCTAAAGAAGCTCATAATATTGAGTTTTTAGGTCGAGTTAGTGATAAAGAGAGAGCTGAGCTTTACCAACATTGTCGAGCTTTTTTAAATCCTCAAGAGGAAGATTTTGGCATTACGGTAGTAGAGGCAATGTCTTGCGGCCGGCCAGTTATTGCTTATAGTCAGGGTGGAGCTTTAGAGACGGTAGTGGAAGGAGAGACCGGGGTCTTTTTTAAGGAGCAAACTAAGGAATCTTTAATAGAGGCCTTGCATCGTTTTGAGCAGCTATCTTTTAATGCTGTAGCCATTCGTCAGCATGCTGTAAAATTTTCTCGACAACGTTTTGAGACACAATTTCGAGATTTTGTAGAGCGAGCTATAAATGATTTTAGGTCTAAATAATATATGAAAGTGGCAGTAGATGCTCGGCCGCTTTTGGCTAAAGAAACTAGTGGCATACCTGAATATGTTGGGTTTTTAATTGACGCTCTGACGACAGCCCATCCAGAAGTAGAATGGCAGCTTTTTTATAGTAGTTGGCGAGAAAAACCATGGCAGTGGGAGTGGCTAGGAGAGAGACCTAATGTTTCGTGGTTTCCGCTTAAATGTCCTAATAAGCTTATTAATGCCGCGGCGTGGTTAATAGATCAGCCCAAGTTAGATAAATATTGTCCTGCTGATCTTTGGCTTTTGCCACATTTTAATTTTACACCATTAAGCGGCAAGACGCCGGCGGTATTAACTATTCATGATTTATCATTTCTCCGTCAACCGGAGTTTTTTTCTTGGCGTCGTCGTTTTTGGCATGCTAGCCTCCACCTATCTCGGCTTGTAAACCTAGCCAAGAAAATAGTGACTATTTCTGAGAGTACTAAGCGGGACATTATAGAATTATTAGGGGTACCTGAAGATAAAATTACGGTTATTTATTCGGCTGTAGCTCGGCAATTTCAGCCCCTAGCCAGGGGTGATCAGCAATTAATAGACTGTCATCATAAATATAATTTACCCCAGCGTTTTATTCTATCGTTGGCCACCTGTGAACCCCGCAAAAATTTAGTCAGTGTGATTGAGGCTTATAATCTCTTACGTCGTCGCAGAACAAACTATGATGATTGTCAACTTATTATTGTTGGTGGCCATGGGTGGCGTCAAGGTTTAGCGAGAAAGGTATGGCAAGGGTCGCCTTATCGGGAAGATATACGGTGGCTAGGTTATTTGCCAGCTGAGGATTTGCCAGCTTTATGTAATTTAGCCAGTGTAGTAGTTTATCCTTCTTTTTATGAGGGATTTGGTTTGCCTGTTCTGGAGGCAATGTCTTGCGGCCGGCCGGTTATTACCTCGGCAGTTACTGCTTTACCCGAGGTGGGAGATGGAGCAGCCTTGTTAATTGACCCCGCTGATGTTAATGCCTTGGCTCGGAGTATAGAGCAAGTTTTAGCTAATGAAGAATTGGCCAAGGAATTATCTCGTCAGGGGTTGAAGTGGGCTCAGCAATTTAGTTGGGAGAAAACTGCCCAAGAATATTGGCAGATTTTAGCAGGTTAATCTATTTTTATTGGGGTAAAATAGGGATGACAAGTGGAGCGGTTTTTGTTATACTGGAGCTAGTTTGATTATTATAAATCCCCATGCCTCAACCGACTTTTGTCCATCTTCATGTTCATAGCCATTATTCTTTGCTCGATGGAATGGGTAAGATTGATGAGCTTATAGATATGGCCAAGGAGCATAATGCCCCAGCTATTGCTTTAACTGACCATGGAGTTATGTATGGGGCAATTGAGTTTTACCAAAAATGTCGTAAGGCCGGTATTAAGCCAATTATTGGAGTAGAATTTTATGTGGCCCCTACTTCGCGTCATGATAAGGGTGGTCAAGCGGAGCGGAGTTATCACTTAATTTTATTGGCTAAAAATGAAGTAGGCTACCATAATTTATTAAAACTAGTAAGTATCGGTCACTTGGAGGGTTTTTATTATAAACCGCGTATTGATTGGGAGTGTTTACAGGAATATAGTGGGGGACTTATTGCTTTAAGTGCATGTCTATCGGGAGAAATTCCTCGGCTAATTCTGGCTGGTAAATATACTAAGGCGAAAGAACGAGCCCTGGCTCATAATAAATTATTTGGCGAGGGCAATTATTATTTGGAGCTTCAACACCACCCCAATTTACCTAATCAAGTAGAAGTTAATCGAGAACTTATTAGGTTGTCTGGGGAGACCGGCATTCCCATAGTGGCTACTAATGATGTTCATTATTTACGGACTTCAGATCGTGAGGTACAAGATGTTCTTTTGTGTTTACAGACGAAACATAAAAAACAAGATAGTGGCCGTATGAATATGTTAGATGATGATTATTCATTTCGTTCTCCTGAGGAGATGGCTCAAGCTTTTATAGATACTCCTGAGGCTATTAACAATACAGTGAAAATTGCGGAAGCATGTAATCTAGAATTACCAATGAATCAGGTATTACTACCGCATTTTGAGGTGCCTCAAGGGTTTACAGCCCAAAGTTACTTACGGCAATTATGTTTAGAGGGGTTAGTTAAGCGTTATGGCAAGACTTATGATGAAATTGAGGCTGTTTACCGTGAGAGGCTGGACTATGAGTTAGACGTTATTGATAAAATGGGTTTCCCTGATTATTTTTTAATTGTAGCTGATTTTATTAATTGGGCCAAGAGTCATGGTATTGTGGTCGGTCCAGGACGTGGGAGCGCCGCTGGTTCTCTGGTTTGTTATTTAATTGGTATTACTGAACTTTGTCCGATTTCTTATGATTTGCTCTTTGAACGTTTCTTAAACCCAGAACGGATTTCTATGCCAGATATCGATACTGATTTTGCTGATACCAGAAGAGACGAAGTCATTAATTATGTTGCTGATAAATATGGCCGTGATCATGTCTCGCAGATTATTACCTTTGGTACGATGGCCGCACGGGCTGCTATCCGTGATGTGGGACGGGTCCTCGGGGCTAGTTATGATTTTTGTGACAAGCTAGCTAAGATGGTGCCGATGTTTATGAAGTTGCCTGAGGCCCTAGAGCAAGTGGATGAATTGCGCCAGATTTATCAAGAAAGCCCTCAGGCTAAGCAAATTTTAGATTATGCTCAAAGGTTGGAGGGTAGTGCGCGTCATGCCTCTACTCATGCTTGTGGAGTGTTAATTACTAAAGAGCCACTGACCGAATATTCTCCTATTCAGTATGCTTCTTCAACGGATAGGACTATCGTTTCTCAGTATTCCCTTCACTCCATTGAAGATTTGGGGTTGCTTAAGATGGATTTTTTGGGACTTAAAAATTTAACTATTATTGAATCAGCTCTCAAAATTATTAAAGTCACTAAGGGAGTAGAAATAGATATTAACAGGATTCCCCTAGACGATGAGCGGACCTTTGAATTATTTCAAAACGGGGAAACTACCGGCGTATTTCAATTTGAATCATCAGGCATGAAGAGGTATTTACGAGATTTAAAGCCAACTAATTTAGAAGATATTATTGCCATGGTAGCTTTATATCGTCCAGGTCCAATGGAATGGATTCCTGATTATATCGCCGGGAAGCATGGTCGTAAGAAATTACAATATTTACATCCTAAATTAGAATCAATATTAGCTAAAACTTATGGAGTAGCGATTTATCAAGAGCAAGTGATGGAAATTGCCCGAAGTTTGGCTGGTTTTACAATGGGACAAGCCGATGTCTTACGTAAAGCGGTAGGCAAGAAAATTCCTAAATTATTAGCTGAACAGAAAGAAAAATTTATCACTGGCTGTATGGCCAATGGTATTAGTAAAACCTTAGCTCAAAAGATATTTTCTTTTATTGAACCATTCGCGGGTTATGGTTTTAATCGGTCTCATGCCGCTTGTTATGCAATGGTAGCCTATGAGACAGCATATTTAAAAGCTAATTATCCAACAGCTTTTATGGCTGCCTTGCTGGCGGCTGATCAGCAGAATAGCGACCGCGTGGCTATTGAAATTGAAGAATGTGAGCGGATGGGCATTGAAGTTTGTCCTCCAGATATTAACCAATCTTTTGATTCTTTTACTGTAGTTGATGAAAATTTGGTAGACCACCCCACGATTCGTTTTGGTCTTCTAGCAATTAAAAATGTTGGGGAGCATATAGCTAAAGTTATTAGGGACGAACGTAAACGCGGTGGACCTTATCAAGATATGGGTGATTTTTTACGCCGTATTAATGACAAAGATTTAAATCGTAAATCTTTAGAAAGTCTCATTAAGGCCGGTGCTTTTGATAGTTGGCTAGACCGGCGTCAGCTTTTAGAAAATATTGAAGTCTTATTAAAGTATAACAAAGAAGCTAGCCAGAATAGCTTAAATGGGCAGTATAGTTTATTTGCCGGGGTTGATGGGGTAAAAGACCCTCCTTTATATTTAAGACCAGCACCACCAGCTGACCGTCAAACCAAATTAAGCTGGGAGCGCGAATTGTTAGGTATGTATATTACTGAGCATCCTTTTGTAGATTATCATCGGGAATTGAAATCAGTGATAGTGCCTATTAAAAATTTAGCGGCTAAAGCCCCGGGGGAGATAGTAACTATCGGTGGTATGGTAGTTAGTAGCAAGAAAATTATCACCCGAGGAAGTCAATCAATGTTATTTGTCAAGATAGAAGATGACACCGGCAATCTAGAGGTTATAGTCTTTCCTAAATTATTAGAAGTTACGCGTGAAGTGTGGCAAGCAGGTCAACCAATACTTTGCCGGGGAAAGATTTCTGATAAAGATAATGAACGCAAGGTGGTAGTGGACAAAGCTATTGTTTTGAATTTAGATCATATAAGTGATGACTTAGCTGCTTTTCGTCAGTCAGCCGCTAATATGAAGCCAGGTTTTTGGGCAGTAAAACCAGTATCTTATAAAGTAAAATCGGCAGATTTATTATCAAAGTCACCAGAAGCAGTACATTTAATTTTACGGCAATCTATAAGCCAGGCCCAGCTTTTTAAATTAAAAGAAATTTTATTACATTATCCTGGGCCCCAGCAAGTTTATCTAGAGATTGATTTTAATGGAGAAAAACGGAAGATAGCCACCGGAGTTCAAGTAAAATCTGGACCGGAACTATTAGCTGAACTTAAAGCTGAATTTGCCGAAAGCATTCAATTTTAGTTATAATAAGAATAATATTTAACTTTATTTTATGTCTGCACAAAAAACATCAATAGCACCTAAATCTAGGGGTAGCGGAGCAAGAAGGCCAGCTGGCCGTCCACCAAAGGTTAGACCATTGGGTCGGCCATCCAAATCTTCCATTGCTAGGAATGTTCCTAATAAGGTTAAAACTAAAACCCATGAAGTGAAGGTACCCAAACCCAAAGTAGTTGTAGTGACTAATCAGCCTTTAGTTAGTGAAGAAGAATTTTCAGTTTGGCAGGCAGCCCGGGAGGAAGAGCCTAAAAATGAAGAATTTTCAGTTGTGCCTAATGAGAATGAAGATATTAACATATCATCAAAACCATTAGAGCCGCCTGAGTTACCCGACAACCATCAACCATCAACTCGTTTATACCGTAATTTAGCTATTTTTTTTATCATTCTTATTGGTTTTGTAATAATGGTGATGTTTTATTATTCATTTATTAAAGTTAAGATTATTTTATATCCGTCGGCCAGTACACAACAACAGAATGCCACCATTTATTTGACGGATATTACCCCAGTATCTAATGGTTATCTGCCAGCTAAATTTGTTGAACAATCTACAGAATATCGGGAAACATTTAAGGCTACTGGAGAGCGACAATTACCTACAGCAGGTAAATTAGTTGGTCAAGTCCGATTAATTAATAAAACAGGTAAAGACCAACCGCTGGTGGCGACTACTAGATTATTAACTAGTAGCGGAGTACTTTATCGGCTGAAAAATTTTGTTACAGTGCCGGCGGGCGGAGATATCAAAGCGGAAGTTTATGCTGATGAAGTGAAGCCAGAAAATGCTATTGAAGCCAATACTAGATTTACGATTCCTGGCCTGTGGTCTGGATTACAAGATAAAATCTATGCTATAGCTGAAGAGCCAATTGTTTTTCAAAGTAATATTGAACCTATTATTTTAGATTCTGATCTAGATCAGGCTATAGCTCAAGCTAAGGAGGGAGCCGCTAAACAAGCTAAGTCTCTTATATCTCAGGGATTTCAAGATAAAGCTATAGCTTACTGGCTAGATGACACTAAGTGGGAGGTAAAGAGTGATGGGCAGGTGGGCGAAGCCAGGAGTGAATTTACGGTAACGGTTAAAGCGACCGTGGGAGCTGCTATTTTTGATCTTCAAGCGATGATAGATCTAATAAATAATAAGCTAGACAATAGTTTAGTTATTGACGAGTCTTCAATAGCCTATCAACTAGTTGATTGGCAGCCACAAGAACATTATGCTGAATTAAATGTAAGTTATACTGCTAGTATAGTAGCTACTCGAGCTGACCAGTTAATTGATAAACGTGCCCTAGTTGGACTCACCCATGAGGAGTTAGAAGATTATTTATCTAAACAACCGGGCCTAGCAACTTATAAAATTATTTGGCAGCCTCATTTTTTGAAAAAGGTTCCAGGTACTGATAAAATTATTCTACAACTTGCTCAATAAGAGGTTAAACATCCAAGTTAATAACTTTACTAGCGTGAGTTTGAATAAAATTTTTGCGAGGCATTACTTCGTCGCCCATTAGCATCTCAAAAACTTCATTGGCCATAGCGGCATCCTCTACAGTAACTTGTTTTAAAATTCTACAATCTGGCTTCATTGTGGTTTGCCAGAGTTGTTCTGGGTTCATTTCTCCCAAGCCTTTATAGCGTTGAATATGGACTTTAGCTAAACCTTTATTTTGAATTGCTTCATCTGGTTCGATTTTTGATTCAGCCGCTTCATCATTGATGATATTAGCATTATTACTGCCTAAATCATTAATGATTTTATCCTTCTCTTCATCGGAGTAAGCATAAAAAATAGAGTTGCCTTTCTTAATTTGGTAAAGAGGGGGTTGAGCAATATAAAGATAGCCACCAGTTACCAGAGGATTAAAGTGTCTAAAAAATAAAGTAAGTAGCAAGGTTCTAATATGAGCTCCATCTACATCGGCATCAGTCATAATAATAATGCGGTGATAGCGTAATTTGGTAATGTCGAATTGGTCATCAATGTTAGTGCCCAGGGCAATGACTATATTTTTTATTTCATTATTTTCTAGCATTTTATCTAATCTAGCCCGTTCAACATTAAGTATTTTACCGCGGAGAGGCAGGATAGCCTGAAAACGGCGATCACGACCTTGTTTAGCACTACCGCCAGCACTGTCTCCCTCGACAATAAATAATTCACATTCTTCAGCCCTATGACTAGAGCAGTCAGCTAGTTTACCTGGGAGGGTAGCACCTTCAAGGGCGCTTTTTCGTAAGATAGCAGTGCGGGCAGTTCGAGCGGCTACTCGAGCTTGGGCTGACAATAAACATTTGTTAATAATTTGTTCAGCATCTTTGGGATGCTCTTCTAAAAACGCTCCAAGAGTCTCGCTACAAACTTGTTCCACATAGCCTTTTACTTCGGCATTTCCTAGTTTACTTTTAGTTTGTCCTTCAAATTGTGGATTGGTTAATTTAACGCTAATAATAGCAACTAATCCTTCTCGTACATCATCACCGGTTAAATTTTCTTCTTTATCTTTTAATAATCCCTTAGATCGGGCATAGTTATTGAGAACCCTAGTAAGAGCGCTGCGAAAACCAATTATATGAGTGCCACCTTCAGTATTAATAATGTTATTGGCAAAAGCCAAAATTATTTCATTATAGCCATCATTGTATTGCAAGGCTAATTCTATTTTGACATTATTAATTTCTTTTTCTGCATAAAATATGGTCTTGTTTTTAACTTGATTATTACGGTTTAAATTTTTGATATATGATTTAATGCCACCCTCAAAATAGAAATTATAATCTTTGTGGCGATGGCCTGGTCGGCGATCATGTAATTTTACGGTAACTCCTTTAGTAAGATAAGCTTGCTGACGGCAATGATCTAAAATTGTTCCCCATTTAAATTCAATGGTATCAAATATGGTGGCATCTGGTCTAAAGGTAATAGTTGTTCCATGTTTATTGGAATCAGTTTGACCGATTTTTTTTACCGGATTTAAGGGTTTGCCATATTGATATTCTTGCTCCCAAATTTCTCCGTTCCGATAAACTGTAGCTTTAAGATAGGAACTTAAAGCATTAACTACTGATACTCCAACTCCATGAAGGCCGCCAGAAATTTTGTAGGTATTGCCACCAAATTTACCACCAGCATGCAGTTTGGTCATTACAGTTTCTAGAGCTGATACCCCAGTTGTTTTATGGATATCAACTGGTATGCCTCGGCCATTATCGCTAATTTCTACTAGATTATCTGGTAGCAGTGATATCTCTACCATATCGGCATAGTCAGCCATAACCTCATCAAAGCTGTTATCAGCTACTTCCCAGATTAAATGATGTAAGCCAATACTCGAAGTTGAGCCAATATACATTCCTGGTCTCTTGCGAACTGGTTCTAAGCCCTCTAGTACAGTTATGGTCTCAGCATTATATTCAGTAGTAGCTTTTTTAAAATTTTGATTCATAAATTCATTCTTACATAAAAAATATAGCCCTACGGCTAGCCTATATTGTTATTATTGTAGCAAAAAAAATAAGGATTGGCAAGGCTGTAATTACCTAATTATCTTGTTTTTAGAGTTATTAATTGCTACAATACACCTAGCTAAATATTAAAATTTGTGAAAAAAAATCTTTTTAATAATAAATTACTGGAAGAATCTTCTGGAGATAAACCTAAATACCACTCATCGTTATCTGACAAGTGGTTATGGCTGATTGCTGGATTACTTTGTATAATTTTTGTAATTATAGTTTTTTGTTTAATAATGACGTGGAATCAAAAACCACCTTCGGCAATAGGTTCAAGGGGTACTGAGCCTGAGTCAAAACAGCCAGAGGAGATTGCTTTACCGGTCGTGACTGAGTCTTTGACTAATAATATAGCCCGAGAGGGATCGAATTTTCAGGCTGACCAGCTAATATTTAGTCAACTTTACCAACAACCAACCACTAGTTGGCCGGTTGAAATTCTAGCTAATAAGGCTCAATCTATTACTTTGCCAATTAATGTTAAAAAGGATGTGGCTAATTATTATGAAATAAAACGTTATTATAATTTAGAGCCAATTATTAGCCAATTAAATAAAGAGGGATCAGTGTTAGTAGATAATCCCTTTGGCGATGAAAAACAAGATTTTTTTGATTTTTATCATTCAGCTACAGAGAATCATTGGCCGTTACTTTTAACTAGTGATGTTATTTTTTACTATTATCAAAACAATATTAAAGAAGTTTATAAAGCGGTTGAAGCAGGCTTTTATGATGATTTATGGCAAATTAGCAATGGTCTTTTTAAAATAGCGAATCAACGTTATCAGGCAGCAATTAGCCAATCACTGAAGGGTAATGATCCATTGATAGAAGCTTATCGTCTAAATGCCCAATATTGGGCAGTAGCCCTTAAATTATTGGCTCCTAAAGATAATCAGATTAGTAATGATGGAATTACTAGTAATTCCATGATTTTTCGGACAGGTGATGACCAAATATATAAACTACCAGTTATTGATGAAGATTTACGTCGTGAAGTTGATCAAGAGGTAAGTTTAATACAAGCAGCTAGTGGAGTAAAAATTTCACCTTTGTTTGGCTATGAGATGGATTATGGTCTATTTAAACCTGACGAGAACTATCAAGATGGAGGACGTTTGGCTAATTTTTTATTAGTTAGTAAATGGTTAAATTACTCCTGGCCACTTTACTATCGTGAGGCCGGTTGTACAAAATGCCCGCTGGATATTGATGATTGGCGAGTTAATTTTTTGGCGGCCAATGTATTAGCTAGAGACCTTAATAGTGATCAGGAATTTAAAAATTATTGGGCTAAGATTTATAAAATTATTAGTTATTTTTCGGGTTTACGCGATGATCTAACTTATGTTCATTATATTGCAGCGCAAAAAGAAATTCTTGGCGATCAAAGCCTAGAAGCAGTAGCTCGTCTTGATGAAGCTAGTCGTAATCAAGTTTTAGATCGTCTAAGAGTGGCTATTTTAGGAAATAAATTTTTACCTACTAACGGTGGGTGGGATCGTCAGCAACCGGATAATTGGCCTAAAATTGGTTTGAGGGTTTTGCAGGATCGTTATTGGCCAGGACAGTTTATTGATTGGCAAACCGTAGGCCCTAAACTAGATGTTTTTGTTAGTCAACAAACTACTACAGATTGGCAAGTCAATCAATTTTGGTCTAGTATGGAAATGATTAAAGAATGGTTACCTAAAATTTTATCTGCTAATTCAGAGTGGGTGAGACCAGCCTGGTGGAAAGCTCAACATTTATCTTTAGCTAAATTTTATCTCCTTAATTGGCAATTACCAGCGGACCAACGCCGTATTTTATTACCTAGCGCTAATAGCTTGTTTCAAAATGATGGTGTGACCGAGAATATTGTTTCTATAGATACTGCTAGTTTGCCAGCCATTGATCGGCAGATTGCTACAGCTAAAATGTTGCAGTTGGCCCTAGTAAAACTACAGGCTAGTAATTTATCTGCTGATCAAAAATTGATGGATACTATTAATACTTTGGAGATGATTCGGGATTTAGCTGTTAAGCAAGCTAAAGGAGAAGAGTGGACTAAAGAAGAGTCAACAGCAATCAATAATTTTTTTCAATCGGCTATAGTGAGATCTGGGAGTAAACAACTAGACCCATCGCAAAAAGATAGTCCTTATCTACAAAAAATAAAAGCCAGAATAGACATCAAAATGATCAATGGTCAGTTATATATATTAATTGGTCCAATCATTATGCCCTAGAGGGATTTTAATCATAAAAGATATGCCTACGAAGAATCAAGCCTCCAATAAAGTTTTGCCCGACCAGATAACTGACGATGATGTTTCTTTAAAAAAATTGTCTTTTGGTCTGTGGTATATGCGTCATCGCCGTCTATTTCTTAATATTATTATTGTTGTACTAATTATTTTTTCAGCCAGTGGTTGGATTTATAGTTTTTATGTTTTAGGCCATTATTTTATTTTTGATCGACAAAAAGATCAACAATTATTGTCGGAGATGGCTCAAACTAGTGTGAATCTTTTGGCTGGCCGTACCAACCAGCCGTTATCTATTAGTGATGTTAAAGTTCTTGGTTCAGGACCTAATAATTTATTAGCTGAAATTTATAATCCTAATCCCAGGACAGCAGTCTTTTTTAATTATGCCTTTGTGTTAAATGGTCAGCCAATTGTTCAAAGAGATGGCTTTGTATTACCAGGAGAGAAAAAATATCTTGTGGCTCTAAATCAAAATATTCCCGTTGGTGCTTCGGTTTATTTAAAGATTGATCAAGCTCGGTGGCAGAGATTAGATGCCCGTCAAATTCCTGATTGGCCTGCCTTTTTAGCTGAGCGTAATCAATTAGTTATTGCTGACCGGCAAATTAATTTAGCTGATAATTCTAATCGGTTAATTAGTCAAGTGAAATTTCGTATAGAAAATCATTCAGCCTATGGTTACTGGTCGGTGCCCATATTAATTATAGCTTATCGGGATGGAAATTTAGTTGATGTTAATGAGTTAGTATTATCTAAACTACGAAGTGGCGAGGTTAGAAATATTGTTTTTTCCTGGCCTGGTCTTAAAGATGTTGATTATATAGAGATAATACCAGAGGTTAATTTTTTAGATCAGGAAAACTATTTGCCCATCGACACTGATTAATTTATGCATTTACGGTTTAGCCAATATTGGCGGTATAATGATTGGCCAGTGACACTGGCCATCTTATTGTTATTAGCTATTGGCTTAAGCCAAATTTATGGAGTAGCTCTAGGACGCGGTGGTACTAGCTTAGTGGCTTTTTATAAACAAATAGTTTTTGTCATCGTTGGTTTAGGTGGCTATATACTTTTATCTGTGGTAGATTATCATCGTTGGCGGAGCTATGCTAGGTATTTGTATATTCTGGCAGTTATTTTATTAATTACTGTATTATTATTTGGTAGTTCTATTCATGGGACTAAGGGATGGTTTAATATTTTAGGGCTAGGTATTCAGCCAGTTGAATTAGTGAAAGTCATTTTAATTATTTGCTTAGCTAGCTATTTTTCAGGCCGGACTATTCGGCTTAACCAATCAAAGCAGTTCTTAATAAGTGGACTATTAACCTTTATTTTAACTTTTCTGGTGTTATTACAACCAGATCTTGGTTCAGCTTTACTTTTAGTTATTATTTGGTTATTTTTGATTTTAGCAGCTGGTTTTAATCGTAAATATCTATATTGGGTAATTATTGCTGGTATTATAGCGGTGGTAGTGGGCTGGCTGTTTTTATTTACAGATATTCAGAAAAATCGTTTTCGTTCTTTTTTTAATCCTAATTATAATGTCTCTGGCCAAAGCTATAATATTAATCAGGCGATGATCGCTGTCGGCTCGGGGAGATTGTTGGGGCGGGGATTGGGGTTTGGTTCCCAGACACAATTAAAATTTTTGCCGGAAGCTCAAACGGATTTTATTTTTGCCGTTATTGCTGAAGAGCGGGGTTTTTTAGGCGCGGGATTAGTATTATTATTATTTGCTGTTATTATCTATCGTATCTTAACGGCTTTGCCTAAAGTTAAAGATGATTTTGGTTGCTTTGTCATTGTTGGTGCTATTGGTCTTTTAGCTACTGAAGTTTTTGTTAATCTAGCTATGAATATTGGGTTATTACCAATAGTGGGATTAGCTTTGCCACTGGTTAGTTATGGTGGCAGTTCTTTAATATCCACCCTATTATTACTAGGGTTGGTAAATAGTATCATTATTCGGTCTAAAATTTAATTGTATGAAAATTCCAGATTTTAACCCTGAGACTATAATTCATGGACGGCTAATGAAAAAGCTGGAGCGACAGGGGTTGCGTAATGATTCAATTTATCCCATTCCTGAGGGAATGGAGCGCGTCTGGCAGGTTTTTATTGATGGTCAAAAAGTTGATCATTATTCTCACTTAGCCGCGAAGTCTCAATATTGCTTGATGAATATAGGGGTAAGTCTTGATAAAGGTCAATATGTTACTTTACAAGAAGCAGATAGCAGTGGAGCCGTTATTATCCCTTTTGTAATTATTCAGAATGAAAAACTTGTCTATTTAAATAAACTAAATAAAAAAAATAACTATTTAGTTTATGCCGGCTTGATTAGACAGTGGCGACTGCGGCAGGGCGGTTGGGTGTGGAATGTACCCCGTGGTTATGCCAATTTAGGGGAAAATTCCAAGAAAACAGCCGCTCGAGAGTTAATGGAAGAAACCGGTCTAGCTGGTAAGTTATTTTTATTGCCTGGTCAGCCACTTAATCCTAATAGTACCTATTTTGAAACTGGCCATAATGGCGGCGTCATTATTTATGCTATAAATTTGGGACCAGATTTAGCAGATTGGCAAAATAATAAAGTAACATTACGCCATCGTCCTCGGCCAACAGGAATAGATGAAACAATTAAGGCTTGCCGTTTTTTCCCGTTAGCTCGCCTGTCTCAACTAGGTGATATGTTTTCGGTGGCTGCTGAATCACGATTGCGCTATTATCTTGAAAATCTTAGATGATACCTAAAAGGATTTTAGTATATAAATTGACAATTTTTTCTTCATTACTTATACTGGCTATACATTAACCTTTAGTTAAGTATTTTTTATTATGAAAAGTGAATTAAGATTAGAAGCTAAGACCAGAGAATTGGGTCGTCAGTCACTCAAAAAATTACGAGCGGCGGGATTTATTCCGGCAATAGTTTATGGACCGCAGACCGATAATTTACCCTTGCAGATTAAAAAATCTGAAGCATTAAAAATTTATGAACAGGGTGGTGAATCCAGTCTTATTACTTTAAATATTGACGGTCAAGACGAACGCCAAGTAATTATTAAAAATATCAGTCAATCCAGTGTAACCAATCATTTACTTCATATTGATTTTTTCCAAGTTAATATGGCTGAAAAATTAACCACCGAAGTTGAGCTTAATTTTGTAGGAGAAGCGCCGGCAGTTAAACAGTTGGGAGGAGTGGTGGTTAAAAATTTTGATGCTGTTGAAATTGAGTGTTTACCTAAAGACTTGGTATCTCATTTGGATGTTGATATATCTGGCCTTACAGAATTAGGCTCTCATATTACTTTTGCTGATTTGAAGTTACCTAAAGGGATAGCATTGTCTAGCAAGCACGAGATGAATGAGATTATTGTGGCAGTTGAGGAGCCGCGGGCGGTAGCGGCTGAAGCTGAAGTAACTGAAGAGGTTAGTGCTGAAGAAGTTCCAAGCGAGACAGCACCAGAGGCAGAAGTTAGTGGTGAGGAGCAAAAATAATTTTAATTATGCCACCAGCCAAAGCGAGGCTGGCCGTCTAAATCGCAAAAAGTTTGTTGCCATTTAAGGTTAGCTACGGCTAATAGTGATGGCAGTTTTTGATTATGATTTAAATTATGTTCGGTAAGGACGTTGATAGTGTGGTATGGGTGATATTTTATGAAGCCTGGTAGCTCATTTGCTAATTCTTGAAATAAAGTGAGCCCTTCCGGGCCACCCAGTAAGGCTCGGCGCGGTTCATATTGTAACGATGGTTGCTGATTATATTCTTTCGGGGTTAAATATGGCAGGTTAGCAATAATAATAATTTGTTGAGCTGAGTCAAAACTATCTTTAAGCCAAGGCTCTAATAATGAACCGTGGCGCCAGACAATATTTTTTTGTTTAAGACTAATGGCGTTATGCGTAGCTAGACGTAAGGCCCGGCGGCTAATATCTGAGCCGCCATAATAATCTTTATTATTTAGTTCAGCGGCTAGCGTGATTAGAAGGCAACCGGAGCCAGTACCAATATCTAACCAGACAGTAGGTTTGTTTGTTTCTTGACGTAGGCGGGTAGCTATATCAATAAGGCATTCACTTTCGGGGCGGGGGATTAAAACAGCGGGGGTTATTTTAAATGGTCGGCCATAAAAATATTGTTCTTTTAGGATATACGGTAGAGGATAATTTTTTTGGAGTTTAGTGGTAATTTTTTGTAAACTATGCCAATTTTTTGTAGTTAGTGGTTGTTGGGCACAGGTAATTAGTTCTGAGGATGTACGGTTAGTAATACTAGCAAGGAGCCAACTGGCTAGTGCTGGTTGTTGCATACTGAGAGGCCACATCTGTTCTAACCACTGACGAGCTTCAGCAATAGTAGGGGGGTTAATGGTTGACGTTTTGCGCCATCTCTTTTTCATATTGTTGAAGACGGTAGATAATATCTTCAATTTCGCCATTCATAATTTTATCTAAGCCATGCCATGATTCTTGAAGACGATGATCAGTGAGGCGGTCCTGGGGAAAATTATAGGTGCGAATTTTTTCGCTGCGGTCTCCGGTTCCAATCTGCTTACGTCTTTGATTATCAGTAGTAGCGCGACGGTCATCTTCTAATTTTTGCAGTAAGCGAGAGCGCAAAATTTGCATAGCTTTTTCTTTATTTTGGTGCTGTGATTTTTGGTCTTGGCAGGTGACTACTAGGCCGGTTGGTAGGTGAGTAATACGAATGGCTGAATAGGTAGTATTTACACATTGTCCGCCCGGACCAGAAGCGCAGAAAGTGTCAATACGCAGGTCAGTAGGTTTAATATCAATATCTATTTCTTCAGCCTCTGGCAATACTGCTACTGTGGCAGTTGAAGTATGGATACGTCCCTGCTTTTCAGTGGTTGGTACTCGTTGGACCCGATGGGTGCCGCTTTCATATTTAAGCCAGCTAAAGACTTTTTCTCCAGTAATGCTAAAAATAATTTCTTTATAGCCGCCAATGGCTATGGGGCTAGAATTTAAGATTTCTAGTTGGAAATTATGATTTTCTGCAAACCGGCTATACATTCTAAATAAATCGGCCGCAAATAAAGCCGCTTCATCTCCTCCCGCTCCGGCTCTAATTTCCATGATGACATTTTTTTTATCACGAGGGTCGGCAGGGTGTAGTGCTTCTTCCAACTGTTGACTTAAAGTAGTTTTTTCAATTAGTAATTGTTGTTGTTCTTCGGTTGCCAGGGCAATAATGTCCGGATCAGTATTGTCTGAGAGGAGTTGGTCAATATAGGTTAATTGTGATTCAATTTTTTCTAGGCGAGTCGCTAAAGATATTAAATCAGCCACTGCCGCTCGCTCTTTAACTAGGCGATTATATTCTTTAGCATTAGCAATAGTAGCTGGATTATTAAGTTGAGCGTCCAGTTGATTAAGTTGGTCACTAAGTTCTTGTAGTGTCATATAAAAAACAGAATTAAAAAAATATCATCTAAAGACTTAGAAGATAATTTTTTATCAAGTAAGCTAAGCGTTTAACTCTTTTTCTAATTTTTCTTTAGCTGCCTGGGCTTTTATCTCACGAGCCTTATTTCTGGCAGCATGCTTAGTTTTTTTACTGCGAATTGTTGTTTTAGATTCTATTTTGGCCGTAAACTTTTCGACACGGCGTGCTGTATCCACCAGTTTTTGTTTACCAGTATAGAAAGGATGACAAGCTGAACAAATTTCAGTTTTAATTTCGGACAAGGTTGAGCCGGTAGTAAAAGTATTGCCGCAAGCACAAGTCACCTTAGCATTTGGATAATAAGTAGGATGTAAATTCTTCTTCATAGTTATACACAAAATAAACGTCTTGACTGACGTAATAATATTAAACTATCATAACTTAAGAGAAAAAGCAAGTTAGCTTGACATAATTATTTTTATTGCTTAATGTAATAAATAACTATTATTGAGCTTAATATTTTTAAATTAACGACTCATGCATTCATTTTTTCCTTGCTCACTTAAGCTCATGAGTAAAGAATGCAGCGGTTGAAAGGAAATTTTATGTCTCAAACATTTACTTTGGCTGATTTATTAGCCGCTGGCCTCCATTTTGGCCATAAAACTTCTAAATGGAATCCAAAAATGAAACCATATATTTATGGGGTCAAACAGGGGATTCATATTATTGATTTAACCAAAACTCAAGAGCAGTTGGAAAAGGCCTTGGCTTTTATTACTAAAGAAGTGGCAGCTGGTAAAAATATCTTATTGGTTGGCACTAAAGATCAAGTTAAAGAACCACTGCGTCGGGTGGCTGAGGCCACTGATATGCCTTATGTTACTGAACATTGGTTGGGTGGTACTTTAACTAACTTTTTTATTATTAAAAATTCCATCCGCAAATATAAAGATATTTTAGATAAAAAAAGGACTGGTCAATTAAGTAAGTATACTAAAAAAGAACAATTAGAGTTTGATCGAGAATTAGCCAGGCTAGAAGTTGGAGTTGGGGGTTTGATTAATTTAATAAAAGTCCCTGATGTTATTTTTATTTGGGATATAAAAAGAGAAAAAACTGCCTTGTCTGAAGCCTTAAAACGGCATATTCCTATTGTGGCTATTTGCGATACTAATACTGACCCGACAGGCATTGCCTATCCTATTCCAGCTAATGATGACGCTATTAAAGGAGTGGAATTAATCCTTAATGCGGTAGAAGAAGCTATTTTAGAGGGTAAGAAACAACGGGAAGCGGCTCGTGAGATCAAGCAATCAGTAGCCGCTAAAAAATCAATAACAACTTAGTCATTTAATTATATAGACTAATTTTTAAGTAAAATTAGCCAATAAACCATATGGAGATTAACATGGAAATGATCAAAGAATTACGAGAACAGTCAGGAGCAGGTATTGTTGATTGTAAAGCAGCGTTAGTAGAAGCTAGCGGTGATTTAGCTATGGCCCTAGAGATTTTACGTAAAAAGGGGATTGCTAAAGCCGGCAAGCGAGCCGACCAGGCTACTAATCAGGGGATTATTAAAGCTTGGGTTGATTCTGATGAACACTGGGGCTGTTTATTAGAGCTAAAAACAGAAACTGATTTTGTGGCGCGTAATGATAAATTTCAGCAGCTAGCAGATGATATTCTAAAAGCAGCGGTTAATAATAAAGTTCAGGATTTGGGGTCATTATTAGCTCTAACGATAAATGGTCAGATTATTCAAGAGGCAATAGATAATCTAAGTGGAATCATGGGGGAGAAGATAGTTTTAGGCAATTATGCTTCTTTAATTAGCCAGGGTACTGTAGCCTCTTATTTACATGGTGGAGGAACAATTGGGGTGCTGGTGGCTATTAACAAACCATCAGCTAGTGAGTTAGCTAAAGATTTGGCCATGCAGATTGCTGCTACTAATCCCAAATATTTAACTCCTGAACAGGTGCCAGCCAGCGAAATAGAGAAGGAGAAAGCAATTTATCGTGAACAACTAAGGCGAGAAGGTAAACCGGCTGAGATTATAGAAAAAATAGTAGACAGTAAACTTAGCCATTATTTTGCTGAAGTGTGTTTAATAAAACAGGAATTTATTAAAGATGAAAGTAAGACAATTGAGGGGCTGCTAGCTGGTGCTATTATTGAAGGTTATTATCGTTTTCAGCTTTAATAATTCTAACTCATGAAATTAGCGTTGGTACAAATTTATCCCTGGGAAAGAGCAAGTTTATGTGAAATAGGTGAGTGGTCGCTTTCCATTGGTGATCGTTTATTAGTAGCGACGGATACTGGCACCGAAGTTGGCCGTTTACTAGGTTTTAAATATTTAAGTGAGGAGCAAGCTCAAGCTTGGGCTGGCCATACTAAACAAATTTTAGGTTTAGCTAATGCTGACGATTGCCGTCTTATTGACTCTTTTGATAAGTCTGCCGCTTTAAATGAGTGTCAGCGTTTTATTGATCAGTGCCAACTAGAGATGAAATTAGTTGATGCGGCCATTTCAGCAGATGGTCATCGCTTAACTTTTGCCTTTACTGCCGAGGGTCGAGTTGATTTTCGTGAGCTAGTGCGCTTGTTGAGTCATCATTTTAATTGTCAAATTCGGTTACAGCAAATCGGTACGCGAGATGAAGCTAAAATATTTGGCGGTCGTGGTATCTGCGGTCGGCCGCTTTGTTGTAGCACTTTTTTGACGGAATTATCGTCAGTTACTTCAGAGGTAGCGGATATACAAGGAGTGAGTCATCGCGGCAGTGAGAGAATTTCTGGTATCTGCGGTCGGCTGATGTGTTGTCTAGCTTATGAAGCTGAGGGTTATAAAGAAATGGCTCAAAAGCTACCAGAAGTTGGTAGCCCCTGGGAGATTGAGGGAGAAAATGGTATAGTTATAGATCGTAATATTTTAAAGGGTACAATAATGGTCGAGTTATCTGATAAGCAATCGGGTGGCTCTATTGTAATTGAGGTTGACCCTTTAAAGCCGTCTGAAAATAAATCATCAATGGCTCATAGACGATGGAAGAAGCATTAGTCAAATAGTATATGATTAAAATTGATCAGACTAAATGTATTGGTTGTGGGCTATGTGCTACTTTATGTCCTGAGAATTTTCAGCTTAGCAGTGATACTTTTAAGGCCGAAGTCATTAAGGAAGAGCCGTCGGCTTGCCTTAGTGAAGCTATAGAGAATTGTCCGGTGCAGGCTATTAGTCGTGATTAGAAAAATTAGAGAGTGTCTATGTTTACCTTAGAAGAGGTTAAACTTTTATCTTTACCATTGGGACCAGGGGTGTATCAATTTTATAATCACTCTAACCAAATTATTTATATAGGTAAGGCTGTTAATCTACGGCGTCGGGTCCTATCCTATTGGCAAAATTATCGTCAGTTAACTCCAGCTAAACAACAATTAGTTGATTCCATTGCTCATATTAAGTGGCACGAAACAGAAAGTGAAATAGAAGCTTTATTATTGGAAGCTAATTTAATAAAAAAATATCAGCCTAAATATAATATTGTTTGGCGTGATGATAAACGTTATATTTATATTGCTATTAGCGCCGATGCCTTTCCTAGAGTTTATTTGACACGGAAATTAGCACCCAGTGGACAATTTTTTGGTCCATTTACTAGTGTTCAAGCTGCACGGGAAACTCTTAAAGCCATTCGTAAAATTTGGCCTTATCGTTCTTGTCGGGCAATGCCCAAAAGGGTTTGTTTATATTACCAGCTTGGCCAGTGCCCGGGACCTTGTCAGGGGTTAATTAGTAAAGCGGCTTACCAAAAAATTATTCATCAGCTCAGCTTATTTTTACAAGGTAAAAAGCAGTTAGTAGTTAAAAAGATACGGACTGAGCTAGATAAATACACACAAGAATTGAATAAATTAAAATCAGAAGATAGGACTGCCATTGAACAAAAAATTATTTCATTAAATTGGCAATTGCAGCAGATCAATAAAGTATTAGCCACTAGTTGTGTTTTAAGTTTAGAAGAAAGGTATGCTGATGATGTGGTAGAGCTAGGTAAGATATTGGGTTTAACAAAACCGCCACGACGTATTGAGGGATATGATGTTTCTAATTTGTATGGTGCTCAAGCCGTCGGTTCGCTAGTGGTTTTTGTTGATGGTGAAGCATCACCGTCAGACTATAAACGTTTTAAATTAGGTGGTAATAGTGTCAATTTAGGTGACGTGCCCTTACTTCGTGAAATGTTTAGGCGACGTTTAGCTCACGACGATTGGTTAAAGCCAGACTTAATTATTATTGATGGCGCTAGGGCCCAAGTAAATGCAGTGTATAATTTATTAAAGCAAGCTGGGTGGGATGTTCCAGTTATTGGTTTGGCTAAAGACCAGGGTTTAAGGTCGGCTCGAGCCCTGGACAAAATCTATTTTCCTGGTGAGTCTCAACCTTTGCAATTATCGCTTAATAGTCCAGCTTTATTTTTATTAAAGCGAGTTCGAAATGAAGCTCATCGTTTTGCTATCAGTTTTCATCGACACATTAGACGTAAGGTATTTTGGGAATAAAATTTGCTAGAGTTAATTCATCCGTTCATAATTCAGTCACTACTATTATTTCTATTGTTTTATTGATCTTAAGGTGTCTTTTGGAAAACCGCCAAGTGTAAGCACACTACCTCCTCTTGACTATTATTAGAATATATGTTATTATTTAATGTCCTAAAATTATAGGACTGTACATTAAAAATAAAAAATTATGGAGGCTCAAAATGAGAGCTATTGTTTTAACGATAGGTAACGTGATCAGCAAAATCGGTATGGCAATATACGATTTTGTCTTGGTGATGTTTGGTACATTGCTACTGATATTGGCATTATTGCTACTGATATTGGCATTATTTTTCTTTACTTTTTTCCACAAGGAGTAATATTCTAGACTCCCTGTTGAAGATTAGAAGGCCCAGACATTACTGGGCCGAAGTATTAAGAATATTATTTATAATAATATTCTTAGGCATCATTTTTGTGCCCAGTTCTCCTGATGGCCTGAAAAAAACTGCGGGAATTGTATTACTGGTGGGGATGTTATATGCTCTTCGCTCGTTGAAGAGCAAATCTGTTGTTATAGCCAGAGAAGCCACAAAACTCTCTAGCTCTATGCCCTTTCTTCGGGCAATTGAGGGCATAGAAAAGGACGGTACTACAAGACAATTGGTGATTATTCAGAGGTACCATCATCATGAAGAGAAAGAAGAGTTGTTGGGCGGGGCTGACAATCAGCAGGAATTATTAAATGAATTGGAGATCGACGATCCCCCCTCTGACATGACCCGGCTATTATATAGGCAATTTGTTGTGGCTACGGCCATGATGATTGTCGGGGTCAATAGGGTGGTAGTACGAGACCTTGAGTCCCCCGTACTTTACACCTCGAAGAGGGTAACACTTATCCCCCCAAATGTTAAATTTAAAGTTTTAATTGAGCTTGCCAAAAAGCTCAATTATGAAGTGTCTATAAAATAGAATAAAAGCTGGTGGCTTGGCGAAGAACAGAATCAAGTTATCAGCTTCATCTCATCATAAAATAAAAACCTAGGACCGTGTTATGCGGTCCTTTTTATTTTACTTCCTGTCTAAATTTTAAGGCATTAGCCAAGGTTAAGGGGTCAGTATATTCTAGGTTAGTACCGGTAGCTAGGCCGCGAGCTAGGCGACTAATACGACCCGGCCATTTACCTTTTAATAATTTTTGGATATATAAAGCAGTAGTTTCGCCCTCAATTGTTGGATTAAGGGCTAAAATAATCTCTTTAATGTCTTTATTTTTTTGGAGATATTGTAATAAAGCGGCTAATCGTAGGTCAGTTGGTTTTATGCCGTTTAGAGTATCTAAATAGCCTCCCAGTACAAAATAACGTCCCGGATAACTACCAGTAGTTTCAATTGCTTCTAGGTCTTGATTAGTGGCAACAACACATAATAAGGTAGCAGAACGCTGAGGGTCTCGACAAATAGGGCAGGGGCTAGATAAAGTAATAGCTCCACATTCACTGCAGGTAGTTAGAGTTTGACTTAGTTGTTCAAGGTGGTGGGCTAAGGGTTCAATTAATTCTGGTTTTTGCTCTAATAGGTAGAAAATATAACGTTCGGCTGTTTTAGGCCCCACCGATGGTAATTGACTTAGAAGTTGAATTAATTGTTGAACTAATGGCGGATAGGCCATATTGCCTATAATCCTAAATTAGCTAAGCCACCCATATCTTGCATTTTTTTAGCCATTAATCGTTGGGTTTTTTTAATAGCATCGTTGACTACATCTTTACAGGTATTAGCCATCTCTTCTTTGTTTAGGTCTTGATTAATTTTTAGAGACAATACTTCCATATTGCCATTCATTTCTATAACCACTCCATTTTTTTCAGCAGTAACTTTTTCAGTTGCTAGGGCGCTTTGCATAGTTTTGGCCTGGTCGCGTAAATCTTTGAATTGTTTTAATTTGTTAAACATAAAATTAATTGTTATTCGGCCTCAAGGTCGCTTTTTTCTAAATTTTTAAAATTAACAGTATCTTCATCAAAAAATAAATTAATTTTACCAGTAGGTCCATTGCGGTGTTTGGCAATATGAATTTCGGCTACATGGCGCTCAAAATCATTGAGGCTGTCTATATCATAGTTACGGTCAGCAGCTTTACGATAGATAAACATTACCACATCAGCATCTTGTTCAATCGAACCTGATTCCCGAAGATGAGCCAGTTTAGGAATCGCTGGTTTAGTTTGTTCTACGGCACGGGATAATTGAGATAAAGCCACTACCGGCACATTAAGCTCTCGGGCTAGGCCTTTAAGGGAGCGAGTAATTTCAGCTACTTCTTGTACCCGATTATCACTTCTTTGACTTCGCCCTTCCATTAGTTGGAGATAGTCGATAATCACTAAATCTAGGCCATGTTCAGATTGAAGGCGACGACATTTAGTTCGGATTTCCATGACATTACAATTAGGTGAGTCATCAATGTAAATTGGAGAATCAGCTAAGGCTCCCATAGCATAGCTAATGCGGCCAAAGTCATCGTCTTCCTCGCGGTCTGAAAGCTGGCCAGTGCGCATTTTCCATAGACTAACATTGGCTTCAGCGCAAATTAAGCGGTCTACTAGTTGTTCTTTACTCATTTCTAAAGAGAAAATACCCACTTTAGCTCGGCTTCTTATGGCTGCTTGTCTTGCTAAGTCTAGGGCAAATGAAGTTTTGCCGACGCTAGGACGGGAAGCTAAAATTACCAGGTCTGATTTTTGTAAACCGGAAAGAAGTCTGTCTAGGTCAATAAAGCCGGTAGCCAGACCGCGTAGACGGCCACTTTGTTTGTGTAGTTCATCAATCCGGTCAAAAGCTTCAGGCAGTAAAGTGCTAATCGGTTGAAAAGATTGTCTTAAATATTGATGAGAGACAGAAAATAATTTTTGCTCAGCTTGATCTAGAACTTGGTCTAAGTCATCATCTTCGTCATAGCCCAATTCATTGATTTCTGAGGCGGCAGTAATAAGGCGGCGAAGAGTTGATTTATGTTTAATAATTTCGGCATAGCTTACTACATTAGCGGCGGTGGCTACACCTTGTAATAGACTGGTAAGATAACTGCGACCTCCAATAGTGTCTAGCTGATTTTTAGCTTTGAGTCTGTCGGCTAGGTTAACTAAATCAATTGGTTCATGATCCTGATAAAGTGAAACCATGGCGCCAAAAATGAGGCCATTGGTATCATTATAGAAATCGTCAGGTTTAATAATATCAATCACCTTAACGATAGCAGTTTTGTCAATAAGAAGGCAACCAAGAAGCGAGGTTTCAGCTTCTTGATTCTGAGGCGGCATTTTAATTGTCTCACTGGATCTGTCCATGATGAAAAATAATTTATGAGAATATTCTTGTATTTATGATACAAGCCAAATGGTTTTTTGTCTAGGTGCGGTGGATGTCTATTTAATGCTTGAATTAGATATGTTATAATATTTTATAGTCTTTTTATTATTTTTTATATTTGACGCTATGTGGCGTCGCTCATTTTATCTTATAGTATTTCTACTATCACTATCTTTTAGCCCAGCATTAGCTAATAATTTGCCCGATCAAGATAGTGATGGTGTGCCTGACCAGGACGAGATTAATATTTATCATACTGATCCCTATAGTCGAGATACTGATCAAGATGGTTATAGCGACCGTGAGGAATTACTTCATGGATTTTCACCTCATAATTCTAAACCGGTTACTTTAGCTGATAATGATCAAGATGGCGATGGTTTAAGTGATTTTTGGGAGTTGCGTTTTAAAACTAATTTAGTGGTTGCTGATACCGATGGCGATGGAATAAATGATGGTCAAGAAATTGAGGCGGCAACTAATCCGCGGGAAGCTGGTAAAGTTAAATTGCCAATGAGGTTAGACATTGTTTTAAGCCGTCAGGAATTGACTTATTGGCTAGATGGGGTTAAATTTAAGCAGTTTCCTGTTTCGACTGGTAAACCGTCAACACCTACCCCGACTGGTCATTTTAAGGTAGTGGCTAAAAGTCTTAAGGCCTGGTCTAAACCCTATGGATTATGGATGCCTTATTGGATGGGATTAGATCATGGTCAATTCGGGATTCATGAGTTACCTATTTGGCCCAATGGTTATCGTGAAGGAGCTAATCATTTAGGCAAACCGGTATCTCATGGCTGTATTAGATTAGGTATTGGACCAGCGAAGTACCTTTATGATAGAGTGGATATAGGAACCGAGGTTAATATTTATAAATAAATAATATGTTATATAGTGAAAAAGTAATGGATCATTTTCAGCACCCGCGTAATCAAGGTGCTTTAGATAATCCGAGTGCTATTGGGCAGGCTGGCAATCCAGTGTGTGGTGATATTATGAAAATTTATCTTCAGGTGAATGATGATGGAATTATTGAAGATATTAAATTTGAAACTTTAGGTTGTGCTGCGGCTATTGCAGTTTCTTCAGCCCTGACCGAACTGGTTAAAGGTAAAACTTTAGATGAAGTTTATAAGATCACTAAAGATAAAGTAGTTAATGATTTAGGAGGATTGCCGCCAGCGAAAATTCATTGTTCGATGTTGGGTGTTGATGCTTTACATGCGGCTATTGATAATTATCGTCAAAAGATAGCTATAGGTAAAAAGTAAATTTTATAACCATAATTTTTATTGATTTTATTTATTCAAATTATATTATGATAGATATTAAAAAAATCAGTTGGTGGCCAGAATTAGAAAAGATTATTGCGCAAGAAATTCGGCCCAGTTTGCAGTTAGACGGGGGAGATATTAAGCTAGTGGATTTTGACCCTACAACTGGAGTTTTAAGGGTAGAGCTTCAGGGACACTGTGCTCATTGTCCGATGATGGAACTTACTCTTAAAGAGGGAATTGAAGCTGAACTTATTACAAGGTTACCTGAGATTAAGCAGGTAGTAGTAATTTAATCTTATGAAAGTTTATTTAGATTATAGTGCCACTACGCCAGTTGATCCGCAGGTTTATAAGGCAATGAGGCCTTATTTTAGCCAAATTTTTGGCAATCCTGCCTCGCTTCATAGTTATGGTCAGGCCGCTCGGGTGGCCGTGGATCAAGCGCGTCAAAAAGTAGCAGATTTTTTAGGGGCTCAACCCCAAGAAATTATTTTTACTTCAGGAGCCACGGAGTCAGATAATTTAGCCATTATGGGGGTTATTGCTGGCTTTAAGGCTAATAATCCTCAACTTAAGCCTCATATTATTATTTCTAGTATTGAGCATGACGCCGTTCGTCAGCCTGGTCGCCAGCTAGAGCAATTGGGGGTGGAGGTTAGTTGGCTGCCAGTTAATAGTCAGGGCATAGTGGAAGTCAACAGCTTGGAAAAATTAATTAAACCTAATACTATTTTGGTCTCAGTCATTTATGTCAATAGCGAAACTGGGGCCAGACAACCGCTTAGAGAGATTGGATCATTACTAGAAAAGATTAATAAGACTCGAGAGGCCCCTGGACAGCAGGCAGGAGCTCACTCGACAAAACGGTTGCCTCATATTTATTTTCATACCGATGCTACTCAGGCAATTAATTATTTTAATTGCCAGGTGGATTATTTACACTGTGATTTACTTAGCTTTTCAGGACATAAAATTTATGGGCCCAAAGGTATTGGGGTATTATATGTACGGTCCAGGACGCCGCTCCAACCTATTCAATTAGGTGGCCATCAAGAAAACAACCGCCGTAGTGGCACTTTAAATGTCCCGGGAATTGTGGGATTAGCTAAAGCGTTAGAATTAGTTGCTAAGCAGCAAGAAGAAGAGGTTAGGCGAATTGGTGATTTACGTCAACATTTAGTTGATGGGATTATGAGAAATATACCTGACGTAGTTCTTAATACTGAGCTATCACAAGCGAGTCCTTCTCATGCTCATATTTCTATTATGCGAGCTGAGGGGGAGTCAGTACTGTTAGCCCTAGACTTAGCTGGAATTGCTGTATCTACTGGCTCAGCTTGTGCCTCTAGTAGCCTAGAAGCATCTAGTACTTTACTAGCTATGGGTATTAGTCCCGAGGTGTCGCATTATAGTTTAAGATTTACCTTAGGAAGATGGACTACCTTAGCTGAAATTGATTATGTTTTAGAGCAATTACCACCTATTGTGGAGCGATTACGCCATCTGTCTGCTAATTTGACGATATGAAGTTGTTTTTGTCTAAAATTATTAATTATTTTTATCTAGCAGGTCAGGCTTGGCAGGTAGTCTGGTCCGATATATGGCATGAATTGACTGGACGAACCTTAATTATTATTAATGGAATTTTGTGGATAGGTAGTTGGGCTATAGCTACTATTTTATATTTTTTAGGAGGTAGTAAATTATTGATTCTTCATTATAATATCCATTTTGGCATTGACTTAATAGGCCGTCCAGCGATGATTTATTGGTTGCCCTTAGGTTTAACAGTGGCTATAGTAGTAAATAGTTTTTTATCCTTGGCTCATTATCCCGTACCAAGACAATTGCGCTTGGTAATTTTAGTTGGTACTTTATTGGTATCAGTTTTGGTTAATGTCGCTTTGGGTAGTTTATTGTTTATTAATTTTTATTAATTTTATGGCTGATTTTTATATCATTCGTTTATTATTACTATCAGCTGGGGCTTTTATTTTTACCATGGCCTGGACGCCGCTCCTAACTAATTTTTTGTATCGCCATAAATTAGGCAAGACTATTCGTAATAATGGTAGCACCCCAATATTTTCTAAATTACATGCTGCTAAAAGTGGGACACCAACGATGGGCGGGGTACTAATATGGGTAACAGTGCTGATTTTTGCTTTAGGACTAGCCTTGGTTCATTGGCTTTGGCCTAATTCGTGGCTCGGAGAACTTAATTTTTTAAGTCGTAGTCAAACTTATCTACCCTTGGGTATCTTGGTCTTTGCTGCTCTGGTGGGTTTGTTTGATGATTGGTTAGATGTTCGTGGTTTAGGCACCAAGGGTGGTGGTGGACTTACGGTTAAAGTAAGATTATTAATCTATACATTGATAGCTTTAGTTGGGGCTTTATGGTTTTATTTTAAGCTGGGGTGGGATACTTTTCATGTGCCATTTTTGGGTAATTTTAATTTAGGCTGGTGGTATATTCCAGTTTTTGTCATTATTATAGTCAGTACTGCTTTTTCGGTTAACGAAACTGATGGACTTGATGGTTTAGCGGGGGGTACTTTGCTTGGGAGTTTTATGGTTTATAGTGTTTTGTCGTTTTTAACTGGACGTTATGATTTGGCAGTTTTTTGTGGGGTAATTGGCGGCGCTTTATTGGCCTTTCTTTGGTTTAATATTAACCCGGCTCGTTTTTATATGGGCGATACCGGCTCTATGAGTCTAGGCATTACTTTGGGGGTAATAGCTATGCTAACCAATACTGCTTTAATTTTGCCAGTTATTGGTTTAATTTTTGTCATTGAATCTTTGTCAGTAATTATTCAGGTTGTTTCTAAAAAATTACGTCATGGCCGTAAGGTCTTTTTGTCGGCCCCTATTCATCACCATCTGGAAGCTAAAGGTTGGCCTGAGCCTAAAATAGTAATGCGTTTTTGGGTCATTGCGGCGGTCAGCGGGGCTTTGGGCATTTGTTTATTTTTACTTGATCATAGTTGGTAAATTAAGACTATGGTCCGGGCTAATCTTAAAAAAAATGTAACCATAACCAGAAGCCGTTCAGCAGTTAAAGTGCCGTCTAAATTTGTGCATCATCGTCCCGACCGTCTTTTGGTCGTTGCCGTAATACTATTGTGTTGTATTGGGATTTTTTGTTTAGCTAGCGCCTCATCAGTAGTAGCTTATACTAGCCATGGTGATGCCTATTATTGGGTTAAGAAGCAGTTATTTTCTTTAATTATTGGCGGTCTTGGTTTTTATATTTTAAGTTGTATTGATTATCATCGCTGGCAGAAATGGGGTGGTGTAGTATTAATAATTACTATCGTCTTTCTACTTACTATTTTTACTCCTCTAGCTAGAGAACGAGCTGGCTCAGTAGCGTGGCTTAATATCTTTGGTTTTTCTCTTCAGCCATCTGAATTTGTGAAGCTATCATTAACTTTATATTTATCGGCTTTGATGGCTAAGCTAGCTCTTAGCCGTGAAGAAGGAGAAAAAAAACGACTTAATACAATTTTTTGGCTGGTACTTATAGCCGTTAGTGCTTTAATTTTAGCCCAGCCAGATTTAGGAACCTTGGTTATTATTGCCGCTACCAGTATTTTAATTTATCTGGTGGGCGGTGGTAGCTGGAAATGGGTTATTCGTATATCTTTAGTAGGATTAATACTTTTTGTTGCCTTTATACTTATTAAGGGTGGTTACCAAAAGGACCGTTTTTTATGTGTATTAAAACCGGGCTATAGCCCAGATAAAAGTTGCTACCAGGTTAATCAGTCACTGATTGCTGTAGGGTCAGGCGGCTTTTGGGGACGGGGGCTGGGAGAGAGTCGACAGAAGTATCTTTATCTACCAGAAGTCCAAAATGATTTCATTTTTGCCGTTATTGCTGAAGAATTGGGGTGGTGGTTTTCGTTAATTATTCTTGGCCTTTATTATTTAATTTTTTATCGTGGCTATCTAGTGGCACGGCTAGCACCAGATCGTTATGGCCAGATTTTGGCGATTGGTATTGTTGGGGGCTTACTAATTCAAGTTCTTATTAACTTAGGAGGTATTCTTAACCTTTTGCCGATGACTGGAGTGACCTTACCGCTCATTAGTTATGGCGGTAGTTCCCTGATGGCCGTCTTGTTTGGTTTGGGTATTTTAGCTAATATCTCTAGCCACACTAGTTTATCTTCTAGCAAATTAACTTCATGAAGCTAATTAAGAGGAGACGTAATTTAGTTATTTTAACTGGAGGTGGGACAGCTGGTTCAGTAACGCCACTCTTAGCTATAGCTGAAGTCATTGGCAATAATTATAAAGAAATTAGTTTTTTATGGTTCGGCACCACCCGAGGCCCAGAACGTCAATTGGCAGAGGAAGCTAAAATACCATTTGTGACAGTAGCCGCGGGCAAGTTACGCCGCTATTGGTCTTGGCATAATATTATTGACGTTTTTAAAATAATTGGTGGATTTTTTCAGGGAGAATATTTGTTGATAAAATATCGACCTAAAGTAGTAGTAAGCGCTGGCAGTTTTGTCAGTGTACCAATAGCTTGGGCTGCTAAATTATTGGGTATCCCCCTCGTAATTGAACAGTTGGATTACCGGCCAGGATTAGCTAATAAATTAATGGCTAAAGCGGCGGACTGTATTCTAGTAACCTTTGCTAAGTCGCTTCAAGATTATGGCTCAAAAGCTATCTGGTTAGGCGCGCCGGTTAGTTCTCAGTTAAATAATACTGAGCCTGATGATTATTCATTACCCTGGAAAATTAGTCGAAAAAGGCCGATAGTATTAATTATGGGCGGTGGGACTGGAGCGCTAGCCCTAAATGAAGCAGTTTATAGAGAGATAGGGAACTTAACTAAGTTAGCTGATATAATTCATATAACCGGTTGGGGTAAGGGGCAAGAAGTTAAACAGGGTGGTTATTTTTCGGCTGAATTTTTAAACCATCGGCAGATGATAGTAGCTTATAAAATAGCTAATATTGTGGTAGCCCGGGCGGGATTAGGGACAATGATTGAATTAGCAGCATTAGCAAAGCCTACTATTTTAGTACCTCTTCCCAATTCTCATCAGCTAGATAATGCCAGGGTAGCAGCTCAAGCTGGTGCAGTAATTATGTTGGAAGAAAAAGACTTAGTTGATTATGGGTTAACAGAGATAGTAAGGGGTTTGTTATTTGATACTCAGAAACAGACTAATTTAGTAAGTAATTGGCCCAAGGTTATTAAAATTGCTTCCGAGGCAGAAATTTTAAAAATTTTTTCCCGTTATCTTTAATTATGGATTGGTCTTTGGTTAAAAAAATTTATTTTATTGGTATTAAGGGGGTCGGCATGACTATGTTGGCTCAATTTTTACATCGTCGCGGTTATGAGGTGGTTGGTAGCGACATCGCTGATACTTTTATGACCGATCAAGTGTTGGTTAAAGAGGGCATTCGTATTTTAAGGGGTTTTGGCGATAATGAATATCTTCGTGCCGCTGATTTGGTTATTTATTCTACGGCCTATAATCAAGAAAATCCGGAAGTAGCCTGGGCTCTAGCCAATCGGCCGACTTTAACCTACGCCGAGGCCCTAGGAGAAGTATTTAATCAACATTATGGAATTGCTGTCGCTGGCTCGCATGGTAAGACGACCGTGTCGGCCTGGCTGGGTTTTACTTTATGGCAGAGTGGTTTATCCCCTAATGTTTTAGTGGGGTCCAATGTTCCGCAATTTGGGGGTTCTGCTCTCTTAGGTAAATCCAGCCTGATGGTAATAGAAGCTGATGAATATCAAAATAAACTATATTATTTACAACCTAAAATGGTGCTTTTAAATAATATCGATTATGACCATATTGATTTTTATCCAACGGTTCAAGACTATGAGCAAGCCTTTATTGACTTTATTGGTAAAGTTCCGACCGATGGTTATTTGATTGCTAATTATGATGATCCTACAGTTCGGCGTCTGGCCCCCATTTATTGTCGGGGTCAGTTAGTAAGCTACGCCTTAAATTATGCTGCTGATTACGTAGCTTATGATTTACAACTAGTTAATGGGCGGCAGTATTTTAAGGTTAAATTGGGAGTTGACTTAGAAGAATTAGGGGAGGTGCATAAAAAAATTGATAAATTAATGGTTGAAAACCATGGAGATTTAGGAGATTTTAGTACAGCTTTGTGGGGTCGGCATAATATTAGTAATAGTTTGGCAGTTTTAGCGGCCAGCGTAGAATTAGGTGTACCGCTTTATAAAATTAGAGAAGGAATAGCTGAATTTTTAGGGACAAGTCGCCGGTTAGAGATATTGGGCAATTTTCAAGGGGCTATTCTTATTGATGATTATGCGCATCATCCTACAGAAATTAAGGCTAGTTTAGAGGCCTTACGGGAGCGTTATCCGGGGGCCAAAATAAGAGTTTTTTTTCATCCACATACCTTTAGTCGGACAGCTGCTTTTTTGAATGATTTTGCTCTTAGTTTTATGATGGCTGATGAAGTGGGCATTTTACGGATTTATAGTTCCGCTCGAGAGCACAATGGTGATATTTCCGGTCAGGATTTAGCTCAAAAGATTTTTTTTCAGCGGCAAGCGGCTGGTTTTAAAAACCAGGTACCATATTTTTCGACCATGGAAGAGCTTACTGAATTTTTAAGACAGACTGCTGGCAAGGATCAGGTAATAGTGTTAATGGGGGCGGGTGATATTTTTAGGGTAGGCCAAGCGCTTCTTACTCAAACAAAATAATATGAAGAAACCTTTCAATATTCAGAATAATATTCCTTTAGCGCCATATACGACCTATAAAATTGGAGGACCGGCTCAATTCTTTGTACGAGTTGCTTCGCTTGAAGAATTATCTCTAGCAATACGATGGGCTAAGGCGGAGGGGCTTTCTTTGAGATTTTTAGGGGGTGGTAGTAATTTACTTATTAGCGATCGTGGGGTCAATGGTTTGGTTATTACTTTGGCGGCTCATGAACCAAATTTTTTAGAATCTGGAGTGAAGGTTGGGGCTGGTTATGGTCTTAGTAAGTTAGTTAATGATAGTGTGAAGCAAGGACTTCAGGGGCTAGAGTGGGCGGCAGGTATTCCAGGACAAGTAGGAGGAGCAGTGCGGGGTAATGCTGGCGCTTTTGGTGGCTGGATAGCTAACAACATTACTGCTGTTGAAGTTTATAACACTCAAGCTGAGAGATTGGAGGTTTTTAAGAAAGAGGATTGCCATTTTGACTATCGTGACAGTATTTTTAAAAGACGGCCGGAATTATTAATTTGGTCAGCTACTTTTTCGTTAACTTCAGCAGACCGGGAATCATTAGAAAAAATAGCCAAAGAGCATCGTCATTATCGGCGAGAACATCATCCTATTTTGCCTAGTGCTGGTTGTGTATTTAAGAATGTGCCAGTAAATGAAGTAATGGGCCGGGCGCCAGAGCTATGGTCGGCCGCTCAATTGGCTCGGGCAGTAAGTGGCCAAGAAGTGGCTGCTGGCTTTATTATTGCCCAGGCTGGCCTTGCTGGCTATGCGGTGGGGCCAGTACAAGTAAGCACTCAGCACTCTAATTTTTTAGTTAATCGCGGTGGAGCAACCGCTCAAGAGGTCCATCAGTTAATTAGTTATATTCAGGAGACTATTAAGCGAGTCTATCATCTAGAACTTGTGCCCGAGTTGGCATTTTGGGAGTAATAGGGGGTCTTTTTTATTGATTTTTTAAGCGCATTTGCTATACTCAAAATAGGTTATTGACCACTTTTATTATTGTCTAAATTGTTTACTAATGTTTATTAAACGTATTGCCATTGATTTGGGTACTACCTATACCTTGGTTCATTTGCCTAAGAAGGGAATTGTAGTTAATGAGCCTAGTGTAGTGGCAGTATCAATGACGGACAAAAAAATTTTAGCAGTAGGTAATGAAGCTAAAGATATGCTGGGCCGCACCCCGGATACTATTATGGCCATAAGACCATTAAAAGATGGGGTGATTGCTGATTATCATACTACCGAGATAATGCTTCATTATTTTATCAATAAGGCTTTAGGGGGTATCCATTTATTTAGGCCCGAGGTTATGGTGGCTGTGCCAGCTAGCATTACTTCTACTGAACGGCGGGCGGTGATTGATGCTACTTTGGCTGCCGGAGCTCGAGCAGCTTATTTAATTAAAGAGCCAGTTGCTGCAGCTATTGGGGCTAATATTCCCGTAGGGTCAGCTTCGGGTCATATGATTATTGATGTCGGCGGTGGGACAGCAGAAATGGCGGTAATTTCTTTAGGTGGTATTGTGACTGCTACCTCAGTACGAGTAGGCGGTAATAAAATTGATTCATCTATTATTGAGTATGTCCGTCGTAAATATAATTTAGCTATTGGCGAAAGGACAGCTGAAGAGATTAAAATTGGAGTTGGCAGTGCTTTATATTTAACAGAGAAGTTATTTATGAAAATTAAAGGACGAGATATTTTGACTGGATTACCTAAAATTATTACTGTTTCTTCTGATGATGTTACTGAGGCTATTCAGCGCGAACTTGAGGCTATTGTTGGAGCAGCCAAAAATATTTTACGAGAGACCCCACCTGAATTAGCGGCTGACATTATGGAAAAAGGAGCAGTTTTAAGTGGGGGTACTGCTTTATTAAGAAATTTGGATCAATTAATATCTAGGACCACTGATGTGCCAGTAATTATTGCTGAAGATCCGTGGGCTTCAGTAGTCAAGGGTACGGGTATAGCTTTAGAAAATCTAGATAGTTATAAGCGGTCCATTTTTGCTACCAAGTAATATGATTATTGGTATTGATGCTTCACGAGCCAATCGAGCTCATAAAACTGGAGTGGAGTGGTATGCTTACCATATTATTAAAAATTTGGTAGAGATTGATCCTGATGATGATTATATTTTATATAGTGATAAACCCTTGGAGGGTGATTTAGTACAATTGTGCAAGGTTCATTCTAATTGTAAACAAACGGTGCTACATTGGCCATTGAGATATTTTTGGACCTTGGGCCGGTTAAGCTGGGAAATGATTGTAAGACCGCCTGATGTTTTATTTGTCCCGGCCCATACTCTACCTTTATTTTCTAGAGCTAAGATGGTTAATACTATCCACGATGTCGCTTTTATGGTTTATCCTCAATTTTATAGTACCTTAGACAGAAAGTATCTGCAGTGGTCTACTAGGTTTGCATTATCGCGAGCCGAACAGATTATTACTGTTTCTAATTTTACTAAACAAGAGATAATGCGTTATTTTTTAATGGCCCAGGAAGATAAAATTTCTGTGGTTTATCATGGTTATGATCGGGAGTTATACCATCCTATTACTCACCAATCTGTTGATAATCCAGTATTAGATTATTACCATTTGGAGAGGCCATATTTTATATATGTTGGCCGGCTGGAAAGTAAGAAAAATATTATTGGTCTTCTTAATGCTTTTCGTAATTTTTGCCAAGAAAGGCCTCAGGATAAAACTAAGTTAGTATTGGTGGGAAAGCGAAGCCGGGATTATGCTCCCATTAATAATTTATTGGCTGATCCTATTATTAAAAAGCGAGCTAAGGAATTAGGGTGGGTACCTGAAAAAGATCTGCCGGCTTTATTACGACAGTCATTGGCTTTTATTTATCCTTCTTGGTATGAGGGCTTTGGCCTACCAATTATTCAGGCTATGGCTTGTGGCACACCAGTTATAGCTGCTCGGGTTGGTTCATTACCAGAAATTGGTTCTCAGGTTGCTCTTTATTTTGATCCAGCGGACCAAGGAGACCTGTTAGAAAAAATGAAACAGTTAACTGATGATTCAGCTTTACGCCATCAATTATCTCAAGCTGGACTCAAGCGAGCGGCGCAATTTAGCTGGTCTCGGGCGGCAGTCCAAACTTTAGAAATATTAAAGAAAAGTCATGGCTAGATTTAGATTAATACATATTAGAAAGATATTGGGGGGGTTAATTATTTTAGTGCTGGCTATCTTTATTGGTAGTAAAGTTAAAGCTGATGAATTATATAAGATAGCCTTGTTGCCTTCAGATAGTTATTATAATAATCAATGGTATCTCCCTAAAATTAAAGCCCCTATTGCCTGGGAGGAACAAAGAGAAAGCCCGGATATTGTTATTGCTATCATTGATTCGGGGGTCCAGATTGATCATCCTGACCTTAAAGATAATATTTGGATTAATAATCGTGAGATACCTAATAACCAAAAAGATGACGACGGTAATGGTTTTATTGATGATGTTAACGGTTGGGATTTTGTTAATAATGTTCCAGATCCTAATCCTAAATTTCAACCTGGCTTTACCGAAGAGGGTGTGTTTCATGGAACAATTATTGCTGGTGTTGCTGCCGCTATGGGTAATAATGCGGCAGGAGTAGCGGGGGTCACTTGGCGGGCTCAAATTATGCCCCTTAAGGCCTTAGATGATCGAGGGTTAGGAGATACTTTTAGAATTATTCAGGCCATTGATTATGCCATTAATAATGGAGCTGACATTATTAATTTAAGTTTTGTTGGCTATAATTATAGTCAGAGTTTAGCTGAGGCCATAGAAAGAGCATATAAAGCTGGAGTAATTGTTGTAGCCGCAGCCGGCAATGAAGAATCAGGGGGCTATGGCCATTCTTTGGATAAATTGCCGATGTATCCAGCTTGTCTTGATGGAGGTAAGAATATGGTTATTGGTGTAGCCTCTACTGACGCCTTAGATCAAAAGACTAAATTTTCTAGCTATGGTGCTCGTTGCGTAGATATCGCGGCGCCAGGAGTGAGTATTTTTAGTACCGTGGTTTATAGCCCTAATCGACAAATTAATGGTCGGTTGCTTAATAAATATTATGATGGTTATTGGTCAGGGACCTCAGTGTCAGTGGCAATGGTTAGTGGTGCATTAGCTTTAATTATGGAGAAAAATCCTAGTTTAAAGCGAGATCAAGTAGTCCAAGTTTTATTGAATAATGCTGACGATATAGCTCGGCTGAATATGGATTATTTAGGCCAATTAGGGCGAGGGCGGCTTAATATTGCCTCTGCTATTAATGATGCCTCTTTACAATTATCTAATAAAGTGAGTCGTTTTTTGGTGGCACCAGCAAGTTCTAGTAGCCAGCCAGTTAAAATTCTTGATTCTGATAATCACCCGGTGGGAGAATTTTATGCTTTTGGGACTAATTTTCCTTATGGTTTGAGAGTAGCGAGTGGTGATCTGGATGGTGATGGTGCACCAGAAATAGTGGTAGTGCCCGATGAAAAAGGTCAATCAGCGGTTAAGATCTTTAATTATAAAGGTAAATTAGTCGGGCAGTTTATTGCCTTTAGTAAGGATTTTTCGGCTGGCCTTAGGGTGGCTGTTGGCAATGTAGACAGTGATCGAGCCGGGGAAATTATTGTTGGCACTGGTTATGGAGCTACCAATGAAGTTAGAGTTTTTACGGCACAAGGAGTATTAAAATATAAGTTTAGGCCTTATGATGCTAATTTTAAGGGTGGGGTTAGTGTAGCCACCGGCGATATTAATGGCGATGGAATAATGGAAATTATTACTGGTGCTGGTAAGGGTGGTGGACCGCATGTACGGATTTTTACTGGTAAGGGACAAGTGCTTGGACAATTCATGGCCTATGAATCGAATTTTCATGGAGGCATTGAAGTTTTTGCTGGCAATTTTGACTATGGAGCCAAAGCTAATCGTGATGAAATTGTAGTATCTCCCCGCGCTGGTCGTTTACCTGAGGTGCGAATTTTTGATGGTCGTGCTAAAATGATTTCTAGTTTTCTTGCCTATAATAATAATTTTCAGAAAGGCTTGGCTGTGGCTTTAAGTGATATTGATAGAGATGGGCTAATGGAGATTATGACGGCTGCGGGTCCAGGTGGTGGACCGCATGTCCGGGTTTTTGAAGTAGACGGTGAGCTCCGTAAGTCGTGGTATGTGTATAATCCGTTATCCATAAGTGGGGTTAATATTGCTCCTCTTAATTTAAGTAGACAATTTATTAATTGATAATTATATGGCCGTGCAAAAAATTTTTGATAAAAAAAATGTTTTAGTTACTGGTGGTGCTGGTTTTATTGGTTCGCATTTATGTGATGAATTGATTAAAACTAACAAAGTTATCTGCATTGACAATTTTTTAGGTGGAAGTGAACGCAACATTGACCATCTTTTAGCTAATCCTGACTTTATTTTTATTCGGCATGATATGAGTGAGCCTATAGATCTATTGACTATACCAGAGCTAAATCGTTTTAAGGTTAAATTTCAAGGCATTCAGGAGATATATAATTTAGCCTGTCCAATGTCGCCCATTGATTTTATGCAGAATCGAATAGCTAGTTTATTAGCCAATTCAGTGGCGGTGATTAATGCTTTAGAAATGGCTAGACAATATCAAGCGAAGTTTATGCATTTTTCTTCTTCAGTGGTATATGGCACTCGTGAAGTACATGGTGGCAATAAAGTAGCGGAAACAGATTTGGGAATAGTGGATCAAATTTCCGAGCGAGCTTGCTATGATGAAGGTAAGCGTTTTGCGGAAACTATAGTTAGTACTTATCGAGATTATTATGGATTAAATGCTAAGATGGTACGGTTATTTCGAATTTATGGTCCACGAATGCCTATTAATCAGGGGCATATGATTCCTGATTTTGTAGTGAATGCTTTAGATAATAAGGATTTGATTATTAATGGTGATGAAAATTTCACTTCATCTTTATGTTACGTCTCTGATGCGATTGATGGAGTGTTAAAGCTAATGCAGAGTGAATTTTCTGGCCCAGTTAATATTGGATCAGAAGTTGATGTTAAACTTAAAGAGGTGGCAGAGAAAATTATTCAAAAAACTGGTTCCTCCTCTAAAATTGTCTATGCGGATAGACTGTTATTTATGACAGAACTTAATTTACCAGATACTACTTTAGCACGGGAGCAGCTTGGCTGGATGCCGGTAGTGGGCTTAGATCATGGGCTAGATAAGACCATAGAAGATTTAAGGTCGAGGAAGGCTTTAAAAGAATTACCAACTAATTGGTAAATTATTTATGAAGATAGTTTGTGTCATACCAGCTTGGAATGAGGCTAAAACTATTGTCAATGTTATTCAGGATGTTAAAAAACATGTTGACGAAGTGATTGTGGTTGATGATGGATCAGAAGATAAAACCGCAAATTTAGCCCACTCGGCGGGGGCTACTGTCTTAGTTCATCGTCTTAATCGGGGACAGGGAGCAGCTTTAAGAACTGGGACAATTTATGCCCTAAATCATGGTGCTGATATTATTGTTCATTTTGATGCTGATGGCCAATTTACTGCCCAGGATATTCCTAAAGTCATTGCCCCTATAGTGCAAGGAGAAGCTGACATAGTTTTTGGATCTAGATTTTTAGGGGCAGAACATAATATGCCGCCATTTAAGAAAAGAGTTGTATTACCATTGGCCCGTTTATTTAATTTAGTGTTTTTGGGGGTACGAGTACGTGATCCACAAAATGGTTTTCGGGCTTTATCTGCCAAAGCAGCGCGTCAATTAAACTGGCAGCAAGATAGAATGGCGCATTGTTCTGAAATCTTATGGCTTACTCGTAAAGCTAAGCTGAGGTATCAAGAAGTAGGAGTAAAGGTTAAGTATAATGATTTTGGACAGAAAATGTCCGGCGGCTGGAAGATTATCGGTGATTTATTTTTAGGGCGTTTTCTTAAATAATTTTATTATATGTTACAAAAAGTTCTAGCTTTAATTATTATTGCCTTTTTTCTGGCTAAGTTATTATGGCAACAGCATGAGCGAAAATTATCGTGGACGGAATTTTTTTTCTGGTTATTATTTTGGTTGCTCTCGGCTGTAGCCATTTTGATGCTAGATGATATTGATAGATTGGTAGCTAAATTAGGTTTTTCGGGTAATGGAATTGAGGTTCTTTTATATGTTGGTTTTGCTCTTTTGCTGTATCTTATGTTTCGTTTACGTTTAAAATTAGAAAAGATAGAGCATCAGTTAACTACCTTAGTGAGTGCTATGGCTCAACAAAAACCGCTAGAGTCAAGTCAGGATAATAAGGAAGATAAATAATAATATCCATGAAGATAATTCATTTGGTTTGTACCTTTCCGCCTTATCAAGGGGGGATGGGCAATAGTGTTAAAGACATGGTGGAGAGATTAGCTTTAACTGATCCTTCTTGTGATATTACTGTAGTTTGTCCTAGGTATGGTTTAAGAGAAGTGGCGCCAGTTAGCACTTTATATTCGGTGAGGCGCTGTTCAAGCTGGCTGCGATGTGGTAATGCGGCAGTGATTAAGGGGCTAAAAAAAATATGGCAGTCAGCGGACATAGTTCATCTACATTATCCCTTTTATGGGACTGATGCTCTAGTATGGTATTTTAAAAAAAGGCATCCTCACACTAAATTAGTTATTCATTACCATATGGATCCGCAGGCTGACGGCTGGAAAGGCAGGATATTTAAAATTTGGCAAAAATTATTTTTAAAGCAATTACTTACCCAAGCCGAAGCTATTACTTGCGCCTCTCTAGATTATTGGCGTCACTCATCAGCTGGCCGTATTGATGGTTTAAGTGACAAATTGTTTATTATCCCTTTTACGGTAGATACTAATCGTTTTCAGCCACGTTCTAAGAATCAAACTTTACTAGAAACATATGGTCTTAAGAGTGAAGTGCCTATCATTTTAATGGTTGGAGGGCTAGATAGGGCTCATTATTTTAAGGGAGTACCAGTTTTGCTTCAGGCCCTAGCTCAGTTGAAAGTTAAGCTTGGTAAAAATTATTGCCAAGGAATTATTGTGGGAGAAGGCGATTTGCGAAATAAGTATAATAACTTAGCCCAAACATTAGGTTTAAGTCATGATGTTCTTTTTATTGGTCAAGTTAGCCAGGACAACTTGCCATTTATTTATAATCTAGCTGATTTATTTGTTTTACCTTCCATTAATAGTTGTGAGGCTTTTGGACTAGTGCTTTTAGAAGCAATGGCTAGCGGCTTACCATGTTTGGCCTCTAATTTGCCAGGGGTCCGGGAAGTTATCGATCCGCCCCGTAATGGTCTTCTCGTAGAGCCTAATAATGCAGATGATTTAGCTAATAAAATTAGTCAGTTATTGGCAGACGACTTAAAATTAAAAGAGATGGCTCAAGCAAGTCGAGATAGAGCTGTAAAGTATTTTGCTAGCTCAACCCCCAGCCCCTTGGCGCCAATTTATCATCAGCTAACAGAATAATCACGATGAAATAATTATGAAAATTTTATTAGCTAATAATGTTTTTTCCCCTTATGAGCGGGGAGGAGCTGAAGAGGTAGTGTGCTACCTGGCTGAGTCTTGGTCTGAAATAGGTCATGAAATTATGGTGGTGTCTCTAGCTCCCAGGGGGCATAAAAAAATAAGGAAGCAAGACAATTCATATCAAATAGTTTATTGGCCCAGTAATTATTATCGTTTATCTAATTTATTTAAATGGCAACGGTTTGTATGGCACTTGCCCGATTGGCTAGGCTTAAGGCATCATTGGAAATGGCGAAAAGTTTTAAAAAAATTTCAGCCAGACTTGGTAGTGCTAAATAATTTAACTGGATTAGGTTTTGAGGTTCATCATCTTTGCCAGCGCTTAGGTATTCCTAGTGTTCAGGTAATCCATGATGTCCAATATCTTCAACCAAGCGGTTTGTTACTTTTAGGGGAAGAAAAGTTGTTAGCTAATAATTGGCTAATGAGGTGTTACAGAAATTTAACGGCCTACTGGCTAAAACCGGCTAAAGTATTAATTAGCCCCTCATACTGGCTCAAGGATTTTTATTGTCATTATAATTGGCTAGGAGATAACTGTTGGCTTAAGTTAGCTAATCCTTTGAAGATAACACTATCTTCAAGCTATCGATTACCAGACCAACTGCGTCAAGCAATATTTGTTGGCCAGCTTACTCCGGCCAAAGGCATTGGTTGGCTAGCGGGACAATGGTCGGATTTTAACAAATTATTATTAGCAGCCGGGCTTCCTGAAGCCAATTTAACGATTATTGGTGATGGGCCGCTTTTTTCCTCTTTAAACCGTGAGGCCAGTCTTGATGAACATTTACGTCTAATGGGCCGTTTAGCCCATGAAGCAGTGCTTGACCAATTAAAAATAGCTGATGTTTTAATTATGCCTTCCTTTTGTTATGAAAATTGGCCAACTATTCTTTTGGAAGCTGCTTCTATGGGCTGTTTAGCTTTAGTGGTAAGTCATGGGGGAGCCCAAGAATTAGCTGAAGCTTTGGGTTATTTAACTTTTGAAGCCGGTAACTTAAATAGCCTTTTTAATGCCTGGTCACAATTATCTTTAGCTGCAGCTAAATTAACCTATTGGCCAGCGGGTGAGGGTATTAAGATGATAACGCCTAGGGATTATCTTACTGAGATTTTAAAAAATATTAACTAAAGATTGTTATACACAAAGATAAGAATTGCTCCATTGGCTATTTTTATTATCTCATCAGCTTCAGTAGCGGCTTCTTTGGCTATTTTTTCAAAGCCATACCAATAATTATTAAGTACAAAATAAGCCTGATGCACTCCAGCTAATTTAGCAGCTTCAGCTATTGTTTGGCGTGACGGATAGTCATTGACCATTTTTAGATAATAAGTATAAAGAATACCCGATGTAGGTATAGGGTAATAGAAAAGATTATTCTGAAGATAGCGTTGGTGCTTCCCGGGGTAAAAACCATATTGCGCCAGGGCGGCAGCACTAACTTGTTGATTGGCTAGTACTATATAGTTATCATTAGCTCGTTGTTCAATTATTTGTACTGCTTGGAAGTCAGCTTGACTAGTAGATAAGCCTTGGGCGTGAGAATAACGGTCGTCACGGGGGTAGGTGAGATAGAGGCTAAAGGTTATAAGAGTAGTAAGCGCAATAATAATTGGCCAGATCAATTTTTTATAATGGCTATTTAGCCATTTGTGAGCTAATAAGCTAAAAGTCATCAAAGCAGCTGGTAGATTAATAATTATAGCTAGCCATAGGAATCTAGTTAGATAATTATACCGTTCATAATCAATTATAAAATTAAAAGGAACAAAACTTGTTAAGATTATAGCTATCATTAGAGATAAATTAAGCAATTTAAGAATTGAAGCCCAGGTAGTTTTATTTTTTCTTAATAAATGCCAACCAGTTAGGATAAGCCCCATAGCGACTAGTGGTTGCCAAGCTTGCCATCCATAAATTAAATTAAGGAGCCAATGTTCCTGATTGGGCCATAAATGAGAAAATTGGAAGAAATTAGTTAGTTCTTTAAGTAGATTATTAATCGGTGGTTTTGCCAATTGCCACTTTTTTGTTTGCTGCCAATTGGTTAGCCACAAGGAAAGTGGAAGGACTAGAGCGGTAAAGGTTGATGCCAGCCACTTAAGACTTGTTTGCCAACGTCGTTGAACATAAGATAAACTACTTAGCAGAGCAACGGTTATGGCTGGCAAACCGGCAAGGGGATGGCAGACTAAACTAGCTAAAGCTGATGACCAAATTAGGGGAGAGGATTTATTGGGCCAAGTAGCAGCAATAATTGTAATAATAAGAAAAAAGTAGGCACAATTTTGTGGGACAGTAACGATGAAGATTGGCCAGGTAAATATTGGCCATAGCCAGACAGCTAGACGGCCACTTTGGTCAGAGTGGTGATTTTGGCGAAACCACTCCATAATAAACCAGGGGAGAAAGCAGGCGATTAAGAGAGGTAAAAGCCAGCGTTCAATGGAGCTAATAGCTAGACCAGTTAAATGATGAATAGTAATAACTAGTGAATATTGGCCTAAATAATATGGGGTTTTAGGGTTAATTTGACCTTGAGCCACAATGGTTTTTTCAGCGGCCTGGTGGATAAAGGGGTCAAAGCCATAAGCTGAATAATATAGGGAGCTAGCTATTCCATAAATTAAAAGCCACCAGGCGATAATGGTTAAGGTGGATATTTTTTTATTAGCTTTAATAGTTATTAGGCCAGCAGCAGCAATAAGCCAGCAGATTAGCCAGAAGTACCAATTGACCTGAGTCCACGGAGATAGTAAGGGGAGGGTAGTCTTTTGTTTTAATAGGTAGATGAAAGTTATTATTATGGCTATGAGTATAAACCAACTTATTATAGAACTTTTTTTCTGCGGGGGTTTTTCGGTTTTGCTTTGGGGTTGCTTTCGGTATATAATAAATAAAGTTAGGACTGTTAACATTAAAGTAATTATTTCTCCTAACCAATTCAAACCATATAGCCAGTAAACAATTGTTCCCCAAATACTGATTAAATTAATAATCAATAATATTGTCGGTGGTTGTTTTAAATATGTTAATATTTTCATGATGAAATTACTAAAAATTAATAAATCTTCTGTCGCTATTAGTGTTTTTTTAATTATTATTGGGGGTTTATTTTTTATAGGCACCAGCGCTTATTCATATTGTATCCAGCGACCTGGTTTTGTCAAATGGTCTTCACCTGACGAAACGGCAAATTATTATTTTAGTAAATTATGGGCGGAAACTGGTAGCCTTATAGCCCAAAGCCCAATTGACGTCCCCGAGGGGGTTCTTGTTCGACCGCGCAGTTTTAAGGTGGTTGACAATACTTTACGCCCAGTAAGTTTTGTAGGTTTGCCTTTGCTTTATGGTTTTTTGGCACGGTTGTCTTCTGTTGATATTTTACCGTATTTAACTCCATTCTTTGCAGTCTTGGGACTGTTGGCCTTTTTTGGTATAGTGCGAAGACTTTTTAATTTGCCCACGGCGATTATTGGGACTACTTTAGCCGCATTCTTTCCAGTTTATTGGTATTTTACTGCCAAGAGCATGTTCCATAATGTTTTATTTGCAGCCTGTGGTCTTATAGCTTGTTATTGCGGTCTGCGGGCCCTAGATAGACTGCGATTAGCGCGTCATCAGTCAGTTAGTTACTTTCCCGCCTTGATATGGTTAGCTGTTTCTGGTCTAGCTTTCGGCTGGGCTATAGCTACGCGGACCTCAGAGTTATTATGGTTAATACCCATAGCACTAATTTTAGTGATAGCTTATTTTAAAGAAATTGGTTGGTACCGTTGGCTCTGGTGGGCTAGTTGGTCCTGGATTGGAATGTTGCCGGCCGTTTATTGGAATATTATTTTGTACGACCATTGGTATGGCGGCGGTTATCCGACTATGAGCCAATCTATTGCAACCATTAGTCAAACCAGTTTATCTCTATTTAATTTTCATAATTTAGCCGATAAATTTACTGTTTTGTGGCAGACTATTTTCCATTTTGGTTTTTGGCCCAAGCAGTCGCTGACGATGTTTCAGCATTATGTAATTGAAATGTTCCCTTGGTTAATGCCTTTGGCCTTGATTGGTATTTTAGTCTTTATTTTTCATCGTCGGCAGTGGAAAAAGGATAAATGGTTATATTTATTTTTGTGGATATTAGCCTCTGTATTTTTAGTGCTATATTATGGCAGCTGGACATTTAATGATAATCCTGATGCTAGCCATTTTACTATTGGTAATTCTTATACCCGTTATTGGTTGCCCTTTTATCTAGGGGCTTTGCCTTGGGCGGCGGAGGGATTATGGCAACTGGCTAATTTTTTATTTCGACGCCGTTTAGTTAAGCCAATTGTTACTTTAGCGGTTATAGGGATAAGCTGTTGGTCGCTGCATTTTACTGCCGTTGGCTCTGAGGAAGGTTTAAAATTTACCGCTGAGCGGCAAGTAGCAGATTATCATTTATGGTCTGAAGTTCTATCTAGGACTGAAGATGATAGCATTATTATTACGCTTTACCAAGATAAACTATTTTTTCCTGAACGTCAGGTTCTTGTAGGTCTTTTTGATAATAATGTTATGAATCGCTATTATGGCAACTTACTTAAAAAATGGCCAGTTTATTATTTCAGCTTTCGATTTTCAGATGACGCTCTAGAATATCTCAACAATCGTCGCTTGCCGCCTTTTGGCTATAAATTAGAGAAAATTTGGGACTATAATGAATTTGCTTTGTATCGTTTACAGCCTATTCCGGAGCTACCTTTAAATGTTAGCCCGCAACAATGATTTTATGAAGCAGAGAGCAGAGAACTATAATATTGGCATTGATGCCCGTTTATACGGCCCCCTGGGTCGAGGCCTGGGGCGTTATATTGAAGAAGTAGTTAAGCGAGTAGTTGCTCTTGATCCAACGAATCAATATATTCTTTTTTTAAGCCCGCGAAGTTTTAATGATTGTCAGATTGAACAAGCTAATGTCCAAAAGGTTATTATGCCTCAACGTTGGTATAGTTTGGCGGAGCAGTTAGCCTGGCCACGATTAATTTATCATTACCATCTGGACATGCTGCACGTACCACATTTTAATGCGCCGTTGATTTGTCCTTGTCCTTTAGTGATAACTATTCATGACTTAATATTAACTCAGTTCCCTAGTCGTCGAGCTAGTACTTTATCGCCAGTAGTTTACTGGTTTAAAAATTTAGCCTACCATTTAGTTATTGCTCGAGCTGTGAAGAAAGCTGAAACAATTATTACCATTTCAGAGTTTACAAAAAAGGATATTATCCAACAATTAGCCGTACCGCCTGACAAGATTGAGGTTATTTATAATGGTCTGACTACTATTTCATCAGGCTCATCCTATGACTTTAAGGCTGACAGAGATGTACTTTTGCGCTATAATATCAAAGCACCTTATTTTCTTTATGTGGGTAGTGCTTATCCCCATAAAAATTTAGAGTGGTTAGTTCAATTGTTTATAAGGTGGTCGAAAAAGCATCCTGGTTACCAGTTAGTGCTGGTGGGTGAGCACGATTATTTTTATGAGCGTCTTATAAGGTTTATTGCTGATTTACCTGAGAAAGAAAGCAGGGGGGAGATTATTTGCCCCGGATTTGTGCCCGACGAAGCACTAGCCGCACTATATCGTCAAGCGGCTTTGTATGTTTTTCCTTCACGTTATGAAGGTTTTGGATTGCCGCCATTGGAAGCAATGAGTTATGGATGTCCAGTTCTATCTAGTGACAGTTCGTGCTTACCGGAAATTTTAGGATCGGCGGTTAGTTATTTTAAGGATAATGATATGGACTCAGCGCTAAGGGCAATGGAGAAAATATTGCATAATAAAAATTATCGGGAACGGCTAATTGCTTTGGGGTTGGAACAGATAAAGAAATATAGCTGGGATAATTGTGCCCAAGAAACTTTAAAGATTTATAAAAAAGTTTTATACCATTAATCTTTATAAATGAGACAGACAAGTAAACAATATAATAATGATGATATTCCGCGATCTGATTTTCTTCTAGATTTGCGGCAACAAATTATTGATGAGCCCTTAGTAAAAAAGCACCTTAGCAAGAGAAAGAAGCGGCAATTTCATTGGCCAAAGATTTCTAAATTTACTTTATGGGGTAGGGGAGGGGTAAGGGTGAAAATTAAATGGCCGACCATCAAACGTCCAAGATTATCTGTTAAAATTAGTCGGCCTGCCAGTTTGCGTCCTTTGTGGCATCTAATAATTATTTTTTTAGTTATTGTTATTCCCCTGAAGTTAATAGTCTATATTGAAGATTTGCGGGGAATGCGGGTAAGAGTGGTTAATGCTTCTAGTGAAGGATTGGCTAATCTGGAGACCGCAGGTCAACTATTAATGAATGAAGATTTTACTTCAGCTAGTAGTGCCTTTACTCAAGCCTCGGCCAGTTTTGCTCATGCCAAAGAGAATATCTTGGGGGTTCAATCTTGGCTTTGGCAGCTAGCCGCTCTTGTTCCCAGTGAGCAGATGCACTTAGGCGCTAAGGCTCCATATATTATTGAGGCTGGTAATTTAGCCAGTAAACTGGGGACTGATTTCACTATCTTAGCTCAGCACATTGTAGATAAAATTGGTAATAATGACCCGTTATCTTTAATGCGACAAATTAATGTAGATAGTAGTCAGGCGTTAGCGGATAGTGTAGCTTTGAATAATATTTTAAATAAAATTAAACCAGCTAGTTTGCCGGGAAGTTATCGCGAGCCGCTAGAAAATTGGCAGGCTAAATTGCAGACTATTAGTAATTCATTGGAGCAGCTACAATTTTGGTCAGCGGCTAGTTTAGATTTATTAGGAGAGAAGATGGATCGTCGTTATTTATTAGTTTTTCAAAATAATGCTGAAGCTCGAGCTACCGGTGGATTTATTGGCAGTTATGCTTTATTAGATGTAAGTCGGGGGCAAATTAAGAATTTAGAAATACCTGGAGGGGGTAGTTATGATACTGATGGCAACTTACGTCGGTTTGTCAACCCACCGGCCCCTTTAAGATTAGTTAGTACCTATTGGAAATTTTGGGATGCTAACTGGTGGCCGGATTGGCCGACTTCGGCTCGCGAGTTAGAGTGGTTCTTGCTAGAAAGTAACGGGCCAAGTGTTGATGGGGTTATTGCTTTGACGCCTGATGTTTTAGAGACTTTATTAACCATTACTGGTCCGATTGATTTAACTAAAGATTACGGGTTAGTTATTACAGCCGATAATTTCCGTCCCTTAGTTCAGGATTATGTTGAGAACAAAGTGAGTGGTCCCAAGGAACCAAAGAAGATTATTGGTGATTTGGCCGTGGCTATTTTGGAAAAGTTGCCACAGAGCTTAAATGACCAAGCAAGCATTGTTAAATTGCTAGAGCAAATGAGTACGGAGCTGGCCACTAAACATATTTTACTTTATTTTAATAATGAAGCAATTGAGCAGAGGTGGGAGCTTACAGGTTTAGCTGGTCAGTTAGCACCGTTAACGCCAGGTCAAGATTATCTTCAGGTAGTTAATACTAATATTGCTGGTGGTAAGACTGATTTAAAAATTAGACAAACCATTGAGGAGAGAATTGAAATCCAAGAAGATGGCAGTGTCATCAATGATGTGACTATTATCCGTGAACATACTGGTGAGAGGGGGGATGGTCTTTACGGCGTACGTAATGTAGATTGGCTAAGACTTTATGTACCTGAGGGCAGTGAATTACTGGCCGCTGATGGATTTTCAGCGCCTGAGAGTCATTTTTTTAAACCGCAAGATGTTACCGCTGAAGATATGCCGGCAATTAAGTTAGGGGAGGGGTCAGCGCAAATTGAGCCATCAAGTGGTACTTTAGTATATAATGAATTAGGGCGGACTGTATTTGCTAATTGGTCGATGGTTGATCCGGGGGAAACTGTCCGTTTAAATTTTAGATATCGGTTGCCATTTAATGTCTTAGAAGTTGGGGGTAATACTGATTGGCTCTCTAAGGTGAAAGCTTATTTAGGCTTAGGTCGTATTGGCAAGTACCAAATAATTATTGAAAATCAGGCCGGTCAGTCGCCGACGACTTGGAAAGTGATGTGGAGTTGGCCAGCTAAGTGGAGTTTATTATGGTCTTCGGTAGACAGTATTAAGGCTAACACTTGGCAAGTTAATGATATTGTAACTAAGCAGGCGATCGGTTTACTATTTAAAGTAGATAATTAATTTTATTATGCCCAAGAAAAATATTAGCAAAAAATCATCTATTGATTATTTTGAACAAATGTTTCAAGCTGGTCAGCCAGTAATAAAAAAGGTGGAACATAAAAGTCATAAAAGTAAGGAGGAATTAAGAGAGCGGGAAGTTGAAGATAGTTTGTCAGAAATTTATCAAGATGATGCGGGGAGGAATATTGATGTGCAGAAAATTTCTGTTAGGCCGCGACGGTGGTGGCTAAAAATAATTTTGTTTTTACTTTATAGCGCCATTATTATCGCCATTGGTTATTTGGGTTATCGTTATTATATTAGTTATCAGGCTAAAGATGATTTATTTACAGTAGTGGTTGAAGCGGATAAAAATTTAACTGCTGGCCGTGAATTTGCTTATACTATTTCCTACCACAATAAAGGGCGGTTAGCTCTAGAAGATGTAGAGATTAAAGCTGAGTGGCCTAAGAGTTTTATATTTAGAGGGGCTGACCCAGCTACCACTAGTCTCAATGTATGGCATATTGGCCATGTACCCGCTGAAGGCTCGGGACAGATAGTGGTCAAGGGGATACTACTTAATAAAATTGGAGAAAATAATCAGGTTCACCTTACTTCCAGTTTTCGTCCTGCTAATTTAAGTAGTGCTTTTGTAATTAATACTACCTACAATGTTATTCTTACTGATTCAGTTTTAGCTGTTGGAATATCGGCTCCAGACGTTTTAGCTATTGGCCGGGATAATGAAGTGATTATTAGCTATCAGGAAAAGGAAGAGAGCCTTGTGGATAATGTGCAATTAATAATGAATGATGTGGATTGGGCTGAAGTAAAATTATTCGACGGTGATCAAGAGATTCAATCCACTGGCAATTTTAGGTGGACCCTACCAACACCGAGCAGTGAATTAAAAAGTCTTAAATTAGTTATTAAACCCAGTGAACAGGAAAGCAGGCTAGAAATATTAAGTTTCAGATTAGAGACCAATATAGGCGAGCAAAGTTATTTAATAGATAGCCGTGATTTTGATTGCCACCTAGTTAATAGCCGTCTTAATTTACTCTTAAAGATTAATGATAGCAATGCTGATAGTGGGGTTTTTGCCGGCACACCTTTAAATTACCGGATTGACTATGTAAATCAAGGGGATACAACCTTAAAGGATGTTAAAATTATTGCTTCTTTAGAAGGGGCATGGTTAGATTGGTCATCGTTGAAAGATAGTCAGCAAGGACAAATTAAGGGACAAACTATTATCTGGAGTAAGAAGGAAATTCCTAGTCTAGCTCTTTTAAAGCCAGGAGCTAGTGGCTCAATTCATTTTTCAATTAATGTTAAAGACTGGCAAAATGGAGATAAAAATGATTCGGGAGAGATTAGAAGTTATGCTTACTATCAAACAGGGGATAAAGTTATTGAGAAACCTACCGATGAAGAAAAGAGTAATACTATTATTAATCAACTTAATAGTGATTTAAGTTTAACTGAATCCGTTGTCTATTTTAATGAAGACAATATTGCGGTGGGTTCTGGGCCAGTACCCATGGTGGTTGGCGAGACTACTAATTTAAAAGTATATTGGCGTATTAGTAATAGCCTTCATGACTTACGGGATGTTGAAGTAATCGGGGAATTACCGGATTATGTTGATTGGGGTGGCAAGAATCATTCTTCGGTCGGTGAATTAAGTTATGATGCCGACAGTAGACAAGTAAAGTGGCATATAGACCGGCTACCTGCTAATAGTCAGGAGGTTAGTGGTGATTTTAGTATTAGTGTTACGCCACGTCCTGACCAAAAGAATCAAATTATTGTTGTACTGCCTGGTTCTACTATTACTGCTATTGATAATGTTACTCAGGCGCGGCTAGAATTTACTACTCAAGCTAAGACTAGTCGTCTGGAAGATGATACTATAGTTCAAACCGACGGTTTAGTTCAATAATTACTTAATAATAAATATTATGAATCAGTTTATTCTTAATCAAATTGCTGATTTTCAAAAAGCCATTGATTTTTTTATAAAAGATATTGGTACCTTGCGGACAGGGAGAGCTCATCCTGGTCTATTAGATAATATTGTTATTCAGGCCTATGGTGATTATTATCCCATCAATGCTTTGGCCAATATTAGTGTGCCAGAGTCTCGTTCTTTGGTCATAATACCTTGGGACAAGACAGTTTTAAAAGATATTGAGAAGGGATTAATAGCGGCTAATTTGGGCCTAGGCATTGTTAATGAAGGCGATAAAATTCGTTTGACTATTCCTCCCCTTAACGAAGAGAATCGACGTGATTTAGTTAAAAGATTAAATGATAAAATGGAGGAGGCCAGGATTGTCTTGCGGCAAGCCCGGGAGGCAGTCAAAAATAAAATTGAAGCGGCAATGGTGGCTAAGGAAATTAGTGAAGATGACAAATTTCGGTTCATTAAAGAATTAGATGAATTTTTAGCCCAGAAAAATGAAGAGTTAAAAGCCTTACGAGATAAGAAAGAAGAGGAGATAATGACAATATGACAGTAGTAATTTTTTTAGGGATTCTCGGAATATTAGTGTTAGTTCATGAGCTAGGGCATTTTTTGGCTGCCAGAGCTATTGGGGTAGGAGTAGAAGAATTTGGATTAGGTTTTCCGCCTAGATTAGTAGGGTGGTTTAAAAATCGACATGGTCATTGGAAATTATTAAAAAAGAAGCATCACCATCCGCGACATACTATTTTTTCTATCAACCTTATCCCCCTAGGTGGATTTGTGAAATTGCGGGGTGAAGATGGGGTGTCTCGGCCAAGAGACCATACTAGTTTTGCTAATAAGACAGTAGGTGAGCGGGCTATAATTATTATCTCTGGGGTGCTAATGAATGTTGTTTTGCCAATGATAATTTTTTCTCTCGGTTTTATGATTGGTTGGCCTCAGGCTACGGAGGATTTAGATCCCGGGGCTAGAGTGAAAAATCCGGAATTAATGATTGCTGAGGTAGTACCAAACTCACCGGCTAGCCGGGCAGGCCTAGAGCCAGGTGATGCCATTATTGAAATTAATGGTCAGCCCGCCAGGAGTGCTGCTGAATTGCGTCAGATTAATGCTGCGGCAGCAGGTCAAGAGGTAAACTATAAAATAAGACGTTCTTCAGAAATTTTAGAGTTGTCTATTGCCGCGGAGCAGTTGGCTAGCAACAATAATGACTATAGTTTAGGGGTAGCCCTAGTTGAGAGTGGATTAGTGTCATATGCTTGGCCTAGGGCTATTTGGGAAGGTATTAAATTAACTGCCTTAAGTCTTAAAGATATTGCTGTTGGTTTTTGGCAGCTTTTTACTGGACTATTTAAGGGTCAAGATATATCTGGTGACGTTGCTGGTCCGGTAGGCATAGCTGTTTTGGTTGGCCAGATTAGCCATTTAGGCTGGATTTATCTTTTGCAGTTTATTGCCCTACTGTCTCTTAATTTAGCCTTTATTAATATTTTGCCTTTTCCAGCACTAGACGGGGGGCGGCTATTTTTTATTGGGCTTGAAGCTATTACACGTCATCCAGCTAAGGCTGAGCTGGAAGCGCTAATTCATAGTATTGGGTTTGTTTTACTTTTGGCCCTAGTCGCTTTGATTACTATTAAAGATATTGCCAAACTATTTTAATACTTAAAGTTTTAATAAGTTAACATGCGGTTTTCTCGAAGTTTCAAATTACTGATTAATTTTATTAGATTAACTTTGGCGGGGGCCATAGTGTTAGCCATTATTTTGCATAGTTGGGCTAATTTATTAATTATTATTTTAGCTGTCATTTTAACATTTTTGCCAGAATGGGTAGAAAAAAAATATAATATTTATATACCCTTAGGTTTTGAGTTTGCTGTTGTTTTACTAATCTATGCTAGTCTATTTTTAGGAGAGGTTGGTCGTTTTTATGAACGTTTCTGGTGGTGGGATGTTTTTTTACATTCCTTTTCTTCCATTGCTTTTTCTTGTTTAAGCTTTATTGCTTTATTCTTTTTATTTAAAGCAGATAAAATTAAAGGCCGTCCTATTTGGATTGCTATTTTTTCATTCTGTTTTTCAGTCGCCATTTCTACTCTCTGGGAGATTTTTGAATTTTTTATGGACCAAACTTTTGGTTTTAATATGCAAAAGAGTGGCCTTATGGATACTATGGGAGATTTAATTAGCGCTAGCGGCAGTGCTTTGTTGGTGGCAACTATTGGCTATTTTTATTTAAAGAGTGATCAAAAAACTATTTTGCATCGCTGGCTGGATTGGATAATTAAAAAAATATTTGCAGGCAGATAAAAAAATATTTTTTGTAACTGCTTCCGCTATCGCTGAATTTTGTGCCAATGAAGTTGGCGTATCGCCTGAAAATCTAAAATTCCTCGTGGGACTATTTAGGATATTAGTTATATACTATGCTTTGTAAATATTTTAATTTAATTTTAAACTCGGCTCAACAATTTTTCTAATCTCTTCACAGCCATGTACTCTGCCAGAGCCATCATCAAAGCCTGAGCCGCAAGAACTAACAAAAAGGAGCCAGTTTTTATTAACTAATGTAGGATAGGCATCACCACCAGCCGAACAAATATCAAAATCTTTTTTAAATTGATCAAGTGATGTATATCCTGGTTTGTTTGGCAAGACAGTAACTTTAAAAATGCCATCGTCTTGTGAATTTTCTTTATATTTAAAAGTATAGACAATTTTAGGGGTGTTATTAAATTTAGAAACTAGTTTATCAAAATAATCAGAATCATTATTAACTCCGCATTCTAAGGCCGATGATTGTAGCTGACTGGACGTAAAATCAAATTGTGTTTCCTCTTTTGAAACAGATATGAGGCTGTCCACAATTGAATAAGACAATGGATCATTTTTTTCTATCGTTTCAGTTAAAATATTATCTATATTTTTATAACTCATAATTAGTATTGGAACATCTGTGTTTTCAAATTTATATATTGTAAATTTACAAGCATCGTTATTACAATCCTTGTTTTGTATTTCTTTTTTATCAACAACCAAGTTATATAAATACAACTTTGAACTAGAAGCATTATTTTGATTATATAAACCCATCAAATCATTATTAAGCAACAAGGCTTTGTTAATATAAATAATAGCAACTGGACCATCTAAAGATTCTTTTGATTCAAAATTACCCTTATCCCATATATAGATTTCAGCGCCATCTTTTTTATCATTGAATGGATATTTTTCACAAATGACATAATTATTTGGATAATTAAACTCTAAATGAAAAATGTTATTTAAATATTTATTGTTACTAGCTTCTGACACTAAACAGTCTTTCTTCATGTTAGTATAAATATTACTAACAACTGAATTATGAGGGGAAACAACTTTATTGTAATGATGGAAAATAACGGCAAGAAATGTCACTAGAACTAAAAGCAGTAAAGATGTATAAATTATTACTTTCTTTTTCATAATTATTTAGATTAATTTATTATATACAACATAACATCATTGTTCTATTTTGTAAATTAATTGATAGTTATATTAAAAGCCTCGTAAACATGAGGCTTTGTGGGTCCATTCGATACTAAATTGTCCTGGCGGAGAGGGCGGGATTCGAACCCGCGATCCGCTTGCACGGATGACAGTTTTCAAGACTGTTCCATTCAACCACTCTGGCACCTCTCCGGATTATCTAAAGACTAACAAAAATAGTGGTCTATGGCAATAGCTATTAAATAAAAGGTCCCATTAAATGGGACCATAGTTAGACAGTAAAAGTTGGAAGAGCTGCTGGCTAGTCATATGATCAATTTTCAAAATTATTTTTATGACCTTCCAGATTCTTTTTTGTTCAGGCTTTTTAATATTAGTATAAAAATGCCAGGGAGTTATGGAGAAGATTGTTGATCTCGTCCATTCATAATTGCTATCAACACACTTTTTGCAGAGGGGATATGCGAGATAGTAATATCCCTCCGCCATATTCCCTCTGGCAGGGATATACAAAGCATTCTGATCACACTCCGAACATTTTACCCTACTAGCTAATAAATTGATGCCATCCACTAGCCACATAAGATGGCGATGATATTCGTTGGGTTTACAGTCTTCTTTGATGTTAGACTCTAGCTGATATTTCATGGTCAGAAAAGCGGGCAGGTCTTGAAGTAATACATACTCCAGGGCCTTTCCGGCATATTTACCTGACCCTAAAATATAGGGTCTGGTAGGTTTCCATAATTGGTTTTGGTCGTAAGGCATTTTTTACCTCCTTTTTAAGGTACAAATTTCTAATATGTATACTATATCAGTCCATTTTTGTCAATAGTTGACGGGAGACAATAATTAGAATATAATTTAGTCAGTCATCTAAATATTTTTATGTATTTCAATGAAGCATTGGGAGCATTAGCTGATCCTACAAGACGGAAAATTCTTAAATTATTAAGTAGGCGAAATTTATCGGCCGGGGAGATAGGCCGTCATTTTGATATCACTGCGCCATCTTTATCTCATCATTTATCAGTGTTGCTCATGGCTGGACTTGTAAATCAGTCACGGCAAGGACGGTCTTTAATTTACTCATTAAAACCAGGGGCGATTGAAATGGTAGCTAATAAAATATTAGCCATCGTTAGGGAATCAAATAAATAAATATTATTAATTTTATCTTATGCAAAAAACTCTCAAAGTATTAATATGGATAGCAGCAATTTTGGCTGTTATTGCTGTTATTTTATCTATTTGGTCAGTAGTGCAATCTAAAAAAATCAATAATCAGGAAGCGCAGGTAGAGCAAATTGTCAATCAAGTATTGTCTACCGACTTAGCCAATAAGCCAGCTGATGAAAATCCAGTTAACCCACTAATTGGCACAACGTGGCAAATTGTTTCTTTAACTAATAGTCAAGATGTTTTAGATTTATCCAGTTATGATAATTCTATTCAATTTAGTGACCAGGAAATCTCTGGCCGCATCTGTAATAGTTTTAGTGGAAATTATAAAATAGTTGATGGTATTCATATTGTAGCTGATGGACCAATTACTAGAACAGAAATGGCTTGTGATAATGATCTAATGGATGTTGAAAATGCTTTTCTATCCGGCCTAGAAAGGGGATGGGGCTATAGTTTTGGTGAGAATGATGTTCTAGCTTTAGTCAATACTGAAGGGTGGGTTATTGGTTTGATGAAAAAATAAAAGGGTTTATTGATTGTTGTTAGCGAGATCACAATAGTGGGCCGCTTGGTTGCGACAAAAATGGTTTCGTAATGCCGGAATATAACACCAGCCTCTCGGAGAGTTGTTGCAAGGCTGATGTATGATGGGGGGGGGGTAAATACTGGTTGCCAATTCTTTCGGGTTAAAATCCTTATTTTGGCAAATATGCCCTTGCTTCATCTGACCGCTTTACCATAATAGGCCGTCTTGGCATTCAGGTTAATTCTTGCCAAATTAAGGCTAAATCCTTGTTTGTTAGGATTGTTTTCGGTGATTGGTATAACTTTACCATTAAGCTGTTTACATCTATGTTATTGGATGGAATTGACGACTTTTCTTATTTCGATTGTATATTATTGACAAACAATAGTCCAAGCGCGATACTATAAATACATAGCAGGCAAAACGATATGGAAAAATTTAGGCCATACCAAGAAGAAATGCCCCACGAACCTCCGAAAGAAGATAATTTGGCGACCCCGGAAGCCCCAGAGCAGGCATATCGGGCTTTAAAAAATAAGAAAGAGGAAAATCCTATCGCTGATTTTACACTAGAACAACAGGCAGAGATAAGGTATAAACAGCAGGTCCTCTCGTCGCTAGCTTACTTCATTGGTAAAGATTTTCGCATACCAGTTGAACTCAACAAACCCGGAGCTGGCTGGCATTGGGATTTTAAGGAAAATGTGATCTGGATCGATCCTAAAGACCTTTTGGAGAAACCGATGGATTATCTGCGATTTGTCATTTCTCATGAGGGGGGCCATCGTAGAATTACTCGAACCGATTTTATACCACTTGAGGAATGGAAACAGCCGGGGTTCTCTTTTATGATGAATGCAATTGAAGACCCTCGAAACAATAACTTTGTGGCCGAAAGTTATCCTAAGTTTCAAGAACAAATGGCCCTTGCCTATAAGCAGGATTTAGATCTTGAAGCAAAGGCTAAAGAAGAAGCTACACAAAAACTGGGACAACAACCTCGTTTTATGCAAGCTGGCTTTGAATACATCAAGCAGTGGTTCAGAGAGACTCAGGGCCAAGAAACTAAAATATCGGCAGATCTCCCCAAGGATGTCAGGGCGGTAGTACAAGCGACACTTGAGTCTGCAAGAGACTCTTGGCTAAGATATCCATCACGCAAGGAAGCAGATAAAAGCGAAGAACTAATAAAAAAATATGCGAGGATATCTTATGAAATTAGTCGCGACGAAGTTTGGCCGGAATTCAAAAAACTAGTTGAGGCCGACCTGGAAGATCAAAAGATTCAGGAGTTTCTTAAAGATACACAGACAGAGCAGGGGGGTGGAGAAGGAATTCAGGGGTTACCACAAGAACTTAAAGACAAATTAACACCAGAAGAGCAAAAAACTTTGGAGGAAGCTATAAAGAAAGCCATTGAGGATGCTAAAGAAAAAGAAGAGGAAACTGAGGCAAACAAAGAAGCTGACGTCAAAAGTGAAAATGAGGATGGAAAAGAACAGGAAGAACCCCAAGAAGAAAAAGAGAGACAATCCGGCAAACCCGTTGATCTTGCCTCGCTTCCTGAGGGAATTAAGCAAAAAATAAAGGAATATATTGATTCGTTGCCCGAGGACCAGCAACGAGAAATAGCCGAAAAAGCGCAGGTAGCCATTAAGGAATTTGAGGATGCTCTAAACGAAGAGTTACAGGGTAAATTAGCAGACAATCCGGAAAGAAAAGCAGAGAGAGAAAAAAACACCGAAGCCGGAGAAAAAAACGATGCACCAACGGGCAAACCGGAAAAAGAAGTGCCTGGTATAGACCAAGAAGAATTAAAAAAATATCGAGATCGCATTGCAGAAGAATTAAAAAAGGACGCCAATATTTATGAGACAATGCGTCGAGAGGTTTTACCGCTGATAGATAAACTCGAGACGGAATTACGAGAAATTTTTGTGGCTAGACGGGCTAAGGGGTGGAAGACTGGGTTCACAACCGGCAAACGCATTGATATCAAAAAGCGAATTCAAGAAAAAGCAAAGTCAGTTCCAGCAGTGGAGAGCAAAGCTTGGCAAAAACGCGAATTGCCCAAAGAAAAAGATTACGCAATATCCTTACTTGTTGATTTATCTGGTTCTATGGGTGATGATAATAAAATTGAAGAAACTTTTAAAGCAGTTATTGTTTTATCAGAAGTATTGAATCGTTTGTCGATAAATTTTGAAATTCTTGGTTTCAATACTAGAATTTATGAATATAAAGATTTTGACCAGCCTATGTCAAAACCAATAAGAGAAAATATGGGTGGAATGCTTAAAGAGGTTGATAATGATGAGTGGTCTTGCAATACTGATAGTGGCTGGGCTCTTGAAGAAGCTTCTGAGCGGTTATCTCACCAAAAGGCTGATCAAAAATTCTTAATTGTTCTATCCGATGGAATGCCACAAGAATCACCAATACACCCTCGTTCAGAATATGAATTAGGGAAAGTTATTCAAAAAGTCCTCGCAGAGACCGACATTAAACTGATCGGCCTTGGTGTTGGCGAAGGAACTGAGCATGTTGGCGAGTATTATCCAAACAGTATCGCCAACGTAGAGGTTAAAGAGATGGCCGAAAAATTGGCTGATCTTATAGAGGAAGTTATTGCCAATTATGATAATTTTAGTATTGTTTAATTATCAAACATATGTCAAAAACAAGCGATAAAACATCAATTGAAAAGTTTCTTTCGTCACTGGCAGGCTCAAAAGATGTGGGTTTGGTTATTGCCAATAATCAAATTGAATATAAAAATTTTGCAAAAATCTTGCATGATCTCGGTTTTCATAAATCAGACAATGTCACAGATATTTTAAAGGTTAAAAAAACGTATTTTACAATTAATCAAAACACGGAGAAGGAGGTCTATGATTTTGTTGTTCAGTATCCAACTGGACAAATCGAAATTTTTGACAAAAAAATTATGCAGTCGCACATATTCTCTCCTAATTATAAAGATTCAGCTGTTGTCTTGCTCGTCGACCAAGACCATTTAAATAAATTACAAGCCAAGGGCTTCAATTTTCTATCTGCTTCTGGCCCTGCTTATAGATCATAAACATTATGAATTCACCAGAAAGACAATTTAATGCTCTTACTTCAGACCAAGATAAATCTTCCAATGAAATTAAAAAGACTACGGAGACTGTTGATGAATTAAGGCCGATCATAGAAACCGAAACCAGTATATCCTATTTAGGAGTTAAGCTTGAAAAGGCTGAAGTAAGAGACAGTCAATTCGTTCCTAAAAGAGAACAATATGAGGATTTTATCAATGACAAAGAAGTAGCATTATCTTTACAGAGAGATATCGCCGTAGCCTTTTTGAACGGTGATCCATTACTTATTGAGGGAGGTACGTCTTTGGGTAAGACCACTACCATAAGGAAAATGGCGGCGGAGTTGGGTTACGAGGTTTACTATGTCAACCTGAACGGAGCAACTGATGTCGAAGATTTAATGGGTAGATTTATTCCCAATTCTCACCAAAACAAGCCGGAAGATCCAGAATATATTTTTGCCGACGGCAAAGTAACTAGCGGACTAAGACAGGAAGAAGGAAAGATAAAAATAATTATTTTAGATGAATTTAATTCGGCAGCCCCCAATGTCCTTATACGTCTACATGAAGTTTTAGACGCTCTTGAGCGTGGAGGCGACGTGATTCTTTCTGAGGATGCTTCCGAGTCTATTTCTGTAAATAAAGAAAAGACAAAAATCGTTGCTTTAATGAACCCAGTTGGCAAAGGATATTTAGGTCGCGAGCCCTTAGATCCAGCTCAACTTCGTAGATGGGTTTATAAAAAAATGCCATCTGAATTACCCGTAAGCACCTTTTCTTACTCAACCGATGCTTTGTTTAAAGCAGGGCCGGAATCGCAGTATATCACTCCCGATATGTTTCTTAAAAGTCGTGAGGATGCTTTAACCCTTGAGCAATTGTCGGAAATTCCAGGCATGCGAGAAGTTTTAGAGAAATATAAGGAATTTCATAAAGCAGCTAAGGAGCTTGTGAAAAGCAGAAAAATCGCACAAGATCAGTCACAGCCATTTACTTATGATGATCGTATGGAGCCACGTCGTGTAAGGGATTTTGTTTTGCGATTTTATAATGGAGACATTAACGAAACCTTCCAACAGGCTTTAAGATATTATTATGCCAATAAACTGGAGAGTGATGTGGACAGAAAAAAACTTGAAGAATTAATTAGACTTGTGGAATACAAGCCTAAAGTTGCTGACTCAAAACGCAGAGGAATAGAGGGAGAAGAAAAGATAGCAGAAGGACCTATCGGCCAACACATTGAAGTAGCTATTGAAAAACTTGGAAAAGAAAATGTTCTTGGACCTAAGGAAATTGAGCAAGTCTTTGGTGTAAAGATCGAAGATGTTCCTGACATTCCATTTTCAGTTGAAGAGCTGGAAAGGGCCAAGAACCTTAATCAGATGCTCATCTTGCGTGTAGATAAAACAGCCGAAGGAGAACCAATGTCCATTAAAGCAATGTCAGACATGCTGGATAAAAAGTGGCAAGATGAAGGGAGGGATTGTTTATTATTTTTAGATAAAGGTCTTATAAACTGGCTCGATAATGATTTGTTCACAAAAGAATCACCACGAACCGGGTGGGCCTTGGTTTCCAAAGATGTTTTACCAGCAAGTTTGAACAAAGATTATCTGGAGCAAACTGAGGTCATTATTAAGACTCTTAAGGAAGAGGTATTTAAAGATTTAGATATTCCTGAAGAATACGCTGAGGCGATAACGGAGTTTAAGGATAAAAAAGGAAGAATAGTAAAAAGCCTCAGGGATATATATAGGGATGTAGATCAAGAGTTTATGAGACCATATGTAGGTAAGGAAATATCTGAATTAAAGATTAATCAGCTAACAAGACAGACATCGGCAGAAGCAATATATGATCTTGCGGTTTATTATGATATTAATAATAAAAGATTGCTTGCTGATAAATGGACATGGTCGGTGTCCTGGCAGCGCCCTTCGGCATTCGTGCTTTTGGGCGGCTTCGGCGGCCAGGGCATAATGCACAAGATTTGGGATCCCGGTAATCGGGCTACCAGTCTCGGCGTTTGTCTCTCCCGCAGATTGTAACTTTAGTTTTTGTTATTTGATCCTTTGATTCCTTGTTATGATATAATGGATGTGGCTTACGAATCATGTTTGCCAAGCAAATTACAGTGCTTACGTTTTTCTTGTGCAGGTAAATAGAGACAGTGATTATTGACTTAAATATTCTAAGGCCCTTTCTAAATCAGGGTCTCGATAGTTTAGCACATCATCGGGGGTAATATTTACTGGGATATCTGGCTCAATTCCAATATTTTCTAGGGGGCTGCCATTATTGCGTCGCATTCTCCAGGTAGCTACATTTAGGGTAAATTTTCTTCCCCCTAGCTGTATATTAAAAGATTTAGGACTACCAGAGCCTCCACCAGTAGTTTGGCCGATAGTAATAGCCCGGTTCGTATCTTTCAGCATCATAATAAACATCTCGTTGGAGCTTAGACAGTTTGGCCCAGTTAAGATAACTATTTTTTTGTCTAGATAATCGCCCTGAGGCTGAAGACAGAGACTTTGACTTACTAGGGTATCATGTCCTAGCTCTCTTATAAGAGCTGTTCCGTAGACTACTGGTTGAGCTGTGAAATGGCCAGCTAGCTTTTCAGCTAGTTTACTATCTCCGCCGCTATTTTTTCTAACATCTATAATTAAAGATTTAGAAGAAGCAAGAAGCTTTAAATTATCTTCTACTAAGTCGGAAATGTTTTGGCCATTAATATTAACGCGGCTAGACCAAGTGTTAATTTTTAAATAGCCAATGTCTTCATCTAACATTTGACTATCAACGAATTTTTCTTTTGCTAAAGACGGGGTGATTTCTTTTATATTGGTATAATTGATTTTTAAATTAAAAGTTTGGCCTTCCTTATTTTTAACTTCTAAAACCGCCGCATAGGGAATGTCAGATATCAGTAAATCTTTTAAGGCTCTATTAATTTTATAGTCCACGGTCCCGCCGCCAATTTTTTTTATTTTTTGATAAATTAATTCATTAATATCTAGGCCATTGAGATTGACAACTTCTAGTATCTGGTTATCATTTTCTATCCAATATTTGTTAGCTTTATAAAAAATAGATTTTTCTAGGTAATAGGCGTCTTCCTTTTTTTCTTTTAATAATGTGTGGGTGTTTTCTAGGCTAGCTAAAATTGATTTAATATTGTTTATAACCTCAGTGTCTGAATCATTATTATTGAGTAATGAATCAAATTTATCTTCCAGAATCTTTTTTTCATCCTCGGTTGTAAAGGGGAAGGTTGCTAGCACTGAGTTTTTGACAGTTATAATGAAGTTAAGACATTCTTGTCTTTCAGTTTCTGCTGTATTTATTATCTGTTCAATTTTTTGGGTAGGCTGTTCCATTATAATGTTTTGTTTGTGGGTGGGTCCAGAGAATAGAGTTGCGGAATTTAAGACGGATTCAAAATATGTTTGTTAACAACCAATTTTAGACTTTTCTTTTTGCTAATTTAATAACACTTTCTGGATTTACAATTTTTTTAACCCTTTGTATCAGCCTACGCGACTTTTTTATTTAAGGATTTTTTTGCAAATTCTTCCGCTTCAATTAAAAATTGATAAGCTTTTCTTTTTGCTGATTCGGTAAATAGCGAATCAGCTGCCTCGTAGGCACTTTTTAGGGCTGAACGCCACCTAGCCTCTTCTACCGTAATTCCTTCTTTTGCCGCTGTTTTTTCATCTTCTTCTTGAAAAACATCAGTATTTTCTCTGATTGTAAGAATTTTTTGAATACCGCGCAGAGAAATTAGTGAAAGCATATCGGCGTCATAAAGCAATTTATCAACGGTGCTCTTTGGTCGGGGAAATTCTATTTTTTCACCAGTTTTTTCTTCCCACTTCTTTGCCTCATTTGCCATAAAGCCGGGAATTGGCCCCATATGTCGTTCAATAGCATTTTTAACTTGTTGAACCTTTTCTTCGTTAAAATTAAGTTCTTTTAATTTTGTTTCTGCCATCTTTGCGCCTTCAAAACCATGTTTAACAAGTGGAGCATTAAATTTGGCTACATCATGTAAAATCGCCGCTAATTTTACCGTCTCCTTGTCTTCAGGTGACATTTCTTCTTTTTCAGTAAGCTCTTCTACGAAATTTAAAATATCTTCATTATGTCGATTAAATTCTTCGACTTGCATTTCTTTTTTAGGATCGCCCTCGGTAGATTTTAAATAAACTTCTTTGACGTAGTCTTTCAAAAGATTAATTTTATTTTCCAATTCTGATTCAATTTTTGTTTCCCTTAGGGGATATTCAAAATTAAACATACTTATTTAAATAAAACTGGCGGAGAGAGGGGGGGGGTGAACCCTCTCGCTTACACGGCTAATACCTTAGCAGGGTGCCCTTTTCAACCACCTAGGCATCTCTCCGGCCGGTTTGTTAGATAATTAAGGTGGTGGTATTAGTATCATTTAAGCCTATAATAAATAATAATATTTATTATGTCAAATATTATTTAAGTTGATTTTATGGATGAAGAACTGTCATCTATGGGCGTAAATTATTTAGCTGGAAGATTAAAGAGCGAGAACATTACCAGCACAGTAAACGGTGGTTTCTGGTGTTTTGACTTCTAGCCGCAGATAGTTTGGCTTTTGTTGTTTTAACCAGTAACTATTTGTTTGTTCTAATTATTCTCATTATTGCTAGCACTGAGTTTTTGACAGTTATAATGAAATTAAGACGTTCTTGTCTTTCAGTTTCTGCTGTATTTATTGTCTGTTCAATTTTTTGGGTAGCTTGTTCCATTATAATGTTTTATTTGTAGGTGGGGCCAGAGAATAGAGCTATTTGAATCGACAACTGGGCATCTAAACTTTACTGCTATAGTCTACTATACCCTTATAGCGTCAATAAAACCCCTCGGATTAACTACCTTTAATCCTTTTGAGTTTATAGTGGCAGTTTTATTTATGGTATCGGCAATCTCTTCCTTGGTAAGATTGGGGTTGATTTGAAAGGCTAACGCGAATAGTCCAGTTAGGTACGGGACAGCCCAACTCATTCCTCCTTTTCCGTTGTACATGAATTCATTTGGCCCGGCATTAGAGGCCATCGTTCTGTAATCACAGGGAATTATTACTTCCTTTTCTCTTTGACTCAAAATTTGTGATATTTTTTTTCTTAAAATTGAGTCTGATAGTTGTGCAATTTTGTCTTGTTTCGTTTCTCTTAATTTTTGCAGAATCAAATCAATATTTCTTCCACATTCTGCTAAAATGTTAATCAGATTTTTATCTTTTTGGTCTTCTAAAAATAAAGCTATGTCATAATTTTCGGGGTCATTTTTATCAGCACTCGTTCCACCGCCTATACTGTCAACACCCGTTCTAGCGCCAACGTCAGAAACAATAATTCCCTCTGCTTCAGCCCTTTTGATTGTTTCAATCCATCTCTCTAGCCCGGGTTCAGACTTTTCTTCTATATAGCCAATAGAACAACTGATAACTCTTATTTTATTTTCAGGAGGCAAGGTTTTATTGAATTCAATAATGTCCGACAAGGCATCTGCTTCGTAATTGAAGGCTCTTCCTGAGGGAACTGCTCTGTATACAAGTTTTGCCCCGGGGGCAACACCACACTCTTTACCAACCAATAAGCTCGCAACTGCTGGTCCGTGCATACTAATCCCTTCATCTTTCGATTTTCCAAATTCTTTATAATCAATAATATTTGAACTGTATTCTGTATGTGGAAGAATTTCACCATTTTCAGATGACAAGGTTTGATCAATTATCGCTACCGTTACTCCTCGGCCATCTATTCCTTGCTGATGCAATTCTCTTATACCAAGTCCGGGATTTTTCGCTTCATTGATTACTTTTTCAGGATTAAAACCTTCGGGCAATCTATTTTGCTCCGGCCATTTTGTCTTGGTATCAAAATTTGCGGTTATCAAAACATCTACAGGGGTGTTTCTAAGATCTCTTTCTGACAAATCCAAGCCTCTCAAATCTTCAAATTTGGCAATTACTTGTTCTTGATTTTTTATTCTTTCAAAATTTTCCATAAGTTTTAATCCCTTTGGGGTTAAGTTGCTTTTACAAATTTTGTTTTCAAAATGTACTGTAAAATAAAATCTTTCACTGTTTGCCTTTTTTAAAACTATTGGCGGGCTACTCGGGTTAAGTAGCCCAGAATTACAATCAGTATAAGGCTTTTTTGACGATTTGTCCAGAGGATGAATTGAGGTATGTGGGTCGGGGTCTGTGTCCCGCTCCATTCTGAGAAAGGGCTAAAATACTAGGGTTTTGATGTGGGACAGGACACATGGGACACTTATGGAGATATTGTCTTGTGTCCCATTATTCGGTAGCCAACCGAATATCACCACACTTACCATTCAAGCTTTCGACCACCTTCATTACGTCGTCAATGTGAGGTTCGTAGGCAGTGAGCTTATTACCATTTTTAAGTTTGAGGGTCACTAGTTTACTATGGGTTTGAAAAACGCTTTCCACTTCACAGTTGTTAAGAGTTGCTAAGACTACATTCCAGTTGCTATTGGTTTCATCTGTAAAGTTCCGACCATCAGGAGTCGCACATTGTGGCGGATTGGATTTCATTATAGAAAAACCGGCGTTAACGCAGTCATCAAAATTCCTGATTGTAGCTAAAAGCTCGTTGCATCTTTCATGACTAGCTGTATCGCTTTTTGGCAGACATTCTTTTAACTCATCAGCAATAGACAACTGATTGGTTTGAATTTTAATACTTTGGACAATTCTATCTACCGTTCCGTCTACATCAAAAGCGGATCGTTCATTTTTACATTCAGTTGCTTTTGGTTCATCATAATTTTGGCATTGAACAAAACGTAAGGTGAAAGTAATAATTCCAGTTTTATTATCTTTTGGAAAAGTATAAGTATAGGCAGTGTAAATACTTCCAGCCGCCCCTTCGCTTTGTTGTGTGACACAATACTGGCGATTATCTACCAAACGCAATTCCGTTTGTCCGCCTTGTTGAATTTCACTACCAGACGGTGTGCAGACAAATTGTTTGTTCTCTATTTTTACCTGTGGTGGCCATTCTGACTCGCTAATATATGTTGCCAATAGTTCTTTTGGATATTGAAAAGTTACACCACTATCAGTGGTAGTGGTTATCCAAAGATTATTATTTGTGTCGGTGTTATTAGTATTTTCGGTAATTTTCCAAAGTGAATAAAATCTGCTGTAATATTTATGGGTAGCCACAGCACTCCCTCCCGTTGACGATTGAAAAAGATAACCTGACCCCATTTGTTCGGTGAAGTTATAACCTTTGCCTTTCATATATTCCTTAATAATCTCAGCACCATTTTTACTCTTGGTCATGTATCTATTTTCTTCGCTGGATAGTTTCACCATATCTTTACCTGTAAAATTCAATTGGGTTATTCCTTTTATTTGTGACCAAGGATCACCTTCTTGAAAAATGACTGGTGAATATGCCAAAGCCGAGATACCGACGATTAAAATAACAAGAGAAGCAATAAGTAAAATAGCTTTATTTTTTGACTGACTTTCGAAAATCATATTTTTTAGATTTAAAGATGAAGACAATACTCGTAATAGTTATTATTAACCCAAGCAACTGAGCACCTGGGCTGTCATCGTATCCACCAAAAATAAACAAAAAGATGCCGAATAATACGACGAGTAACATCAAAATGATAAATAATTTTTTGTTCATACTATTTCCAAACCCCCATCTCTTTTAAGAGATAGGGATTAATTAAATAAACGGCGGGCAACTCGGGTTAAGTGTGCCCATATAGCAATATTGTAAGGGGTTTCTGAAGATTTTTCCAGAGCTGATTTTAAGTACTCGGGTCGGGGTTTTGAAAATGAGAATGAGACAAATAAGACATTATTTGCGTGTTTTTGAGTGTCTCATTTTATAGACTTTTTAGGGGTTTCATAGCCTTGCCCCTCTCCCTGATTTTCCCTGACTCTTCCTGACTTTTTACCTGACCTTCCCTGACTTTATGACAAATGTTTCTATCAGTCTTTTTCCTGAGACAGTCGAGACATCATCAAGGGAAAACTTCTCCAGAGGGACTAGGCCTCGGCCAGAATATTCTAAGGTTCTGTAGAGATATCCGAGGAATGAGCCAGCATAGTGGAAACGGCGTATACAAGCTTCTATTTGCTGGGCAATAAGCTCATTATAACCCTTATAGCTGAACAGGCTACGATCATATTCAATCCATTGGTCAATCAGATAGCCCAATAGGACTGTTATCTTGTCTTTAGCTAATATATTGCCTTTCTGAGCGATACGAACCAGCTTGATGCTAATCCAATCGCATATACGCTTATCCTCCTTATTCTGGCAGGCTATGAATGTATATAGCTTCTCGCTATGACTTTTTAATATTACTTCCAGTTCATTCTTATCACTATATTTTAATACTGTCTTATTCTTTCTTTTTCTGCTTTTTAACCAGAGCTTTTGATTACATCTTTCCAGCCGAGAAACTATATAATCCCAATCTGGATCATTAAATTCAGTCTAAATGTTTTTGATTATGAACTGGTAGGATACCTTGCAACGATACTTTATCCAAATCGAACTGAATGAGGCGGGCTGTTTTTTGGTTAGAGAGCGGTTGATGTTTCTGATAGCTTTTTCTAAGTTCATGCCTCTCCATTTATTTTTTCACTATTTGATAATTCTTTTGGAGATACATTAATTCTGAAACTTTAGATTCAATAACTTTCTTTAGCTTGTTTTTCTTATCACCAAAAATCTGTTGTTTTATCAAATCTAAAATAGTAGCTAAAGTACCAAAATAATCATCTGACTTAATATGAAATTCTACCGATTGTTTATTCATATTAGTAATACCAAAATCCAATAGCCCTCAAAAAGAAGCCGGTGGATGGGAATGATATAGCTCCGATAACAGTAAACCAAATATCATCTACAACCTGCGTGCCAAATATCCAATAACAAATACCGAAATAGATAAGAAAAAATAATGAATAGGTTAAACTTCCAACCATGCTATTAAAACCAGCCGATAGCTTGCTATGCCCGCCACTTTTAAGCATGAATATTTGTAATATCACACCAGCTATAACAAAAATAAGAAAACCAATAATATACGGCCAATATATGAAAAACATCTGCTTAGCCAAAGACCAAAGATCCGAAACTAGAGTTCGGATCGCTTGGTCGAGAATGGATTGTAAGTTAAAGGCATCAGACATGGAATTATTGCTTTTGATGGATATTATCTTTTGATCTGTGCTCTGTTAATGGTTCGTGCTCCTCATGTAAAATCTCTTTAGTTTCATTATTGGTAATAACTTGATGATATTCATTCTTTTTTCTATTTACATCCATATAAATTTCAACACCTTTTTTTAACTTAGGATCGCCACTTTGTTTATGACCTTGGGTTGTTTTTCTGAGCCAACCAAAACCAGGCCTAACTGTCTTGGTTTTTATTAATTCACTTACAGATATTGTTTCTTCAATAGTAACACCTTTCCAACTATGACCACATAAATAATTAAAACAAAAACTATTATCATTTTCTTCAAGGGAATAAACTTCTATCGGGTTATTACAGGTGGGACAGAATCCAGAAATTACCGATCTTAGAAATTTTTCATAATCCGGAGCAATTGTACCTTTAGGTGGCAGTGATCTATCCAAAAGAGCTTGGGCGCATGATATAACTTTGTCTTTATTAATCTTCATTTCAGCTACTTTTTTATGGTCAACATTTTCAATAAGCATATCTTTAGCTAAAACTTTATATTTTGGATCTAACGTTATTCTCATAGAACGTTTATGATTAAAATATTTGGCCATTAATTCATTATGGACTAAAACCATAAAATCGTTGATATAGCTACCTATTGTAAAGGCACAATCTCTTATGTCATTAGCTCTCATTTCTAAATCCTTTCTATCCCAATTTCTCCAATCATGTCCTTTTTCAGAAGAAATAGTTTGAAAATAATCAACATGACTATCAACACTCTTTTTTAATCTCTGTATTTCATAAGCCAATATATTTTTGGTGTTTATTAACTTAGATAAAGCCGCTTCCCAATCTTCAAATATACTAATAAATATAATGTACTTATTAATGAATTTTGAGGCAGAATCTTTTATATCGCTTACATATTTATTCCATTTTTGCTCACCATCCAGTAAACATTCTGATTCTGAATACTCAAACCAAGAATCTTTATATTGCTTCTTAAGCTTAAGCGTAAATGGAATCATGCTAGAATCCATTAGGATGAATGGCGTAACAACGCTCGCGCCCAATTCATTTAATGGTTCTTGCAATTCTTGTCTTGCTTGAACTAATTGTTTATAGATATCATATTGAATTTGTGTCTTATGCTGATCTTTAAGATTTTTTCTTTGAAGCCACAAGGAAACAAGCCAGCCAATAATGGCCAAAAATATCGTTGCTATCAGAGTCCAAGAATCAATATTAATTTTTTCCATGTTTGTTTGGTTAAATTATTTTTTGTAACTCGACAACAAGTTTCTCCCATTTTTTAAAATATTCTTCTATTGTAATATGAATATTATTGATAAGATAAGTTCCGTCCATAGAATCATGGCCACCATCAATATTTTCAATATCCACATGTTTAACGCCAAATAACTGAATATATGTTTTTTCTTTTTTATTAGCGACAACTCTCTCCCGAGCCAGGATAAAGTTCTTCTAAAATTGACTTAATATGCTTAGGAAGAAATATATCACCCCTGACGTTTACATAGCTAAATAATCCAAAAACACTTTGATCAAACAACGCCTCATCTTTCTTAATTAAAGATAACTGATCTTTATAAAACTTATCTTTATCAATTAAGATATCATTTATATAAAACTTTACATCTATAACTTTACCAGATTTTCATTGATTTGTAAACAAAAAAAACGGAAACAACCCGCTCTTTTTGTGTATACAAATATTTTAGATTAATCTTTCATTTCATCTAATTGCTTCTTAATCTCATATGGCTTTTCAATATGCCTTAAGATAACTTCGATAGCGCCAGAGCCAGCCGTGTTTATAGCAATGTCGCCAGTCTTAGTTACTACCTTATCAAAGAATGGCTCTCTAACATGTACGTCAGTAATTTTAGAGTAGTCAATACTAGTTGAATGGGTTGAAAGCCAACCTGTATGAATAAGCACCCTCTTATTGGTGAAAGCGTAAGCATTACCACTCTCAAGTAAAATTTATAATAAAAGAGCGCGATGAGAAAAGTTAAAACACCAAATCCAGGCTATGAGATTAAATTTTATATACCGATCGCCAATAGAGAAGCTATATTTAACTTCTTCTCCTTTACTTAGGGTTTTATCCCAGATTTTTTGATAGTCTATAGTTTTTAATTATTAGATTAATACTATCGGGATCAGTTTTATAAAACAAAAACGGACACCCGACCTAGTTGCGAAACAGTAAAAGGTGTCCGTGAGGATCCTACTTATGTTCGGTCGGGATGTCCGTTCCTGTACGTAAATAGGAAAATGCCAAAAAATATGATTTGGGTAATCCTCACGTTTATTTATTACCGTTTCGCATTTAAAATATAGCTTAAATACCCATAAAAGTAAAGTAAAAGAATTAAAAAACAGGATACAAAATCCTGCTTTAGTTCCAAAATCCCACTTAGTCGAGTAATAGGGATTAGAAACGAAAAAACCCAGCAAAAGCTGGGCATTCGGGTCAAACCGATACAAAATTGTCTTGCGGAGAGAGAGGGATTCGAACCCTCGAGCCGCTTACACGACTAACACCTTAGCAGGGTGCCCCTTTCAACCACTCAGGCATCTCTCCAACTTGTTAGATAATTAAGGTAGTGGTATAATATCAGCATCATTTGAGCTTATGATAGATGATAATATTTATCATGTCAAATATATTTAAATTGATTTTATGGATGAAGAGTTACCAATATATGGTCGTAAATTATTTAGTTGGAAGATTAAAGAGAGGGAACATTACCAGCATAGTAAGCGGTGGTTTCTGGTATTTGGCCTTTTAGCTTTAGCTGGTTTAATTTTTGCTGTTTTAACTAGCAATTTTCTATTTGCCCTGATTATTGTTCTGGTGGCTTTTATAATAGTTTTTAATGAAAACGAAGAGCCAGAAATGTTAGATTTTATTATTGGTACTGAGGGGATTATGTTGGGGCATAAGTTTTATGATTATGATGAATTTAAAAGTTTTTCTGTTATTTATAAACCAGCCCAAGGTATTAAATCATTGTATCTAGATTTTACTTCACCATGGCGCCGTGATCTAATGATTCCTTTATTAGATAATAATCCCTTGCCAATTCGTGAAAATTTATTAAAATATCTGAAAGAAGATTTAGAGCGTACCGGTGAATCACTAAGCGAGACAATTGGAAAGCTTTTAAAACTTTAATTGTGAAGCTCTCGTCGTTCAATGGATAGGACACAAGATTGCGGATCTTGTAATGTAGGTTCGATTCCTACCGAGAGTACTTTTATAAAAGAGTCATGAGACTCTTTTTATTTTAGGGGTTAATTTGTGATACAATATACTATTATGTTATCTCTTGATACACCAATTAGCGTTATTTCAGGTGTTGGCGAAGCAATGGTAGATAAGCTAGCTAAACTGGGCATTAAAACCATTGGCCAGGCAGTTTATTATTATCCTTTTCGTTATGATGATTTTACCCATCGGACGACCATTAATCGGGTTGTTGCCGGAGAGACGGTAAATGTAGTTGGTACTATTGATGTTATTAATACGAGACGTAGCCCTCGTCAGCATATGTATGTAACCGAAGCTATTATAACTGATGATACCGGGAAGCTAAGGGTAACTTGGTTTAATCAGCCATTTTTGTCACGTAATTTACAAACCGGAGACTATATATCACTGGCCGGTAAGGTTAGTCAAGATTTACTAGGGCCGTTAATGATATCGCCTCAGTATGAAAAGGTAGATAGGAGAGGCATAACTCAACATACAAGTGGTTTAGTGCCAGTTTATTCTACTATTAGTGGTTTAACTACTAAACAGTTGCGAGCCATTATTGGACGAACTTTAAATTTAGCCAAGATAGATGAGTGGCTGCCATCCGAATTATTAAAAAAACGGGGACTTCTCTCATTAAGAGAGGCTTTAATAAATATTCATCGGCCTCCAAGTTGGACTAGTCTCGAGGCAGCACGACATCGGCTGGCTTTTGATGAATTAGTTATCTTGCAGCTACGGGGTCAGTTAATTAGGGAGAGATGGCAGACTAGTCAAGCGCCAATTATTAGATTTAATGAAGCTTTAACCAAAGAAATTGTTAATAGCTGGTCTTTTCAATTAACTGATGACCAGCGGCGTTGCAGCTGGCAGATTCTTCAAGATTTAGAGCAGAATCAGCCAATGCTGCGCTTGCTTCAGGGTGATGTAGGGAGCGGGAAGACAGCAGTAGCTATTTTAGCAATGGCTAATGTAGCAGATAGTGGTTACCAGACAGCATTAATTGCACCAAGTGAAGTATTGGCTTATCAGCATTTTCAGACAGTTGTGGCGAGTTTGGGGGAATTTTTTGTCATTGGTCTACTTACTAGAACTCAACAATTTTTAAGTAAACCCAAGGAGGGTATTAAAAAGACTACAAAAAAGCAATTGGTCAGACTGTTATCCCTGGGACAATGCCAAGTTGTTATTGGTACTCAGGCTTTGCTTCAGGAGCCCGTTGATTTCTATAAATTGGGCCTGCTCATAGTTGATGAGCAACATCGTTTTGGGGTAGAGCAGCGGCAGTTGTTGCTTAATAAGAAATTATTTGCGGAAAATGGTCAAAACTTAGTGGCTCATTTTTTGGCCATGACAGCTACTCCTATTCCGCGCAGTTTAGCTTTAAGTCTTTATGGTGATTTGAATTTGTCTGTGATAAGAACAATGCCTGCTGGTCGATTACCGGTTATTACTAAAATTGTTGAAGATAAGGATAGAGCCAAGATGTACAAATTTATTCGTCAGCTTTTAGATAAAGGAGAGCAGGCTTTTATTGTTTGTCCTTTAGTAGACCCTTCAGATAAATTAGCAGTTAAAGCGGCGACCGATGAATTTAATTATTTAGTGAACGGTGAATTGAAAGGTTATAAAGTGGGGCTGCTTCATGGCCGTTTGTCTGGGGCTAATAAGCAAAAGGTTATGGCTGATTTTGCCGCGGGACGCTACCAGGTTTTAGTGGCTACAGCAGTGGTAGAGTTGGGACTAGATATTCCTCAGGCTACGGTTATGGTTATTGAAGGGGCTGATCGTTTTGGTTTGGCTCAACTGCATCAATATCGGGGACGAGTAGGCCGACGGGGGCAGCAAGCTTATTGTTTTTTATTACCATCACCGGCTAGCGGGGAATTGGCGAAACGGCGACTGAAAGCAGTAGTAAAATATAATAATGGCCAAGAACTAGCCCGGCTGGATTTAAAATGGCGGGGACCTGGTGAACTTTATGGCTATGAACAAACAGGTTTTTCTGAATTGCGGTTAGCTAATATTTTTGATCAGGATTTAATTTCAGCAGCTCATGAAATCGCTTTAGAGGTTTTACATCATCCTAACTGGCGTTATCGGGCTATTACTAATTTAGCTTGGCAATTAGGGGGATTAGATGTCTTACCCCAATAGTGACTTATTATTTATCTGTCTTTGGCCAAACTTGATTAAAGAAATCTAGCAAATTATTACTAGTTTTTATTTTCATTTTGCTACTGGTGATTTTGGCTTGAGCTGGTAAAAACACTTGGCTTATACCTATTTTTAGAGCTTCTTTAAGGCGTATTTCTAATTTGCCAATTGGTCTAATTTCCCCGGCTAGTCCTACTTCTCCCAAGAAAAGAGTTTTATCTGGGAGTGGTCGGTTATAATAACTAGAGGCAATAGCTGCACAGACAGCTAAATCTAGGGCGGTTTCATTGATTTTTAGACCACCGGCCACACTGACAATAACATCTTGGTCTGTTAGATTGATTTTGGTTTGCTTAGTTAAGACAGTAGTTAAAATTTGGAGGCGGTTTGAGTCAAAGCCGATAGCCTTGCGTTGCGGATAGCCAAAATAAGTTTTGCTAACTAGGGCCTGTACTTCTAATAAAAATGGACGGCTGCCTTCTATGAGACAGCTAATGGCTGAGCCACTAGCTCCTTGGATGGGCTGAATAAATAGGCTAGTAGTTTTTTCTAGCTGGCGGAAACCATGCCCAGTCATTTCTAAGAGACCGACTTCATTAGTGGAACCAAAGCGATTTTTACTAGCTCTAATGAGACTATAGCTATGCTGTGATTCATTTTCTAAGTAAATAACAGTGTCGACTAAATGTTCTAGAGTTTTTGGTCCGGCCACTATTCCTTCTTTAGTTAAGTGTCCGATTAAAATCACTGTAATATTATATTCCTTAGCTAACTCTAAGAGTTTAATAGTACAAGCTTTAATTTGATTAACACTCCCGGGCTCAGATGGCACTTCGTCGGAGTAAACTGTTTGAATAGAATCAATAATTAACAATTGAGGTTTATATTTAATAGCAGTGGCAATAATAGTTTCAGCATTGGTTTCACTAGCAAAAGTCATCTTTTGCGGTTGATAATTTAATCTGTCTAGCCGCATTTTAACTTGCTGAGCTGATTCTTCGCCGCTAATATAAATTATGGACAATTGAGGATCTAATGTTTGGGCTATTTGGGCTACTAAAGTTGACTTGCCACAGCCTGGCTCACCACTTAATAAAATAAGGGAGCCAGGGACTAGACCGCCACCTAACACCCGGTCAATTTCAATAAGGCCAGTAACATAGCGGTGAATGGGTTTACTGGGTAGTTCGTGCCAATTAATTAGTTGAGCTGGTTTGTTACTAGATAGGTGTTGCTTAGGGCCAAGTGGATTTTTAGGCATAGCTTCTTCTACCATTGTACCCCAGGCGCCACATTCATTGCAGCGGCCTGACCATTTTGGGGCTTGAGCTCCACATTTAGTGCAAGTAAATATAGTTGGCATGGTGATATTCTAGAATATTTATTCTGATTGGCCACTACCTAGTTGGGCTAATTCATAATCAATGACTGTCTTTAGTTCTTCCCAGCTAAGTTTTCCCATAAAACTTCGGTTATTAACATAGGTATATGGAGTAGCACTAATACCTAAACCATCAGCTTCTTGCCAGTTTTTATTAATTAAAGTTTCAGCTAGATTATTTGGAGTTTGCAAACATTGACGAAAAGAATTTAAATCCAGGCCGACTTTAATGGCTGTTGTTTCTAAGTTATCTGGTTGTAGGGAGTTACTACTAAGTAAGGCGTCATGATACTCCCAAAAATGATTTTGTAAAAAAGCACAACGGCCAGCTTTTGCAGCTTGATATGATAAACTGGAAGTATTATTTTCTGGTAGATCTTTCCAAATTATTCTAATTTTATCTGGGTAGGTGTTTAGGGCTTGCTCAAAAATTTGTTCTTGCTCCTGACAAAAATTACAGGCAAAATCACCGAAATAGACTATAATAATTGGTGCTTGTTCGGCACCACGACTAGGGTCATCAGGGGAAATAATTGGTCCACCCAAGAGATGAGGACTTATAGTCGTTTTGGTGGTTAAATTACCTTCATTATTAATTTGTTCTTCAAAGTTGTCTTTTAGGGTATAAATTGTCGTAGGCCCAACAGAGGATTGACTGACTATCCACTTAGGCCAATTAATTAAGACACTGAGCAGAAACACTAAACAAATACCAACACAAGCCAAAACTATACTAATAATCCAAGGATTATCTATATTTTGATGCAAATTTATATTTTTTTTCTTAGTTGTTTTTGTCATAGTAATTTATTAATGAAGTTTAATTTGACGGATTGAGCCGGTATTTTTATCCACTAGAAAGAGCTTAGATTTATCTGGACTTATCATTATACTGCTGACTGTTATATTAGAATCAGGAATCGCAACTAATTGTCTGGCACCATTTTTGGTATTGATTTTATATATATAATCTGGTGTTTGGTCAGCTAGAGCGGGCATAAGGCCAGCCCCATAATCTAGGCTAGTGGGGACAGCACAATATATTTCTTCACCATTGGCGAAAGTGCATTTATTAGCCCAAGTTTGTAGGTTAAGTCTTTGTCGATTCTCCCCAATTTGGCTACCAGAAGCATCGGCTATCCAGAGCATTGGTTTCATTTCATTGTCACTAGAATATACACTATAGAGTAGTCTATCACCCTGAGGCGACCATTGAAATTGAAAACCACGTCCTGGTATTGTCATAGACTTAAAATTTTCATTATTAAGTCCTATAAAATATACAGTTTGTCGATCATAGTCTAGACCTTCCGCATATAGGGCGACTACTTGATTATTGGGTGACCAGCTAGGATAAACTTTTTTATAGTTTTCTCCGATGAATTCAATTACTCTACTTCCCGTGCCATCACTATTAGCTACAGCTAAAAAGTAATTATCCACATCCATTCCAAGACTTTTCATGACTAATTGGTTACTGTTAGGAGAGAAATCAAACTCTTGCCAATGTTTTGGCAGGGTCACTTGCTGCTGTTTATTAAAATCATAGACGACATTACTGCCATCGGGATATTCTAGAACAGCCTTATCACTATTTTTAGACCATGTTACCTGTTGAACATTATAAAAAACCTTATTAGATAGAGGACGAATAGTACCATCCTCACTTACTGTATAAAATTTACCGTCAAAAGGGTCATAATATTGAATATCACCGGTTTGGTTATTGATAGTTGGATTAATGGTTATGCCCCCAATAACTTTATCAGTTTTGGTTACACCACCCATGGCTTTATTATCAACTGATTCTTCAGTACCTGTAATGGGGCCATAAACCTCATTTTTTTCTGCTGATGGCACATTTTCTTCGCTAGAACCAGTTGGTTTTATATTTAAGTTTGGTCCAGCCTCGGGTAGTTGAATTTCTGCGTTTTCTTCAGGTGGATTTTCGGAAACTAGACTGGGATTAATATTTTGGCGAAAGAAAACTATATACAGTAAATAAGCTATACCAATAACAACAATGATAAAGAGGATTATGAAAATTAACCGTTTATATTTTGAAAAAAAATTCATATTAATATGCTATTGTGGCTAATTAGTTAATTATGCTATAATGTTAACAATCTGTTATTATTATAGAAGATTGTAAGATTATCGTCAAAATTTATTTTATTTTAATTTCTGTTTTTATATTATGGCTTTATTTAAATCTGAAGCGAATGATAGCTGTTTAGGTGTAGATATTGGGACTTCAGGTATTAAAATAGTTGAGCTTAAACGTGATGACAAACGAGTGGTTTTGTCTACTTATGGTTTTAGTGAGAGTTTAGGTGGTAATAATCCTCTTAATATGCCAATTGAAGATGCAGCTAAGACGATTACTAAAATTTGGCAAGATGCCGGGATGACCAGTCGGCGCGTGGTTGCTAGTTTACCTAATTTTTCGGTTTTTTCTTCAATTATTACTTTAGTTGATGTCAGTGATGCTAATTTGTCAATGGCCGTTAATGCTGAGGCTAAAAAAGTAATGCCTTTGCCACTAGAGGAAATGGTTTTAGACTGGAAAAAAATCCCTGTACCCATTGGACAGCAAGTTGGACCCACTAATAGTAATGCAGCCGACATTAAAAGTGGCGCTAAATCTATAACTAGAATTTTATTAACTGGCGCACCTAAGGTTCTGGTAAATAAATATATAGAGATTTTTAAAGCAGCTGAATTAAATTTGGTGTTTTTAGAGGGTGAAATTATTGCTTTAATTCGTTCTCTTGTTGGTAATGATAAGGGAATTATTATGATAGTTGAGGTAGGCTCTACTAATACTGATTTGGTTATTATTGACCATGGTGTGCCGGTATTTAATCGCAGCCTAGATTTAGGGGGGTTAACTGTTACGGAAACCATTAGTAAGAATTTAAATATTGATTTACAACAGGCCGAACAATTTAAATATGATTTAGGAGTAGCAGGTATTAGGTCAGCTGAGTTGCCAGAAGCCCTGAAAAGTCTAGTTGATTCAGTAGCCAGTGAAATAAAATATTCTTTAAATTTATTTCAAAGCAATAATGGTAAAAGTGTAGAAAAAATAATTATGACTGGTGGTTCTTCTTTACTTTATAACTTTCCTGAATATTTATCTAAAGCATTAAATATGAATGTCATTATTGGTAGTCCCTGGACATTAATTTCTTATCCTTTAAATATTAAACCATTACTTGATGAAATTGGTCCAAGGTTAGCAGTAGCTGTTGGTTTAGCTATGCGTGGAATTAGCTAATTATAAACAAATGTTAGGCAGTAAATCTTCTAAAAAAGTTAAACAACCCGATCAATCATTTACCACTAAAGAGAAGGTAGATTGGTCTTCTACTGAAGGTTATGAGGCAATGAAAGAAGTTAATAATTTTTTAAAGTGGCCGTCAGTCTGGGCTGGCAAAAAATCACAACCTGCTCGTGAGGTGGATTTTAGTGCTAAACAATCTAAACGTCGGGGGGCTAAGCAATTAATGTCAAATGGGGGTACTTTTAACTCCCAAAAGTCAACCATAAAGCAATCCTCAACCGATATAATAGAGCCAGTTCAAACACCATCAGCTCAAGTTGAGTCTACTCCCTTATCTTCGGGTGGTAAGCAGTTGATGGTGGGTCCTGTGCAAGAACCCCAGAAGGAAGGTAATTTATGGAAGTCTTTAAAGAGTAAACTCGCAGCTCGTAAGCTAAAAAAAATTAATGAAGAGCGAAGTCGCCAGATTAAACAATCAGCCGATTCGGTTTCTAATAGGAGTCAACAAGTTAAAGGTTCAATTTTTCATACTAAAGAAGAACAACGTCGTCAGGTTGCTAAGCTTAGTAGTAATAAATTGACTGAAGTCTCAGACTTAAAACAGGCAAAACCGTCAGTTATACAGCCAATCAATAAAGCTAATATTGAAAAATCTTCAGGAGATGTTCACCTTAGAAAAGAAAAGGAAATTTCAGAAACTGTCTCTAAAGCACCCATTCAAACCCTCAATAAAAAAGATGAACAACAAAGATTTCGCGAGATGCAACAGAGTGTGGAACAAAAATCATGGACTCGGCCAGCAATTATGGAAACTAATTTAGTTGGGGGGCAGACCACTTTATATTTTAATTGGCGTAGGTTCTGGCTAGACTTAACGCAATGGCTAATAGTGACTTTGTTTTTTCTATCTTTGTGTGGTGCTTTGTTTTATCTGTGGCGTCAAAATCAAATTAGGCAAACTGCTGATGTTGATGATCGTCTAGCTAAAATGAACCAGCTAACCAATCTAGCTGAAAATGAAGTTAGCGATGTTTTGGATTTTCGTTTGAGGCTAATTTTAGTCAATGAATTATTAGATAATCACATTTATTGGAATAATTTTTTTAGTTTTCTAGAGAAGAATACTTTAGCCAATGTTTTTTATCAAGATTTCAGTGGTGATACTAGCGGGGAGTACATTTTGAAAGCCCGGACTGACAATTTTGATAGTATGGCTAAGCAGATAAAGGTTTTCCGTCAGTCGCCGGATGTTTTAGAAGTGGATACTGAAGGTGGTGAAATTATCAAAAATGAGCCTGGCACTACTGAAGCAGGAGAAGGCAGCGAAGGAGAAGTTGGGAGCTCTACTCGTAGTCAATTAAATTTTTCAATTAAGCTAAAAATTAATCCTGATTTATTTTTCCGTTGAGTATGGCCCAATTATTAAATAAAAAAATTACTTTACGAAAATCAACCACGAAGTCTAATTCCAGAACCTTGGCAGGACAGACTACCTTTCAACAACGCTGGCTAGAGTTTATTATTAATTATTATTATATTTTTATAGCCCTTATTTGTATATTTATTATGGTTGGTAGCGTCTTATTCTTTTTTTTACCACAATATCGTTTAACATTGTCAGAGCTTAATGCCAATAATCAACGAGCCCAAATAGAGTTAGTGGAGAAACAAAAATATCAAGCTAAACTTGTACAGTTAAATGATTTTTATAAAAGCATTGACCAGAATACCCGGAATAAGGTAATGGATATATTGCCAGTACAATTAGACAAAGAAAATCTGTTGGCCGAGATTGAGGCTATCTGTTTAGCTAATAATTTGTTAATTAAGTCTTCTGATGTAGTAGTAGAACCATCATCGGCAGACAATAATACTAGTGAATCGGCGTCTTCTTCTACTTCTACTAATACTGATTTAAGTGGTCATCTTAGGTCAGCAATTATTAATTTGGAGCTATCAGGACGTGATTATATTAATTTTAAGAAATTGCTCAAGACTATTGAGAACAACTTACATCTTATGGATATTGAGAAATTAGAATATCTACCGGGCAAAAATCAGATTATTTTAAATATTAAAATTTATTATTTGGCTGATTAGTAAATTATGGAAAAAATTATTCGCTCTAAAAAAAGAAATCAACTATTTACCTCCGAGACACTATGGCTTATTTTGGGAATTATTATTAATACTGTTGGTTTATTTTTGGTGGTGCGGTGGTATGGTCAATTTACTAGTAATCAGCGGCCATTTGTTAATGTAGATGAGTCAGTATTTAAGGTTTTTGCCAATTCTATATCTGAGAAACAACCATTGTCGCCAGAACAGCGTCGACTATTAAAAACTAGTTTAACTCAGCAATCAGTGGAAGAATTTTTGTCGTTGAGCCTATTAAATAATCCTAAATTTCAAAATTTACGGCTTAATTATATACCGCCAGAAGTTACTCCTACCAGTAGTACTACCACTGTGCCTGAAGAAGATTTAACTGGTCTTAAAATTGGTAATCCTCATCCTTTTGGCTATTGACTTATATTGTATGAGCAAAACTTTTGATAACAAATTATTGGATTTTTTGGTCTCAGCTAATCTTATTAACTATGAACAATTAACTGAGGTTAATGAAGCTCTAGCGGCTAAAGGAGCTAATTTAGATCAAATTTTAATAGATAAGGGGATCTTAGACTGGGAACGTTTAACCGAGATTAAAGCTAGTTTAGCTGGCTTATCATATGTTAATTTAGCGGACATGAAAATTGATGAAGCTGCTTTAAATATATTACCACCAGAAGTGGCAGGGAATTATCAGGTGGTTTGTTTTCAACGCGAGGGGGACGAAATTAGTGTAGGTCTTGTAGATCCTGAGAATTTTAAAGCTATCGAAGCAGTTGATTTTTTAGCTAAGAAAAGTAACCTGAAGGTTCATTATTTTTTAGTATCACCCTTAAGTTTTAATCTTACCTTCAAAAAATATCAAACAATTAACAAAGAGATATCTAGTGCATTGGAGTTAAAGGCGAAAGAAGAAGAGCGGGAGGTTAGAGAGTCGTTGGAAAAAAATGATCTTCGCTTTGAGGAAATTACTAAAAATGCTCCTATCTCTAAAATTATTTCAGCCATTATAAGGCATGGAGTTGAACTGGGCGCCAGTGATATTCATATTGAGCCTTTGCCCAAGGAAAGCCGCATTCGTTATCGGGTAGATGGTATTCTTAAAACTCATTTAATTTTGCCTAAAAATATCCATGATTCATTGGTTGCTCGGGTGAAGGTTATGTCCAAATTAAAACTAGATGAAACTCGTATTCCTCAAGATGGTCGTATTAGTTTAAATATTGATGGCCGAGATATTGATTTTCGTGTGTCAGTAATGCCACTCATGGGGCATGAGAAAGTAGTCATGAGGATTTTGGATGTTAGTCGTGGGGCGCCTACCCTTGAATCCCTTGGTTTTGCTAGTAATCAATATCGGGTAATTAAAAAAATTATTGAACGGACAAGCGGTCTTATATTAATTACTGGACCAACTGGTTCTGGTAAAACGACCACTCTTTATTCTTTACTTAATATTCTTAATCAAGATAATGTTAATATTGCCACCCTAGAAGATCCAGTGGAATATTTTTTGAAAGGTGTTAATCAATCTCAGGTCCGACCGGAGGTTAATTTTACTTTTGCTACTGGCTTACGTTCTTTACTTCGTCAAGATCCAGATATTATGATGGTTGGTGAAATTCGGGATAATGAGACCGCTGAATTAGCAGTTCATGCTTCATTGACTGGCCATTTAGTACTTTCCACTTTGCACACCAATGATGCCATTGGGGCCATTCCACGGCTTATTGATATGAAGGTTGAGCCGTTTTTATTGGCCTCTAGTTTGATTTTGGTTGTAGCACAACGGTTGGTGCGAGTTAATTGTTCTCACTGTTTGACTGAAGAAAAAGTAAGCGGTGATGTATTAAATTATATTAAGGAGACACTAGCTAAAGTACCACCAGAAGTAATGAAAGAGAGATTACCTAATTATAATCCTGACCAGATGACTTTTAATAAAGGAAGGGGTTGTGCTTATTGTGATAAAACTGGTTATCATTCTCGTACAGTTATTGCTGAGATTTTAGAAATTAATGATCAAGTGAGAGATATGATTTTACAAAATGAAAGTTTTAGCGAAAATAATGTTAAAACTACCCAATCATTTATTACCATGGAGCAAGATGGTTTCATAAAGGCTTTGCAAGGATTAACAACCGTAGAAGAGGTTATGAGGGTTATTCAGTCAGATTAAATATATGATTTTCCGCTATGAGGCGCTAGACAATCAAGGCGCTAAGACAACGGGGTTGGTTGAGGCTGATGATAGCCAAGAGGCCAATTCTTTGTTGCAAGATAATGGTTTAACCTTGGTGAGTTTAGAGGTAGCTCATATTAGAAAAGGATTGAGCTTTGCTTTTTTGAAACGTGTATCTCCTAAGGATGTTGTTATTTTTGCTCGGCAATTTTCTATCATGATTGGTGCTGGACTACCAATGGTGCAAGCTCTGCGCATTTTAGTTAATCAGACTGAAAATGTTAATTTTAAGAAAGTTATTGGGGAAATTGGTGATGAAGTGGAGGGTGGAGCATCTCTATCAGATAGTTTAGCTAAAAGACCTAAAATATTCTCTAATTTTTTTGTTAGTGTAGTAAAATCTGGCGAGCGTTCCGGTAAACTAGATGAGGTGTTGGATTATTTAGCTGATGAAATTGGCAGGGATTATGATATGATGTCTAAAATTAAAGGCTCAATGATTTATCCTACAGTAGTAATTGTTGGTATGGTAATTATTGGTGTGGTAATGATGGTTTTTGTTTTACCTAAGTTAATGGATATTTTAGTAGAGACTGGCACAACTTTACCATTATCTACAAGAATATTAATGGGTATTTCTAATTTTATAACCCATTATTGGTGGGTAGTAGCACTAGTAATAACGGGATTGGTTCTGGGGATAAAAGCTATTTTAAATACTACATCTGGTCGTTATGCCTGGGACTCTTTAACCCTTCATTTGCCGGTATTTGGTAAATTATTTCAAAAAATTTTGCTAGTTCGTTTTTGCCGTTCAATGAATACTTTATTACTAGGTGGGGTAAGTATTGAAAATAGTTTAGCTATTGCTGGTGATGTAGTAACCAACAAGGTTTACCAAAAATTAGTGCAGCAGACTATTAAAGAAGTAGAAGACGGTAATTCTATTTCTACTATCTTTTTAGAGAGTCCACTGGTACCTAAAATGGTATCTCACATGATGCAGGTAGGTGAAAATACTGGTAAGCTGGATGTAGTTTTTACCAAAATTGCTGAGTTCTATGGACGGGAAATAGATAATACCCTAGCCAATCTAATGAGTTTAATGGAACCGCTTATCATGATTATTCTTGGTGTTGGCGTTGGAGTAATGGTAGCTGCTGTTATTTTGCCAATGTATACCATGGTTGGTAATTTTTAAGTTAGCTAAAATCGGGGAACTTTGTTTAGATAGCGGTTGAGTTTTTGTTGTTAATAGGGGGATAGACTAGCGACAGTTACTGGGGGTCTAGGCAATAATTTTTTTTTATTGTATAATAATATACAGCAAATTTTCTTTTAATAATTTTGTCTATTAAATTAATTTTATGAAAAAAGGTTTTACCTTAGTTGAGCTCTTAGTAGTTATTGCCATCATTGGCATTCTTTCTACTTTGTCAGTGGTGTCTTTAAATAGCGCTAGAGCCAAATCCCGTGATGCTCGTCGCCTTTCGGATATTAAGCAAATTAGGACAGCGCTAGATATGTATTATGATGCCAGCTCTACATATCCGACGACTTCTTGTACTAGTACTCCGTTGGGGACTGGCAATTGTGCCTGTCTTACCTCTGTAGGCTGGACTAACACTAGCACTACTAATTGTACTGGCACTATTTTTATGCAGAAGGTACCAAGTGATCCACTATCTTCGGCATCGTATACCTATACAAGTACAAGTTCAGGACAAAGCTATGAAATCGTCTATAAGTTAGAGGCTAATTCAGCTAGCTCTACGGCCACCCCCAGTAGCATGGGTAACTAGTGGTGCATACAATGTTTTTAGTTAATAAAAATAACTTATTTGTTTTATGAAAAAGGGTTTTACCTTAGTTGAGCTCTTAGTAGTTATTGCTATCATTGGCATTCTTTCTACTTTGTCAGTCGTGGCCTTAAATAGTGCTAGAGCCAAATCCCGTGATGCTCGTCGCCTTTCGGATATTAAGCAAATCAGGACAGCGCTAGATATGTATTATGATTCCAGCTCTACATATCCGGTGTCTTGTCCTGCGTTGGGGACTGGCAATTGTGCCTGTCTTACCTCTGTAGGCTGGACTAACACTAGCACTACTAATTGTACTGGCACTATTTTTATGCAGAAGGTACCAAGTGATCCACTATCTTCGGGAACGTATGTCTATACTAGTTCAGGACAAAGCTATGAAATCGTCTATAAGTTAGAGGCTAATTCAGGTAATTCTACGGCCACTCCCAGTAGCATGGGTAACTAGTGGTGCATACAATGTTTTAGTTAATAAAAATAACCCGTTCTGCTTTATGAAAAAAGGTTTTACCTTAGTTGAGCTCTTAGTAGTTATTGCTATCATTGGCATTCTTTCTACTTTGTCAGTGGTGTCTTTAAATAGCGCTAGAGCCAAAGCCCGTGATGCTCGTCGTCTTTCTGATATTAAGCAAATCAGGACAGCGTTAGAGATGTATTTTGATAGCAATATGTCTTATCCGGATGGAACTACTACTACTACTACACTTGGTGTTAATACTACGGCGTGTTTAACTAGTGCAGGTTGGGTCAGCACTAGTAGTTGTACTGGTATTATCTATATGCAGAAGGTACCAAGTGATCCCCAGCCTACTAGAAGTTATCAATATAGTAAGGTAGATGCTACTCATTATAGGATAGCTTATTATTTAGAGGGTAGTTCAGCTACTAAGACAGCTACTGAATCTAGCATGGATTAAAAATAATAATGAGAAAGTGTGGTTTAAAATAGAAGCCAGTTGGTGGCTTCTATTTTTGTTATTAATATTAGTTGCCCCCATAATTGATTATTGCTATAATAGTAGGAGTTATCACTTATGGGATCATTAATTCTTGGTATAATTTTTAGTTTTTTATTGGGTTCAGCTTTGGGTAGTTTTGTCCATTGTTGGGCCCATCGTTTATATAGTGGGGAAGGTTTGCGTCGTCCTTCTTATTGTCCACAATGTGGTAAGCGTTTAGCGTGGTACGATAATATTCCTATTTTTAGTTATCTAAGACTTAAGGGACGATGTTCGTCGTGTCATAAGAAAATACCTAGAGATTATTTCTGGAGTGAATTTCTAGGTGGTAGCTTATTGGCTATTGCTTTTCTTGCTGCCTGGCAGAAAGTAGGGGGAGAAGAAGGCATATGGATAGCTATGCATACAGTACAGGGGTGGTTAGTAGTTCTTCAGGCTATAATTGGTTTAGTTCTTTTAATGTTGGTATTTTGGACTGACTATTGGTGGCTATCTATATTTACTCGGCCCTTGTGGATTGGTGGGCTGGTAATGATTTTTGTAAAATGGCTAGCTGGTGGGTCGCTGGTAAATATGGTAGTTGGTGGACTTTTTGGCAGTCTATTTTTTGCTCTTCAATTTTGGGCTTCTAAGGGGCAATGGATTGGTGAGGGAGACATTTATCTCGGTTTATTTTTGGGCATTTGGCTGGGTTGGCCGTTAATTGTTCCTGCTATTTTTGGCGCCTATATTTTAGGGGCGATAGTTGGTTTATCATTAATTATAATGGGACAGAAAAAATGGACTTCTAAGTTACCATTGGGAGTATTTTTAGTTCCTAGTAGTTGGGTATTTTTTCTGTGGGGTCAACAATGGTGGCAGTCCTATCTTCATTTATTAGGTTGGTAAGAGAAATGAATGAAAATTTTTAAATGTATTAAAATTATTGGGCTTATTATTTGGGGGGCTAAGTTATTATTAGGCTCAACTTTAATAGCTTCAGCTGGAGAGGGAGACAATTTATTTGGTTGGGCCTGGAATTCAGAAGCGGGATGGATTAGTTTTAATAATTGTGTTTATGGTGGTGGTTGTAGTGGTTATAGCTATGGAGTTAATCTCAATGAGGGGACTTATGCTTTATCTGGTTATGCTTGGAGTTCTAATGTTGGCTGGATTAGCTTTAATGATTCAGGTATACCCGGGTATAGCTATCCGGAGGGTGGTAATCCTTACCATGGAGCTCAGCTCGATCCTGTCACAAGACGTTTTAGTGGCTGGGCGCAAATTTTATCTTTAGGGTCTGATGGCTGGGTTAAATTAGCTAAAAACAGCCATGATTCGGGGCCAGATTATTATGTAGAGCTATTGCCAGATGGAAAATTAGCTGGTTGGGCCTGGAATAATATGATTGGCTGGATATCTTTTAATTCAGCTGATTGGTCTGGCAACACAGTTACTTATTATGTTACCGGTCAAGCGCCTTTTGTGCCAACGGCAGTGACGGTCAGCCCTGATGCTTTATTTGGTTGTAACACCCTAAACATTAATTGGCAAAGCAGTTTATATGCTGAGAGTTATGGGGTTTATCGTAGCGGTACTGCCTCATTTACTCCAACTACTAGTAATTTAATAGGTACTACCACGAATACCAATTTTATTAATAGTGATCTAGCTTTAAATACTACCTATTATTATCGTATTGGAGCTAGCAATTTTTTTGGCACCGTCTATACATCCACTAGCACTCCTGGACATACCAGAGCTATTTGCGGTGTTCAGACTATTAGTGGAGAAGGTGATTGTCTAAGCGGTAATCCTTCAATTATTGAATTACGATGGCAGCAGCCAATTATAGCTTCAGGCACTACTATTGTCTATTATACAGTTGAACGTTGCCACGTGACCGAGACTGAGGATTGCCTAAGAGTTCTTGATTCACCATTTACTGATGTGGCCACTAGCAGTGATTGTTATCACGTTGTTCCTACTAGTTTTGATAACCCACCAGTGCATGGTGTTAGCTCCACCCCCCATTGTGTGGGCAATAATTGTCATTGCTGGGAAACTTTTATAGGGGAAGATGTAGCCAAGCAGTATGTTTATAAAATTACAGCTATTGATAATTATAGTCAACCCGGCGATGAGACTAATCCGACTGCTTTGATTCAGATTTTTCCTTGTTCACGGGAAAAAAGTTGGCAGTGGGAGGAGCATAATCCGGCTACCTCTAGTAAATAATATGCAAGTAATGAGAAAAAAATACCAAAGTGCCTCAGCTTTTACTTTATTAGAGTTATTAGTAGTTCTTAGCATTTTTGTCATTATTGCTTCGCTTAGCATAGCTAATTATCGGGGAAGTAATCGAGAGTCGCAATTAAAGATGGCCACCCAAGAACTAGTTGCTAATATAAAGTTGGCTCAAAGTTATGCCTTAGGTTCTAAAGAGTTTGTTAGCAGAACCGATCCTAGGTCTGGGCAAGTACCTAGTGGCGGTTGGGGGGTGCATTTTTCAGTTTATAACCCAGGGGAATATGAAATCGTAGCTGATTTTGATGGCAATCATGTTTGGGACAGTAAAACAGATGGGCTGTTTAAGGAAGTTGAGTTACCAGAAAAGATTAGGATTGTTGAGCTTGTTTATCGTTCATCGACAGTAAGCAATTTAGATATTTTTTTTGAACCACCCGACCCTCAGACTTTTCTAAATCAAGACAAAGAGGGTAATGCAACCATCGTACTTTATGACGACTTATTGGCAACCACCAGCGAGGTTACGGTTAACTTTTTTGGTTTAGTAGAGATAACTAAATAAAAATACATGAGGAAGCAGCAACATCCTATAATCCCAGCTTTTTCTTTAGTGGAGTTATTAGTGGCTATAGCTATTATTGGCATTGGTTTATTGGGCATAGCCTCTTTGGCTACTCAAAATATTCGTGTTCAATATTTTAATCGCAATAGTTTAATCTCAGCGCAATTGGCCCAGGAGGGACTAGAGCTAGCTCGTAATTTGCGCGATAATGATTGGAAGTCATCAAGCCCTATTACCTCTAGCTCTTCTTTGGCCGGCCTTTACGGTGATTTGTTTACCATTGATTATTTGGGTAATATTACTGAATACTCTCAACCTGAAGATGTTCCTTTTTTAAGTATTGATAGCAATGGTTTTTATAGTTATGCACCAGGAACATTGACTCACTTTCAAAGATATTTAACTACTGAATGTCAAGATAATTATTGTTTATTAACTTGCATAGTTACTTGGCAGGCCCAAGGTCAATCAGTAAACTATGAGGTAAGTGATTATTTATATGCCTGGCAGTAAATATAAAAAATTAGGTTTTACCTTAATAGAGGCCATGGTCTCAGTAGCTATTTTTGCTATTTTAATGACCAGCGCTATTGATATTTTTTTATCCATTATTAAGTCACAACGCAATACTTTGTCTTCTAAAAATGCTCAAGAGGCTGTTAATTATGCCCTAGAAATTATGTCTAAAGAACTGCGGATGGCTAAGGTTGATGATGGTTATTGTGGCGCACCTCAGGAAGTGTATGCTATATTTGATGAAAATGGTCAGCCAGCTACACCAAGCGGACCTACAATTAAATTTCGTAACTATGAAGGTGAATGTGTGGTTTATAGATTAGATAACTCAGCTGGCCGGTTAGTTATCATTCGTAATGGCCGGCAGGCATATATGACTCCAGCCGATATTACTATCAGTGACTTAAGTTTCTATTTACAACATCATGATATAACCATTGGTCAACCCCAGGTTACTGTCCGTTTTATTGTAAGTTATTTTAATACTGAGGCGGGTCAACAAATTATGCAGGTTCAGACTTCTATATCTTCAAGGTCTTATGAAAATTATGAATTCGGTGGATAGACAATTTTTATTTCATAAATTTTTATCCAGGCACTCTGGACAGATTATGATTGTTACTTTTTTACTTATTACTGGTGCTTTTATTGTTGCCTTGTCAGTTGCTACTTTGGTAATGATGGCTATTAATATTAGTCGTACTCAAAGTGATTCAGTGCGTGCCTATTTTGCTGCTGATAGCGGAATTGAGAGAGCTTTGGCTTTTGATAAATTAGGAGGTGGTATTGATCGTCAAAACTGTGGACCAGGTGGAAAACATTATTTATGTTGTGATGAGCCGGGTGAATGTTTATTTTTTGATCAGCTAGTTAAGGGTCATGAAGAAGATGGCAAAGTATCTGGTTGTTTTGATTGCGACTTTGTAGAGCCTGAGGAACTTATTTCTGGTGGTGGGCAATCTTACGAAATTATTTATCAAGGAACTAATTTAGATTCTAGTCAGTTAAACCTAGAAAGTATAGGGACTTCTAATGGAGTAAGGCGGGCTATTGAATTAACAATTTATCGGACCATTGGCTGTAGACCACAATGTCAAGACGAAGAGACGGGTGAGATGTATGGATGTGGCTATAATGGTTGTAATGGTTTTTGTGGGTACTGTGAAGAAGGACAAGTTTGTCAAAATCATTTTTGCGTCTATGAATAAAGATTTATCTTTAATTAAACAAAGAATTGAAAAATTACGTGCCGAGATTGAGGAGGCACGTTATGCCTATCATGTTTTAGATAAAAATCTAATTGATGAAGGTGCATTAGATAGTCTAAAAAATGAATTATTCCAATTAGAACAGGCTTATCCACAGTTTATTACTCCCGATTCACCAACTCAGCGGGTGGGTGGTAAGGCTCTAGATAAATTTGCTAAGGTGGTTCATGACTATCCTATGATTTCCCTTTATGATGCTTTTTCTGAAGAAGATATGTTGGCCTGGGAGGAACGGAATAGGGCGTTCTTTGGGGGGACACTCCCAGATGATTATTATGTGGAGCTTAAATTTGACGGTTTGGCTATTAGTTTGAGGTTTGAATCAGGACTTTTAGTCCAAGGGGCTACACGGGGTGATGGGCAAGTCGGTGAAGATGTAACTGCTAATATTAGGACAATTACTAGCATTCCTTTACGTTTACGCCGGCCAAGTGAAGAGGCACTTTCTTTAATTGGTTTTAGCTTGACCGATATTAAAGAACTTTATAATTTTATTGACCATAAAGTTGTTGAAATTAGAGGAGAGGCAATAATTACGAAAAAAAGTTTGGCCGAGATTAATCGTCGGTATGCGCAAGCTGGACGTCCACTCTTGGCTAATGCGCGCAATGCTGTAGCTGGTTCCATTCGTCAACTTGACCCTAAAGTTACAGCTGAGCGAAAATTAGATTTTTATACCTATGATATATGGTTGCCCGGCCTTAAGCGGGGAGAGCTAGTTAGGTGGCGACATCAAGCTGATCAGTTAGTTAGGTTGTTGGGATTTAAAACAGCTCAACATAATAAATTATGCCATGGCCTTTCAGAGGTTTTTGCTTACTATCGTCAGATCGAAAAAATTAGAGAATCCTTGCCCTTTGAGGTAGATGGTATTGTGGTTAAATATGATGATTTAAAATTATGGGACGTTTTGGGGGTAGTTGGTAAGGCACCACGGTATATGATGGCTTATAAATTTAGTGCTAAGCAGGCGACTACTAGGTTACTAGATGTGCGGTGGCAGGTGGGACGGACCGGGGTATTAACACCGACGGCTATCTTAAAACCAGTGAAAGTCGGCGGTGTTACTATTTCTCGCGCTACTTTACATAATTTTGACGAAATAAATCGTTTATCTCTAAAGATTGGTGATACTATTATTGTTGAGCGAGCCGGTGATGTTATTCCTAAAATTGTTGGAGTTTTACCTAAACTACGTACTGGTGATGAGCGGTCTATTGAACCTCCTAAATATTGTCCCTTTTGTGGTAGCGTTGTTCAAAGGGTAGCTGGGGAGGTAGCCTATCGGTGTCCTAATTCTGATTGTTATGCTGTTACTCTGCGGCGCTTACGACATTGGGCTAGTCAGGAAGCTGCCGGTTGGGATGGTTTTGGACCAAAGATTATTGAGCAGCTGTTAGATAATGGCCTAATTAAAGATATTGTTGATTTTTATGACTTAACAGTTGATCAGCTAAAAATTTTACCAGGCTTGGGAGATAAATCAGCTAATAATTTGATATCAATTATTAACCGAAAAAAGATTTTACCTTTAAATAGACTTATTTACGGTCTTGGTATTCGGCAGGTTGGCCAAGAGACGGCGACGACGATAGCTAATTTTTTGTCTACTCGTCTGCCCAATTTATCTCATAATGTATCGCCCGAGGAAATATTTACCGTTGGCCGGGCAGTTACCCTTGAAGAGTGGCAAAGTTTACCAGACGTTGGGCCTAAGGTGGCTGAAGCTTTATTTAGTTGGTTTCATGATGATCATAATTATGATTTAATGCACCGCCTGAGTATGCGCGGGGTAGCTGCTAATTGGGAGAATAAAGTAGGCGTTCAGTCTCTTAGTGGTAAGACTTTTGTTTTGACTGGTCGGCTTACTAGTTTGACACGGGCTCAGGCCGAAGCTAGAATAAAGCAGGCTGGTGGTCGGGTAAGCAGTCAGGTTAGCCGTCACATTGATTATGTGGTGGCTGGTGAGGACCCGGGCAGTAAATTAACCAAGGCCCAGAATCTGGGTGTCAAAATTATTAATGAAGCTGAATTTTTGGCTTTATTAGCCTAATTTATGGATAAAGACATTATACAAAAGTTAGCCCAACTGGCTAGATTAAAAGTTGATGATAATGAAGTAAAAATTTATGGCCGTCAGTTGTCGGCAGTTTTGCATCACCTCAATAGTTTAGAACAAGCTATGAGCTTAATTAGTAAATATGGCGGTAGAGATGGCGTAGGTAAGGAACATAATGATGATATTAATTTTTCTTTAGCTGACGATGAAGTAAAAAATTGGCCCAAGGACGAGGTAGCTGTAAGTCTCAAGGCAGCATCTCGAAATGAGGATGGGTTTATTATCGTTCCCGTAATAAAATCATAGGCTGTTATGGATTTACATAATTTAACATTAGTTCAGGTTAGGGACTTATTAGATAATCAACAAATAACCAGTCGGCAACTTACTGACTATTATTTAAAGCGTTTAGAAAAGTATGATTCATATATTCACTCCTGTCTTTTTATAGATTATGCTGAAGCTCGCCGAGTAGCAGATTTAGCTGACGAGCGGTTAGCACGGGGAGAGAGGGGAGGGGTATTGGGTATACCTTATATAGTGAAGGATAATATTTTAACTAAGGGTTTAAAAACCACGGCTGGTTCTAAAATGTTAGCCGATTATGTAGCTCCTTATGATGCTACAGTCATTAGTCGATTAAAGCAAGCCGGGGCAGTTTTAGTGGCTAAAGCCAATTTAGATGAATTTGCCCTGGGGTCTTCTACGGAAAATAGTGCCTTTGGACCTACCCATAACCCATATAATTTATCTATGGTGCCGGGGGGCTCTTCTGGCGGTTCAGCTGCAGCTCTGGCTGCTGATTTTTGTACTTTTGCCCTAGGTAGTGATACTGGTGGCTCAGTGCGGCATCCGGCTTCTTTATGCGGCGTAGTTGGTTATAGGCCAAGCTATGGTGCCATCTCGCGCCATGGTTTAGTTGCTATGGCTAGTTCCCTTGATGCTATTGGTATTTTGGCTCATTCCGCCACCGATGTTGCTACTATTATGGGAGTAATTGCTGGTCCAGACAAATATGATGCTACTGCTTCATTAGTTTTAGAAGCACCTACGAGAGTTAGCCAAACAATAAATTGGACAAATATTAAAATTGGCTGGCCGGCTGAATATTTTGGTCCTGGCCTTGATAGCGAAGTAGCCGATAATTTAAGCCAGATAAAAAATCTCTTATTAGATAAAGGAGCAACTATTTTACCTGTTAATTTACCCCTTACTTCATATGGAGTGTCGGCTTATACGGTAATTAATATGGCTGAAGTAAGTTCCAATTTGGCACGTTTTGATGGATTACGGTATGGCCACCAGACAGGAGGTAGTAATTTATTGGAAACTTATTTAAATAATCGAGGCAATGGATTTGGAGCAGAAGCTAAACGTCGCATTATGTTAGGTACTTATTTTTTAAGTGCTGGAGAAGGGGGGTCGTATTATAAAAAGGCGCAAATTGTCAGAGCGATGATTAGTCGAGAATTCAAGGAAATCTTTACTCAAGTGGATTATCTTTTTACTCCTACCACACCTACGGCTGCTTTTCCTCTGGGTGCCAAAGTAAATGACCCCTTAAGTCTTTATTTAGAAGATAGCCTCCTTACTCCTGCCTCTTTAGCTCACTTGCCAGCAGTTTCTATACCCATTGGCTGGACTTCAGCCAATTTACCAATCGGTGGGCAGATTATTGGAAAAAGACGAGATGATTATAAGGTGTTGACTTTAGCTCAGGCCATTCAAGATATAATAGATTTGCCCAGTCAATCATTAACATGGGAAACAAACTAATTAGATAACAATCTAAATTATATTTATGACAAAAAAAGTAACACATCGTCATTTTACTGACCAATTTCTTTGGACGGTTATAGTGGTAGTTTTATTAGCTTTTATTGTACTTTGGATTTACCAAAAAACTATGAAGCCAGGCACATCTAAACCTACATCAACCGAGAATCAGGCTATGGTGGCCGACAACTTGAAGACAGCTAATCAAGAAGCCCTAGAGAATATTGATTTAACTTTATCTGAAGTTCCGCCTCTTACTTCCACTGATCATTTGTTGGGTCCGATAGAAGCTCCGGCCCAGTTAATTATCTATACTGATTTTAGTGATCCACTAGCTGCTCAGTTTGTGCCGATTATTAAAGAGCTCAAAAGTAAATTTAATGATGATTTAGTGGTGGCCTGGCGTCAACATCCATTGACTAATAATCCTTTAGCTAACGAAGCCGCGGTAGCTATTGAATGTGCAGCGAAGCAGGGTAAATTTTTTGACTATGCAGAGAGGATTGCTACTATTTCGGCTCAAGAACAAATTTTACCAGAGTGGTCAGCATTAGCCAGCGAACTTAACCTTAAAGTCGATGATTTTAATAATTGTTTGACGAAGCCAGAGGTTCAGGCTACAATTGATCATTGGTCAGCTGAGGCGGAGGCACTAGGTGCTATTGGAGTACCAACTAGTTTCTTAAATAAAAAGTTGTTAACCGGAGTTTATCCTCTAGAGGATTTTACCGCGAGTGATGGTCAAGTAAAAAGCGGATTAGTAGCCTTAGTCCAAGAAGCCATCAAGGCTAATCAGGGGGTGGTGCAGTAGGGTGTTACAAGGAGGGAGAAGGAAGGATCGCATAGTGGTCGAGTGCGCTCGCTTGGAAAGCGAGTAGGCTGTCACAGGCCTCCGGGGTTCGAATCCCCGTCCTTCCGCCAGCATTGTCTAAATACTAATTAAAAGTATTCATTCCTCTCTATATCTATAAGGTGGGTATGTTATCTTGCTAAGTACCTATGGTACTCTAAAAGTGTTTCATCTATTTAAAAACCCACTTAATAATTTAAGTGGGTTGCGATGTCTTTATTAGTCTTCGTTTTTTTCCTCTATAGGTTCATCTTCTTCTACACCAGTTTCAATGTCCTCAATAGTTTGGTAGTTGATGTCATAATTGATGTTTATTATTTTTTGGACAATGGGTCGAAGGAGAGGACCGTCATTTTTCTGAAAATCTCCTGCCTTTTTCTCTCCTCCTTCGGGCACAACGATGGTTGAAAGGACGAGAGGGCAGACACCTAGCAAGTAGAGGCCAGCGATGATTTCTTTTGGCGCTACTATGGCTAAGTTGTCGTAACTTCCGGCATAATAACGGCCTAAAACATCTTCTAGACCCTCAAAACGTTGATTATCCAGGGTAATCAGGCAATCCTCGCCGTATTCTTGTTGAATTTTTTTAATCTGTCCATAGGCGGGATAATGCCTAGAAATAATTAGAATGTGCTTTCTGTCGGCTTGTTTCATTTTTCTTCCTCCTTATTGTAAAGAACTTTATTATTTTTTATCGTGATTAGAGAAAAATGTCAATATTTAGCGGAAGGAAATAACCTTGTAATTTTAAAAAATTTAGGCTAATCTATAAATAAATAATAATAATTTTATGTCTAGACGAAAATTATCCGAAGAGCAAATTATTAGTGGTGAGAGTCAAAAATTAGCATTTTTAGTGGATAGTTTAAATATTTCACAAGCGGCTAAGGATTTGCTAATGGAAATTATTTCTATGATGGAACCGAAAGATATAACTCAATTTGCAGCCGTTTTAGAAGAAAAATTAGCTTCAGAGCAGACAGCTATATTGGAAATAGAGCTACAGAATAAATTGGAGGCTTTGGCAATTAAATATATGGCCCAAGAGGAGGCCATTAATCATAAGAGTATAGTTGAAATTAAGAAATTAATTGAGGAACAGAAACTACGCAATTTGCGTCAAACCATTAAGTAATTTTTATGAAACCTAGGCCCCTTAGGGAATCCGAACCTAATATAGCCGATAATTGCCGCGAAGACAAAGATTCACCTGAAGTTTATGGTGACCAGTTATTAGATGAAAGTGAGACAGAAGGGCCAGGTTTGCTAAAGGAAGAGGTGGAAGAGTCGCCCGATGAGGCTTCTCTAGAAGAAGTTACTGAGCTGATAGCTAAAGAGATTCCCGAAGGACCGGATAAGGTAACAAGGGCTAAGATAATTGGTGCTGCGGCTTATAAAACTATTGCTTCAATTGTTGGTGTTAAGGCCATTACTGATTGGTTAGGGGCTGGATTGGGCTCATTAGGTTTGAAGATTGGCCAGCGAACTGATGTTTATAAATATTTTGAGCAAAAGAAGGTAACGGCTCAAGACCGCGCTAAGATTGATGATGTCTTGGAAAAATTAATGGAGGCGGCCGTGGTGCATTATGATTTTAAGCAGGTAGTGTACCAAGATCCGAAATACGTTGAATTAGTTAGCGAAATGGATCAATTGTTAAAAGATTATACCCAAGAAGAAGATGCTGAAGCCAAAGAGATTTTAGCGGAAAAGATTAAACAGAAGCAGGCTGAGAAAAAGGCCATAGCTCAACAATATGAGCAACTGCCAAATCAGGCTGAGAATAGTGCAGAGCTTAAGAATTTGGCCATGGAATATAATAAATTGATTGATAATGCTCGGTCAGCTGCTTATTATGATTTATCAGCTGATGAACGTAAGGCTATTGATGCTAATTGGGATAACCTTTCAGAAGCAGAACGCGATCTTTATACTTTGCCCAATTCTGATAAACGGACGATGAAAATAAGGTTGGGGCAGATTCTATTGGGTAATTTAGATGCAAATGACAATCTAAAGAAACGTAAGGCTGAAGATAGTCAGACTATTTTGCGCGATTATGTCCGTGGTAAAGTTGAGGCCACTGGTTTAATTAAAGATGGCCTAAACACAGCTTTTACCCTTACTGGGGCTGGAGTTTTTCGAGGTTTAGCTTATGCAACTATGGCTATGGTGGAACGCGGTAAATCTAAAAATCGTGAATTTAGAAAAGAGTATTCTTGGAATCAGATCGGTGAAAAAATTTCAGCAGATAGGCGTCTTTTCGATTTATTTATTAGCACCATGAAAGAAACCTACTATGGATTAAGTGGCCGGAAATTTATTCAAAAATATATTATTGGTCCAGATGGTAAATTACAACGCGTTTCTGACAGGATTAAATTACGGGGTTTGCAAGCTACGGCTATTAGGGCTCAATCTGTGGGTGAGATTATCCGTTTGTTTGGTATTGGCAGTCAGACCATGGCCGCAGTTATTACTGACGGGATGAGTCTAGAGGGGTCGCTAGAGATTATTGCCGATACCTTTAAGGGTAATGTTTTTCAGAATATGGCTAACAATTGGTATCAAAATTTTCGCATTGACCAACGTATAGCTAAATCATTTAAGGCTTTACAGAATCAGCCCAGTCAAGGTACTAGTAAAGAGACAGAAGAGGTTACAACAGCAGTCCAGGCAGCTCAAGAAAAGCCAGCTTCTTCTGATAATGATATTAATTTAAAAAAGTTAGAGGAGTTAGATACTAATAAAATTAGCTGGTTAGCTGCTAAGGGTCGTCCAGTTAAAGCAGGTAGCTCAGTATCTGAGACTCTTGGTCGGTCAGTCAGTAATCAGGAGAGTATGTTGCTTGTTAGTTTTAACCGACAAGGTGAGCCCATTATTTATGATGGCTATGACCCCAATATTATTGCTCCGGGAGCCAAAGTAGTGGATTATGGTGGCCGCTTGGTAGCTATTGACACCGATGCTACTCATCTTCATTTTTATGACCAACATTATTGGAATGATTTTTTACCTAAACCAATTGAGATAAAAAGGGGACCTATTGATGATCAGCATTTATTAGATGCTTTACTTAATAAGCAACCTCAAACTACCGGGACAACTCCAGATTCTACGGCCATCAATAATGTAGTAGCTGGTAGTGATAGTCTTGGTAAGTATTCTGATCATCCCTACTTCAACCTAACCACTAAGGGTAAAATTGATTATTCTGATTTAGTACGTGGTGATAATAATGTTTACCATCAGTTTGTTACCTTTAATCGGCCGGGTGGTGTTTTTGATAATACTACTCATTCTAATCAGGACTTACTTAGTGATATTGACCGTATATATAATAATCAAGATTTATCAGTTGGTGATAGAATTAAAATCTTAGAATCCATTAAGCAGGAAATTACTGATCCTAACTTAGTAAATCAGGTTAGCGACCCTGGGACCCGAGAACTTTTAGCTGGGACATATCATCGTTATGCTGATGTTATTGATCATCAGATTGCATTATTACAACATCCAGATGGTCAGCCGGTTCCCCAGGAGTGGCGGGATGGTATAGAAGGATTTACGCGGTGGCGTGATTCTAACCAATCACAGGGTAGTCAGTCTGAAGACTTGGTTAATTATAATGTTGCGAATTCTGTTGATGTTGCAGTCAATGCTCAGACAATTCTTACTAATCCAAAGTCTAGTTTTACGGATATAAAAACAGCTCTTCTAACAATTTTGCCGGAGGACCATGATAAAGTTAAGATTGGTGAACTAAATATAGTGCGGCATGGCGACCGATTTTATATTAATGACCATTTATTAAATAAGCATAGTTATCATGACCTTCTCTTCAAACCTAGTGAGTTATTAAATAAGGCGGTAACTAGTCCGAAATCTGTTGAAGAACTTCATACTACTCTATCTGCTGAAAATGCTTTTAGCAATTTAGATGCTTCTATTAAAGCTGGTAATGATTTTTTGAATCCGGCCATACCATTTGTTGATAAGATTAATGGTTTAAAGGCGGTTATACCTGAAAATTCCAGAATGGAATTTAATGATATAATTTTTCTACGGGCTAATGATCAGATCTATATTAAATTAACTGGCGATAAAGTACTGCCCTTATCGTCTCCTGAGGTTGTGGAGCGCTATCTTCAGGATCGGAAAGAAGCTTTATCCCAGGCTCTTAATGAGCTTGAAAAATAGGTTAAGTTGTTGTATATTGCTTACACGCCCCTATAGTTTAATGGATAAAACATAAGCTTCCGGAGCTTGCGATGGGGGTTCGATTCCCTCTAGGGGCGCTTATGAAAATTAGACTCCTGACTAATAATTTACCGATGACTATTCCGCAATTAATGCGGCAGGCTGGTTATACTTATCTGCCTGGTCGTGGCAGTGACGATAGTTATATTAGAGTTCTTGGCCGTTCGCCTTATCCTCGATTTCATGCCTATGTTCAAGAAGAAAATGGCCAGCTGATAATTAATTTACATTTAGATCAAAAACGGCCGGGCTACGGCGTGTCGGCTCGTCATAACGGGGAATATGATGGACCGGTAGTGGAAGCCGAAGCGCGGCGTTTAAGTCAATTTATTTCCCATGACTAATCCCAGTGATGACATTAAAGCCCGGTTAAATATTGTGGAGGTAATTGGTGAATATATTAGGCTCCAGCCAGCGGGGAGCAATTTTAAGGCCAAATGTCCATTTCATCAGGAAAAGACTCCTTCTTTGATGGTCTCGCCGGATAAGCAAATTTGGCATTGTTTTGGCTGTGGCCGAGGCGGAGATATTTTTGCTTTTGTTATGGAAATGGAGGGTCTAAGTTTTCCCGAAGCTCTAAGGTTACTAGCTCCTAAGGCGGGGATAGAATTAAAGAATTATCAAGGGCAAGATAATTCACGGCGTAATCGGCTGTTGGATCTTTTAGGGGCAGCCACGACTTTTTATCATAAGCAGTTATTAGCCAATAATCCTTTAGCTCGATCAGCTTACCACTATTTAACGGTGGAGCGGGGTCTATCGCCGGACATTATTAATGAATGGCAGTTGGGTTGGGCTCCTAATGACTGGCAGACTCTTAGCGAGGCCATGAAACGTTTAGGTTATACAGATAACGAAATGCTATTGGCTGGTCTGACTAATCAGGCGCCTGAAGGTCAGCGTTTTTATGACCGTTTTCGGGGGCGTCTTATGTTTCCTTGGCATGATGTCAGTGGCAATATTATTGGGTTTTCTGCTCGTCTTTTGCCTCAGTTAGATGATGGTCAAACTGGTAAATATATTAATAGTCCGCAGACCATGCTTTATGACAAAAGCCGTCATCTTTTTGGTTTATGGTTTGCCAAGGGAGCGATTAAAGAAGCGCAGGAGGTAGTTATTGTGGAGGGCCAAATGGATTGTCTAACAGCTCATCAATATAATTTTAAAAATGTAGTGGCCACTTCGGGTACAGCGTTAACTGAAGAGCACTTAAAATTATTAAAACGTTATACCAGTAATATAGTATTGGCTTTTGATATGGATCAAGCCGGTTTGCTGGCGGCGGACAGGGCTATTGCTTTAGGCAGCCAGGCTAATCTCAATATTAAAGTGCTTCATTTACCAGACGGCAAAGACCCGGATGAATTTATCCGTCGCCATACTAGTGCCTGGGCAGAGGTTGTTAAACAAGCTCGACCCATTATGGATTATTATTATGAACTTTTACAGCCTCAGCTTAAAAGTGATAAGGTTGAAGAGCGCAAAATGGCGACTATCCGTTTTTTAAAGATGATTAGTCAGTTATCTACGGTGGTGGAGCGTGATTATTGGTTAAAAGAACTGGGTAAAACTTTAAATTTAGAAGTGCCATTTCTCTATGAAGAGCTAGCTAAGTTAGAGAAGTCTCAGAAGGTTTCAGCTAATAATGTTCCACTGAGGCCAGCACCGCAGACCAAGCCGGTTGATTTACTTCTAGCTTGGCTCATTAAGTTTCCCAATGTGCTTGAGAGCTTAGGTGAAGAGCTGGAGCCTGAATTTTTGAGTGACCCGCGGGCGAATCAGTTTTACAAAAATCTAATTGTTTATTATAATAAAAACCGACAAATTGACGGCCAGACAGTAGACTATCATGAATTTATGGATTGGCTTAAGGCCAATAATGGAGCCATAACTAAAGAAATTACCAGTTATATTGATGGTCTTTTTCTTTTAGTAGATAAAGATTTATCTGAAGCCACCTTAGAAGAATCATTGGGGGAGATAGCCAGGCTAACTAAAGTTATTAAACGGGAATTTTGGCACAAGCAGTTGGCCGCTATCAGCCGTAAGATTGGCGATCTAGAAAAAGACCAGGGATTAAGCGAACAGAAGAAAGATTTAGAGATTAATATTCTCTTAGGCGAGGCCGAAGATTTAAGTCAAAAATTAAGAGCTATAGACAATTAACATGAGCGCTAAGAAACCAGTATCAACAACTTCTTCTAATTTGAAAGACATTATTAAAAATCAGACAGCTGATTTTACGCCGTCTAGTTTAAAGGTGTCTGCTAAGGCTAAAAGCAAGAGTCCTGTTTCTAAACGCGCAGATCAGCATTTTAAAAAAGACAACCCAGCTTTGCCGCCTACCGAGAAGGAGATTCGGGCTTTAATTAACCGGGTAAAGCCGCGTGGTTTTGTCACAGAAACTGAATTGCTATATCTTTTTCCCAAGCTGGAAGATTATGTCTATGACTACGAACTACTTTTAGAAGAATTGCAGAAGCATAGCATTAAAGTTATAGAGACGGGGGAGGGGTATTTAGAAATTGGACAGGCAAAGGCTAAGCAGGAAGAAAAGACCAGGTCTATTTTAGGTGATATTAAAGATATAAAAAAGTTTGATATCTCTGAGCTTTCAGCCGATTCGGTGCAGATGTATTTAAAAGAAATTGGCCGGGTGCCTCTTTTAACAACGGAAGAGGAGATTGAATTAGCTAAACGCAAAGATAAAGGAGATAGAGAAGCTGAGCGTCGTCTTATTGAGGCTAATCTTAGACTGGTAGTCTCTATTGCTAAAAAGTTCAGTGGCACGCGAGGTCTTAATTTGCTGGATTTAATTCAGGAGGGAAATATTGGATTGTTTCGGGCAGTAGAAAAATTTGAATACCGGAAGGGCTATAAATTTTCCACTTATGCCACCTGGTGGATTCGTCAGGCTATTACCCGCTCGCTGGCTGACCAATCGCGGACTATCCGCATCCCAGTCCATATGGTAGAGACTATTAATAAATTTCAGCAAGTGCAACGTCAATTAACCCAGGATTTGGGGCGTGAACCATTGCCGGAAGATATTGCCGCCGAGATGGGAGAGGATATAGATAAAATTCGTCATATTATTAAAATATCGCAAGATACTATTTCTTTAGAAACTTCAGTCGGAGATGAAGATGATGATTCTACCCTGGAAGATTTTATTGAGGATGTAAAAAATATGGCACCTGACCGGGTAGCGGCCTTGGAACTTCTGAAAGATTATGTACAGGAGGTAATTGCCACTTTAACACCCCGAGAACAGAAAATCTTAGAAATGCGTTTTGGCTTAGGCGATGGGGTATCTCATACCTTAGAAGAAGTGGGGCAGGAGTTTGAAGTAACGCGGGAACGCATTAGGCAAATTGAAGCTAAAGCTCTGGAAAAAATTAAAAAACAGGGGACAATTAAAAAATTACAAGACTTTTAATTTATTTGACAAGCCTTTGGTCTTTGCTATAATAGCAACATTATTCCCGGGTAGCGCAGCGGTAGCGCAGTTGGCTGTTAACCAATTGGTCGTGGGTTCGAATCCCACCCCGGGAGCCAAATTGTATGTTCGGC
>DBRV01000004.1:0-1469 GCA_002306385.1 Candidatus Falkowbacteria bacterium UBA1359 | reverse complement strand
TGCAAAGCGATAATTTCGGCTTGTTTACTATCTAAAATGAATTTTTTGGCAGGTTCGAGCCAATGATTGCCGTTTTGCTCAAAATCCTTAAATTTTTCAGAAATCTCAATCTTTTGGTTGAGGATTTTTTGTTTTTTGGCGGTGTATTCTTCTTTGGTAATTGTTCCGTCTAAATGAGCGTCAAGTAAAGTATCCAGTTTGTCCTCAAGTCTTTTTATTTGAGATTTTAGATTTTGAGCAAAAACGGCTCCGTCTTTGGCTTCTTGTTCTTTGTCTTTTTCTAGTTCCGCAATCATCTTGTCAGCCCAAGACGGAGGCAAAGAAACTTTTTGAATTTGTTGGTTTATCTGATCCGCTAAAACTTCCTCGCGAATATATCCTTGCGAGCATTTGCCACGCTTTTTCGTACAACGATAATAGTTGTGTCCTTTTTGCGTTTCAGAAGTTATGGCGCAACCGCACTCACCGCAAGCCAGTAATCCTCGAAAAGCAAATTCTTTAATCTTTCTTTTTTGCGGTCGGGCGCGGTCAGATAAAACCTTTTGGCATTTATCAAAAAGTTTCTTTGCGATGATTGGCTCGTGCTTTCCTTGCCATAATTCGCCGTTGTATCTGAATACGCCGTAATAGAAAGGATTTTGTAAAATACTTTGCACCATTGAAACGGAAAGCATTTTTTCATTTCTGGTCAACAAGCCGATGTCAAAAATTTTGTTTCTTAAATCTTTCAGAGAATAATTGCCTGTTGAATACAGCTCAAAAATTTTCCTAACGAGGCGAAATCTTTCAGGGTCTTTTATCATTGTGTGATTTTTTAAATCATTCAAATATCCAAGCGGAGCATAGCCCGGCATTTCGCCTCGCCTTAATTTTTGTCTTAAACCTCTTTTAGTATTCTCTGAAAGATTATCAACAAAATATTTTGACTGCCCAAAAGCGATATTGAGCATGAATTTTCCTTGAGGCGTGGCTTCAAACCAAAATGTGGGAAATTTTAGAAATTTGATTTTCTCACTATCTATTAAAAAAATAATTTTTCCGCCGTCAACAGAATTGCGGGCGAGTCGATCAGGGTGCCAAGCCAAAATGCCGTCTGCTTCGCCTTTTTCTATTCTATCCAGCATTTGGTTAAAAATCGGCCGCCCCGGCTCTTTAGCTGTTTGCGATTCGCAAAATGTATCAACAATAATCAACTTTTCTTTTTCCGCCAATTCCCGCAATTCTGTTTCTTGCGCGTCTAAACTCAAAACTTGTCTGTCGTCCTCATCGGTTGATTTTCTAATGTAGAGAAAGTATTTGTTCATAGTTTTGAAAAATTATTTTTTTAATAATATCGCTTTTGGGCAATTCCGCTTCGCGGAATTATTATCGCTTTGCAACTCGCCCTTAGGGGCGAGAAAAAAGATTGGCTGTTTCGCTTTCGCGAAACCTCAAGTAAACTTGAGCGAACCGAATTTTGCGGGAACGGG
>DBRV01000002.1:131883-132064 GCA_002306385.1 Candidatus Falkowbacteria bacterium UBA1359 | reverse complement strand
ATTAGGGCCCATAGCTAAGGTACCAGCTGGCCAGTCACTTGAACCTTGTTCTAGGTTAAAGCCCAGACGGTAACTTTCTCCACTATTAAGATAACTATAGGTATAATGAATATTAGATAAAGGATCACTAGGGATTTTTTGAAGATAGACAATTGCTCCACAAGTAGAACTAATACCTAAA
>DBRV01000002.1:0-131722 GCA_002306385.1 Candidatus Falkowbacteria bacterium UBA1359 | reverse complement strand
TCATCATCTACTTGATTTTTCTAGGATTTAGTTTCCAGATTATAAATTGATAACTACGGCATTATAAATTTCTTTATGCCCTCATTAGTTAAGGTATAAATAATTTTATCCTTGTGATTAATAGTCATGGCCTGCGCTGAAATGTCAGCTAAAAGATATTGACTTAATATTGTCCCGTCTAGTTTATAGATAATAATTCTTGAGCCACCAGATTCTAGGCAGTCAAAGCTAGAGCCATCAGAAGATAGTTGACAACTAGACCAACCCGTAAGTAATGGTTCGCTGGCGGTTATAGTAAAATTTTGTTTACGGCCGTTATTTAATTTAAAAGCTTGTCCGTCACGGTAAAAGACATAAACTTGTCCATTAATGGCTAGTCCGGCAATCTCACCAACGGGCAGGGGATCAGTATTCCATTTTTGACCATTCACCAATGTGTCTTCTTTTATATCATAACGTCTTATTTGATTATTTTCATCAATAAGATAAAGACGACCACTAAAAAGGGCTAAAGCCTTAATTTGCTTGACTGGCTCAGGGAGCAACCACAGTTTCCACTGACCACTATGATTAAGTGAAGCTAGCTGGCCACTGGCAGTAGCAAAATACCAGCTATTATTGTCGGCAGCCATAGCACTGATTTCTTCCCAGCCCTCTGGCCAAGAAGTAATTTGCCACTCTCCTTGATCATTTTGATAAACAATTTTCTTTTCACTATTATTCACCCAGGCCATTAATTGACCGCTAAGTCCCAATAATTTATCACTAGAAGTTACAACAATATTGGGTTGGCCAGCAATGATTTCTCCATTATGGAGAGTATAAATATGGCGTACTTTTCCTATAAGTTCTTCTTGCTCTAAAATAGCTTCTTGCCAACGTTTATTAATATCCTCGGGCACCTTAGGTTGAGTTTCCTCCCATTTTTTAATTAATTCTTCAGCTTCATCTAAGCTTTGATTGGCCGCGGTTAAATTATTATATAATAAATTAGCCTCAATTTGTTTATGTTTCTGCTCCACTAAAGCTAGCTCATCCATTTGTTCCTGCAGCCTAGTTTGACTTATTTGTCGTTGATGCTGCCAAATAGTACCGCCAATAAGAAAAAGACAACACAGACTAAATAGAATTAAAAAAATGCGACTCCGTCTTTTAAGATTACGCCATGAATGGTGCAAACTACAACGATAACGAAAGCAGTGAGCCACCCTTTGACGTAATTTAAATAATCTGTTCTTTATTGGCCTTAAATGACGCTCAATTGGCCACCACCATTTTTCAACTAGCCGACATCTCCATGGGGCAGACTTAAACCACCAGGCGGAAATATGATGGCCCAGAGATTGTAACTTGGGCTGAGTTTTATACCATAAACTTTTAATAAAAACTAAAAATTTATGACCACTTGAGCTTATTAACAACCAGATAGGCCAAGTCTTAATTTTATGTTTTATAGTTGCTAATTGATGGCAAGCTTTCTGCCAATAACGGCGACAATCATCTAGCCAGGGGCGATGAATTAACCTTACTAACCATTGCCATAGGCTCACACTGGTCTTTTTTAATATACTACCTAATTTTGACCAGCCAGAAGGATTAAGAATTTTTTCTGTTTGTTTTTCAGTAAGTTGTAAATTACTACTAACTAATTGAGTCCTACTAGTTGTCGGCTGATTAATTTTAACAGCTGCTAATTGCTCCTCATCATCCTGCAGTTCACTAAAAGGAACTCGTTTAATAATTAAGCCTAAAAAATCTACCCGCCGGTTAGTTTGCTGTAAAAAATTTTTTAATTTTTCAGCCCCAATAAGTGGGGCCTTATTAGCTAATAAATTAAGAGCAGTAGTCGGTTCTATATATTCAGCTAAGGCTTCATTACTAATTAGACAATAACTGTGATTAGGGAGTACCCCACTAATAATTTCTTGAAAAAAATAATTATTACCTATCTCGTTGTCTTTTGGAGTACCAATGATTTTAATAACTTGCTGGCCGCTGGGCCATCTAGGTAATAGAAGCCAAACTTGATTATGACCAATAGAAGCTAGGAATATTTTTTTTTCAGTTAAAAGACCAATAGTCGCACTTATTTCTAGTTGGACTGAACGAATTTTATGTTCTTCTAAAAAATTAATTAAGTCATGATTAGTTTCTTGGATGGCGGTAGTGAATAATTTTTCTAAATCTTCTGGGCTGGGATATTCATTTTGATCTATCTCTGGTTGTCCGTAATAATTAAGTTTTGGTCGTTCACTAAAAAAATCTAGTAATAATTTAGCCTTAGCACTAGTAGCATTAATTTCTATTAAGCTAAAAATTTTGCCTACTCGAGCAAAACGTAACTCATTAGACTCGTCGCCATGATCAGCTTCAGCCCAGGCAATTTTAGCAATTGAGCTGCTTTTTTGCTCGGCACTTAAGAGGAGAGAGGCAAGTTTATATGGCATAAATATATACTAAAAAATTGGGCTAAACAACCTTGACGAAAGTAATTATATAAGATATTATTGTTTTAGACAAGGACTGATAAAAAGTTTATACAGCTCTTAATATGCTAGAAAAATTATTTAGCTCACAGGCCAGAATGAAGTTACTTAAGCTTTTTTTGTTTGCTCAGCCAGAACAGGCTTTTTATGTTCGTCAATTATCACGACAACTTAATCTTCAATTAAATTCAGTCCGCCGGGAATTAGCTAATCTAGAGGACATTGGCCTTCTAAAGGTTAAAAGCGACAACCATAAGGCTGATAAAAAATTTTATCAAGTTAACCAAGATTTTTATCTTTTAGAGGAATTAAGGACATTATTTGCTAAAGCCGAAGTAGGCCAAGAAAATCAATTAGTTCATGACTTACAAAAATTAGGTTCAATTGACCTTCTAATTCTAACCGGCTTTTTTACCAACGATGCCTTAGCGCCTACTGATATATTAATTGTCAGTAATCACTTTAATAAAAATAAATTAAATGACCTTATTAATAATTTGGAACAAGCCTCGGGCCATGCCATTCGCTATACTTTGATGACTAAAGAAGAATTTAATTATCGCGAAAGCATGGCTGACATTTTTTTGTATAAAATTCTTCATAGTCATAAAAAAATTATAATTAATAAACTACTATCCGGGGAGGGGATATAATTGCTCAAAACCTAATAAAAACAGCCTAATTTATGTTAGGTTGTTTTTAGTTTAGCACTCTTGACACTTGACTGCTAAGGATGCTATACTTATAATTGCTTAACATAAGACATATGGAACAACGGCCGGCTTTAATCTTAAAATTATTGACTGAAGAGTACATTGAGACAGCCACGCCAGTGGCTTCTCAGACCTTAGTAGAAAAATATAACCTGGATTTCTCCCCAGCGACGGTGCGCAATGATTTAGCCGAGTTAGAAGAGAGAGGATATATTAAACAACCTCATACCTCAGCTGGCCGTATTCCCACTGAATTAGCTTATCGCTATCTGATTAATCAACTTAATAAAGGAACACCCAGTCGTAAGACGCAAACAATGCTTAAGCCGTACTTTAATGATTTAAATAGTAATTGGAAACAATTAGCTAAAACCTTAGCTCAGTTAACCAGTAATGGTATCTTCTGGTCGTTCCACCGCTATGATTCTTATTATACTGGCTTAAGCGGTCTTTTAAGTCAGCCGGAATTTAAACAATTACCATTAGTGTATGATATTTCGCAGGTTATAGATAGCTTAGAAGAAATTATTAATGACTTATTTGACAAAATACCAGAAAAACCAATTATCCGTTTAGGTAGCGATAGCCCATTTGGCCCTTTCTCTAGCACTATTTTGACTAAATACCGTTACGGCGAGCATCTTGGTTTATTTGGCCTCTTAGCGCCCTTAAGAAATAATTATCAAGAAAATTTTAACTTAATAAATTATGTCTACGACCACATCCAAGAAAAAAGATAATAAAGAAGCCAAAAATGAACAAAATGAATCAGTAAAAACAGTTAAACTTGGTGAGTACCAAGAATTAGAAAGTAAATATAAACGGGCCTTAGCCGACCAACAAAATCTAGTAAAGCAACATCAGAAAGACCGCAGTCATTATATTAAATATGCTAATGAACAGTTACTGCTGACAATATTACCAATTTACGACAATCTTAAATTAGCCTATAAACATTTTAACTTAGATAATCCTTCTGGTTGGTTAGATGGCCTAAAGTACATTATTAAACAATTTAAAGATACTTTAGAACAAGAAGGTGTAACTGAAATTGAAACCCACAATCAGCTATTTGACCATCATAGTATGGAAGCCGTAGAAATTATTAAAACCAATAATAAAGAACAAGATAATATAGTAGCTGAGGAAGTCAGGTCTGGTTATAAGTTAGCTGATCGAATTATTATTCCAGCCAGAGTGAAAGTTTATCATTATGAAGATCATCAAAACGGCTCAATGCCGCTTGATCATAATTAATTAATTTAGCGACCAGCTTTTATTTGTCCCCCAAAAGAAAATAGAAGCGGTCAACCAACAATATGCGAGACTTAGTAAGATGGAATCCACTTTTTGACAGTCTAGATGAGGCAGAAAAAATTTTTAATGATTTTTTGCCCGCTCTCAGAAGTGATCAAAGTGGTTTTGTTCCGGCAATTGATATGTATGAAGACAAAGACAATATCGTTGTCGAGACACAATTAGCTGGTATCCAGCCAGAGAATGTTCAAATCTCTATTGACAATGATACCTTATGCATTAAGGGTGAAAGTGAACACAAAAAGGAAGTTGATGAAAAGAATTATTACCGAAAAGAAATTCGTCGTGGTAGTTTCTATCGCAGCGTGCAATTACCAGCCCACGTACAAGGCGATAAGGCCAAAGCAGTTGCCGAAGATGGAGTATTAAAAGTTATTATTCCTAAAGCTCCTGAAGCCAAACCAAAGACTATCAAAATTGAAGCTAAAAAAGCCAATAAATAATTTACTACACAATTATGAGTAAAATTATTGGAATAGATTTGGGGACAACCAATAGTGCAGTAGCGGTTATGGAGGCCGGCCATCCCAAAATCCTAGAAAATGCCGAGGGTGGCCGGACCACACCTTCGGTAGTAGCCATTTCTAAAAATGGTGAACGTTTAGTCGGTCAAGCTGCTAAACGACAAGCTATTATTAATCCTGAGAATACCATCTATGCTATTAAACGACTAATCGGTCGACGCTATCAAGATAGTGAAGTTCAACGGGATATTAAAAGCTTACCCTATACCATAGAACAGGCTGGTGACGGTATTAAGGTGAAAATGCAGGATAAATATTATACGCCGCAAGAAATTTCGGCCATGATTCTTTCTAAGTTAAAAGCGGATGCTGAAGCTCGTTTAGGCGAAAAAGTAACAGAGGCGGTAATTACTGTCCCAGCTTATTTTGATGATTCCCAACGTCAAGCTACTAAAGATGCCGGCAAAATTGCTGGCCTGGAAGTTAAACGAATTATTAATGAGCCAACGGCCGCAGCTTTAGCCTATGGCTTTGACAAGAAAAAGGGACAACAAATCGCAGTATATGATTTGGGTGGCGGTACTTTTGATATCTCAATTCTAGATATTTCGGAAGATACTGTAGAAGTAAAGGCTACTAATGGCAATACTCATTTAGGGGGTGAAGATTTTGACCAGCGGATTATTAATTGGATTATTGATGAGTTTAAAAAAGATCAGGGAATCGATCTGTCTAAAGATACTTTAGCCCTGCAACGGATTAAAGAAGCAGCTGAAAAAGCTAAAATTGAATTATCCACCTTAACCGAGACAGAAATTAACCAGCCGTTTATTACTACTGATGCTAATGGACCTAAACATTTAGTAATGAAAATAACCAGGGCTCAATTAGAAAATTTAGTAGGGGATTTAGTGGAACAAACCATTGAGCCTTGTAAGAAAGCTTTAGCTGATGCCGGTTATAAAGTGGGCGATATTGAAGAAGTTATTCTGGTGGGGGGTATGACCCGTATGCCCATGGTACAGGCTAAAGTGAAAGAGTTCTTTGGCAAAGAGCCTAATTTAAGTGTAAATCCTGATGAAGTAGTAGCTCTGGGGGCAGCCGTACAGGCTGGCGTACTTCAGGGTGATGTAAAAGACGTGCTTCTACTTGATGTTACGCCCCTTACTTTAGGCATTGAAACGCTAGGGGGAGTAGCTACGCCATTAATTGAGCGTAATACCACTATTCCTACCTCCAAAAGTCAAATTTTCTCTACCGCCGCTGACGGACAGACAAGTGTAGAAATTCATGTTGTTCAGGGTGAACGACCCATGGCCGCTGACAATAAATCCCTGGGACGTTTTATCTTAGATGGTATTCCTCCAGCTCCACGCGGTATTCCACAAATTGAAGTTACTTTTGATATTGACGCTAATGGTATCTTAAATGTTAAAGCTAAAGATAAGGCCTCGGGTAAAGAACAAAAAATTACTATTACTGCTTCGTCTGGTTTAAGTAAAGAAGAAATTGAAAGATTGCGTCAAGAAGCAGAACAGCATGCCGCTGAGGATCAGAAGAAGAAAGAAGCGGCTGAGCTTAAAAATCAAGCCGATAGTGTTATTTTTCAGTTGGAAAAACTCTTAAAAGAGTCAGGAGATAAAATGAAGGCCGAAGATAAAACCCAACTGGAAGCTAAATTGGCTGATTTAAAGAAAGCTAAAGAAGGTGAAGATTTAGAGAATTTACGCCAACAAATGACGGAAATTAATCAACTGGCGCAAACTATTGGCGCTTCAATGTATCAGCAATCAGCTGGTACTAATTCTGATACTAATTCTAGTTCTAATAATCCTGGAGGCGAGAACCCAAATAATGGGCCAGTGGAGGGTGAAATTGAAGAGAATCAATAAACTTACTATTACCTACTTTGAGGCAGCCGGAAGCCAATATGGCCTCAGGCTGCTTAATAAGCAGATAATTTATGGCTAAAGATTATTACCAAATTTTAGGAGTACCTAAAACCGCTTCTACCGAAGATATCAAAAAGGCTTTTCATAAATTAGCCCATCAGTATCATCCTGATAAAGCTAGTGGTAACGAGGCTAAGTTTAAGGAAATAAATGAAGCTTACCAGGTTTTAAGTGATAAAAATAAACGAGCCCAATATGATCGTTTTGGCAGTGCTGATTTTCAAGGCAGCCAAGCAGGACCAGATAGTAGGGGCGGTTTTGATTTTAGTCAATTTTATCGTGGTGAGGGGAATAATGGATTTAATATTAATTTCGGCGATTTTGGAGATTTTGGTGATATATTTGGCGATTTATTTGGTTTTAAAAATACCCGAACTAATCATAAAACTAGTAATCAGGGTCGCGATTTAGAAATTAGTATTAAAATCGATTTTCTAACATCTATTTTTGGTGGTGAGCAGACCATTACTCTAGACAAATTAGTGCCCTGTCCCTCATGCCAGGGCAGCGGTAGTCAACCTGGCGCTTCTTATTCTACCTGCCCTAATTGTGGTGGCCGGGGATTTATTAATCAAGTCCAAAGGACTATGTTTGGTAGCATGAATACCCAAACAGTATGTCCTACTTGCGAAGGAGAAGGAACTATTATCTCTCAGCCCTGTTCTAAATGTCATGGCGAGGGTCGAATTTTAGAAAAACAATCTTTAACTATTAAAATACCCGCCGGGGTATCTAATGGACAAACTATTAAATTTACTGGCCAAGGTGAGGCTGGTCGGAGAAGTGGACCAAGTGGTGACCTTTATGTTAAAGTTAAAGTCCAACCACACCCCCGTCTTAAGCGGGAGGGTGATGATATCAAATCAACAGTTAATATTTCTTTCCGCCAAGCTGCTTTAGGGGATAAAATAAAAATTGAAACAGTAGACGGTCCAGTTGTACTAAAAATACCGCCTGGCACACAAAGTGGCCAAGTTATTATTCTGCGAGGCAAGGGAGTACCAAAACTACATGGCTATGGCCGAGGCAATCATTTAATTGAAGTAAGAGTTATCACTCCCACTAAACTTACTAAAGAGCAAAGGGAAGCTTTAGAAAAATTAGACTAAATCAATGGCCAAAACATACCATATTATTACCATTGGCTGTGCCATGAACCAAAGTGACAGCGAGCGTTTAGCTAGCCGTCTTAATGAATTAGGCTGGTGCAGAGTCAGCGACTGCCATCGGGCTGATTTAGTAGTTTTAGTAACTTGTGGTGTCCGCCAAAGCGCTGAAGATCGTATTTACGGATTAATTAATCAAATTAAAAAAGCCAACCCCAAAACTGCCATAGCTATAACCGGTTGCCTAGTTTACCGCCAAGATATTAAAACTAAATTACAAGATAAGGTAATTTATTGGTTTAGCATTAATGAATTAGGGCGACTGGAACAAATTTTACCTTGTTATAACCCAGATAACATAAAACCAATTAAAGACTACCTAGAAATAATGCCAGATTATAAGTCAAGGGTTAGCACTTTCGTGCCTATTGGTAATGGCTGCAATAATTTCTGTAGCTACTGTGTAGTGCCTTACGCCCGAGGCCGAGAAATATACCGGCCAGCTCAAGATATTATTGTTGAAGTTCAACAATTGTTAAATAAAGGCTACCAAGAGATAACAATCATTGCCCAAAATGTTAATAGCTATAAAGATGAACTAAATGGACTGGATTTTACTGGTCTTTTAGAAAAGCTAGATAGTTTGGGTGATTATTGGCTACGTTTTGCTACAAGCCACCCCAAAGATATGAGCGACCGTTTGATTAATTTTTTAGGCCAAAGCCACAATTTAATTCATCATCTCCATTTACCAGTTCAATCAGGAAGCAATAAAATACTTAAAGCGATGAACCGTAATTACACTGCTGAGTATTATCGGACATTAATTAATAAAGTACGCCAACAATGGCCAGACATTATTTTAACTACCGATATTATTGTCGGCTTTCCCGGAGAAACTGATAAAGATTTTGCAGACACTATCCAATTAGTAAAAGATTTAAAATTTGATCAAGTCTATGTTGCTAGATATAGTCCGCGTCCCGGGACGTTAGCGGCTAAGATGGCCGATGATGTACCGGCTCAAGTTAAAAAAAAGCGAGAACAACAATTAAATCAAATGGTAATAGCTGGAGCCCTCAAGAACCGTCAAGCGCAAATTGGTCAAAGAGTAATGGTTTTGTTAGAAGAACAAAGAGGGGACTGTTATTTTGGTCATACTGACCATGGACTACAAATTTTGGTAACTACACCAGAAAAGAAAAGCTATACTTTAGGCCTTCGTTATTTTGCCCAAATAACTAGCGCTAGAAGTTTTAGCCTAGCTGGTCAGCTTTTATAATAAATCTATGGTTAATAACAATCATAAAGCGGTAGCAGTCATTGGGCCAACAGCCGCTGGCAAAACCAAATTAGCTGTTGCCTTGGCCAGTAAATATCACGGAGAAATTATTAGTGCCGATAGCCGTCAAGTATATAGGGGAATGAATATTGGCACCGGCAAAGACTTAGATGATTATTATAATAATGGTCATCCTATCCCTTATCATTTAATCGATATTGTTGAGCCGACAGAAAATTTTGATGTAGCGACTTATCAACGGTTAGCCCGCCAAGCTTTAAACAATATTTTAACTCGAGGACATTTGCCAATTGTAGCTGGTGGCAGTGGTCTTTATTTACAGGCCCTTATTGATAACTATGAATTTAATCCAGCGAAACCTGATACCGCCCTACGCCAAGACTTAGAAAAATTATCAGCTCAGGAGCTTTATCAAAAGTTAAACAATTTAGCTCCAGCCTTAGCCAGTAAATTAAATAATAGCGACCGCCATAATCCACGGCGATTAATTCGTTATTTAGAAATTATTCTAAATAAACCAACGATCTCACCACCTCGTTATCATGACCAAACAAACTGGCTAATACTAGGCATAGATTATCCAATGGAAATATTAGAACAGCGAATTTATGACCGCCTAATTGAACGTTTAGAAAATGAAGACATGATTGAAGAGGTTTACCACCTACACGAGGAGGGGGTAGATTGGCATCGACTAGAATCCTTTGGCCTAGAATATCGTTTTATTAGCCGTTATCTTAGAGAACAATTAGATTATGATCAAATGGTAGAACAGCTATATATCGCTATCCGTCAATTTGCCAAACGTCAAAAGAGTTGGTTTAAACGCTGGGAAAAACAGGGGAGAGAAATTCACTGGCTTAATATAAATAATCCACTGCAAGAAGCAGAATCTTTAATAGATAACTTCCTGTAATTTTCAAGATATGGATCTTTTACTCGGCCTCCTAATGATAATAATGATTCTAGTAATAATCCTGGAAAGTGAGCTCGGGCAATTACCAACTAGAAGAGATCATCTTAAAAGTCAAGGCTATAGAAATGAGCTCATTCAATGGCATTTACCAGTTCGGAGAGGTAGAAAAGGCGAAAAATTTGTGGCTAATGAGCTTTATAAATTACTAGATTCAAATTATTATAGAATATTAAACAATCTTCTTTTACCATCTACAGGAAATTTAAATACCACCCAAATTGATCATGTCATTGTCTCTAATTTTGGTATTTTTTGTTTAGAGACTAAGGCCTACGCTGGGTGGATTTTTGGTAATATAAAACAAAAATATTGGACTCAGGTGATTTTTCATAATAAGGAAAGATTTTATAATCCTTTCTATCAAAACTATGCCCATATCAAAGCATTAGAAAAAATAATTGGACAATCACAATTAAAATCACCTATAATCTCATTAGTAATTTTTACCGACGCAGATAAACTAAAAATCTCTGGCACTGATGCTGCTGGCTTTACTTTTGAGATTATAAGAAAAATCAAAAATTACTCTATACCCATATATACTGATACCGAACGAGATGCAATATATAACTTGCTTTGCCAAGCCAATATCACCGACATAAATTTACAGAAATTGCATAACAAAAATGTCCAAAGATTAAAATATTAAAGTGATTAATAAAATACTAATAAAAAACTGCCTTTACTCACATAAATTTGGATTTTGTTATCTTTTTTGCTATAATAATAAAGCATTGATAATTTATGCAACAGTTAGGGATAAATAATAAAAAATTCATAATTGGTATAACAATTCTAATCGGATTCTCTATTTTAATAAGTAGGCTACCAAATACTCAAGCTGCTTCAAATTCTGGCTCTCCTAATCAACCTTCCTCAACAATAGGGGCAGGAACTCATCCATCCTCAACAATAGAGGCAGGAGCTCGTCCATCACTTAATCCCGATGCTATTGCCGTCCGTATTTTTGATAATAACAACTATCTAAGTCCTTACGATTGGTACAAAATAAACGTTGGAGCCAAACGATCATTGCAGTCACTTATCGTTGATGGTTATGATGCTGTAAGAGACGATAGAACTGTATATGTCGCTGCTTCTAATATAGTACCTTGCGCTAGTGGCGGAAAAGAATGCCTACAGCCGATTATTGCTATTATTTCCTTTAACCAAAATGTCTCCAATGAAACTTTAGATATTTTTGGCCAGATTCTTAATAATTGGCACTTCAACCAAAATATCAATAGTTATGAAGGTACCTGCTGGTCAAAACCAGATACCCCCTCTGGAATTAATTGCTTGACTAACAAAGATTGTCCCAGTGGTCAATATTGTAATAGCCTTAAATCCAAAATAATAAGGGATACTCGGCGACTTATTGATTTAACATTTATTAAGGATAAATTGGAACAATATCGCACTAATTACCAGCATTATCCGAACCTTGAAGCGGGCAGCTATCTTATTAATAAAACTCTATCAGTATGGCCAAGCTGGCAGAAAACTTTAGCCGTCAAATTAAATACAGCTCTACCTATAGACCCCATAAATTACCTTGGCAGCTGTCCAGGATATAATCCAAATACTTGCTGGAATGAACAACAGCGGTCTTTTGCTACATCCTGGCCATATTTACCAACAGGTAGTCGTAGCTATCAATATGAATATATCAATAGTACAAATTATCGGCTATGTGCTAACTTTGAATCTAACTACCAAAACTTAAATACCTTAAACTTAAACTGTGCAGGTACTAGTAGTAATAGTGGGCCAATTATTAACTGTCCTACTCTCCGAGGGGCAGCTTATCAAGCTTTCACTGGCTATGCGGCAATTAGTGATAGTGAAGGTGATACTATAAGACCGAATATTTCCTTTACCCCACTTGAAAATTGGCAAAATCTAAGTATGCAGTTAGTAGATAATCGTCGGCATATTAAAATAAGTGCAACCAGCGCTGGACCCACAGGACGTTATACTACTACCATAACGGCTCAAGATAGTTTAAATAATATTGGTACAGGGACTTGCACTATTATCATCGGTGGTGGCCTTTGTGGTAATAATGCTATTAATACTGGTGAAGATTGCGACGGCGAACAGGGTATTGCTCACTCTGCTATTGAATCTAGCCCTTATAAACAATATGCCTGTAATGAATACTGTCGATTTACTGGCGGTTGGTGTGGGGATAATATTGTCCAAAATGGAGATAACTATACCCTCAACCTAGAACAATGTGATGGCTCACTAGGGATAGCTTATCGAACTAGCGATTCCAATATTAACCGACAATATGGTTGCCTTCATTGTCAATTTACTGGTGGATATTGTGGAGATCACATCGTCCAAACTAGCACCAATAGTTTAATCAATGAAGAATGCGACCACTCTGAGACTCTTATGCCCCAAGAAACATATGGTGGTAGTCAACAATACTATTGCGGACAACCAGGAACAATTAATGCTTGTCGCTTTGCTGGTGGCTATTGCGGTAATGGCATTGTAGAGAGTAATTATGAACAGTGTGAACCAGCTTCTTATAGTACCCCGACACCAGCTGACTCTAGTTCCAACCATCAATATCTTTGCGGCACCAATTGTGCAACCTACGATGGATATTGCGGTGATGGTACTGTTAATGCCAATCATAACGAGATCTGCGACCCAGGTTCTTACATTACCCCGAAACCAGCTAGTTCTAGTCCCACCAATCAATATGTTTGTGGTAGCGATTGTGTAACACAGGGTGGATATTGTGGAGATTACACCGTCCAATATGAAGAATCCTGTGAGCCTATAGTTTACATTACCCCGACGCCAGCTAATTCTAGTCTCACCCATCAATATCGTTGTACCAATTGTGTAACCCACGGTGGATATTGTGGTGATGGTACTGTCGATGCCACTTATGGTGAGATCTGCGACCCAGGTTCTTATGGCACCTCGACACCAGCTAGTTCTACCCCCACCCATCAATATGTTTGTGGTAGCGATTGTGTAACCCACGGTGGATATTGCGGTGATGGTACTGTCAATACCGCTTATGGTGAGACCTGCGACCCTAATGCTTTATCTTCTTGGAATCCTAATACTGAATTCTGTGATAGCGTCAATTGCCAAAAAGGAACTAGGCTACGGATACTCCAAATAATACCAGATGGCACTAATTTAAATCTTGCTAAGCTATTTGCTAGCAGCACCTACCAAGATAATATAATTACCCAAACAGCAACCGTTACTACCACGACCCTAGCTCATTTTAATACTAATTCTACCACCTATATCCCAACGACTAATCCAACCCAATTCTATAATGTCCTAGTTTTTGGGTTTAAAGATTGCAATAATAGCCAAGATTTAAATACTACCAGCGCTAGCACGACCAAGAAATTCATTCAACAGGGTGGTGGGGTAATCTTTGGTCATGATACAATCTGGCAGCATGGTAATATATGCGGTGGCACTCATTCTCATTTTAACAGTCTAGCACCTTATGCCGGCATTAATGTCGCTAGTTATACTAATGACACTACCTTTAGTTCTGTCAAAAAATATCCCACTTCAACCTCCAGTGAATTAATGTTTACTACTCCTTATTCTATACCATCTACTTTTAGTGTAAGCCCAACTCATAATAGTGGAGCTGTCCCAAGTTCAACTCTCTGTTCTGCAACTAATCCTAACCTATTAAGAGTTTGGTATGTGAAGAATACTGCATCTGCCACTCCTGCAAACTTCTGGGCTATAACCTGTGGCCGAGTGGAACATATTTTGCTGGGACATACTGCCACCTCGACTTCCATGGTGGAAAATAGGGCTTTAATTAATATGCTTTATTATGTAGCCACTCACTAAATAGCCGGGGTTTATTGTAGCTTTTTTTCTAGTATTTCGCGTACTACTTTGGGGTTAGCCTTACCATTACTCTGGTGCATTACTTGGCCAATAAAAAATTGTAATAAGGCTAGTTTACCAGCCCGGTAAGCTGCTGCCTGATCGGGATATTGATCTATAACTTTTTGCACTAATTTACTAATTTGGTCACTACTTTCTACTTGCTGTAAGTCTAACTGTTTAATTATCTCTTCTACAGATACTTTGGTATTTTTTACTATTGTTTGTAAAACTACTTGTCCATTAGTCGAGGTAATGGTTTTATTAGCTAAAGCTATACTTAGATCAGCTAAATGACGGGGAGTAATGGGGTTTAATAATAAATCCTTGAGTGAACAATATTTTAAGACCTCGCTAGTTAACCAATTACCAGCTAAACGGGCTATTTCCTTATAATTTCCTGGAGCAATTTGACGAATGGTAGTTAATAATTCATCACTATACATTGCTGAGCTAGGATATGTAGATAGTAGGTCAGCTTGATCTGCTGGCCAGCCATAGTCTTTTTGCCAGCGCTTGGCCTTTACTGCGGGTAATTCTATTTTGTCTAGCTCCTGTTTTATTTCTAATAACCAAGTATTATCAATATAGAGAGGGGGTAAGTCAGGTTCACCGAAATAGCGGTAGTCAGCCACAGTTTCTTTATAGCGCTGAGATACAGTAATACCTTTTGTCTCGTTCCAGCCACGTGTTTCAGCGACTACCGCACCTCCACTAGCTAAAACTTGCCCCTGTCGTTCAATCTCATAATTGATGGCTCGTTCTAAAGCCTTAAAAGAATTAAGATTCTTTACTTCTACTTTATTATTTAAATGATGGCCTGGCTTTACTTTAAGATAAGGACCAACAAAATCAAAAGAATCTTTTTCTTGTAAACTAATATTAGCCTCTGAGCGCATCTCACCTTGTTCCATATTAGCATTAGAGATATTAAGATAGCGTAAAATTTTTTGTAATTCTTGGCAAAAACGACGTGCTTCTGTCGCCGAGGTAATAACAGGAGAAGTAACAAGTTCAATTAGGGGGGTACCGGCCCGATTATAATCAACTAAACTGCAGTTAGATTGAGAATCATGAATTAATTTACCCGTATCTTCTTCTAAGTGTAATCTTTCAATAGCAATCTCATGGTCATCAATAGTAAGATAGCCCTGAGACCCTAGGGGGGTATCCGCTTGAGTTATTTGGTAACCCTTGGGAAGGTCCGGATAAAAATAATTTTTGCGGGCAAAAAAGGATAATTGATTAATTTGAAAATTTAAGGCTTGAGCCAATAGAAGACCATAATGGACAGCCTCTTTATTAAGATAAGGTAAAGTACCAGGATGCCCTAAACAAATAGGGCAGACAAGAGTATTGGGCTTTTTACCAGCAGCATTATTATCACAACGGCAAAACATTTTACTTTGAGTCTTAAGCTCAATATGAATTTCTAGGCCAATAATAGGTACCAAATCTTTCATAATGATTATAATAAAGTTTTAACTGCCTGCCAAAGCTCATCATTGAGAGTCTTTCTACTTTGATTAGCCCTAAACCTAAGCCAGCCGTAGCGTTTAGCTAATTCACGATGGCAAGCACATACCTTGGTCATTAATTCCTCGTCTCCCTCGTGCTTATGATTGGCTTCAATGCCACTAGAAAATCTTTCACCATCGAGCCACAAGGCCAAATCCGGCTGATGCAATCCCTGATTAATGGCTTCTAAAAAATCTAGGTCCACACCAGCACCCCAACCCCAAGCCAGACCAGTCCCGACATAATCTTCAGCCACAATCCATTGACCACTGGCAAGTTCTCTTTCTAGCTCTTCTTGATATTGAAAACGGTTAAGAGCATAAATAATTTGAGCTTCTCGAGCTGATAATTTCCATGGATTGCCAGCTCGCAGATAATCATTAAGCAGGGGACCGCTGGGTCTAAGCTCGTAAAGCGGATATTTTAAATAACTGGCCAAATAACCAGCCGCTTGTAAACGGTTCACTAATAATTGAGCCTGCGTAGTTTTGCCTATATTATTAATGCCATATAAAACAATAAGCTTACCAGACATATTAATGACTTGTTAATTTTTGGTAAATGTTTTCTGCCTGTTGATAAAGTGACTCCAAATCACCATTATTATCTATAATAAACTCAGCTTCAGCTATAGCTTTGGGTATATCCTGCTCAGCTTCAGCTTGGTCGTCCACTTGGAATTGCTCCCAACTTTTAGTAGCATCGTCCGGGTTTTGATGACGTTTAACCATTCTCTCATACCGCAAACGTTGCTCAGCCACTACTGCCACTAAATGGAAATTAGGCAAGTCCTTAAAAGATAAAAAATCACCATAACGACGCATTCCTTCTAAAATTATAAAATGGCAAGGATCAGTAGCCACATCACGTTTAATTGCTCTTAAAATAATATCTTGGCCAAATTGACGCCGTAAAATAGACGACAAATTGGCTAAATTTTCTCTAGTTTGCGGCAAGGTCAAGCGGTCAGCAATGTCCCTAAGCGGTCCAGAAAAGCCATAAACTTTACCTTGGTGCTTAGTTGCTAAATATTTAGCTACTGTAGTTTTACCGGCTGCTAATTGACCAGTAAGACCAATAATTAACTTATCATCCATAATGATTTTTGACTAAATAAAGCCTTATTCACTGTTAATAGCTAAACCATATTGTTCAGTATCATCTAGCATATCGTGTTCCTGCCAATCATTAACCCATTCACTAATATCATATACCTTAAGATGACCATCGGCCTGCCGGCTAACTAATCTTTCTAAACCAGCATTAATAATCATTTTTTTACAGATAAAACAAGGGTAAGCATCCTGTGGCTGTTCCTGGCCATCACGAATAACTGATGAATAAAGATACATAACTGACCCCAGCAAGCTAACCCCAGCCCGAGCGGCATTAATAATAGCATTTTGTTCGGCATGGACACTACGACAAAGTTCATACCGCTGACCATGAGGTATACCCATTACTTCACGTAGGCACTGACCACGCTCCCAGCAATCACTAGTCTTACGTGGGGCCCCTAAGTAACCAGTTGAAATAATTTGGTCATCTTTAACAATAATAGCCCCATGTTTAGCCCGATAGCAGGTTGAACGGCCAGCTACTTCGCCGGCAATTCTCATATAATATTCCATTTTAGAGGGTCTGGTAGGCATAATATTTTTATCATTGTACAAATTATTTAAGCTTTGCGCAAGCTAAAAAAGTTGGTATAATCATTTATTATGAAACGCAAAGCTATTCGTCGCCAAGTCAATAAATACCTTCGCCAGCCCGTAGCTACCTTAGATTTACATGGCTGTAGCCGTCGCGAAGCCGAAGAAGAATTAACCCATTTTATTCATTATTGGCTAGAACAGGGCGGGGGAGTAAAATTATTAATTATTACCGGCCAGGGCTGGCATTCTCCTGATGGTCAAGGTATTATTAAACCTTTTACTATTAATTGGCTTAAAGAACATGGTTACCGCTATCGCTTCGCTAAACCGCAAGATGGCGGTTCTGGTGCTCTGGAAGTAGATTTACCAATCAATTAAAAAATAACAGCCACTACAAATTGGCTGTTATTTATGCACTCTAAAGATTATAATGTTGAAGCTACCTTAATCCCTGGACCCATGGTCGAACAGACAGTAATGCCTTTAATATAAGTACCTTTAGCAGTAGCTGGCTTACTTTTTTTAATAGTTTCCATTAGAGCCTGAAAATTATCTACTAAATCCTCGGTGGTAAATGACACTTTACCAATAGCCACATGGATATTGGCTGTATCATCATTCTTAAAGCTAACTTTACCTTTCTTTAATTCAGCTACGGCCTTAGCTGGATCGGTAGTTACTGTTTCATTTTTAGGTGAGGGCATTAATCCTCGAGTCCCTAAAATCTTAGCAATAACAGCTAAATTTTTCATCATCGCTGGTTCAGCTACAGCTACCTGAAAATCCGTTTTTTCTGTCCGACGAATTTCATCAATTAGATCTTCACCACCCACAATATCGGCACCAGCCGCTTTAACCGCGGCTTCATTTTCTGGACTAACAAAAGCAGCCACCTTAACCGTCTTACCGCTCCCATGGGGTAAACTAACAGCCCCGCGAATTTGCTGGTCGCCCTTACGGGGATCAATACCTAAACGAATATGAACCTCTAAAGAAGCATCAAATTTAACGGTGCTAGTTTTTTTAGCCAACTCTAAAGCTTCAGTTAAAGGATATGCCTTGGCTCGATCCACTAAGGAGCGTACCGCTAGTTGAGCTTTACCCTTTTTAGAAGGCTTTACAGTTTTTTGTCTTTTTTTAACCATATAATTGTGGTGTAGAACGCTGTCACTAAAAACAGCTCCCACGATTTTTATTATTAAATTTTTTAATCTTTAATTTCTACACCCATCTGTCGGGCTGTACCAGCAATAATGTTCATAGCTGCTTCAATGTCTCGAGCATTTAAATCCGGTAATTTCTTTTCAGCAATATCACGCAATTGGGCCATGGTAATATGGCCTACTTTATCTTTAAGGGGTTGACCCGAGCCTTTATTAATTTGCGCTGCTTGTTTAATTAATTCAGCCGCCGGGGCTATTTTAGTAATAAAGTCAAAACTACGATCGGCATAAACAGTAATAACTACTGGGACTACTTCACCCATTCGGTCACGGGTGGCCTCATTAAATTTGCTACAAAAATCACTAATATTTACCCCGTGCTGTCCCAAAGCTGGACCAACTGGTGGAGCCGGATTAGCTTGTCCCCCTTTAATTTGTAATTTTATCTGTGTCAGAATTTTTTTAGCCATATAATCTAAATCTTAGTTATTTGCAAAAAGTCTAATTCCACTGGTGTTTCTCGACCGAACATTGAAATTAATATTTTAACCTTGCCCCGATTTTCATCAATTTCCGTCACCTTGCCCTCTAAATTCTTAAAAGGACCATCAACAATTCTAACCGGCGACCCAACTGAAACATCTATCTTAAATTTAGGCTCATCTAATCCCATCCGCTTCTGAAGTTCTTTTATCTCTGCTTCATCAATCGGGGTGGGCACAGTGCCAGTTCCCACAAAACCAGTAACATTTGGAGTATTACGGATAGCATACCAGGAGTCATCAGTGACAATCATTTCTACTAAAATATAACCAGGGAAAATTTTTTCTTCATAAACCTTACGTTTGCCATTAACAATCTTTATTTTCTTTTCTGTAGGAATCATAACATTAAAAATTTTATCTTCCATATCCATGGATTCAATCCGTTGTTTAATATTCTGAGCTACATTTTCTTCATAGCCCGAATAAGTGTGGAGGACATACCATCGCCGACCTTGATTTAAAGTTTGCTTAGCCATAAAAAATTATTACTTAATAAGGGCCGTAAGACCCACCGTAAATAAAGCATCTAGGGCACCCAAAAAAATAGCGGTGCCTAAGCTAATACCAATAACTAATAGAGTGTAATTATAGGTCTCTTTCTTGGTTGGCCAACTAACTTTTTTAATTTCCGCCCACGCTGATTTAAAATAGGCAATAATTTTCTCCATAATCTTAATTCTAAAAAGAGCCCTGACGGGCTAAGATAGTCCTATTGTAGAAAAGATAATAAAAATTGTCAAGAAAGTACCACCATGGGGAGTTGAACCCCAGTTACATGGCTGAGAACCATGTGTCCTAACCACTAGACGATGGTGGCAATAAATTACTTATAACAAAAACTACTTCACCTGTCCAGAGGAAGGCCTATTAAGACCACAAGGCGCTAACTACATTCGGATAACCCCTCAAAAATTCTTCTCCGCTTAGTACTGACCGACCGGCTAATTGCAATTTATCCACAATTAAATTGCCTTGACCAGTGCCAACTACTAAATGATTGTTGATGTGTTCCACTTGTCCTGGCCTAAAACCGGCTGAATCAGCTACCTCACTAGCTATAATCTTTAACCGTTGACCATCCCACATAGTCCAAGCTCCTGGCTTAGGCTGCATCGCCCTAATAAATCTCTCAATTTCGACTGCCGACTTACGCCAATCAATTCTGGCATCTTGGGGTTTAATTAATCCTACGTAAGTAGCCTGACTTTCATCTTGCTCTTTAGGCACTAATAAACCTTGAGCATATTGATATAAAACATCAGGTAGCATTAACGCTGCCTCATTAGCTATTTTAGCTGCTAAACTGCCACTAGTTTCAATAGGGGACAGGGGAATAACTCGTCTAGCAATAATAGGACCAGCATCTAATTTCTTAGTTAATCGAATAAGGGAAATACCAGTTTCTCTATCTCCGTTCAGTATTGGGGCTGTTAATACACCAGCCCCCCGATATTTAGGCAGTAGTGAGCCATGTACATTAATCCAACCTAACCACGGAAGATTAAGTAAAGAAGAGGGGATAAATTGGCCATAAGCCATAACGACAATCATCTCCGGCTTAATTTCTTGAGCTATTGTCAACCATGATGGTAAATATTCCGGCTGCCAAACTGGCAAATTATGGCTTTGAGCCCATACTTTAACCGGTGGTGGAGTAATTTTTTGTCCCCGGCCTGCTGGTTTATCCGGTTGGGTCAGCACTCCCACAATATTATAGCGCCCATCTCGCCACAAAGCCTCAAAAGCAGGCACAGCTAACTGCGGCGAACCAGCTAATACTAAACTAATCTTCTTTGGCGGCATAATAGTCATAGGCATTACTTTAAATAATCAATAAATAAAATGCCATTTAAATGATCAACCTCATGCTGAATAACTCGAGCTAAAGTGCCCTTGGCGGTTAAATTACATTCCTTGCCTAATTCATTAATATAATGACACTGGAGCGATTTAGCTCGTCTAACTTGGCCAAAAGTATTGGGCAAGGAAAGACATCCTTCTTCTTCTATGGTAGTGCTAGAACTTAATTTAGTAATAATCGGATTAATCATCGGCCATACGCCCTCGTCAGTGTTAACGACAATAAGGCGCCAATTACGCCCCACTTGGGGTGCTGCTAAACCAATGCCATCTTTAATAAGCATGGTCTTTGCCATATCTACAATTAATTCTTGGAATTTTTTATCCTGTAGTCTTGCTAGATCTACTACCTGAGCTGTCCGCCGTAATCGAGAATCGGGATAAATGACTAAACGGCGGACATGTCCCTTGTCAATTTGCTTTTGATCCATAACTTGATTATACTTTATATTATTAGTTTAAATTTATGACTCGTGATGTCCGTCAATTTACCACCATTGGAGACTTAATTAAACAACCACGAAAAACTATTAAGCCACCAGCTTACCCGTGGCAACAATTAGCTCTAGAAGTGATTGAACGACTTAGAGTGCCAAACTTTAAGCGTTCGGCTATTTTTAAAGTCTGTCAACAATTTCCGGAATCTACTATTCGCCAAGCTCTCATTGATACCCAAGAACTCTGCGAAGGAGGTAATCGTTGGCAATATTTTTTCAAAATACTTAGTAATTATCACAAGAAATAAACATTAATTTAGCTAGAAGTCTGCCAATACCAAATAGCGCTACCCACTCCAAAAGGGGCTTCATAAACTAAATTATGCCATTGGCCTAATTGATTAGCTAAGGCCGCATTAACAGTTAAATAACCCAGCCAAGCACATTGGCCTGTTTTACTTAATAAGTCTGAGGGCATATTTAATATCGCCGCTTCGTCATTTTGCTCCAGGGCTCGCTGAAGTTCCTGGTCAAATTTATGACCCTGTCCCTGAGCTTTGCTTGGCTGGTCAGGCCCTAAGGTATGAGCTAAATCACCTGAGCCTAAAAGAGCTATCCGGCCTGGCCATTGACGAGAGAATTCACCTAGTTGATGGCCAAACAGGGCTTGACGTTCGGGTTGATTATTAATATAACCCACTGGTAAAATTTTAACCCTCTGAACAGCTGAACCCAATAATAATAAAGGTATAGATGTACCATAATCTAAGGCTGGCTGGCTATAAAGACGAAGGGACTGGTCAGGCCATAAATAGTCTTGCAGGTCTATAACTAATCTAAGAGCACCCTCCCAACTATCCTTAGTTAGTAAATCACCAAAAATGCTTAAATCAACATGATAAGTTAAGGAAACATTAGCGTTCCACCAATTGGCACCATTTTCTATGTGGGGCGACATAATAATTATAGCTTCTGGTTGAGCCTCGGCTAATGCAGTAGATAATTCCTCAAAAGCTTTTAAGGTTTTTGCCAACAATTGACGATGCTCCCGCCCGATATTAGGAACTAGTAACGGTGAATGTGGTACTAAGGCAGCAAATACTAAGGCCATATTACGGACTAAGAGAATTAGGGGTGGAGCTAATATTAGCAGTACTAGTAGCTACTAAATCTGGCAAAGTGCTAGTTGGGGTGGAGGTCGCATCAGGTGGCCCAACCTCAGCCGGCAACCTATCTTCTACTATCTGACCAAAAGGATAAAGCTCAAAATGTTGGGGATTAACCGTAATTATATTGCTCCATTTATAACCTAGACCTTCAAATAAACGTTCACTAGGAATTAAACGTTTCTCGCCATGGTCTAAAATATAGACGTTAGGACTGCCTTCTATTTTAATTAGATTACCATCATCTAATTTAACTGGCGCCCCAGTTTGGTAAGCTGCTAGCTCAGTAGCATCGGCGGGTATAATTCGGCGATTGGCAAATTTAGTACTAAGCAGTACCCGATCTACCAGTGGATATTTAAAGCCCTCTTCTACCCAATAGACTCCGCCAGTTTTCTTATCCTGGAGCAAAGCGCCGGTTGGATAAGTAGAGGTTACAGTAATAGGCGCCGATTCTTTATAAGGGGCTAAATCTTCCCAACTGGCCTTGACGACCTCTTGCATATTAAAGCCCATCTTGGAGAATGCCTGCTTACTTACAAAGCCTCGCCGTTTATCGTCAACTATGAGATAAATGGCCCCAGACGGAGCTTGCACTAAACTATATTGCTGGAACTTAATTGGTGCCCCTAGGGGGTAATTTTCTAAATCCGCCGGCTTCACAGTCACAATTTTACGTGGATCAAACCTAGAGACTAAAGCACCACGACTAGCAAACGGCCGTTTATGGCCTGACTGAATTAAATATACTACCTCTTCGCCCTCGGGTTGTAATAAAGAACCATCAGGATAAATTTTGGTAAAATATTTCTGCCATAGTTTCCACAAATTATAGTTGCCATTATACACATGGGGGGTATAGTTATATAAAGCAGCCGTGGCTCGATTAGCCGGTGTAACCACCACCGGATCTCTATTAGTATTAAATATAGTATAACTTTGTCCTACCTGATAATGATAATAACGAGGATTCATCATATAATCATAAAACTGTAAAGCCGCGGCATTAACTTGTTTGCCAAAACCACGCCAGCGCTCACTACAAGCCGCACCGTCTGGACAGCCATAACCCATTGCCCAGTCTAACTGACTAGCTTTAGGGCTGGGATCCTCAATTAAGCTTTGCTCTTTCTGTAGAAGGACTAAAAGAAAACGGGGATTAATGGATACCTTAACACACTTAGCCTTAGCCTCTTCTATGTCTTTAGGATTATTAATATCAATCCCACTACAGTCATAGCTATTAGTAGCGGCATTATAGATAATTTCGGCCGCACTACGAACTGTGCCATAATAATCTTCTCCCCGATAATTAGCTAAATAACTACCATGCATCTCTAAAAATTGCTGAATGTCCGCAAGACTCATGGTGCCAGAGTCCAGAAGTTCAGCATCGCTAATAATTAAATTAGGATTAAATTCAGCTGCCCGCGTTGACCGTGGGGCAAAAATAATAACCACAGCCATTACTGAGGCTATCATCATCCATCTACAAATTAAGCGGGGAGATAAATGCATGGGATTATTACTCCAATAAATTAATGTCTAATTTTAGTTGGAACTTTTTGGAACTTTCTCTTCTAATCGGAAAACGACTTTATTGTTATCGATATCACTAATAACCGTATCTCCTTCTTTAATTTTACCTTCAATTATTTGCAAGGCCAATTCATCTAAAAGCTGGTTTTGAATTACCCGTTTAAGTGGTCGGGCACCAAAAGTTACATCATAGCCCTTATCAGCCAAGAACCTCTTAAGCTTGACTGTGGCCTTAAATTTAATGCCCTTGATAGCTAAGCGTTGGCTGACTTTTTCTAATTCTAATTCCACAATCTGGTTTAGTGCTTCTTTACTTAAACTCTTAAAGATTACTATTTCATCAATACGATTAAGAAATTCCAGCTTAAAGTGCTCTCTTAAAATACGGTCAATTTTATCTTTCATCTCTTCTTCTCGCGCTTGAGCCAGCTTCTTAGCGTCACTGCCATCATAAAAACCAATAGAATAATCTTTAATCACCTCATTGCCTAAATTAGAGGTCATAATAATGATGGTATTCTTAAAATTAATTATTCGACCCTTAGAATCAGTTAGCCGTCCATCATCTAAAATTTGTAGTAAGATATTAAACACATCCGGATGGGCTTTTTCAATTTCATCAAATAAAATGACGCTATAAGGGCGACGACGCACCCGGTCAATTAGCTGATTACTATCATCATAACCAATATAGCCCGCTGGCGCTCCTAAAATCTTAGAAACGCTATGCTTTTCCATAAACTCACTCATATCCAACCGAATTAAAGCATTTTCATCATCAAACATAAACTCAGCTAAAGTTTTAGCCAGCTCAGTTTTACCTACGCCAGTCGGACCAACAAACAAGAAAGAACCAATAGGTCTTTTTTCTTCATTAATGCCAGCTCTGGAACGGCGGATAGCATTAGCTACAGCCTTAATGGCTTCATCTTGTCCAACCACTCTAGTCTTTAAATAATCTTCAATTTTAGTTAGCTTCTGAGCTTCACTTTCTAACATTCGGGCCACCGGAATGCCGGTCCAGCGCGATACTACTTTAGCAATATCTTCTTCATCGACTTCTTCCTTTAAAATTCTCCGGCCGCCACTTTGAATTTTTAATAAGTTCTGCCGTTCACTTTCAATGGCTTTCTCTAATTCCGGAATACGGCTATATCTAATTTCAGCTACTTTCGTTAAATCATCACCACGCCGCTCAATAATCTCAGCCTGCGCCCGCAGTTCATCAATTTCTCGCTTGTAATCACGAATCTTAGAAATAATCGCTTTTTCATTCGACCATTGTAATTCCAATTCCTTAGCTTTTTCCTTTAAGTTTTCTAAATCGCGGCTAATCTTTCTGACTTTATCTTTATTATCTTCTTTCAGTAATCCCACTTTCATAATTTCTAGTCGTCGAATTTCTCTTTTTAGCCTATCTAGCTCGTCAGGAGAGGAGTCAACTTCCATTCTTAAACTAGAGGCCGCTTCATCAATGAGGTCCACAGCTTTATCTGGTAAAAAACGGTCAGTAATATACCGCGCCGATAATTTGGCCGCGGCGATCAGAGCATCATCGGTAATGCGGACGCCATGATGTACCTCATATTTTTCTTTAATACCCCTTAAAATAGCAATAGTATCTTCTACACTAGGTTCTTCAATAAAAATGGGCTGAAAACGACGCTCTAGGGCCGCATCTTTTTCAATATATTTTTGGTACTCTTTAATGGTAGTAGCGCCAATTAATTTAATTTCGCCCCGTGCTAAAGCTGGTTTCAACATATTAGAGGCATCCATTGATCCTTCTGAAGCACCAGCGCCAACAATAGTATGCAGTTCGTCAACAAATAAAATAACTTGACCATTGCTTTTTTGGACTTCTTTAATAACTGACTTAAAACGATCTTCAAATTCACCCCGAAATTTAGCTCCAGCAATTAATAAGCCTAAATCTAAACTTACTAATTCTTTGCCCTTTAGAGTTTCCGGGACATCGCCACTAACAATCCGTTGGGCCAAACCTTCTACAATAGCAGTCTTACCAGTGCCGGCTTCACCAATCAACACTGGATTATTTTTAGTACGCCTTGTGAGTACCTGCATAATCCGTCGAATTTCTTCATCACGGCCAATAACTGGATCTAGCTTTTTTTGCCTGGCTAAATCAGTTAAATTAATAGCATATTTCTGTAATACTTTGTATTTTTTCTCGGCATCAGTAGAGCCAACGGCTTGAGAACCGCGAAGTTCAATCAGAGTTTTGAGTAGGGACTCATAGCCCAGTCCAGCCTTCAGTAAAATAGCCTGAGCTCTAGATTTAACCCCAACAATAGCTAATAATAAATGCTCCGTAGCCACATATTCGTCGTCTAAATTTTTAGCTTCTCTTCTAGCTCGCTCTATAACCATGGAGGCCTCAGCTGTACCTTGAACTATACCATCCGCTATTTGCGGATGATCAGATTTAGGTAATTTTTCCAGCTCAGCCTCTACCTGGTCAATAATATATTCAGGATCAATCTTTTGAGCCTCAATAATAGGCCGCACCAACCCTTCATCTTGCTGCAGTAAAGCTAACAATAAATGAAGCGCGCCAATAAATTCCTGGCCGTATTGTTGGGCAACCATTTGGGCATTGATAATAGCTTCTTGAGCTTTTTCAGTAAAATTATCTAACATATTTTATTATTATTATTTTAGCAGTCTATTAATTAGAGTGCTAAAAATAATATAACTCAGTTTAGTCTACCTGTCAAGATTATAGCACAAAATAGGCAATTACCAAAATGGTTGACAAATAATTGACTTAGGACTAGGGTAATATATCTATAAAATGTACCTAAAAAATAAAAAAGGGGGGTGATCATCATGGAAACACCGCTCAAAACCGTCAATACCCAAAATTTGGCTAGCCTCCTCATTTGGCAAATTTGCCAAGAATACAAAAATACTCTAAATAAAAAAGAGTATTGGGAGGCTAGGCTACAAAAAATGGTGAGGATTAAAAAAGCGTTTTTCCACATAAGTTTATTCCTCGTCTATTTGTTGGTAGCCTATTGGCTTATGAGTTTAGCTCCTAGCCCCAGTCCTACAATATTCTTAGATTATGTTTCTGGGAGTATAATAGGAATGGCGGTAATTAGCTGTCTAGCACTTCTTTGGGCAAAACAAAGAGTGGGTCACTATCAAAAACGAGTTGGAGAAATTAACAAGGGAGTGGTGGAATTTATTAAAAAACGCCTTAATCATATTCTACTGTCCCATACTTGTTTTGCTCATGATGACGTAGATGCTATTATTGATTTTTACTACAAGCAGCTCAGCTGCATTGTGGGTGATTTTTTCAAAGAAAGTTTTACCTCTCCTCTTAGCCATGAGGAGGAAGAGGAAATAAGAAGCTGGCTCAAAACCAGCTGGCCCAATTTTTTTATTAGCCCCTGAGCCCAGGGGCTTTTTTATTGCCGATAACTTCAATTATTTGTATAATAAACTCATCTTAAATGTTGTAAAAAGTGTATGCCAGATACCAGTCAATTTGCAGCTTTAGTTTATCTCGCTACCAGCCAAATTCCTTTGGGTCGCATTAGTACTTACGGTGCCATTGCTCAAGCTATTGGCAGGCCTCAGGCCAGCCGGGCAGTCGGCCAAGCGCTCCACCATAATCCTTTTGCCCCAACTGTGCCTTGCCATCGTGTAGTAAGCCATAGCGGTAAGTTAATTGGCTTTATTCAGGGCGTAGAAGCTCAAAAGAATCTTCTAACTAAAGAGGGGATTATGGTTGATGACCAAGGTAAAATAATAAATTTTAATAAAGTATTTTACCAGCCTAAAATATGTCCTCAGGCTATCCAGAAATTATCCAAAAATTACAGGCCTTAGCTAACGCTAATAAAGCTAAAACCTTGAGCCAATTTTTTAAAACTGGTGCCGGGGATTATGGGGCTTATGATATTTTTTGGGGTATACCAGTACCACTACAGCGGCCCCTGGCTCAAGAATATTATAATTTGCCGCTAAGAGATATTAAAAAATTATTAACTCATCCAGTGCATGAAGTAAGGTTTACTGGCGCTCTTATTTTGGTTAGTCATTATAATCGAAGTGATAAAAAAGAACAAAAGAATACCTTAGATTTTTATCTAAATAATATTCATCTCTTTAATAGCTGGGATATTATTGACTTAACTGCTCCAAAAATTCTTGGTGAATATTTAGTTAATAATAAAAATTATAATATCCTATCAACCCTGGCTAGAGTTAATAATTTATGGGCTAAACGAGCTGCCATGGTCGCTAATCTAACCTTAATTAAAAAAGGGGAATGTGGTCCGGCCCTAAAACTAGCCAAACAATATTTATCTCAAAAAGAAGAATTACTGCATAAAGCAACCGGCTGGATGTTACGAGAAATTGGTAAGCAGAATCAATCATCACTCCTGAACTTTTTAGACCAGTACGCTAGTCAAATGCCACGTATCATGTTAAGATATAGTTTAGAAAAACTGCCACCAGAACTAAGAGAAAAATATTTAAAAAGACGTTATGAACTTCATTAATTTAATGGGTGTGCGGCTGACCAACCTCAATAACCACGAACTATGGACTATTATTGAAAGCTACCTCCAAAGTAGTCATAATCATTTAATTGTCACTGCTAATCCCGAGTTTATATTAACAGCCCAAAATGATAAAAAATTTAGAGATATTTTAAATAGCGCTGACCTAGCTTTACCCGATGGAGTTGGCTTAATTCTGGCGGCTAGAGTTTGTGGCTGTAAACTTCAACGCCATACTGGCGCTGATCTCACTGCTGACCTCGTTCAGTACGCCCAACAACATAACCTACCCATAGCTATTATTAACTGGCGAGGCGGATTATTATCCCGTAAAGAATTATCTTTAAGGCTTCAACAAAAATATCCTCATCTTAATTATTTAGTGGAAGATGTTAAAAGGTCTGGCCAATTAGGCCGCCGTCAAGTTAAACGTCTAACTTCATTTCAACCAATTATTATCTTTTCTACTTTAGGGGCACCCTGGCAAGAATATTTTCTAAATAAAGAACGAGATACCTGGCCTAGCTGCCGCTTGATGATGGGGGTAGGGGGTAGTTTTGATTTTCTGCTTGGAGCTATTGCCAGAGCACCAAAAATTTGGCGCCATTTAGGTCTGGAATGGCTCTGGCGTCTTGGCCAACAGCCCTGGCGCTTCAAAAGAATCTGGCGTGCCGTCATAGTCTTTAGTTATCAATTTATAATCTGGAAACTAAATCCTAGAAAAATTAAGTAGATGATGATAAAATAATAAACATGATAGTTCAAAATAAACACCATTCAGCTTTTACTTTAGTAGAACTTCTCGTAGTTATTGCCATTATTGGTATTCTTTCTACTTTATCCGTAGTAGCTTTTAATAATGTGAGAGCTAAAGCCCGAGATTCTCGTCGTCTCTCTGATGTACGACAAATAGGTATGGGTTTAGAACTTTATTATAATGACAAAGGAGTATATCCTGCCCCACCCACACCTACTGGTACTCCAATTACTGGTTTATGTCTTAGTAATTTAGGTATTAGTTCTACTTGTGGGGCAATTGTCTATCTTCAAAAAATCCCCAGTGATCCTTTATCTAATATTCATTATACCTATAGCTATCTTAATAGTGGAGAAAGTTATCGTCTGGGCTTTAACCTAGAACAAGGTTCAGGTGACTGGCCAGCTGGTACCTTAGCTATGGGTCCTAATGGTATTAGTCAAGACCTCCTGGCAGCTAATGGCATTGACTGGCGTGACCCGACTAAGTGGCAAAACCGTTACGACCCTGGGCAGTGTGGCGCTACTTATGATCAAGACAGGCAAGCTATAAAAATAGAAAATAGTCGCATATGTACTCTGGCTCCTGCCTCTGGCTATTTTCCCATTGATACCAGCCGTAAATACTATATTGAAGCTGAATATTTAACTGAGGGGACAACCACCTATAAATTCTTTTTAGGGACTGCATCATATGACGGAAGTTATACTAAATTACCTGGTCATCCGGGTAGTTATGATTATTTTGGAGCTGAGAATGACCGACCAACTTCAACTAATACCTGGACTTTTGTCGTCAATAAACAGATTAATGGCCGACCACGCACCGGTGAAAGTGATACTGGATATAATAAATGGCATACCGGCACGCTCTGGGCCAAAGCAATAGTTTTAGTTAATTATTCTGGTACTCAAACTACTTATGTCCGCAATATTCGCTTTTATGTAGAATAACTAAGGTATGGTCCTAGTCAAAGTTTTTAAAAAATAGTATAATTGAGCCATGAAGCAACATCATCGTATTTACAATATAATAAAGGGCAGTTTGACACTAATAGTGATCTTTTCTTTGCTTATTATCAACAGAGCACCAATGGCGCATGGTGATTATGAAAGTGAAATTAATGAGCTAAATAGTCAAATAGATAAAAAGAAAGATGCCCTTAGTAAATTACGCGATCAACAGCGTTACTACCAACAGCTTATTGCTGAAAAACAGCAGGAAAAGGCTAGTCTTAAAAACCAACTGTCTATTTTGGATAACAAAATGGCCGAAATTGAGCTAGACATTGAGGGCACTAGGCTAGAAATGGAGCAAACAGAACTAGAACTACGCAGTTTAGAATTGGAAATTGCCAATAAAGACCAACAAATTGATCAAGCTAAAGATCGATTAAGTAAACTCATTAAGACTATTGACCAGCAGGGGAGTAGGAACCCATTAGAGGTTATTCTAATGAATGATTCCTTTTCTGATTTCCTTAATGATATTGAATATCTCAACAATATTAGCAGTGCAGTCCGCGACGAACTGGAAGAGTTAAAAGACCTCAAAGCTTCACTAGAAGAACAGCAACAAACCTTAAATAATAAACGTGAGCAGTTAGCGGAATTACAGCGAGTGTTGGCGGACAAAAAAGATAGTCTAGACCAAGAAAAACAAAATAAGAATTTTCTCTTGGAACAGACTCAATTATCTGAAAGTCAATATCAAACACTATTAGCTGATGCTAAAAAAGAGCAAGAACAGGCTAATGCAGAAATTAGCGCATTGGAAAAGACGGTCCGTCAAAAATTAGCTCAGCTAGAAGCCAAGAGGCCTAAGAATAATCAAAATGAATCAAATAATACCTCAGTTTTTATCTGGCCAGTGCCCAAAAATCGTATTACTGCTTATTTTCATGACCCAGATTATCCTTTCCGCGATGTTTTTGAGCATCCAGCAATAGATATTAAAGCCGGGCAGGGGACTCCCATTATGGCAGTAGCTGATGGCTACATAGCGGCAGCTAAAGATGCTGGCATGGGTTATAGCTATATTATGATTGTTCATGATAATGGACTGGCGACTGTCTATGGCCATGTCTCTAAAATAGTAGTAAAAGAAGAGGACTATGTTACTGCTGGCCAACTAATTGGCTATAGCGGAGGCACTCCCGGCACCCCTGGCGCTGGTAAGATGACTACTGGCCCTCATTTACACTTTGAAGTCCGTTTAAATGGCATTCCCGTAGACCCATTAGCTTATTTACCATAACCACATGAAAAAGACTAATCACTACTACTTACCTGGCTTTGGACCCTTGTCCGCTATCTTTATCTTAAGCCTTCTCCTTCTAATAGCTAGCGCTGGTTTTACTTATTGGTCTATTAACCAAGCTAAAGAGCGGGACCAAATAAGAATTGCCAATTTAAAAACAATCCAGTCAGCCATTAATCAATATTATAATCAATATGGTGAATTCCCAAAAGGAGATAAAGATATTGGCAACTGGGATTTAGGCTACCAAAATAGTGATGACCATCGTTTTATTTATCCCTTAGTGGAAAAGGGCTTTCTACCGCCTAATTTTCCTGCTGATCCAATTTCTAAATATGATCCCACCCACGGCATTGATTATGCTTTCCACTACCAAGTTTATGCTGATGATGGCCAATTTTGCCCGCGTGGCCAGGGCGAGTTCTATGTTTTAGGTATCCGTGACCTTGAATCATCAACCAGCAGTCCTGCTGAAGAGGGTGGTTTTAGCTGTAAAAATCGTAACTGGCAAGATGAATTTGATTATGTCGTTGGTGCTTTTGCTCATCCGGCTAAAAATAAACAATAGTAGTAAAAAAGCATAATAAAATAAAAAAAGAAATCAGACGGATTTCTTTTTTTATTTGCTACAAGTCTTAACGGGGAGAATGATATACAACGTCGCACAATACATCTTATACGACATTACCCCCTAGGGATAAGTCAAAATAAGACCCATAAAATGAAGCTCCGGGGTAAATAGCAGTAAAATCTTACAAAGTAATAAAAATACTCCAACTACTAAAATACAAAACACTAGTACTGCTAAAAAAAAGACTAATTTAAAAATTTTTTCATCATTCATAAAATTAATATACTTATTGATAGATTATCCTATCTCCATACCTTAAGTCAATAACCTTAGCTTCACTAAGTTGAGTACTGAATTTACTCTGCCCCGCTCGCCATAAGGCTAACTGAGATTCCAAATCACGTCGTAAATTTAATTTAACAATCTGCCCCTTAGGATCTACCACTTCTAAAGTATTAGGTTCATCATCGTCAAAAAGAAAATTATGGGGTTCACCAGTTGGCCATTTGGCTTGTCTAATGGCTACAATCATTGACCATAGTGCCGGATTAGCCGCTATTTTATCACTAGTTACTAAATTATCTCCTTTATTTTTAATCACTGGCCAAGAGGCAGCACTAGCAGTACTATCTTCTTTAAGAATCCGGCCAAACCGATCAACCAAGTAATACCGGCTATTTTCTTGCCACATAACCACAGGCGGTTCTTCTGCTACTACCAAGGTTAATTTATTGGGCCAATGACGACGCAGACGACAGTCAGTAAACTTGTAATCTTCTAGCTTCCGGCATACCCGCTGTGAGGTCGTCAGCCAAAAATTCCCCCGCCATAGCTGCCAACCTGGACCACTCAAAGCCGAAACTGCTAACTCATGGATGTCTTCCGCCGGCAGTAATTTAACCCCGCTGATCTCAATATCTCTAACCCGAAAATAATTAGAACAGAAAAGGCCATAACCTAGTCCTAAAACAATAATTACTAACCCCACTATTATAACTCCCCGCTTAAATTGTCGCCAATTAATAGATTTTTTAGGTGCTTTTACTTTATTTTGGCTAACTTTAACTATTTTTTGCGAAGTAGTTACCGATTTTTTAACTGTTACGCGCTTTTTTGGTACCGATTTAACTGGTGCTGAATGACTCATTACTACCACTTTTTTATTAACTGGCTGACGACCCTTGTTCATAATCTTAACTAAAATACATGCTAGACGTTTCGGCAGTAAGATAAGGCTTTAAAACCGCCGGTAACTTAACACGGCCGTCAGCCTGCTGATAATTCTCGATAATAGCTATCAAGGTGCGCGGCATCGCTAAAGCAGTGCCATTAAGAGTGTGGACCAAGGCTTTCCGGCCATCCGCGAGCTCATATTTAATATTTAATCCTCGGGCCTGGTAATCCCAACAATTAGAAGCCGAGGTCATCTCCGCCCAATCTCCTAACTGGCCATCTTTATTGGGTTTGCCTGGCAGCCAGGCTTCAATATCTATGGTTCTCGCCGAAGGAGCGCCTAAATCAGCCGTACAATGATCCACCAATCTAAAGGGTAAGCCTAAACCCTGAAAAATTTCTTTTTCTATGGCTATCAAGAATTGATGTTCTGCCGCACTATCTTCAGGCCGAGAGTAAATAAACATCTCTACTTTATTAAATTGATGCACCCTGAAGATACCTTTAGCAAACTGGCCATAACTCCCCGCCTCGGTACGAAAACACTGAGATAAAGCTACATAATGTAAGGGTAAATCTTTTTCAGGCAATACCTCATCTTGATGATACCCCCCAAGGGTAATTTCAGCTGTTCCAATTAAGCTTAAATCACTGTTCTCTAAATTATATATCTGAGTTGATTCACCGCGCGGATTATATCCTAGCGCTTCAATAATTTTAGTTTTGGCTAAATCGGGAGTAAGCATTATCTTAAAACCATGGCGAGTTGCTACCGCCAAAGCATAAGAAATTAAGGCTAATTCCAGCCAAGCTAAATCACCGGCCGTATAATAAAACTTCGCCCCGGCCACCTTGCTAGCTCGGTCAAAATCTAACCAGCCCCATTTATCCGCCAAAGCTAAATGATCTTGCGGTAAAAAACTAAATTGTGTCGGCTGACCACAGACTTCTAAAATAACATTATCGGCCGGATTCAAACTCCGGACGACCGCTGGATCAGTCATATTGGGGACAGTTAGTAATAAAGCTTCTAATTCTTCAGTAATTTGCCGCAATTTCACTTCACCTTGCTTAATAGCTTCATTATTAGCCTTAATGGCTGCAATTTCTTGAGGAGTTGGCGCTTTTTTTGACCAATTATTACGCTTAGCCCGACAGTCATCTAACTCTTGCTGCAGGCTACGTCGCGCTTCATCCAGGCTAATTAGCCGATCTAAATCTACTTTCGCTCCCCTATAACGACAATTTTCTTTAACTTCAGCCAAATTTTCTCGGATGTATTTAATATCTAACATATTATTTAGAGCTCACCTTAGGTTTAACAAAAGGGAATAAAGTTGCTTCTCTGACTGACCGACCAGCCAGACAGGCAAAAAACCGCTCTCCAAAGCCAAAACCACAAGTAGGCGGCATACCATACTCCAGCATCTCAATAAAATCCCAATCAGGCATCATAGCTTCGGTATCTCCTCTTTCTAAAAGTTTTTGCTGTTCCTGAAAACGAGCTTGCTGTTCCAAGGGATTATTTAATTCAGAATAGCCATTCCCCATCTCAGTACCGGCAATAATAATCTGAAAGCGCTCTGTTAACTCCGGATTATCTGACCGAGATTTAGCCAGGGGCGACACTAGTTTAGGATGACCAACCACAAAAGCTGGCCCGGCAATATTACGACGGCAATACTTCCATAGGGTGTCTATAAGGCGTTCCCGGCTAGTCCCTTCATAATTAACCCCTAACTCATCTAACCTATGACGCATCATTTCATCGCTGGCTTCTAAAACATCTATGCCAGTTTGCCGTTTAATCTCCCCGCAGTAGTCTAACTCAGGCCATTCACCAGCTAGATCAAAACTATATCCCTTGCTATTAAACTTAGTAGTGCCAAAAACTTGTTGAGCTAAATTAACATATAATTCCCGACTTAATTTCATTCCATCCAGGTAATTAGCGTAAGCCCAATAAAACTCCATATTAGTAAATTCTTGTAAATGATCTGGGCTACTGCCTTCATTACGAAAAACTCGGCCAATTTCAAAGGTTTTATCAAAAGCCGCCGCCATTAACCTCTTCTGCCAGAGTTCTCCAACCGAGATACGCAAATAAACATCAATATCATAATCATTATAATGAGTCTTAAAAGGATTAGCCTCGGCCCCGCCAGTAGTGATTTCTAAGGTTGGCGTTTCTACTTCTAAAAATCCATGGTCCAGCATAAATTGACGAGTTACCTGCCAAAATTGCGCTTTCTTGACAAATAAAACTCGCAAATCATCATTAAATAACAAATCCAAATAACGTTTACGCCAACGCTCATCTTCATCTTTAAGACCATGCCATTTCTCAGGTAAGGGCCTTAAAGCTTTGCTAATAATTTGCCATTCTTTAACTAATACCGTGGGCTCGCCAGCATGAGTACGAAAAACAGGACCGCTCACCGCAACAAAATCACCAATATCCATAAATTTAAGAAAATTTTTGTAACTATCTCCTAGTTCTTTCTTGCTGAAAGCCAATTGTATGGTAGCCGTGCCATCCTGCAAATCAGCAAAAGTCAAATTGCCATGCTCTCTCAAGCTCCGCAAACGGCCAGCTAAATAAACCGCTTCGCCTGACTTTTCATAGGCCTGAAAATTAGCTAACACTTGACTATTAGTCTCTTTACGCTGACACTGTGCCGGATAAGGCTCAATCCCCGCCTCCTGTAATAATTCTAGTCTCCTCCTTCGTGTTTCGTACTCACTTATTTTTTCTGCCATAAAAAACAAAATAACCAGCTTAATATGCTGGCTATATTGTACCTAATTTATGGGGGGAAGTAAAGAAACCCACGAACGAAAGTAGAAATCTAATATCGATATTTAACAGGTTTTGAGCCTTTGTCATATTATATCTACGAAAGTAGAAATCTAATATCGATATTTAACCTTCACTATACTCCCATTCTGTCGCTATATCTACGAAAGTAGAAATCTAATATCGATATTTAACCTAATCAACATCTGTAAGCAGGATATTATCTACGAAAGTAGAAATCTAATATCGATATTTAACATAATGGATTTATTGGTGGATAGTGGTAATCTACGAAAGTAGAAATCTAATATCGATATTTAACCCCAAGTGAAGAGCAACAATGTTAGTAATCTACGAAAGTAGAAATCTAATATCGATATTTAACCCAAAATATATTTAAATTCAAAAAAAAATCTACGAAAGTAGAAATCTAATATCGATATTTAACTTATTATTACTCAAGACCCAAGTTTAGATCTACGAAAGTAGAAATCTAATATCGATATTTAACCATTAAGGTGGCAGATCCAAAGCAACTATCTACGAAAGTAGAAATCTAATATCGATATTTAACTGCTAATATAAAATAGCTGTCGTCTTCATCTACGAAAGTAGAAATCTAATATCGATATTTAACCTTTTATCTTATCTCTTCACCTTGGGATCTACGAAAGTAGAAATCTAATATCGATATTTAACTGTTTAAATTAGATTAAATTAAAGTATCTACGAAAGTAGAAATCTAATATCGATATTTAACTCCAACCATCGGAAAACCCGTCCCACATATCTACGAAAGTAGAAATCTAATATCGATATTTAACTATGAGAAAGACATTCATTTCTTTCATCTACGAAAGTAGAAATCTAATATCGATATTTAACCTGGCTATGTTTGGGTCTCCTTCTTATCTACGAAAGTAGAAATCTAATATCGATATTTAACCAACATAGTAAAAAAAATAAAATAATAATCTACGAAAGTAGAAATCTAATATCGATATTTAACTAAACTTTCTAAGGTCTTTGTCTGTTCATCTACGAAAGTAGAAATCTAATATCGATATTTAACCCACACAAAGGAGGGATAGGAAGGCATCTACGAAAGTAGAAATCTAATATCGATATTTAACGTTTGACATTGTGTCCAGTTTCTTGATATCTACGAAAGTAGAAATCTAATATCGATATTTAACCAGATTTTACTAGAAAATAAGTTTATATCTACGAAAGTAGAAATCTAATATCGATATTTAACTCTCGTAGATATTCCCGAGTAAAGCCAGATCTACGAAAGTAGAAATCTAATATCGATATTTAACATACTTTTCTAGTAATTCTTGTTTAATCTACGAAAGTAGAAATCTAATATCGATATTTAACCTGACGAGCCTACCTATTTTTATAAATCTACGAAAGTAGAAATCTAATATCGATATTTAACTTTAGCTGGAGAATGGATTTGGGGCCGACATCTACGAAAGTAGAAATCTAATATCGATATTTAACAACCACCAAAAAAGAGTGGACAACAAATCTACGAAAGTAGAAATCTAATATCGATATTTAACACTGGTAATGGTGAAAAGCGATTAAAAATCTACGAAAGTAGAAATCTAATATCGATATTTAACCAACAAAATCAGTTCGGTAGCTCTGATATCTACGAAAGTAGAAATCTAATATCGATATTTAACATGAAGGTATGCTAGAAGCATATAGAATCTACGAAAGTAGAAATCTAATATCGATATTTAACTTATTCCAGTCGGTTATCACTACCACACATCTACGAAAGTAGAAATCTAATATCGATATTTAACCAATACTTGCTTTACACGGAGCTAATGATCTACGAAAGTAGAAATCTAATATCGATATTTAACCCTAGTTGGTAAGGCAATTGCTAACTATCTACGAAAGTAGAAATCTAATATCGATATTTAACGCGAGAGAAAATATCTTACAGGATATATCTACGAAAGTAGAAATCTAATATCGATATTTAACCTATGTTTCCCCCCATAAAGACTAGGTCATCTACGAAAGTAGAAATCTAATATCGATATTTAACGTCCACAATTATAGGACGACACATAAAATCTACGAAAGTAGAAATCTAATATCGATATTTAACAGTACAATTTGGCTAATCTAAGACAATAATGATACATAGGGATCACTATTAGATTCCAAGACATTTTGCTTAGATTAGCCAAATTTGGCATAGTCAAAAAAATAAAGACTAAGGTTTTTAAATATCAACACAATGACTTATACTTTCTTATATTCAATTTTTAAAGATCAACCTTCAAATACTAACCATTCCTCATCATCATTTCGTGCATATCCAAATTTAATAATCTTTTTTCTACATGTCTCGCAAGTCGGAACAAGGATTACACTATCACAACCGGTAAAAAATTTCTCAAAGTTCATCTCAATTTCTTTTATAATATTTGCTACAATCCTGGGGCTATTTTTAATCTCATAAACCGAAAACTGAATTCTGTGACCATACTTCTTAAGGAACTTAGAAAACTTACTCCTTAAATGATCATCTTTAATATCATAACAAATCAATAACATATATTCAATAGTTAAATTGGGGAAACAATTCCAGATTATTGGCATCGGACATTACAAACTTATAAAAATTTCTTACATAATTAAAAATGTCGTCTTTCCTTTCTAAAATACCAGACATAATGACACTAGAGTATTTCTGAGAATTCACAAAAGTTAAATTATATTGGGCCCCCTTGGTAAAAAAATCTTGTTCTTTAAACTGTTTTAAATTAAAAGCTTTGCGCACAGTTTTATCTACTAAACAACGAAATGGCTCCATAATATCACAAGCCAATGACTTGCGTTTAAAGAAAAGACGATGATAAAAACCATTATAAGTGTCAAAACCGAACAATCTCAAAAGTGTCTCTATATAATTAAACAATAAATTATATCCTATATCTAAAGACAAATTATATGGATCTGCACCTATATGAGGGATACGCTGATACCAATCAAAAACATCAAAAAATGTTTTAAAAAATTTTTTACTGGCTATCCCTTCAATACCTAGTAAATTTTGACAATTGTCGCAAGAATCTATCATCTCTAAATATTTATAAAATTCTTCACTATCATCCTGGTGAACCTCTTTAACCAATCGTCTTTGATTATTAATTTTATTTTTAATAAGCAACTTAGCCATGGACAAAGAATAGGGCTCATTTATGATATTATATTGTTTGTGCCTTAATAAATAATGAGAATCTGGACCATTATCTAAAGCAGTATACGTTTCCAGGTTCTTTTTAAGAAAAAATACAGAAATGTTAAAATTAGCAGCTTGGCGTAAAAATCCGGTAGTTATACTACAATCACCGACGATGAATATGGCTAAAATTTTATAACAAGATACTTGGTTAACAATATCACCAGCTTTTTCTAAAGCAATATTACTATTAGTAATCTTTAATTTTGTCTCATCACTAGTTTGACAATCTACTAATAAGACTGTTTTTTCTAAAAAATCATCAGATGACAGCATAATATTAAACACATAGAGGGTAATAAATACAATGCCGACACTTCGCCATATTAGTACCGGTAATAAATGATTGCGGTTGGAAATTACGCATCATTTTTAAGGTATTCTCCAATTTCTTTGCTTCAACTTTGCCCGGCAATGATAATCGGTAATTTTTATTATCTTGTAAAGAGTGTATTATTAGGGACCTAACATTATAACCCATCTCTAACAAACAATAATATTGAGCATAAACCTGATAAACCTGCCCATCATATAACTGGCTTACACGATTTTTTCTTTCTATTAAGGTCATGGTATATTGATCTAATATGTCTATCTTGCCACTTATACCCAGCCTCAATCCAATGACACTTAGACTCTGCAGATATCGCTTGGCACTAGAATAAACTTTATTATCTATGCTTTTGTGAGCTAATTTGCCAGCAACCTGAACCTCACTTTGATAAGTAGTGGCATCATAGCCCTCGTAAACCATGTGCAGATATAGAGAATAAGGGCAAAATAAAAAATCATTAATCTTAGAAATAGGGATAAAATCATTGTCGCCCAACATATTCATTCCACTCTTCAGTGTTAATGGATAAATCTGACCATTTTAAATCATCAAAAATATGTTCTTGATCACGGTCATGGTGATTATCACCAAATTGTTTAATCTTACCCAAAATTAGTATACCCTTGCGAGCAATATTATATGATCCATTAGCATCTCCGTTCCACTCCTTACCCCGAAAGCCATTATCACTATGAAATCCACAATGTGGACATTGGATATAATCAGGTGATGTTGGACTACTATTACGAATTTTCTGCCAAAGTTGCAAATAGAAAATTAAAGCGTCATAATCCTGAGATGTGGGCTGCTGAGAGATAAACAAATTCAATAGGTTACCGCGTTCTTGGGTATAATTAATTTGCAATTTACTAAAAAGTTCTGCCAAACATTTAGTTATATCATAGGATACCAACTCCCTCTTATTTGTACCCCAACGCCAACGTTGTATATTCTTACTGGATAGCTCTAATTCATTATTGTCCTGTTTTTTATTATTGCTGAGCGCCATCAAGTTACAAGTTAATTTAAAACACTCATCATCATTATCATATCGCAGATCCATAGTCTTTAATAGATGTTCATCCTCTGTTTTATTTTTATGATAAAAATTAAAACTTTTATGGAAGCCACACTGAGGACAAGTAATTGATGTATAGTCGGCCGGTACATAAAAAATAATACCTGTCTGCTTACCTACATCCTGATAACTTGTGATCGGTTCTGTTAATTGAAAAGCTGACAAAAAGTGTCCTTTTTCACCGGGCATAGCCTCTTTTTTTACAAAATAGTTCAATTTATTAATTAAGGCTAATTCAAAATTTTGATAAATTTGCTTCTCTATCTTTTGCCTACTTCTCTTAAAACCTGTATTTAAATCTTCTAGAACCACTATAGCATTATATTGTAATGCTAAATCAGCAATAACCTTAACCACTTGTCCCACATAACCAGCCTTTAAATCTTTAATTTTAGCTATTGATTCCCAATTTTTTCTAGCCCTATCTCGATCTTTACTAACTTTCTCTAATAAGCCTAAATAATCTATCCCATTAACTGTATCTAATGGCCTGGGACCATCTAAAATCTCGCCCTTCTGATTAACTACCGAAATATATAGTAAATGATTCTCCCCACGATCAATGCCAATAATATTGATATTAGGATTGGTATATAACAAATTGTTAATCTTGGCCCTAAAAGCCCTAGGCGTAATTTTGTGATTAACATTTAGGGTAATAGGAAAATGAAACAAATATTTATCTTCTGTATATCGCCGATTTTCGATAATACACTTTTGGCCTCGCTCAACTAATTTGGGAGTAATAGAGGCCTGTCTAAAAAATATTTCTGCCCCACCGTTTAATTTTATAACTGGATGCTGTAAATTTTCTTGGTCGAACAAAGCCCTAAAATACTTAGTATGAAGATTATCGCATCCATGGGCTTGGGGTAAAAAATCACGATTAGTAATTTTAAACAATAATAATCCCACTTGAGATTGTTTCTGAGATTGTTTCTGAGATTGTTGCTCTTTTATATATTGATCTCTTACTGGTACAAACTTCACCTTATAAGCACAAGATTGTATGTCGTCAGTAAAATCTTTCATGTTTTTGTATTCTTCGGTCGGCAAAAAATGAAAATCATAGCACTGCCAATTGGGATATTTCTCAATACACGATTTATAATAATCAATTAAGTCATAAAGGTCTTGGGATGAAAAATTATCGCTACTCCTTAAATAACTTTTTGAATCTTTGATTCTTTTAATGTTGTCAGAGGGTTGGAATAATGCTAAATTTGCCTTCGCAAAAAATAAACGAGGAACATCTTTCTGGGCATCAGCAATTTGTTTATAAATCATCAACTCCCACCCATGGCCATTAGTATTATCTAGATAGGCCTCTTTGTTGTTCGTTTGAAAAACTTGGTTACCCATCAAAATACCTAAATAATAATCATCACCATGCCTTAAAATAGCACCCTTATAATCTTTCAATTTATTCTCATCCCACCCCTGCAAAAGTTGTCCATTACCAAAATTAAGTTTTATCTTATCTTGACTGAAAGGTTTTTTCGTTAAGTAATTTCTTATTTCGTTATAATACTGATAGACAGAACAATCATCTAAAATAGGGTCTAAAATATTATAAAAGATTGGGTCGACTTCTACACTATTTTGACTTCTGTCAATATAAAAATATTTTATCATTCGATAAACCTCCAAAGCAGCATCGCAAAACTCTTTTATTATATTCTTTTGTTCTTGGTCCTCCTTTCTAAATGATTTATCTTGCTCCATCTTACATAATAAAACATCTTTTGCTGCACAATATCTCTCATAACTTTTTTGATATTCATTGTATAACCACTTTTTAAAAATTTTATCATTGCTGTCCGCCAAAAAATTTTTTAAAACATCATCTCTAAAAATTTCCTTAGCTTGCTGCTGATTATTTTTTAAAGAAGTCAACACATTATCTAATGAGAAATCATTTTTCTTTTCTAAAATATCCTTTAATGTGCACCAACTCTGACATACCTTACTGGAGATAGTGTTAAGGGCAACCTTAGATAAATATACCTTGCTTAAATCTATAGAATTATCCGTGGTATCTGGCAATATTTTTGGTAAGAGCTCTTTATAAAATTTCCTAAATGGTTCCTCAGCATTATTAATTAATTCATTTAAAACAGGAAAAACACTGGCATCGTCTGTAATTTCTATAAATTTAGTGCTGGGGTTATTTGCGTCGCCGAGAATCTGCTTCTGTAAAATTTTTAGGAAACCAATCTTTTGATGATTAGCCTGCCGATAATTATTAATCTTTCCATTAATTGTGCCTATTAAATCATTATATTGCTTAATCTTCTCTTGCTGTAAAAATGTCTGATAATTGCGGATTTCAAATAAGGATCGCTCTTCATCGGTTAACTGAATGCCGTCAGGTAAATATTGAACATTGGCAATATTAGAGCAAAAAATTTTTAAATTAACATCAATAGAACGAGTAGCTATTGCTGTACTAGTTCCGTCCAGTTTATAAAAATTTTTACGGCTTTCATTAAAATTAATAAAATAAGTAAAAAAATTCTTAAAAGTCTCTAATAGAGCTGCCAGCCTAGCATCTCCCTGGCCATATCTCGCTTTGATAATATCCAACACCTCTTTCTTAAATAATATATCCCTATACTTGCTCTGATCCTTGTTTCCTTCATTCTCTTCATTTTCTTCCTTAATGCCTGCTAATTTACTCCATTGTCGGCCAACTAGATTAAAAGCTGTCCCAAAATTTTTTCTTAATTTATCTGCCTCGATTTGTAGAGCCTTTTTGTCTTTTGCTTGAAATAACTCCCAATAATGCGAACAGTCTAAATTAACCTTAGCTAAAGCCTCGTTAATAAAGTCCCGATGCAGTCGATCAAAATACTCTTTAATTTCTTGATAACTTTGACTAATTGATTTATCTTTCTCCAACATCTGCTCTTTTTCTATATACTCAGCAGTTAGGGGGTCAGGTTTTAATTCAAAGCGTAATGTTTTAGAGAGACTATAAACATTGGTAAAATCATCATACTGGGTACTTTGTTTCATAAAATTAAATATTAAATATTTTAATTATTGAATAATGATAACAAAAAAGGACGACAGTCTGTCGCCCAATAGATTTTTTGCCTACTAAATAGCACGGCCTTATTGGAACTGTCGTCCTTTTTTGCTTCATAAAATAATTTATGATAAAAAGAGAACAACCTTTTTGTAATCTATTGAGGCGACTAAGGCAATATAACATAATTAAAAAGGTTAGTCAATTTTCAATATTCCCCCCTTTTAAGCAAGCTTTTACAAACTCCACAAATAAAGGATGAGGGTCTAAAGGACGAGAAAGATATTCCGGATGAAATTGCGTACCAATAAAAAAAGGATGGTCAGTAAGCTCAATGGCTTCTACAATCTGGCCATCAGGCGAGGTGCCAGCAATAGTAAGGCCATGCTCTTCTAAAATTTTTCGGTAATCGTTATTAAACTCATAACGATGACGATGCCGTTCGCTGACTACTTCTACCTTAGGACCAAATTTCTGAGCATAAATATGGGCTAAATGGGTCCCCGGCACTAACTTGCAAGGCCAGCCGCCTAAACGAATAGTACCCCCATACTGTTTACTGGCAAGCAGTTCCGCTTGTCCTGGCATAATATGAATAACTGGATATTTAGTCTTGGGATTAATCTCCTCACTATTGGCTCCCTTAAGACCGCAAACATTACGAGCAAATTCAATAACTGCCATCTGCATGCCATAGCATAAACCAAGATAAGGTACGCCGTGAGTACGGCAGTATTCAATAGCTTGAATTTTGCCTCTGTAGCCTCTTTTACCCCAACCCTGAGGGATAACTAGACCATCATAATTTTCTAAAATACTTACTCCTTGTTTCTCTACATCCTCAGCGTTTAACCAACCCAATACCGGTCGACAATTATTAGCCACACCGGCATGTTTTATGGCCTCAATGACACTAATATATGAATCAGTTAAACAAAAATCACCCGAGGTAAAGTATTTGCCAACAATCCCTATTTTTACAGGACGCTGTCCTTCCCTACTCTCCTTAACCTTTTCCGCCATTACTTGCCAAGCACCCCAATCATTACAGCGCGGTCTTAACCCTAAACGTTTTAATATCTTGGCGGATAGATGATTTTTTTCAAAATTACCCGGGACATCATAAATAGAATCAATATCCGGGGCTGCAATAACATCGTCACTGTGGACATTACAATGCATAGCAATCTTCTTGCGACGAGGCTCATCAATGGGCGTCTCCGAACGGGCAATAATAAAATCCGGCTGAATGCCGGCTGAGTTTAGGGCCCGCACAGCATGTTGCGTCGGTTTAGTTTTCATCTCTCCAATCTTAGCTGGTACTGGCAGATAAGTTACCATAACAAATAATACGCTCCCCGGATTTTCCAGACGCATCACCCTGGCAGCTTCTAAAAAGAGCATATTCTCATACTCACCCACCGTGCCGCCAATCTCAATAATCATAATTTCCGCTCCAGTTTTTCCCACTGCTGCCTCAATTCTAGCCCTAACTTCCAAAGGAATATGCGGCACTACTTGAACACATTTACCGCCATAACCTAGGTTACGCTCTCGCTCAATGACTGCCTGGTAAACCCGGCCAGTGGTCATGTAATTTTCTTTATAAATATTGCTATTAAGAAAACGTTCATAATTGCCAATATCTTGGTCGGTTTCATCACCATCTTCAGTCACAAAGACCTCGCCATGCTCCAGTGGATTCATCGTTCCTGCATCGACGTTAATATATGGATCAATTTTAATAGCGCTTACTTTATAGCCACGGTTAATTAGGATACGGCCAATAGAGGCGGCAGTAATACCTTTGCCTACCCCAGACATAACTCCCCCAACTACAAAAATATACTTAGTCTGAGATGGGCGATGATTAATTTTGACCATATAAACATTTAAAAAGAAAAACTGCTTTCAGTATATCAAAAATAAAACTACTCGACTATAGCTGCCAAGTAGTTTTTGTTAATAAAAATTAATAAAAACTTTTACTAATTAGTAACACTAACAATGGTGTATTCTATATACCCCTTAGGAGTATTAACTTTAACCTTATCACCGGCTTGATGATTAAGCAAGGCCTGCCCTAAAGGTGATTCATTAGAAATTTTGCCATTTACTGGGTCAGCTTCATTAAAGCTAACAATAGTAAACTCCTTTCGGCCTGAATTAGTCTCTACTACTAATTTAGAACCCATACCTACCCGGCCATCAGTGGGCGGGTCAACTACAGTTAAGGTCTTTAATAAATTAGACAACTCTAAAATCCGGCCTTCATTAAAAGCCTGATCTTCTTTGGCATCGCCGTACTCAGCATTTTCACTTAAATCACCTAATTCTTTGGCCCGCTCAATCCGTTCGGCAATTTCACGTCGCCTTACAGTAGTAAGCATATTAAATTCGTCGACTAATTTTTGGTAGCCCTCACGGGAAATAATTGATGAAGTCATAGCGCTAAATTGGAATAAAAGACGCGAAATGATCTTCGCGCCTAAAAAATTATAACGCCCATTATATCACAAGAAAAAAACTTGGCAAGCCCCTTATAATTCTTTAGCTGACTTAATTTCTACTTGTCCTTCTCCATTAATAATTACCGTATCACGACGCTTTAATTCTTTAGCTAATAATTTCTCAGCTAGAACATTACTAATGGTATCCTGAAGCAGACGACGTAGAGGTCGAGCTCCAAATTTAGGATCATAGCCAGCCTTAGCTAAATACTCTAAACCCTCTTGAGTGACTTGAAAATTAATATTTTTCTCTGCTAATTGTTGGCCAATTTTCTGCAGTTGCAAATTAGTAATAGCTACCATATCTTCCATAGTAAGTGGCCGAAAAACAACAATACCATCAAAACGATTAATTAATTCGGGCCGCATCACCTGAACTAATTCATTATCTATAATATGTTGACGGATAGTAGTAAAATCCACACCATTTTGTACGGCCTCCATAATATAAGGAGCACCAGCATTAGAAGTAGCAATGATAATAGTATTACTAAAATCAATAGTCCTACCTTGAGCATCGGTCAGACGACCATCGTCAAATACTTGCAAAAATAGATTTAAGATATCTGGATGCGCTTTTTCAATTTCATCTAATAAAATTAAACTAAAAGGATGCTGACGAACTGCCTCAGTTAAATAACCAGTCTCTTCGCCACTGCCAATCATTTTATTAACACTATCCGGTAATTGGTATTCACTCATATCTAATCTAATCATCGCATCTTCACTACCAAAATAGACCTCGGCTAAAGTTTTAGCCAGTTCCGTTTTACCAACTCCAGTTGGCCCTAAAAATAAAAAATTAGCAATTGGTTTATTGGTATCTCTAAGTTCTACCCGTGCCCGGCGCAGACTAGCAGCCACCATATCCACTGCTTCTTCTTGGCCAATAAGCCGTTCATGAATAATTTCTTCTAGATTAAGCAACATCTTGCTTTCTTCTTGGCCAACCTGCTCAATGGGTATACCAAATTTTTCACTGGCATATTGTCTGACTATCGCCTCACTAACTAATTTAAGTCCTGGTTGTCTTAAAGCTAAACGAGCTGCCCCCTCTAGAACACTTAAAAAACGTGTCGGTTGAGCTGGCTCAGTAATATAACGCTCACTAACCATTTTAGCTATCTCTAAAGCAGCATAAGTAAACACTACCCCCCAACTTTTTTCCCAATAACTTGTCCAATGTTCTGCCATAATCATAATCTGCTGGTCATCGGGCTCGGCAATATCAATTTTAGCTAAATTAGCCCCTAACGAACGCTCAGCAATATACTGACGATAATTTTCCGGAGTAATGGTAGCTATACACCGCAAGGCTCCTCGCTGAAGAGCATTAGCTAAAATATCTGACAAATCCAAACTTTGCGCCTCTCCTACACTTAAACCAGCAATTTTATCTACCTGGTCAAAAAATAAAATGATGTTACCCGCTTGATTAACTTCTACAATAATTCGCTCTAATTTCTCCTGAGCTTCCTCGGGCGAGGAACCACCGATTAAAGAAGGTATATCCACTTCAACTAACCTTTTATCCTGTAAAAAAGAAGGAACATTCTCCTCAACCATTAATTGAGCTAATCCATAAACTAGAGAGGTCTTGCCTACTCCTGCTGGACCAACCAACACTACTCCAAGCCTACCAGCTGACCAAGCATCAAGCACTTGTCTTAATTCATTTTGGCGCCCTACACATAAAGGTAATTGATTATTCTTGGCTGCTAAGGTTAAATCATAAGCATAGTGATTTAAAAACGGCGTAGCTTTAGCCGTATAAGCACGATCCATATTGGAAGCTGGCTTAAATTGTGCTAACTCCCGCATCTGTTTATAAGTTTTAGCTAGATGCCGATTAATATGAAACCAATTAGCTACCGCGGCGAATTGCTCTTCTTTAGCCCCTAGGTCATAAATAATTTCCTTTAAGAGGGAACTATGTTTAATTAAAGGAGATAAAAAATCAACGGTAAGCGGTGGATCATTAACTGACCAAGCACTAGCAACTCCTTGAATAAGGGCAATTTTTACCCCGGCCGACAAGCTAACCACTGAACAAGGATTATTACCCTTAACCTCATATTTTTTAAGTTTGTCGGCAATAGCTTGAACATTTAAATTTAGACGAAACAATAATGCTTTAACTAATGAATCATTTAACAAAATGCTAAACCATTTTTCTGGAGTGAGCTGATCTATTTTGCTGCGTCCTGCTTGAACTGTGGCCCGAGCTAAACTAGAAGAAACTTCTTTAGGTAAATAATCTGCTACATTAAGTTTATTTTTAGCTGGCAGCTCAAAAATCCCCTGCCAATCTAATGGAGCAGCTATATTAACGTCTGGCCACTGCGGTAATTTAGCTTCTTGGCTACTTTTTATTAAACGATAAACCGCAAAAAGGCCAAACACTCCCGACCAAGCAAACCATTTAATAGGCCATATTGGCTGGATCCACCAAGCCAAAGTACCCACTGCTGACCAATTCAAAAACCAACTCGTAGCTTGCCCTATATGCCAAATCATCACCATTACTCCGCTTATAGCTGCTAGATAAACAATAACATCCAAAATACTAAGTATTTTTTGGCTAATTAATTTCTCTTTTAATGCTTGCCACTTAGTCGGCCAACTAACAAACAGCCAACAATTAGCACCAAACCAACCTACCCCCTGTCCTTTACAATTCTTACAACGTTGTCCATTCTCTAGGCCTAAACCATGACACCTTTCACAGATAAACCAACCACTTGTCTTATTTTCTTCCACCATAATATACAAGATAGAGATAATAAATAATGGCCAGTGGCGCTACTGCCCAGGCAACTATAGCTATTATAGAAATGGCTGCATAAACAAACCAAATAGCCGACCTCACAATTATTTGCACTAATCTTACTAAAAAACTAATAATAAAACTCCAAATATCTCTCTCCCCATACATGGGCACAAAAATATTTTTAAGCCAAACAACCAAGGCTAAACTATGGCCCTGTTTTTTAAGCCACTGACCCCAATATTTAAGCCAAAAAAGCCAGCCACGAGAATACCACCAAATTGGCCAGATTAATAATTCTCTCCCAATAAGCCAAACTATATTCATACAATATATTATAGCAGAAAATTAAGACTTAGCCAGCCAGTGACTATCTTGACGCACCAAACAGTTATCGGCTTCTTGGGGGTTAGCTAAAAGCTCTTTCACAATCCTTTCCATCCGAATCCCTTGAGAGCCCTTAACTAAAATAACTGATTGCGGGGAAATTATTTCTTTTATTTTAAGAGCCGCTTCATGAGAGTTATCAAAATAGTCTAGCCGCCCCGTCCATCCTAAACTTTGGGCTTCCTCCCCGATTAATTTAGCTAGCGACCCAACTAATATTAAATGACCAATGGGTAAGCCGGCAATAATTTGTCCAACCCGCCGATGTTCGGCTGGACTATTTATTCCTAATTCTAACATATCTCCTAAAACTGCTATCCGACGAGCTGGATTATCTACTGGTAAATTAGCGAGAATCTCTAAAGCAGCAATCATCGAGGTAGGTGAAGCATTATATGAATCATCAAGCACAATACTGCCATTTAAACCAGCCAATAAATTACAACGTCCCTGTAGCGGTTGAAAGTCTTTAAGAGTATCAGCAATATCCATCAGTCCTAGGCCTTGACTAAGGCCAACTGCTACGGCTGCTAGGGCCGAATAAAGAGCTGCCTCAGTCATAATAAAAGGTAAAGACAGGGGAACCATAGCCTCATGATAATGAAGCTCACAATTAACCCCCCTTAAACTCTCGAGTGATAAAGCGGTAGCTTGCCGATAATTAAACTTTACCTCTGTCGCTCTGACCTGAGCCTCAGAACCAAGCCCATAAGTTATTACTTTACCCCTACACCTTGAAGCCATATCTGCTACTCGCCGATCATCAGCATTTAAGATAGCTATACCCGTGGAGGGTAAGCTAGCAATGAGTTTGCTCTTCTCTTCAGCAATATTATCAGGAGTACCAAAAAATTCTAAATGAGCTTGGCCAATTGTTGTCACCACCCCCACTATTGGCTGAATAAAACTCAGTAGATAATCCATATCCCGGGGATGATCTACCCCCATCTCTAATACTAAAAACTCCGGATAGTTCTTATCTCGAACAATTAATAATTTTAAAGCTTTAAAAATAACATTACCCCACCCCAAAAAAGAACGACCAGGCGAGGTACTACCTAAAATTGTCAACGGCAAACCAATTTCATTATTATAATTTTTAATATTACCTCTAACTTTATACTTTCCACTTAAAACTAATAAAATGGCCTCTTTAGTAGTAGTTTTACCTACACTGCCAGTAATACCAATAATTTTTGGTTGATATTTCTCTACCACGGCTCGAGATAATGTTTTTAAAAAATACCGCACTAATGATTGAAGCATAAAAATTAGTTCTTAACTGGACGTTCGGCTGGAATCTGTTTATATTTTAAAATAAAATTAGCAATTTCGCCAAATAATGGAGCGGCTGAGCTTTCTGCCCAGACCACACCCCGCGGATAATCAATGCGTACAACCATTACAAAGGCCGGGTCATCCACTGGCGCATAACCAGCAAAAGAGCCAATGTTAACTCCAGCGATATAACCCCGTCCATCTTTTCTAGGAACTTGAGCGGTCCCAGTTTTACCAGCCACATAATAACCCTCAACACCAGCTTTTTTGCCATGACCACCTTCCACTACATTAACTAGCATCCCACCCACCGTCCGGGCTGCTTCAGGACTAATAGCCTGACCAACCTGTTGTGGTTCAGTAGTAATCCTTGTGCCATCCGGATTAACAATCTCTTGCACTAAATAAGGCCTCATTAATTTACCATCATTAGCTAGGGCCCCAAAAGCCATAGCCATCTGTAAAGTTGTCACATTAATACCCTGACCAAAAGAAGCGGTAGCAGCATTAATGTCTTGGCCAAATTTTTGATATAAATTACTAATACTACCGGCTGACTCAGCCGGTAATTCAATACCAGTTTTTTCTCCAAAACCAAATTTTTTTATCCCAGCTCGAAAATTTTCTAACCCAATTTGGCGCATCACAAAAACTGCTCCAGTATTTAAAGAATCCTGAAGTACTCGAATCATATTGACCACCCCCCTCCCCTTAAAATCGGAATTGTTAATTTTATTACGGCCAATCATTACTGACCCGGTATCATTATAGGTAGTTTGAGGTGTTACTTTACCTTGGTCAATTCCAATGGCCATAGTAACAGCCTTAAAAATTGACCCAGGTTCATAGGCCTCAAAGGTTGACTGATTATTAAACTGCCGTAAATCTTTCACGGCCTGATAATTATTTGGATCAAAATCAGGCGCTGAGCACATTGCCAAAACCGCGCCAGTCTTAGGATCAATGACCACCACGCTACCTCCATCGGCCTGATGTTTCGCTACTGTCTCTAATAATTTAGTACAAGCAAAAGTTTGAATAGAGCGGTCAATAGTTAAAATTAAATCTGAGCCGTTAGTTTGTGCTTGATAATCTCGTCCCCCCAAAATAACTGCTCGATTAGCACTTAAATCTCCTTTAACTGAGCCAGCTCGGCCAGCTAAAATATCGTCAAAAGCTTCTTCTAGCCCATATTTGCCTTGGCCAATTAAATCATCATCGTTAGCTAAAGAAACAAAGCCTAAAATATTAGCTCCAATATTTTTTTCTGGGTAATATCTATATTCCCGGCTAGTTTGTCCTAGACCATTAATAGTAATAGGATATTTTTCTCCCTTATTTTTAGGTTGCCACATCACTGTCCCCCCCTCTAAAGATAGATCAGTTGGACTTAAAGTGGCATCCCCCCATACTCGGCTTAAAATTTTAAAGTACAGCTTCACGATTTGTTCTGCTTCTAACTTTTTATTAATAACTTCATAAGGGTCATCACCCTTATTTAAAATTTGCAAATAATCAGCAATTTTAGCCCCTGATTTTTCTTTAAGAGCAGCTTCATATCGAGCTTTAGCCATTTCTTGATAAAATGGATCGGCTAATAAATCTTGCCGCTTCTTTAAAATAGCCTCTTTAGCAACTGCTATTTCTTCACTGCTAGAAGCTGCGGGCAATGCGGATATCTCCTTATCTAACTGCTGGTTTAAATTATTTTGCTCAGCCTGTTTAATCTCGGCAATAATAGCTGGTTGATCAAAAGTTTCAAATAAAATCTCAGCTAAATCAGTGGGGTCAATAATAATTGGCAATAAATAATCAGCTGTTCCCCCCTCCCGAGCCCTAGCCTGCTTTTCTCTTTTTTGATTAATTTTATCTACCTCTAAATCACGCGGTACTGCATATAAAGTAAAAAGCCGCCGATTAGTGGCTAAAGGATAAAGCTCCTGACCACCGGCTGCGGTGTGGTCATAAACAAAAATTTGACCCCGGGTTGGAGCTAAATCCGCCTGAAATTCCTGCTGGTCACGTGCTTTAGCTAAATAATAGTCATGCCTTATAATTTGTAACCAAAATAACCTGGCAATTACTGCGAGGCCGGCAATAATAAAAAAAACCAACACTAATTTCAAATTAGTGTTGAATTTCTTCTCTTGACTATTAACCTTAAACCGGCTGTTCTGAGCCACTAATCTATCTGGCCGGGACATAAATTTACTTCTTAGCCATCAAGTCATTGGCGCTTACGACATAAGATAAATGGCTTACTGGCACCATGCCCAAAGTTTGCACCTCCCGCTGTAAATAACTATATGAATTAAGTTGAGCTACTTCAGTCTCTAGGTCAGCTTGCTGTTGTTCCAATCGGGATAGTTGATTTTTATAATCTCGCAAGGTAAAGGTCTGAATAGCCAAATTATTAGCCACAGCTAAATAGGCCAAAATCAATAAGGCTATGCCAGCCCATAGACAATAATTTATTCGTTTCCACTGCCACCTTTTCATATTAACTGTTTGTTCTTTTAAACAATTCGGGGAAACTAATTCTTGATGGTTAACAGTCATAGGGGTGGATTTAATGTTTAATTAAGTTTACTGGCAGCGCGTAATTTAGCACTGCGAGCCCGCGGATTAACCGCTTTTTCAGCCTCGCTAGCTCTAAGCGGATGACGATAAATTATTTTTAACTGTGCATGATGGCCGCATTGGCAAATAGGAAACTCGGGTGGGCAGAGACAATCTTTACTTTCCCTTAAGAAAAAATGTTTCACTATCCGATCTTCCAGACTATGAAAAGTAATAGCGACAATGCGGCCGTGGGAGCACAACAAGCTTAGGGACTGATTAAGGACAGAGGTTAAATTCTCTAGCTCTTCATTAGTGGCAATACGTAAAGCCTGAAACAACTTTGTGGCGGGATGATGACGACTTCTGGCTATATAACTAGGTGGTAGTACCTGCTCCACTATTTCTACTAACTCCTTGGTCCGAGTAATTGGCTGATAGCGTCGCCGTCTAACAATCGCCCGGGCTAGTGGTCCGGCCCATGGCTCTTCGCCATAATCGCGGATAATGTGCCTTAACTCGCTTTCTGTCCAATGATTGACAATCTCGCTAGTTGACCTCGGACTTCCTGGCCCAAAGGCCATATCTAATGGCCCATCATGTTCAAAAGAAAACCCCCGATTAGCATCGGCCAACTGAGCTGATGATAAACCTAAGTCTAATACTATGCCATTAAATGGACCTTCAAGGCCTTGTTTCTTTAAAGCCTCAGTTAAATTAGCAAAATTATCATTGATTAAAAGAACATTCTGGATATTTTCGTGGGACAACTTCTCGCGGACAGCTTGAATAGCTAACGGGTCTAAATCAAAACTAACAATAAGACCAGTCGGGCCGACAGCTTTAGCTAAAGCTAGAGTATAACCCCCACTGCCTAGCGTGGCATCAATAAACCGTTGTCCCTCTTGTGGTTGTAAAACTGCTAATACCTCTTTAAGTAAAACTGGGGTATGCTGATACTCCATACTAAAGAAGGTTGTCCAGCGACTCAGCAATTGAGCTACTAGCTTGATCATTATTTGCCCGGTAAGCTTCCCAGCGGTCCTTGTCCCAAATTTCTAAACGATCATAAAGGCCGGCAATCACCACCTGCTTATGCAAATCAGCAAAGTGGCGTAGATATTCAGGTAGAACAATCCGGCCCTGAGCATCAAAATCTACCTCACAGGCTCCAGAGAGCATAAAACGGGCAAAAGCCCGCTGGTTAGCTTTATTAAATGACAGACGGCTCAATTTGCTAGTAATTAATTCCTCCCAAGCATCTTTGGTATATAAAAATAAGCAGTTGTCTAAACCTTTAGTTACAACTGCCCCCGTTTTTAAATCGGCCCGAAACTTGGCTGGAATAGCCAAGCGCCCTTTATCATCTAAATTGTGTTGAAATTCGCCGATAAACATTGCTTAGGAGTTAGAAATAGTGGCTGGTGATTCACCACTATTCACCACTATTCACCACAATGGAAATTATAGGCTTTTAAAAAATAATGTCAAGCCCCTTCAACCATATCAAAAATATGGCTAATAATAAAGAAAAATAACAATAAAAAAATACTCCTTACGGAGTATAAAAATTATAAATAAAATAAATAAACAAAAATTGTATTCACTTAGTCTTTAATAGCTTTTCATTCTTCACAGTAATATGAGGTTCACTAGTATATTCTGGCACCACAATTTGGTAACCATTAGCTAAAAGCGGCTGTCCAACAGTCCCCCTTACTGGAACACCCAGGGCATAGCCTAGGGCATTAGCTATGACTACTCCTAATCGCAGAGAAGTAAAACTACCCCCGTGATTAACTACTTCAATGTTTGCTAAATCAGATAACCTTAAACCCACCTTGATTAATAGGTATTTAATGCCAGGTAATAATTTTTCAGCCTGTTCCCGCTGACCGGGATAAAAATCTTGAGCCACTATATCCCCTTCTCTTTTTAAGGCTAATAGGACACCCGGCCGAGAAACAGTATCAATAAATAAAGTATATTTTCCCATAGCCTTATTGTAAATAATTACTGAAAAAAATAAAGACCCTTTCAAGCTTTAGGCTTGAGATAAACCATAAATTTGCAAAGTTTGATTAGTAATATCGTGCCAATTATATTCTGTCTCTACCCGCTGCTGAGCGGCCTTAGTAAACTGACTAGTCTGGTCTGGATTATCCAAACATTCCTTGAGTTTAGCTGTTAAATCATTAATATCACCACTCCGAAACGACCAACCATAATCCCCAATAGCTTCTAAGTTGCCAGGAATGTCGCTTACTAAAACTGGCACACCATAAGCCATGGCTTCAAGTAAAGCAATAGATAGCCCCTCTGACTCTGATGATTGAACAAATAACCTAGCCCCCCTAAACAACTGGGCTAAATCATTACCTGAACGTTCGCCAGCAAAAATAATCCGCGGATCAGCCTGAGCTAATTCTATCAAGTGATTTACATAATCATCAGTATGAGCCCCATCCCCAACAATCACCAGCTTACTATCTGAATCTAGCTTGTGAAAAGCTTCAATTAAATAATGTAACCCTTTATGTTTTACTAAACGAGTAACCGCTAAAATATAGCCTTGCGGCTCTAATCCTAGTTGGGATAAAATATTTGAATGAACACTCTTGTCAGTAATCATTACCCCATTGGGTATATATTTAGCCTCACGCCCATATTTCTGAGCCACATAATCTGCCAGGTTATGAGAAACAACAATAACTTCATCAGCCAGACGACAACCAACCACTTCTCCTAATCGGAGGTAGAAACGAGCAAGCCGTCCCCACTTCTGATGGTAGTAATCCTGGCAATGAAAAGTAAAAATGACTTTAGTTTTTGGTTTAAAGAGTTTCACTATCCATATTAGTGAGGCTGGCCCGATAGCTTGAAAATGTACTATATCGGCTCGCCGAAATAGGACATCAATGGTACTAATTAAAGTATGGGTAAAAGTATCTAAATGCTTAGTAGGACAACTAGGCCGGCTAATTAATTTTACTCCCTGATATTCAGTCAACTTCTTATTAGTATAATGTGGCCTAGTATAAACAAAGACTTCCTGGCCATTTTGGGCGAGGTTAGTAGCTAAAGCCTCCACATGTTTTTCTACTCCACCGCTTTTAGCTGGTATGCCCTTTTGTCCTATAAAATAAATCCTCATAATTAAGCATTGGTCTCAAAATTAATACTCTATTTGGAAATTAATGCTATAAGTCTTCAGGCTAGTTTTACCAGTTACCCTAATGTCAGTTGGCCACGGATTAATGGAAGGATTAACCCCACTGGCTATCTGAGGAACAGTCAGGATTTTTTGAAAACGTCCTAAATTATTAGTAACTACTGTTGATGTTGCCTGAGGATTACTTAAAAATTTAATCTCTAAGGATTCATTAGGTAAAAAACCAGTACCGCGTAGCGAAACTTCACTGCCTACAGGTGCCCGATTTTTATCTAAGCTAAGGCTAAGCGGCTCGCTATATGTCACTTGTTCAATGGGCCTTTCCTCCGTAGAGTTATAACTAGCTACTTTCTTTAGTTGGTCATTAAGCACCGTGATAGCTCCATTATTAAAAACTACTAGATGGTCACGGCCCTGCCAACTAACTAGTTTAAGACCCATTGACCAGCCATCACTTACCCCCATATCTCTTACATAAGACCAAATTTCTGGTTGCAGATTGGCCTTATTTAGCCGCACCACCCCAATACCATCGCTAAAATAAAGCTTTTGGCCATCAGTTGAGGGCACAATATCATAACCATTAGTACCGGTAAACTTAAAAGTATTAAGCAAATTACCATTAAAATCAAACTGTTTAACCGCCCAATCATCAACGACATAAATTGAGCTGCTAATCGGGTCATTATATATTCGACGATTACTATTCTCTTTAACTGTTAAACTAACACTATTAACCCACTCTCTTGATTGTAGGCTATACATTTTAAGCTCTGCCCCATCCACTGCCACTAAAAAATCGCGACTTAAGGTATAGTTGAAAGGATTATCTAATTTGACCGTTAAATTATCTATAACTTGCAGATCATTATTCCAAATTTTTACCCCCTTAGTACCGGCAGTAGTAATTCGTCCATTAAAGACTGCTACTGATCTAAACCAATCCCAGGAATTATCCTTAACCTTACTAACTAGTTCTGGCTTTGGGGGATTATTAACATTATATTTATAAAGATAACGACCATTAACGGCATAAAGGAATAACTCGTTACCTTCTTCGTGAAAGACACAGTTATAGAAATCATCACCCGACAGATAACCAGATTTATCCGGAGTTAGCTCAGCCAGTAAAATAATATGTCCATCATTCGCTTCCAGTAGCTGCAGACGGTTCATATTAGTCGAACATATAAATAAACGCCCGCGATAATTAATAGCATCACCATCATAATATGGTTTAACCCGCCCATAAGAAAGGGGTACAACTATAGTAGCGGCAGTTATTAAAATAACCACTATTAGTCCAGCTACTTTGCCTAATTTTTCTTTCATCTTGGTCATAAAATTAAAAACAAAATTTAGTCTTTTCAAAAGATTGCTTACCTTAACATATTTCTTGGAAAAAGTCAAACATTCTAATAAAAATAAAATATGTTATAATGTTCAAGAAAATTAATGAGTTTTTTATATCAAATATTATCCTTATGGCTAAACGATCAACTTCCTTCCTCTAATTCTTTTTTGAATCTTGAGATTGTGGGAATAAAGCCTCTAATATCTTCTGGCAGATTTCCTCCTGCTCCTCCTCGCTTAACTGCTCCCACTCCCTGTCCCCCAGATAATCCTTCAGAGACAATAAATTGACCTGTGTCTTTTTTTTGCGCATATATACTTTTAGTAAATTATTCCCAAGGACTTGTATACTTCACAGTTTTATGGTTCTTGGCCTTTGCTGGTATTGACTCTACTGGCTTAATTTTTAGTAAACTGCTATAGAAATAACAACATTATTCTATTATTACATTATCTACACCTACTATATCTACTACCTCACCTTGTCCAGCTGAATGTGGATCATATTCTAAATTAGTAGATAGGTCAGGTAAATTTCCTCCCCATTCTTTTTCTGACCAACTATCTTGAGCCCGCCACTGGCCATCATACAGCAAAAGGGGTACTTTACCAACCATATCTTTAGTAGGAGTAAGGGAGATATAAAAATTAGCTTGCTTTTTAGTTACATCAGCCGGCCATTCAGCGATACGCCAATTAACTTTGTGATTGGAAGCATCATAAAATAAGGTGCCACCAGTTAAGCCAGCTTCGCCCTGCCAAGTTACATCTTTGGCTAGCTGAGCCGAAAACTGAATATCACTCAAATCACCACCTTGATTCTCTAGAGTCCAAGTTATTAAATAGCTGGTTGGCAATCCCACGGTCGGCGGCAAAGGACCAATACCTACTTGATCCCCTTCGGGCGTATAAAAATAACCACCAGCCGAAGCTTTAACCTCACCAGCTATTTTAAAAGAAAATTGCTGATGTACTGCCGGCCAAGATTGTTGCCCTAATTGGGCTACTAACTGACAGTCTATGTTTAATGTTTGCCCTTTAATGAGTAAATCATCTGACAAGAATAAGACTAAACTAGAAGTGCCTGATTCCTGGGGCATTAATTGCTTTTCTAATATATTTACACTAGTTGTTGCTTCATCATCTTCTAATCTAAATGCCAAAGGTTTATGAGTCTTAGCTTCAGCACATTGATAATTAATAACAAGTGGCTCGCTGGCTAAATTTTTATAGCTAATCTCGGCTGTAAGCTCTTTAAGGGAACTATCAATAATTTTGGAACTAAAAACCGTTTGCCACTCTAGGGGCATTGTTTTATAGCCTGCCACTTCATGAACTGGTAAATTAAGATCGCTCTCTATGGGGAGCTTCTCATAATAAACTAAAAGTCGCCATAAACAAAAAAATAAAATAATAAAAAAAATAAGACCCACGTCTAAGACTACCAGCCAAGGGCGTCCGGTATAAAAACGCTTACAGTAGGCTCTCCATTTTTCTTTAATAGTTTGCCACATATATTTATTATACCACTTTATTATAACATTTAATTAATTTTACCCACTAAAATTTCTCCCCGACCATCACCATCTAAATCATTAATCATTACCTCATAACCAGTTTTAGCTTCTTCCCTAAAAGCCTGAAACTGACCCAAGAGTTTACCATAACGGTTAAAAATTCTTACCTGGGGTCCACCGCCAGCACTAGCCACTGCTACAATCTCCCCCTCTCCATCTCCATTGATATCTCCAATAGCCACTTTAACGCCCCCGCGAAAATTTTTATCAAAAGCTAGCCACTCCGGAGCCAATAATTTACCTTCGGGCGAAAACAGTCGAATAACGGCTGGTATACCCCCTCGGGGCGTAACAGCAATAGCCATTTCCTTATCACTAAGTAACCCGGCAGCTACATTAATACCCCCGCGAAAATTTTTATCAAAAGCTAGCCACTCCGGCTTGAGCAATCGCCCCTGATAATTATAAAAACGAACCACCGGTTTAGTGTTTTCACCTGCTCCGACAATAATGTCAGGTGGCTGCTTGCCCTTGGGATAAAGGGCTAAGCTGGGGCGTGATAAATATAGCTTACCAAAAGGATACCATTTATGGATAATCTGGCCACGTCTTGTAACTATCACTTCACTATGTCGATTAACTATCTGTTCCAAGGTATCATTGCCATCAATGTCCGCTAAAATAACCTGGTCACCGCCAGCTAAATTGGGTTGATAAGCAAAAAATCCATTACGTTCGCTTTGGCCTCGCTGGTTAAAGACACGCACAAAACCCCCATTATAAAAAGTCTGACCCACAATATTTAAATTTCTTTTTAATAGAATCAGCCCATCATTAGGTTTAAGGGCTAAATAATTAACAATTTGCCCATTATTTACTAAAGGGTCTTGACTGCCACGGATTTTTTCTAACTCCTCTTTATCTAAAGTATAAATTTGCGGTTTATTAGTAGAATTCACTACTGCCACTCCAAATTCAAAATCACGACGCCATAATCCGGGCTGAATTTTATTATTCTGGGGCGCTAATAAATTATAGGGAGCGGAAACTGGTTGCCCTAAATTAACTGAGTATTCATCATACCACCATGTTTGTTCGTGGGCTTGATCTCCATAATCAAAAGAAAAATAACCATCACCCATAAGAGTGCTGGCAAGACCAAAGCGCATTTTTTGATAGTCATCCTTCTTTCCAGTATTATTAGTATTGGCATTAATAACATATAGCGTAGGGGGATAATTTTGCCCTGGCAATTTCTGAAGATATTGCTCCATCGAGGCAGTCCAACTGCCATCACCCTCCCAAGGAGCGGGAAAAGTTTCAAACATCCGACCATTAATCTTACCTTGATAACCTGGCAGGGAGCTACCGTTGATAATCATTAATTTACCGTTACCAATAGAGTCACGGGTTGTGGTAAACAATCTAACCAGCCCTTGCTGCCATAAGCTATCAACAGTATCTAAAGAATCCGCCCGACCATCTCCATTGATATCTAAACCATTATGACTAAAACGGGCCAGACTATCTTCAACAGAATCAAACATCAATCCGTCCCATTTGTGCCAATCTAATTCTTGACTTAAAAATTGCTCATTGGCTGATTGCCACCTAAGATCATTAATGTTGACTGCATATAGTCCGGGCCACATCTCCACTTTTAAACCATTAGCGTCTCGCAACCATAAATTCTCAGCTTCTACTGTCCTAAATAAACTATTTAAATTGCTACCCATAACCATCGCCGGATAGGTATAAGCCAAAATTAATCCTTGAGGTTTAGCTTGTTTATATTCATTAAAAAATTCAGGAAAGGCCCATTGATAATCATTGGGTAAAATAAGTAAGTCCCATTTTTTTAAATTGTTAAGCTCAGCCACTGAAACATCACCAAAATATTTAAGATAATAATTAGCTAGTCGCGGATAATCATCTTTAAGCTGAGGGCTAGCTTTCACCCCCGTAGCTATAAGGATGCCAAACAATATCAATATTACAATGACTAAAGATTGTTTTTTCATACTTTGCTTCCTACAATTTCCTGATAAATAGCCTTAATGGCCTTAAGATGATAGTCCCAACCATACCCCCTGACTGACTCCCGTGCTTGCTGACCCATAAGAATTGGGTCGGCTTCCTGAGCCAAATTAAGCGCTTGAACTAAACTCTTAACTTCGCCCGGCTGACACAGCCAGCCATTGTAACCAATCTTAATAATTTCCGGTAAACCGCCAATGTTACTAGCAACTACCGGGCAACCATGCGCCAAAGCTTCTAATAAACTAAAAGGCATATTTTCATACCAAATAGAAGGTATAACCACGGCTATGGCTCCGGCCAATAATTGAGATACTTCCTCGGGAGTTTTCTGTCCTAAAAATTCCACCTGATTTTCTAGACCTAATTCCTGAGCAAGGGTGCGCCAATGATTTTCCTCAGGCCCTGAACCGGCAATTTTTAAGGGATAATTAGTTTGGGCTATGGCCTTAAGGAGAATATCTACTCCTTTTTCCTTAGACAGTCGGCCAACATACAAAAAATAATTTTGCGGCTGTCGCTTTACTGTTGATAATAACGACACCGGGTTTATTATAATCCGCAATTTATCTTTCGGCCAGCCAGCTTGCTCACATTTATCGGCCATAAAATGACTAGGCGCAATAAATAATTTAACTCCCCGCTCATAGGTCTTATGATGCTGATGATAGGTCGCCTCTAAACTAGCCAATAAACTCTGACTCCACGAATCTTTAAAACATCTCTCCCTAAAACAATGCCAAAAATTACCGTCCAGACATTTTTCGCAAATCACCCCATGATTAAGTAGGAGATAATTAGGACAAATTATTTTATAATCATGAAGCGTCATAATTACCGGCACATTAGCCAGTCGCGCGGCATCTAAAATAGATGGCGAAAGCTGATGATAGATATTATGAACATGAATAAGATCAGGCTTGAACACCTTAATCATCGCCATTAAATTATGTTTTGCTCTCTTACTATATATTACCCGACCTGGAGCTCGCAGACGGTCCCCCAAGCTAGGTGTCTCAAGATTAATATTACTAGGCCAATACTTTGACCATGGATCCTCTAAATTACGTTGGTCAGCCATACAAAACTTAGCCACCTCATAACCAGCAGTCTCTAATTTAGACGACAACTCTAAAAAATATTTTTCCGCCCCACCCCGTAAATAATTAAATTTGTTTACCTGAATCACTCGCATAACTTCTTATTGCTTATTTAATAAATCTGCATAGACTTCGCAGTAACGCTCTATCATAAAGTCTAAGCTAAACTGCATCTCTACTAGTTTATGTAAATTAACAGCCATCTTTAAAGCTAATTTAGGGTCAGCAAGCACTGATTGAATTTTTTCCGCTAATTCTTCCGGGTGATTAGGGTCAAACCATAAACCAAGGTTAGTATCGCTAATTATTTCCCGGTTACTAGGAATATCCGAGACAATGACTGGTAAACCCACAGCTCCAGCCTCTAATAAAGCAACTGGCAGGCCCTCCCACCAGGAAGGCAAAACAAAAATGTCTATGCTCTTTAAAAAATCAGTGCTGGCCTGCCAATTGACTAATTCCACTCGCTTTTCTAAACCAAGGGCACAAATCAGCTGCTCGAGCCCCTTCTTCTCGCGACCCACACCCGCAATACGAATTATAACATTATGGGGTAAATAAGCTACCGCCCTAAGAAGACAGGACCAATTTTTTTGATGCTCTAATCTCCCCAGTCCGCCCACTATAATTTTTTTTGGATTATGTGGCCAGTTAGCATTAGTAAGAAAATAAGAGGGTTTAAATTTCTCTAATGCCACTCCATTATAAATTACCAAAGCTTGATCTGGCCTGATGCCCTCATAGCGCTCTACATAATCCAGCACTGCCTTGGAAACGGCAATAGTCTTTTCAGCCCACCTAGCAGTTAATCTTTTTAGCCAGCGCCTAAGATAACCTTCGGCTAAATTAATATTATGCTCTGTCCCTACAATATGGGGAACACCGGCCAAATGTCCAGCTATCCGGCCATAAAAATCACCACCAAACAAGTGAGTATGGAGAATATCTAAATGATTCTTGTTTAACCAGTGAGTTAAACGCCAAATACAAAATATATCTAATTTAAATTTTTGGTGAAACCGCACTACCGCGATATTAGCTTGAGCTAATTCTTCTTCCCAGGCTGGAGTAGCCGTATCTTTTAAGATAAGAATAAAAACGGTATAAAGACTAGTCGGTAAATGCGTCGCCAAATCAACAACTAATCTCTCCGCCCCCCCGCCAGAAAGCGTAGGTATAATATAGGCAATTTTAATTTTTTTTGTGGATAATTCGCTCATAATACTCTTCATAATGGCAAGCAGTTTGAGTAATGGTAAAACGACTCATCACTTCTTTTTGCCAATTTTTAGCCCAAATACTTAATTCTTTAGCCCCATCTCCTATGAATATATATTCTAATGCCTGAGCTAACGTCTCAGGTTGAAGATTGTCTACTAAAAAACCGCTGTAACGGTGCTGAATAATCTCCTGTAGACCCCCTGTAGCACTAGCAATAACTGGAACTCCAGCTGCTCCTGCCTCCAATGCCACTAACCCTAAGCCCTCCCAGCAAGAAGGAATAACAAAAATATCCAACCTAGAAAAAAATGATCGTAAATCTGAATGCACCCCAATTAAACTTACTTTATGCTCTAAGTTTAGGTTCTTAATTAAACTAGCAAGCTCATCCTGCAACGGTCCGGCGCCAGCAATCTGACACCGCCACTTAATTTCAGCTGGCAATTTAGCTAGGGCTTTAATTAAAATGTCAAATCCTTTTTGCGGCACCAGGCGGCCAGCCCCACCAATCCGCCATGGGCTTCGAGGATCATGCATCTTACTTACTGAAAGTGGCCGATAAAATTTAGTTTCATCAATACCATTATAAATAACAATTACTTTATTGGGGGTATAGCTATAACGCTTAATAACATCCTGACGAACGGCTTCAGAAACAGCAATAACACCATCAGCTGAAGCATGGCATAATTTTTTAATTATTTGAAATAAATGCGGTTCATCATAATCTAAATTATGCTCTACCCCAATAATAATAGGCACCCGAGCTAGGCGGCCTATTGGCCGATATAGATCAGCAAACAGCTGAGTCTGCATAATGTCTGGCCTAATTTCTCTTAAATAACGCCAGAGTCTAAAACCAATTTTCACTAATCGCCATAATCGTCCTAGTTTATAAAGCGAACGCTTATCACTAGCTAACGCTCTAAAAGGTATACCAGCGGCTGTTATTTCCTGCTCCCAACTACTAGCTGCGTCATTAGTTGGTTCTAGAGCGCACCAATATACCTCATAGCGCTCACGGTTAAGCTTTTTAGCAATATCAATTAACAATCGCTCCGCTCCTCCAATGGCTAAACGAGGCGTGATTAAAACTATCTTTATTCGCTGTTTATCTCTTTTTAGCTGTTTCATTTTCTAACAATTTAATAGCTGTCAGGCTCAGCGCTACCGGCAACCAAACCTTTCCTTTATAATATGAGGTATTAAATAGTTGGAATAATAAACCACCACCCGCTCCTAAAATTAAACAGCCCAGCCATAAATTTTGACGTCCATATTTCCGCCAAGCTTTCCCCCACAAAATAAAGAGACTCACAGCTACTGCTACTAAAGCAACAAGGCCAAGGCTACCATTTTCTGCCATAACTTTCTGGATAATACCATGAGAGTCAATGGGATCGCCATATTTAGCCCGAAAACGCAAATTATGGTCAACTAAAGTTAGAAATTGTCCACTCCCCCAACCAATAATCGGTCGTTGTTGAAGACTCTGCCAAGCAATCTCAGTTAATAATATATGATTAGCCGTGGAGCTAAAATTAGCTTCCTGTAATTGACCCATTTTAACCCACAAAGGCACACTTAATAAAATTAATAACAAACCGCCCAATAGCCAGCCTACCCGCTCCCGTGGTTTAGTTAACAATAACCATGCCCCTACTAATTGGACAGCTATTACTAGCCACGCTGCCCGGGAAAAAGTTAGTAAAGTAATCAAGGAAAAAAAGACAAATAGCACCTGAGTAAGGCGACGCCACCGCTCATCTTTTTGCCAATAGCCCCAGGCTAAAAGAAAAAAATTAGTAATAACCAAAAACTCAGCTAAAAGATTATGATTAGAGCCCATCCACCAGTGACCAAAGATAGCAATGGGCTGAACACGAAAAAAACTATTAGACCAATCCTGGCCAAATAAAGACATAATCCCCACTATCCCACTGCCTACTCCAGCAATTAGCGTGCCATAGAAAGGCCAACGCCAGTCCCGCCAAGCTTCCAACGCATTAACCGGTAAAACTATATATAAAAGATAGACAAAGAGAATAATACGAATAAAATATTTAAGCGATTCCCCTCTCCAGGGGCTAAAAAGCGAGCTAAGTAAAGCTACCAGCAAAAAACAAAACATTGGCTTAGCTAACGGCCACTGCCATTTCTCTACTCCTTGCCCGGCAAATCTCTGCCCCAGGCGGTAAATTAAAAAAACTATGGCGGTTAGTAAAATTAGAAAATCACTAATATTAAACTCTAAACCGCTAATATAAAAACGCCAATCTAGAAGCGGCAAAGATAAAGCTGTCAAAAATAGACCGCCATTAACTATTATTTTATAAAAGTTTAATGGTTTCTTGTCTGAGCTCATTTTTATTGTTTGAATTGTTGGACTAACAACTTGTTTCATACCCTAAAAATGCCACAAAATAATAAGAAAGTCAAACTTAAATAATAAAAAGGCAGCTAGTTAATAGCTGCCAAAGTTAATTTTTAAAAATTACACGATTCAGACGAATCTGAATCATTTCAGTTCCCAGCTGACGCTGGTAAACACCCTCTTTGTAAATAAGAGGGCCTCGCTCTCTCGCTGGTAACTTTTTCAAATTATCCAGTTTGGAAAGCAGAGAATCCGGAACCGCTATATTTTGTCCTAAACAAAAATAGGTATTATCCAACAGCAAACTGCTGTTGAAGGCCAAATTTACATTCTGCCCCTTACCCTGAAAAATAGCTATAGGTAATTCACTTGCTATACCCATAGCCTCCTCCCAGGAGTAATCCTCGGTCGGAAAGTTTTCTAGGAAACGACCATCTACTAAATCTCTGTAGCACAAAGATAAATGGTTGCCGATAATAGTGAATTTCCGACCCTTAGCTTTACTAATACCACTAAGGAACTCCCTCACACCTCTATACCAGCTATAGTCACAGGTGCGAGAATCATCTTCCTGACCATCCCGATCAAGATCTAGCGACCCTAACCAGGAAATTTTATCAAAGAGATTATCCAGAAAAAGACCGTCCCAGACCTTATCATTCAAAACATTCTCTAAAAGAATGTCTTGAAGATAATGACCATAGGAATAGCCATTTTTCTGGGGACACATATCACTTAGATTCAGCGTCTGCATCCCCGGCCAATATATTACCGGCTGTCCATCGGGGCGAACCAAGAACCATTCATGGAAATTGTTAGTGATGGTCTCGGTCAATTTAGTCCCAAACGGCCGGTCGGGCGGTAGCGGCTGCTGCCATATCTCAAAAAAATTGATATAGCAGAGCATTGTGATCTGGGGATTAATCTTTTTTATCTGCCGGAGATTATCCGGATTATTAAAAAGATTCTCTAGATCAATAATTGCCACATCATGCCGCCCAATAACTTCAACCTCACTAGCTGATATAGTGGGCTGGGTCCAATAAATGGCTGAGCCGATACCCAGCAAATGAGCAACAGCTACCAAACCCACCAATAACAACATAATCCTTTTCATTTTTTCCTCCTAAAAAGAGGGGGTGGTCTCCTTTAACCACCCCCGAAAAAGGTTTATTTACTAGAATTCACTAGAAACGGTAGACAAAGTAGTCACCGCTCCTAGCCATCAATTTTGTAGCCCACCCGCTCTTGTTAGAGCGGATCCCCGGCCGGAAATCTTGAGGCATTGGCACCCCAAAAATTTGGGAGTACCAAGTATTTAATGAAGAAACACTAATTTTAAGTATCTCTCCATCAAAAGAAATTCCATCGACGGCTGATCCGACTGCCAGCTGCATATTCGCTGGCCTGCCGGTGGCATTGGGTACAACATTGGAGATGTTGTAACCCAAATTGTTGCACAGTTCCCAGAATAAAAATTTCTTGGAACTATCATTTGCTTTCTTGGGCTCCAGATCTATGCAAAACAATAGATCCTGGGGTCCAGGAATGGGTCCAGGGATGATAGTACCAGCCTGAGCTGTCTCTGGTTTAGGTGGCTCCTGTTGCATTTCCTGTGGCTGCTGGGGTTGTTGAGGCTCTCGAGTCTCAGATAAAGATTGTGCTGGTTGCACAATCCTCACGGTTTTATAGATAACCCTGGGGGTCTTGCGGCCCCGCAGCTCACGAACAGCTGCGGAGAGACTGTCTACTTTTAAAGCCAGAACATTCAGACTGTCCAACAGCACCAGCGAAGTGTCCGGCGCCTGGTAAACCAGCAAAGTATCCGGCGCCTGAGATTGTGTAATAGCCTTTTGAACCACATCCTCCTTACTGGACACAAGTAATAGTACTACTAGTATTACTATTACTATTACTATTAGTAATCCTAATAATATCCATTTGTGTTTCATTTTTCCTCCTTAGAAGCTCAGTTGAGCTTCTATTTTATTTTGTATTTTTTCCCCTACCTCAAGCTCGTATAGAACTTTCGCCCATCCGAGCTGAACATTGATCCCTCCGAAACCCCTATCTTTCCCTGTGTCCATTTCCCCATCTAGGTGTCGATAACCCACGGTGCAATTAATCCCCCCGCTTTGCCAGCTATACAGGGATTGCTCCATAGAGCCTTCCCATTTCACTGGAGAACAGGAAGGTAGTGGGGCATGCTGACCAGCTATACCACCAACGGCCTTGGTATCGATAAGGCCAACATATTCAGTGGATATACTGGTCCGACTAAACCAACAACTTAAATCATCCTGGTGAACTCTCACCCAGAAATTCATTGCCCAGGTTTGATCCTCCTGGACGTTATCCCAAGAACCATCTCGGGCTTCCGCATGGCGGAAACCATAATAGCCCTTGAGAGAAAAACAATCGAACCAGTCAGCTGGGTGATAATAATCCAGTGCTAGTCCGCCCTTGGACGATAAAGCAGACTGCGACCAGTCCCCCTTTTTAGCCTGGCAAAAATCGTCACCGACCTCTCCCCAGGCCCCTAAAGAAAACTGGTCAGACAGATAAATCGGCTGCCATTTTATATTGGCATACCGATAATATCCGTCGGTCGATTTATTGTCAAAACGGCCAATAGCCCCGCTCACGCAAGGCTTCTGGTCCCACACAAAGACTTGATGTCTTTGCTGCCCCATTGCGCGGGGTAATAATGCCCCTGTCTCTCCAGTATCAACAGCCCTTAATTGGGGCTGCTGGCTGGTCTCAGGAATTTTCAACTTCATCCCCACCCAAATGATATAGGGAGGGTCAATATTGTTAACTTCAGCCAGGTCTGCCAGACCTACACCATAAGTTTGGGCAATACCCTCTAAAGTATCACCCAGCTTTACAGTATAGGTTATAGCCCCCAGCCATATTGCCCCAAAAATTAGAGCAATTAAGAATAGAATCTTTTTCATCTTTGACTCCCTCACCCCTTTTGGGGTTATATTTATTTAATTGTTAAAGTGCACCGCTACTTGCGGTTCCCCAGCAGGCCAAAGATTGACCTACTGAAAAACTTAACTAGCAAAAATATTATCAATGTTGCCACCGTGCAATAATTGTTCAGTAATATCCTCACCATCATCATTTATGGTTACCTCAGCGGCCACTGGAACTTGAACTAAATTATCTAGACTAACATGCGACTCACCCGAATCATTATCTGCCTGATGATCCTTACCCTCACTAGTTATAGTGGCTGACTCTCTTGCCATATCTTTAATAGCTTCTGAACTGGGCCAATCTAAAGCCATCTCGGCATAAGTCTGTGGCCGACTAGCACTAATAATATAAATATGAATAAAGCCAAAAAGAACTCCCAAAACAATGGCTAAACCAAAATTAAGCGGTACGTTTGGTTTAACTGGCCAGCTAGAAACTACCGGCTCATCTATTACTTTAATGGTAACTTTATTGCCAAGCCCGTGATAATAATTGGCTCTAGTAATGAGATTATAATCAATAGCTTGTACTAATTTATTTGCCTGGTCTTTATCTGGATGGTACACCTTAACACTAATAATCCCATAATCTTGGACTGGCTTAACCTCAATGGTTTTATGCCAGGTAGCCAAACGTTTCTTAAAAGTATCACCAAAATAAGCGGTATCAATATGATATTCGGGCTTAACCGTTGCCTCAAAAAAAGAACTAGAATAGGTTATCTGAGAGAGCAAAGTACTCAAATACTCGTTAGTACGAGAAATTTGGTAAGGGTCAGCGCCCTCTTGATAATTAGGCACAACTAATAATTGACTCTTGGCCGAATATTTAAGTGGCTGAGTAAAACTAAACAAAGCGGCAACAACCACGAAACCAAGTAGCCACCACCATATAATTGCCTGACGTTTTTTAATTATGGACCAATAAGTCATCGGTTTATATTTATTTTCTTAAAAATAATAGATAGGTTAAATTAACATAGTCAGTGTTATTTGTCAATAGCAAAATACCCCCACAAGGGGGCATCACAATAAACACTAAAAATGAGTAAAAATATAAACTAAACTTGCCGTTGCAAAAACTTAAAAATACTATCTGCTGCTATAGCACCCTCGCTACAAGCCGTAATAATCTGCCTTAACCCATTAGAAGACGTGGTGACATCACCAGCTGCCCAGATACCGGGGATAGTAGTTGCCTGACCTCCATCTACCACAATATATCCCCCTTCATTGACGGTGCCGCCTAACTGCTTTAATAAACTACTATTAGGGTCGCTGCCAATTTCTACAAATAAACCTTCTAAATTAATATTTTCAGTCTTGTTTTCTCTCTTTATTGTCACGCCGCTTAAATGATTATCACCCAGCAGGGCTTTAATCTCACTCCGGGCCATAAGTTTAATGTTGCCTTGTTTATTAATTTCTTCTAGCCAACCTGGTTCAACCGCATTGGGCTCACTGCCTAAATAAAACCACAGAACTTGAGCCGCAATAGTAGACAAAAAAATAACCGCCGTCGCCGCACAATTACCCCCTCCCACCACACCAACTATTTTATCCTTAAAAAATGGTCCATCACAAGTAGCGCAATAAGCGAGACCTTTGCCCAAAAATTTATCTTCATTAGGTAATCCTAAGTGCCGTCGTTTAGCCCCGGAGGCTAATAAAATTGTCTTGGAAGCTAATTTGTGGCCATCAGCCAAGTCAACCTGAAAATTAGGATAATGGCCGCTAATTTTAAGCACTTCACCAGCAACTATCTCGCCTCCTAATTGTCGAGCGTTATTTTCTATTTTTTGGGCTAATTCCCAACCGCTAATACTTACCTCACTAGGGAAATTACAAATTTTGTAAGCTTCAGTCATCGCCCCGCCGGGCAAAAGGCCAATAACCTGATGCTCTATTTTATAGCGGCTGGCATAAATCGAAGCCGTTAAACCAGCTGGCCCAGCGCCGACAATTATTAAATCCTTAACTCCCATCTCCATACTTTAAGATAATTTGTCTAAAATATCTTGACGCAAACTCGCCTGTTGACGGACTCCAATAAAGCTGGCAATCTCTTCACCATTTTTGAATAGCTTCATGTTGGGTATGCTTTGAATCTGATACTCCACTGCTAATGGTTGATTGTCAGGATCATCAACATTAACTTTAGCAATTTTTATTTTATCACCTAATTCTTGGGCCAAATTCTCCAAAATGGGAGCCATCATCTGACAAGGGCCGCACCACGGAGCCCAAAAATCTACCAATACCGGTATTTTGCTATTTAAAACCTCAGTGGCAAAATTAGCCGGCGTTAATTCTACAATCTGTGCCATAAATTAGAAATTAACGAATAACTTGATTAAAAATTTTTTTAACTTCTGGTTTACTTTTAGTCGCCTTAAGACAACGATCTAGTTGTTCTTCCAATATTTTTTCCAGGAATGAATCTAAACCAGCTTTCACTGCTTTAACTTGAGTAATTAAAGCCGAGCAGTCATAATTAGATTGGCCAATGACTTTCTTTAAGCCATTTAGTTGACCAATAATAATATTCAACCGCTGTTCAGTAGTACGTCCGCTAGTTAAAGAATTATTAGTAGCCATAAAAAATCTTAAATTTATTAACTTCTTCATTATACATTACCCCCCAGAGGTGTCAAGAGATGAAAAATACCATTGCCAAAAATCCTTAGCAATAGGTACAGCCGAATCAGTGCTTTCACCCCCCTCTTCCACTAAAACAGTTAAAACCATTTGGGGGTTATCAAAGGGAGCAAAGCCAGTAAACCATGAATGCGATGGCTTACGGCTATCAAACTGGGCTGTACCAGTCTTGCCGGCCACCGCCACGGGCAAAGACTTCAGACTCTGAGCACTACCAGAGACTACGGTCTGACGCATCGCTTGTCTAACAGTCTCTATATTTTCCGGACTCACCATATTTTCGGCGATAATTTTAGGTTCTTTAACCTCATAAATTGAACCATCATTATTTAAAATTTCCTGGACTACACGTGGCTGATAAATTCTTCCTCCATTAGCAAAAGCGGTAGTATAATTGGCCACCTGGAGTGGAGTAACCAATAAATAACCCTGCCCAATAGCTAAATGGTAAGTGTCACCAATATACCATGGCTCACCAGTGGTCTGCTCTTTCCATTCGGCTGTAGGCACAAAACCCGAAGTTTCACCAGTTAAATCAATGCCGGTCGGTCGGCCCAAACCAAAACTCTGTAAATACTGACCAAGACGTTCTACTCCTAACCCGGTAAAATCTTCATAGCCACCGCCAATATAATAAAAAAAAGTATTAACTGATTCAGCAATAGCCTTAGTAACGTTAGTCCAGCCGTGACCACCAGCTTTCCAGTCAGGAAAAAACCATTGACCAACCCTAAGACCGCCAGTGCTTAAAAAACTGGTACTAGGGGTAATTATCTTTTCTTCCAGGGCAGCCGCAGCAATAATGGGTTTAATAGTTGAACCTGAAGGATATTCCCCGCTGATAGCCCGATTAAGTAAGGGTGTATCTGGGTCATTTTTCAAGGCATCATAATCAGCCTGCTTAATACCTAACGAAAAACTATTATTGTCAAAACTGGGTTGGCTGACCATCGCCAATATAGCTCCATTTTGAGGATTTATGACAATAGCTGCTGCCCGACGTCCGCCAATCCGCGCTAAATGTTGCCGCATAATTTCCTCTAATTTCGCTTGGAGACGAGCATCAATATTTAAAACTAAATGGCGGCCATCTATTGGATTTTGCTGACTAATTATGGCTTTCTCATTACCCAGCGCATCAACTTCCACTTGCTTACTGCCGTTTGTACCTCGCAAGTCAGTTTCATAATAAGCCTCTAGGCTAACCTTACCGATATAGTCGAGGGGTGAATAACCACTCTCTTTATATTTCTCCAATTCGGTTGGACTAATCTTACCAGTATAACCTAAAATAAGACTTAGACTATTTAAGCTCAACGTCGAACTAGTAGTGGCGAGCCAATTGGATAAATTGGCATATAATCTTTTATTAGTAGTAGCTAAAGATACTCCCGGCAACCGATGAAGTTTAATAGTAAGCTGAACCACTTCATTATAAGTTAGATTATCACTAATAACTACTGGCTGGTAAAAATCGGCTGAGCCAGGATCAATAACGGCTAACTCTTCTTTAAGACTTGTTATGGCTGACTCTCCTAAGATTAGAGATAGCTGGGCTAATACTGCCTGACGCAAACCAGCGTCAGTAGGCAGATTGCTGGGGGTAACATAAGCTATAAAATTAGCCATATTACTTACTAAAGGCTCGTGATGGGTATCGTAAATAATTCCTCGCTTAGCCTCTAAACGCTCCGTGCGCAACCGATTACCCTCAGCCAAATTATAATAATAATCCCCACGGTAAAATTGTAGCCATACTACTCTCGCTAATAGAATAAGCCCGGCTAGTAATAAAATTCTTAAGAGTATAAGACCAAAATGAGGATTAAAATTATGGCTAACAGTCTCCTCGGCTTTAGCTTCATTTAAAAAAACCTCTTCAGTCCATTCTTTGTGTCCTGAACTTAAATGTGTCTGACGTTTCTTCTCACTTACTAAGCCAAATGGGCTGTTCAAATTCTTAATTTGTTGACCTTTCTTGGCCATATTACTCGTCCTTAACCATAAAAAGCGGTACCAACCGCTTATCTCGCCAACGCAGTAAATAATAAATAAACCCAGCTATTAATAAATTAGCTATTAGCTCTTTACCTAAAATAAGCCACCACAAAGAAGACGACCAGCTGTTCCCTAATAACATAAATCCCAAATATTGTCCCACCGTACCTAGAGCAACTAAAGCCATTAAAGAATAAATGGATTTATTAGTAAAAATCTTCAGAAGCAAATAATAAAGAAGATAAAAGACTGCCAGCCATAATATTAAGTAAAAAGCAAAAGGATAAAACGAAGCAGCACCTAAAATAAGCGCTGTACCTACTACCCACCATTTTGTCTCTGACCACCCGGCCGCAAATAGCCAAAAAATAAGAGTAACTAAAATTAAATCTGGCTGAGGCCAAGTACTCGGCCATTGATTAATCCAGGCTAATTGCAAAATCACTACTATCCCTAACCATAATAATTTAACCACTATAGACCGTCGCATAATAATTAAGGAACAATAACACTCACAAAATTTAATTGACTAAAATTGACCGCTGGCTCTACTATAGCGCTTTGCCATAAAGCATTATCCGCCTTAAGAACCTGAGAAATTTTGCCAACTACTAAATTTTTAGGCACTGTTGGCTCTAAACCCGAGGTTATAATTTCCTGTCCAGGATAAAGATTAAGCTGCAAAGGAATTAAATCTACCTGAATAGTTAATCCCAAATCGCCCTGAGTTACCCCAATAGTCTCACTACTGCTGGTGACCGTAACTGCAAGGCGGCAATTTTTATTAGTCGTTAACCAGATCTCGGCTGAATCTCCCTTAATCTGGCCAATTTTACCTACTACCGCCCCCCGTTCATCCACCGCTACTTCATCAAGAGCTAGACCTTGATTAGTACCTTTGTCAATAATAAAAGTCTGATCAGGCGCTAATAACCCGCCTACCCGTCCCCGATAGATAATATTAGCAGTTACTAATTTATGACCACCTAATTGTTGAAAATTTAATAAATCTCGTAATTTTTGATTCTCTTCGACCAAATTAGCATAACTCAACATAGATAAGTTTAATTCCTTAATTTGATCTTGAGCTTGGTGCAGTTCCTGCTGGCAAACTTGATGCTGTTGCCAAGTTTGCCACCAGTTACTCGTAGCCTGAGGTACCTTAGCCACATAAAAAACCACTGCCCCTAAACCACGACTAATAATATTTTCTGGTTTAGACAGCCAGCCTAAAAAGTGAGCAATAATAAGGACTATAATAATCCCTAACCACCAGATATATTTTTTGGGCCTTTGCCGACTCATATTTATTCAGCCAAACTAGGCACCACGATTTTATTCAGTAATTCGGAATCACTTAGTAAATGAGCGGCCCCACGCACTACAGTGCTGATAGGGTCATCAACAATATGAACGCCAATTTTAGTAGCTCGAGCAATGGCCTGGTCTAAACCATTAAGCAAGGCGCTGCCACCGGTCAGCATAATCCCCCGCTCATAGATATCGGCGACTAACTCCGGCGGAGTAACTTCTAGAGCCGCCTTAATATTATCAATAATTTGACCGACAGGCCGAGATAAAGCTTCACGGATATGCTCATCACTAATTTCTATCTCTTTCGGCAAGCCATCAATAAGATCACGGCCGCGAATAGCCATGGTCAGTGGCTGAGGCCTCGGGATGGCTGAACCAATTTTAATTTTAATTTCTTCCGCTAATTGTTCACCAATTAATAAATTAAATTCTTCTCTAATATATTGAATAATCTCATCATCAAAAGCATTACCTGCCAGTCTCAGAGTCTTCCAGGCAACACAACCACCTAAAGCTAAAACGGCAATTTCAGTAATACCACCCCCAACATCAACCAGCATCGTAGCAGTAGCTTCCATAATGGGCAGTTGAGCCCCAATAGCTGAGAGCGTTGGCTCTTCCACCAAAAAAACCTGTCGTGCCCCAGCTGATTTGGCAGCATCTTCTACTGCCTTCTTTTCCACCTCAGTAATGTCTAGCGGAATACCAATAATAACAGCTGGCTTGGGCGCTAAAAAGAAATTATTTTCTTGCGTCTGGTCAATAAAATATTTAAGCAGTTTTTCGGTTACCTCAAAATCAGAGACTACACCATCAACCAAAGGTTTTACAATCTCAATATAGGCCGGGTTCTTACCCACCATAACCTTGGCCGCTTCCCCAACAGCTAAAATTTGATCAGTTTTTTTATTAACCGCTACAATAGTTGGCTCGTTTAAAAATAAACCACTTTGCGGTTCACTTAACATGGTCTTACAAGTCCCCAGGTCAATGGCCAGATTGCGTATTAATTTATTATGTCTCATTTTATGAAACATAAATTATTGTTTAATTACTATGAAAATAGGTATTAACTTGATCAAAATTAACTAGCCGTCCTTCAGTGTCTCGCCGGCGTTTAATTTCAAAACTGTCTTGTTCAATGGTCCGGTCACTTACTACCAGACGATAAGGACAGCCGATTAAGTCGGCGTCAGCAAACTTAGAGCCAGCCGGCGTTTGACGCCGATCGTCAAACAGCACTTCCAGCCCTAGTTTAAGTAGTGCCTCATAAAGATTTTGCGCTTGATGATGGCCCTTGGGGTCAGTAGTAATGTCTAATAAATGAGCCTTAAAAGGCGCCACTTCAACCGGCCAAATTAAACCATGATTATCATGATTCACCTCAACAATCGCCCCTAAAAGTCTATCCAAACCTAAACCATAACAACCCATAATAACCGGCTGTCGCTGACCTTTAGCATCAGCTACGGTAAAATTAAAAGCCTTACTAAATTTTAAGCCTAATTTAAAAATATTAGCAACTTCAATCGCCCGTCGCTCCACTAAATCCTTACGACCACAATTAGGACAAACTGGCTGTTCCTTAATAATCCCTTTATTGATGGCTAAATTACAATCTTCACAAATAAAAATAGTATCTTCACCAGCCTCAGTTACCGTCTGAAATTCATGAGAATATTGACTAAAGGCTCCACCCGAGGCAAAAGTTAGATAAGTTTGCTCTAAAAGGCCGCAACGTTTTAAAATTTGAAAATAAGCCTTCTGAACTGCTAGATAATAGGCATTAAGATCGTCCTGGTCTAAGTGAAAAGAGTAAAGGTCCTTCATAGTAAACTCTCGACCCCGCAGTAAACCTGATTTAACCCTTAATTCATTGCGAAATTTAGTTTGAATTTGGTACACCCCTACCGGTAAATCACGGTAAGACTGGACGAATTTTTTTACTAGCGGAGTAATAATTTCCTCATGAGTTGGTGCTAGCACATATTTCTTCTTATCACTGCCGGTAGTCTTAAATAAAACATCAAAAGTAGCTAACCGGCCAGTTTGCTGCCATGGTTCTTCTGGTGTTAAACTGGGCAGCACCACTTCTTGTGCTCCTAGACTAGCCATTTCTTGGCGAATAATAGCCTCAATCTTTTGAAATACCCGTAAACCTAAAGGCAAATAGGCATAAACCCCGGCGGAAATTTTTTCTATAAATCCGGCCCGCATTAAAGTTTGGGCATTAAAACTGGACTCATCTTTAGGTAGTTCTTTTAGGCTATGGGTAAACAGCTGGCTTTGACGCATATAGTAAATATAAAATTAAGCTTTTTTGCGGTTGTGCCAATTATTCCAAACCACTAGAAGGGGCGAAGCCACAAAAATAGAACTATAGGCACCAAAAAAGATCCCTACGGTTAAAGCTAAGGCAAAATTACGAATTGACGAACCGCCAAAAATAACAATAGCAATTAAAGTAAGAAGAGTGGTAAAAGTGGTATAAAGTGAACGAGTCAGAGTTTGATTTAGACTGGTATTAACTGTCTCGGCAAAGCTCTGACGCAGGCGAAATAAATTTTCTCTGGTGCGGTCAAAAACTACAATGGTATCATTAACATTATAGCCTAGGACCGTCAAAATAGCAGCCACAGAAGTTATATCTAACTGATAGCCAAAATAATGTCCCATAACTGCAAAAAAACCAATCACAATAATAACATCGTGAGCCAAGGCCAAAATAGCGCATACTCCATATTTCCAAGAACTTACTGGTTGAGACACCTTATGAAAAGCCCAGGCAATATAAATCACAATGGCTATTAAGGATAAAATAATTGCGGTCATGGCCCGCGTCTGTAAGTCACGGCCAACAGTCGGCCCAACAGAGTCATACCGTAACTCCTCCATCGTGCTCTGGCCTTCGGCGGCCGGTGCTAGTTCTCTTAACTTACTGAGAATTAGTTGGTGCTGAGTCTCGTCCACCTCTTGAAACTGCAATTTAACATCAGTATCCCCTACCGGCTGAACGATTAAATGCTGTAGACCCACACTCGCCAAGCTCTCTTTAATAGCGGCTACGCTAGGACGATTTTGGAAGTAACGTACTTCTAAGACACTACCACCAGTAAAATCAATACCAAATTGTAAACCCCACACAGCAATGGCTGCTATAGATAAAGCTACTAAAATAGCTGAAATAGACAGCCATAGTTTTCTTTTAGGAATAAACTGATACATATAATTCACTTAATTCAATAGTTAATAAAATTAGGCTTCTGGTTTGTTGACCGTTGGCTTAACACCAAATAGCCACAGCTTATTGGCAATTTTGGGGGTAACCACCAACTTTAATAAGTTGCGGGTAACCACAACGGCGCTAAACATCGATATTAATATACCTAAAGCCAAAGTTGTCGCAAAACCCTTAATAGAGCCAGTTAAAAACTGGATCAAAATAAAACAAGTAATTAAAGTAGTTAAATTGCCATCGCGAATTGACGGCCAGGCCCGAGAAAAGCCTTCATTAACAGCTGTACCTAATGGCTTACCCGCTCTTAGTTCTTCTTTTACTCTTTCAAAAATCAGCACATTAGCATCAACCGCCATACCAATTGATAGAATAAAGCCAGCAATCCCGGAAAGAGTAAGTGTCACCGGCCAAACCTTAAAAATACTTAATGACAGCGACCCATAAACTAGTAAAGCAATAACCGACAGTATCCCTGGCAGACGGTAAAAGATGATCATAAATAAAGCAACCAACACCAAACCAATTAAACCGGCGGTTAAACTTTTATCTACTGATGATTGACCAAGACTGGCTCCAATAGTTTGTTGATTAACCAAAGTAATGGGCACAGGCAAGGCACCGGCATTAAGCCGTTGAGCTAAAGTTTTAGCTTCAGGGAGACTAAAATGACCAGAAATAACCGCCTGCCCGCCAGTAATTTTTTCGTTAACTATCGGTTGACTAATAATATAACCGTCTAAAAAGATAGCTACCGGTTTATTAATATTTCGCCCCGTAATATCTTCAAAAAGCTTAGCCCCCTCACTGTCAAACTCTAGAGCTACTTCTGGCGTATTATCTTGCGGATTAAATTGCACGGTCGCTCGCTTCAAATATTTACCAGTAAGCTCCGTTGTCTTCCACTCATCAACATTGCCTAAAATGTCAGTAATAGATTGAGTTTTAATTAAAATATGACTCAACTTGTAATCCATCATCGGCCGTTCATCTTCTTTATAAATTAAATGATACCCAAATTTAGTTTCTACTGGTCCAACAATTTCTCCCTTTTTGGCGGCCATAACGGCCTCTTCAAATTCTTTGACCATAGTATCGTTACTAAACCAGCCTAACTCACCACCACTATCTCTAGCGCCAGGCTCAGTAGAATTCTGTTTCACTAAATCACTAAAATTCTCTGGAGTTGCCTGCTCCTTAAGTTTATTGATCTTCTCTAGCGCCTGTTCTTTAGTTAAGCCACTTTGACAATTAGATGAACCTTCATAGCAAATTAATAAGTGGGCGGCTTTAACTTCTACTACTGGCTTGCCATCTTTAGTTTGAGGACGTTTATCTTCTACTTTAACAATTTCATAACCTCGTGAAGTTTTTTGCAAGTTAGTATTAACTTGCCCTATGTCTAATTTTTCAGCAATAGCAATAATCTCAGGATCTTCCTTACTAGATAACCACCCCAAGGCACCCCCTTGGTCTTTAGTAGCCTCATCTTCGCTAAAAGTTTTAGCTAATTCAGCAAAATCCCCACCAGATAAAACCTTGCCCAAAACTTCAGTGGCTTTAGTCTCTGCCTTCTTATTATATTCATCCATAGCCGCCTTTTCCTCATCAGTTAATTCTTTACGCTCTTCATTTAATTCTTTAAATTGTAATAGCGGAGTTTCGCCAATTTCTTTAATTGCCTCATTAATATCTTTAATGCCAGCTAATTCGACAGTAATCTGGTAATTCCCTTGTGCTGTCTTATTAACTTGCACATTGGGTTCGCTAACGCCAAACATATTAACTCGCCGCTCAATGACATCACGTGCCCCTTCAGCAGCATCAGCCCGGTCGCTAGGGTCAATAACGGATAGATCTAAATCATAAGTTAAACTAGTGCCACCAGATAAATCCAAACCTAACCTAAAAGGAACCTCCTTTACCTTGGGCAACGGTACATTATGCTTAGTGACAAAAGCATTGTATTGCGGCCCTAAGTTAATTAATAAACTTGCCACGACCAAAATTACTAGAAATACCAAGAACCAAACATGACTTTTTTGCTTAGTGGAAGCCTTCATTGCTGTGTGAGCCATAAAAAATGTTTAAATAATATAACAAAATTAAATTAAACCGAGTTAATTTAATTCTATCATAGGAGATTTTAGAAAAAAAATCAACGACAAAAAAGCACCGCCCCCTAAAGGGCGGTGCCGTAATACAATCAAGAGTATAATAGTTAGAAACTATGAGTAGAATGATGGTCCCAACTATTGTTGCGGGCTGGACGATCAGCTAAAGGACGAGCCTCGTTAACTACTACTCGTCGTCCTCCAATCTCCTGACCATTAAACATATCAATGGCCTTTTGGGCTTCCTCTTCACTAGACATCTCCACAAAGCCAAAACCCTTGGACCGACCGGACATTTTATCAGTAATCACAGTGGCTGATTCCACGGTACCGGCTTGAGAAAAATTGTCTTTTAGGCCATCACTGTTTAAACTGTAGGGTAATCCGCCCACATATAATTTTTTTGACATACAAACGGACAAATTTAGATATTTTAATAAAAAGTAAGTCGACCTCTTTCTTGGGCGACTTGGTTAAAAAATCATCCAAAGAAAAACTTACGACATCCATCATAACAGATAATTACTGAAAGGTCAAACATTTATCTAGACAAACTAAGGTTATTCTAACAGCCTTTTTGATGTGTTCTTTTCTGGTTAATCTACTAGCACAACACCAACTAGTCCTTCCGCTAAGCCCACCTCGCTCATATCTAAACCTTCGTGGATAATATACTACCTTGATTGGTGGTTCCCGGGCCGAAGACAGCCCTAAATAATAACTATAACCGCCAAAAATAGGACAGATACAAATATCCCCATACCCTGTCTGGGTATGGGGCACAACCATTAAGACAGACTCTAAACCAACGCTGGACTGACAATCTCAAAAAGTCTCACGAGGCCGATTTCTTTATTACGCCTAAATATTCAATAAAATGATTTCCGCAGAGCCTTAGTCTTAGTAGAATTATAGGGGGCAATATTAATAATCATAAAGGTCTTGCACCCAAGCCTAAACGGTTCAACACTTCATTAAAACTAGGCAATAATGGTAATTTTTTTACTTCATCAGGGGTCAGCCATTTATAATTATTAGCCTCCCAATCTAACTTAATTTTATCAGTCTTCACTTCAACTAAAATCGGATGGACAATCCAAGTCTTGTTATATTTTGGCTCATCCTGGTCAAAAATTTCTCCCACTTCAATTTTGGTAATTTGCGCTTTAGTTAATCCTAACTCTTCATTTAGCTCGCTGTATACTTTCTCAATTAGACTCTGCTGGTCGTCTAGAAAGCCTGACACCCCATTCCAATAGCTAGGATAAAAATTAAGTTGAGGACTACGCTGTACTACTAATATTTTAGAACCATGCTTAACTACACAATTAATAACTGGAGCCCACCGAGCATGGGTATAATCTATCTGACCCAAACTCGGCTTAAATGCTGATCCAGCCTTGGTTTTAGTTCTCATAGAGTTTTAGTTCTCATAGATTAGATGCTATCTGCCACAGCATTTTTTATATTTCTTGCCGCTCCCGCAGGGACAAGGATCGTTACGGCCAATTTTATGCCCCTCACTATCTCTTATCTTCCGTTCTACCGGGGCAGTAGCCATTTCTCCATCGGCATTAAGAACAATCTTTTTAGCTGGACCGGGGATATTCATTATTTGTTTAATTTTTTGTTCGTTGGAACGGCTTAAATCCACCACCTTAAAAATAGCATAAACTACTTGTTTCTGAATGGCGGCATTAAGTTCATTAAATAAGCGGTAAGCCTCTTTTTTATATTCAACAAGTGGATCACGCTGGCCATAACCCCTAAGGCCAATCCCTTGACGCATATAGTCCATCGCATCTAAGTGATCCATCCACAGGCTGTCAATAGATCTTAAAAGTACTGATTTTTCAATAGCCAGCCAATCTAGTCCAATATCTTTGGTCAGGGCTAATAATTCATTATAGGCCTGGTGAACCATGTCAGATAAATATTTTACCAGACTATCACGATAGGCAATTTTATCCATTTTAGCTGTTGAACTGCTACCTAAATTAACTAGCTCCTGAGCCAGCTTAGTAGCTTCTACATCTAATATAGTGCTCATTACCTGAGCTATTTCATTAATATTCCAATCATCAATATTCTCGCTTTGTGTATGAAAACTAACCACTTGTTCAATTTCATTATCAATCATCTCTAAAATCAAAGAAGATAAAGGAGTTAATAAAGAAGCACCTTCCATAGCCCTGTCTACTGGGGTTTCACTTAACTCTAAAATCTGTCGGCGCCGTCGGTAAATACTTTCCCGGTGTTTATTAATTACATCATCATATTCGACCAAGTGTTTCCTTAAGTCAAAATTATTGCCTTCTACTCTTTTTTGAGCTGACTCAATAGAACGAGAAATAATCTTATTTTCAATTGGCATATCTTCTGGCAATTTCAGGGTAGTCATAATCCTCTTCAGACGTTCACCACCAAAAATACGCATTAAATCATCCTCAGTAGAAATATAAAACTGGCTAGAACCAGGATCTCCTTGCCGGCCAGCTCGACCTCGTAACTGGTTGTCTATCCGCCTCGCTTCATGCCGCTCTGTCCCAATAACATGAAGACCGCCCAGCTTAAGAACTTCTGCCTGTTCGCTAGGGTCAGGCGGATTACCTCCAAGGATAATATCTACGCCTCGACCAGCCATATTAGTAGCGATAGTCACAGCCCCTTTTCGTCCGGCTTGAGCAATAATTTGGGCTTCTTTATCATGATATTTAGCATTTAATACCCCGGCTTCAATCCCCTGCTTGGCTAATAAATCAGCTAAAATCTCATTTTTTTCAATAGAAATGGTACCGACCAGCACTGGCTGACCCTTAGCATGACGGGCCTTAACATCATTCACTACTGCCCTAAATTTGCTCTCTTCGGTGGCATAAATCAAATCATTAAGGTCCTGACGAATCGTTGGCTTATTGGTAGGAATAACCACCGTCTCTAGATGATAAATTTTAGAAAATTCTTCCGCTTCGGTTAGAGCTGTGCCGGTCATACCGGCAAGCTTATGGTACATGCGAAAATAATTCTGAAAGGTAATGGTCGCCAGAGTACGACTTTCTTTTTGAATCACTACTCCCTCTTTGGCTTCAATGGCCTGATGAAGCCCTTCGTTATAGCGACGGCCGTACATTAAACGTCCGGTAAATTCATCAACAATAATAACTTCACCATCCTTAACGACATAATCACGGTCTTTTTTAAATAGTACTCTGGCTTTTAGGGCTTGCTCGATATGCATAACATCATCAACCCCGCCCTCAACATAAATATTATCTACCCCCAACCATTTTTCCATTTTAGCAATGCCTGCTTCAGTTAAAGTAGCAGCGCGCATTTTTTCATCAACATTATAATCAGTAGCCTCATCCAAACGAGCCACTAATTCCGCAAATTTATAATATTTATCTGTAGATTCTTCAGCTGGAGTGGAAATAATTAATGGGGTTCTCGCTTCATCAATTAAAATAGAGTCAACTTCATCGACAATCGCATAATGAAGCGGCCGCTGGACCATTTGACTAAGCTCATAAACCATATTATCTCGCAGATAGTCAAAGCCAAATTCGTTATTAGTACCGTATAAGACATCACAGGCGTAAGCCGCCTGACGGCTAACGGGCCGAAAATGCCTAAGCCGCTCATCATATTGACTCTCATCATTATAGGTAGGGTCATATTGAAGTGCCTGATCATGAATAATTACCGCGACGCTAACACCTAAATAATTATAGATTGGGCCCATCCATCCCGCGCCAATACGAGCCAAATAATCATTAACTGTCACCAGATGAACCCCTTGACCACTTAAAGCATTCAAATAAAGCGGTAAGGTGGCTACTAAAGTTTTACCTTCACCAGTTTTCATTTCAGCAATCTCTCCACGATGTAAAATAATACCGCCAATTAGCTGAACATCAAAATGCCGTTGACCTAAGGTGCGTTTACTTACTTCGCGCACCATCGCAAATGCTTCCGGCAAAATTTCATCTAAATAATTTTCTGCCTCCTTAAGATCCTTCTCTTTGGCAATAGCAGAATATTGCGCTCGAAATTCTTGAGTTCGTTGTTGCAATTCCTCTTGAGTTTTATCGGCTACCCGTGACTCCCACTCATTAATTAAATTAAGTGTTGGCTGTAAACTTTTAATAACCCGTTCATTAGGGTCACCAACTATTTTCTGAAAAAAACCCATAAATATTTTTCAATAAATAATTCTCTGAGATAGTTTTTTATTATAGAGAGAAAATTAAACAAAATGCAAGGCTAACATTTTTGTTTTTTTTCTTTATATTTAACAATCATCGGCGCCAAACGATCTTTAGCTTTTTCAATGGCCTTATATAGATTAGGCTCAACTTTTTCAATTCTTAAAAGTTCTCCCGGCAACTCTAGATTAATTTCAGCCCTAAAAACATCGCCCTTCCAGTGGTGACGAGTAGTTCTTTCTACCTCTACATCACAACTAATCGGCACAATGCTTCCTAAATATTTATCCAGCATATTAAGTTTTTTTTCAACATAACTTTTAATAGCTGGGGTTAATTCAAAATTATTGGCTTTGATATTGGCTTGCATATATTTATTTTAAATTATTTTTAGCGTGTCGTTTTTTATTAAACACCGTAGTGGCTTGAGCCAAGGTCTTATTTTCATAAATTAAGGCAGCTAAAACCTGCAATCGCTCCCTCGCCTCTTCTACAGAATACTGATGAATGTTCCGACCTACTGCTAATCCAGCACTACCACCTTTTAACTCTAAACTAACATCATGCCATAATTTATCGTGGGAAGTATTAGCACCACCGGCAAAAATAACTTTAGTCAGGCCAGCAGCTTCAACTACCCGGTGAATATTTTTCATAGTTAAAGGCTTAGGTGCTCTAACTTTAACAAAATCAGCTCCTAAGCTAACCGCTACTCCAGCCGCTCCAGCAATGAGAGAAACATCGTCTTCATTTTTAATCTTACCTCCACGTGGATAAATCCACAAAATAACCGGCAAACCATTATCATGAGCTTCAATAATAATTTGGCTTGCCTCCGCCAGCATTCTCGGCTCATAGCGGCTTCCCGGATAAATGGAATAACCAACACCAACTAAGTGAAAACCAGCCTCCTTGGATAATTCAATCGTTTGATCAATAGTAGCTAGTAAATGACTGTCAGGATCATCGCTAATTAAATTAGTCTTACCATTAAGCTTAATGACATAATTTACTTGCCGATAGTTATAGCCATAACGACTGGCTAACCCATAATGGATGGCCAAAGCACCAATTGGGGCGTGAACCGCTATTTGAAAAAGATGCTCTGGATTATTGTCAGCTGAATCAATGCCTGGTCCAAAAAAATCATTATTAAGGTGCTCTAGCCGCTGATCACCAGCTAAAAGCAATAGACGGCCAGTATTTTTAGTAAGCAGGCACCAATTAGTATTATAAATGGTCCGCCGATACTTGGGAACATCAGCTGGATATACAAGCTGAGATAATAATTTAGGCATAATAATAAAATAAAGACTAATTTATTAAAATTATAACATAAACTTGGCTTTATTCCTAATTTTTTATATAATAAAAGCAAGTCGTTATAGGGCTATTTTTTATGCTAAAAAATAAATCCACCTTCCATATAATTTATGCCTTGGCATTTGCTGCTACTATTGCTAATGCCATCACTGGCTATGTCCAGTCTTCTTATTTAAATCATTTTCTGTCCTTAAATTATATTGGCTTATTTTTGTCACTGGTAACTATTATCACTATTATTATCTCATTTATTTACCCCAAACTAATCTCCCGTCATTCAGTTTATAGTCTAACCATCCTCACTTTATTCCTGTCTATTATTGCTAGTCTATTCATGTCTTCTGGAACAAATTCTTTACTTATATTAATAGCTTTTACTATTCGCTATCTATCTCTTACTTTTCTGATGATTAATCTGGATATTTTCCTAGAAGATATTTCTACCGACAACCGTACCGGCGTAATTAGGACTCAATACCTAACAGTTATGAATGTCGCCTGGCTAATGTCACCGCTACTTATGGGTCATATTATTGGCCCTAACAACGATTATCCACAAATTTATTATATTGGTGGCTTAATTTTACTGGCAGCTTTCATTTTACTCATTTTTACTAAACACCAACTACCCCGTTCTAAAATTTACTGCCAAGAACAAAGTCTTAGTAAGGGCCTTAATAAATTAATCGGACATGGTGATCGTCGCCGTATTTTTTTCTCTTCTCTAGTACTCCAATTTTTTTATGCCTTAATGACCCTTTATGTTCCGATTTATCTTAACCAGGATGTTGGACTAAGCTGGACAACTTTAAGTATTATTTTTACTATTATGCTTATCCCCTTTGTTGTTCTGGAACTGCCAGCTGGAGCTTTAGCGGATAAACTTCTCGGCGAAAAAGAAATACTCCTAGTAGGTAACATTATTATGATTATCTCGGTAGTGGGTATATTTTTAGCCAAAACCGCTAATCCTTTTGTTTGGGGATTTTTATTGTTTTGCAGTCGGGTTGGCGCGGCGCTGGCCGAAAGTATGCAAGAATCTTATTTCTACAAAAAAATTGACAGCCACGATACTGCTGTCATTAATCTTTATCGTCAAAATCGTTCTTTAGGCTGGCTTCTAGCTTCCCTTACAGCCTTCATCACTTTAAGTTTCTGTTCTTTACCCGCTATTTTTATAGTCCTCGCTATTAGCCTTACCCTTGGACTTATTCCTATATTAGGTATTCATGATACCCGCTGATTATTTATGCGGTAAATACTGACGACCGCCCGATAGCTTCTGCGGCCAATAATTCTGGTCTGAACTATCTTCTTTGGGAGTATATTTATAACCCTCGCCATAACCTAATTCTTTGGCTAGTTTAGTACTAGCATTTAGTAAATGAAGCGGCACAGGCAAAGCCCCAAATTGCTGGACATCAGCTACGGCCCGCCCGTAAGCCTCATAAGCCGCAATACTTTTGGGTGATTTAGCTAAATAAATAACTGTCTGAGCTAAAATAACTTTACATTCTGGCAGTCCTATCTGCCGACAGGCTTCAAAACAACTGGTAGCTAGCAATAAGGCCGTATTATTAGCTAAACCAATATCTTCACTAGCAAAACGTACTAGACGGCGAGCAATATATAAAGGATCTTCACCCGCTTCCAACATTCTGGCTAACCAATAAACCGCTGCATCGGCATCATGACCACGCATGCTTTTATGTAAAGCCGAAATTAAGTGATAACGTTCATCACCCACCTGATTATAATTAAAGACAATTTGCCGGCTAATCTTATCTACCACCTCTAAAGTGATGGCTGATTCAGTTTTAGCGGCAGCTTCTAATAAATTAAGAGCCAAACGAGCATCGCCATCAGCCAAATGGGCTATACGCCTTAAGGCTGGTTTATCCGCCTTAACTCGCCCCCCCAATCCTCGCCTTTTATCTGATAAGGCTCTCTTCAACAAAATTATAATATTATCTACCGAAAGTTGCTTAAAAACAATGACTTGACAGCGCGACAGTAAAGCGCCGTTGACTGAAAAACTAGGATTTTCGGTAGTCGCGCCAATGAGAATAATCGTGCCATTTTCTACATAGGGCAGTAAAGCATCTTGCTGGCCACGATTCCAACGGTGAATTTCGTCAACCAGTAAAAGAGTCTTCTTACCCAACAGTTGATTACTGCGGGCCTGGTCAATAACCTGCCGTAATTCTTTTAAGCCACTGGTTACGGCCGACAAAGCAAAAAACTCGGAATCCAGTTCAGCGGCAATAATTTTAGCTAAAGTGGTTTTGCCACAGCCAGGTGGTCCCCAAAATAATAACGATGGCACATGCTTATTAGCTAACGCTTGCCGTAAAAATGACCCAGGACCAACAATGTCTTCCTGGCCAACAAAATCTTCCAACTTGGTAGGCCGCATAAGGCTAGCGAGGGGTTCAGACATATATTTTTTGTTAATCAAAACTTTTTCTGCTAAAATAAAATAAAATTATCTTTATTATATTAATTGTATGACGACTAAACCTTTTCCGCAACCCATTCCTTTCCTCAAGATGCTTGGTCCAAGTTTTGTCATCTTAGCCTTGGGACTAGGCTCAGGAGAAATTATTCTCTGGCCATATCTTACTGCTAACTATGGACTAGGAATTGTCTGGGGCGCCTTGCTCGGTCTCACCTGCCAATATTTTATTAATATGGAGATTGAACGTTACGCTTTAGTAAAAGGTGAAAGTGTTTTTACCGGTCTAGCTAAGCTCTGGCCTAAACTCCCCTATTGGTTTATTATTTCAACTTTTCTAGGCTGGGCTTTGCCAGGGATTGCCGCCGCCAGTGCCCAGATTTTTGGTCACCTTATTGGCCTTAAAGATTTCCGCTGGCTGGCTATGATTATTTTGTTGGCCATTGGCTTAATTCTTACCCTTAACCAAAGCGTCTACCATACTTTAGAAAAAATAACCAAAACTATTATTTTAATTGGGTTACCCTGCTTAATTATTCTGGCTATTATTTTATCTACCTCAACCGATTGGCTCGCTCTATTACAAGGCCTGATTGGCCGAGGATATAATTATCACTGGCTGCCATCGGGTGTTGGTTTAGCTAGTTTTTTGGCGGCTTTCGCCTATTCCGGGGCTGGGGGAAACCTTAACCTTTCCCAATCTTTCTATATTAAAGACAAGGGCTATGGTATGGGACTATATGCGCAAAAAATAAGCGGACTATTTAGGTCTAACCAAGAACAGGAAGTTAATTTAGAGGGTCCAGACTTTACACCTAACCCTACTAATTTACAACGTTTTCGACAGTGGTGGAAAAAAATAAGCCTAGAGCATTTACTAGTATTTTGGTTTTTGGGATTCCTAGCTATGGCCTTGCTGATGATTTTATCATATAGCACCGCTTTTGGTCTTAATAATAACCAAGAAGGCATTAACTTTATTTTTAATGAAGCTAAACTTATTGGACAAACTCTCGCCCCCTGGGTGGGTTCAATTTTTCTTATACTTCTTGGTATAATGCTCGCCCAAACTCAGCTCGGCGTCCTAGATTCGACCTCTCGCATTATGGCCGAAAACGCCGCCCTACTTAAACTGCAGAACAAAAAAGAGAAAAAACTTAATTTGTCTAAAATTTATTATGCTTTTCTTTGGGGACAGATAATGTTTGGCATTATCCTATTACTTCTTAATTTTTATGAGCCTAAACAGCTAATTACGATTGGAGCCATTATTAATGCCATAGCAATGTTTGTCCATATTGGATTTGTCAATATTGGCAACTGGAAATTATTACCACCATCCACCCGTCCGGGATGGCCGCGAAGAATTGTTATGCTGATTATCTTTTTACTCTTTGCCGGCTTTGGTGGAATTACTCTTTTTAGTTATCTCTAAAAATTATTCAGCCCGTAAGGCCTCCACTGGATCAAGTTTGGCCGCCTTTTGCGCTGGCCGAAAACCGAACAAGAGACCACAAGCCAAAGAAAAAATAATAGCTACGCCAATACCGGACCAAGGAAAAATAAAGCTCCATTCAATGCTAAAATGACGAGCCACGATACTTAATATCCAGGCGAGAAAAAGACCAATAATAATGCCAATAACGGACCCCCAAATAGTAATTAGAACTGCCTCCATTAAAAATTGTTCTACAATATCATGGTAATTAGCCCCCAAAGCTTTACGCAATCCAATCTCAGGGGTTCGTTCAGAAACTGTAACATACATAATATTCATAATACCAATACCGCCAACAATTAAGGAAATAATGACAATCGCTAGCAATAACCAGGTAACTGTATTAGTCACTGTATTTAATGTCTTCATCATTTCAGCCATAGTAATAACCCGAAAATCATCTTTATCTGGATCATTAATACCATGCCGCTCCCGGAGCAGTGAAGTAATCTCCTCAGCCGTATCATCGGCCTTGGTTGGGTCTTTCAATTGATGCACCATATAAAGTATATAGTCTACCCCCAAAATGCGTTTCTGTAGAGTCTTTAGGGGTAGATATACTGACTTATCTATATCTATCTGACTATTACCACCTCGACCTCTTTTTTGCATAACGCCAATTACCTGAAATTTATTATGACCAATTTTAATCCACTTCCCCAGGGGTGATTGATCACCAAATAATTCCTCTTTTAAACTATAGCCGATTACCGCCACCATGGCTTGATTACGGTCTTCTTCGGCCGTAAAAAAACGGCCCTCAATGGGATGACTTTTTTGATCTATTTCCACATAGGGCGCACTAACTCCAAACAGTAGTGACCGCTCACTCTGGCCCTGCCAACTCACTTTCTGCTGTCCTAAAATAGCACCATAGCTTTGCTTAACATTGGCCAATTTATTCACCGCCTCCATATCTTCCACTTTAAGAGTAGTTACTTGAGCCAATGCGCTGGCTGTTCTCTTTTTAGGTAATCTAATTTCAGTTTCAATGATATCCGTACCATAAGAAGAAATTTCCTCAGTAACTAAATTTCTTACTGCATCACCAGCGGCAAAAACTACGACAATAGCGGCAACTCCAATCACCACCCCCAAAACAGTTAAGGTGGTTCGTAAAAGATTTAACCGTAAAGATCTAATAGATAATTGTAGGGCGGCATGAAACTTCATAATATTTTATTCATAGCGTAAAGCATCAACTGGCTCTAAATTACTAGCTCGTCTGGCTGGATAAAGGCCAAAAATGATACCAATGGCAATAGATATTAATACGGCAATAAGTAAAGCTGGGATAGAGATAACAAAATCCCATTGATATCGCAAAAGATGAGCCACCACCGCGGCTAAATAAGAAACTAAAACACCACTAATAATGCCAATAGAACCACCTATTAGCGTTAAACATACTGACTCCAGCAAAAATTGTCTTAAAATTTGTCCATTAGTAGCCCCGATAGCCTTACGCAAACCAATTTCTCTCGTACGCTCCGTAACGCTTACAAGCATTATATTCATAATGCCAATACCCCCCACCACCAAAGACAGACCAGCCATAGTCGCTAAAAAATAATTGATAGTATTAGTAATTCTGGTGATAGTATCCAGGACGTCCTGAAAACTATGCACTGAAAAATCATCATCCTCTTTTTTTAAAATATTATGCTGCTCCCGTAGAGTTTCCTCTATTTCTAACACTGCCCTATCTGCATCGGCATTAGGAACTAATTTTACTCTTATAGAACTTAAATAATCTACTCCGGCAATCATCTTTTGAGCAAAGACTACTGGCACTAATATCTGGTCATCATAATCTTGCATTCCAACTTTACCTCGGCTTTTGAGCACTCCGATTACTTCCACAGTTTGATTTTTAATTCTAAGACGCTGGCCGATAGGATCTACATCACCAAACAACTCATCAACTACCACACTACCCAATACGGCCACATGAGCCGCACTGTCCACCTCCTCATTAGTAAAAAAACGACCCTGCTCAATAGAGCTATCCTCAACATCAAAATAATTAGCTGTCACCCCATTAATTATTGTCTCATAACTTTTATCTCTCCAGATAACATTAGCTGATGTCTGATAATACGCCGCTACTGCTTTAACATTAGCCACATTATTAGGTTCACTTAAGGCTTTAGCATCATCATACTTTAAGGTAGTGACGGTTATACCCAAAGTTTCACTAGGTGGTCCCCCGTCGGAGTCACCCGGTAAAACAATAACTAAATCTTTACCAAAACTTTTGAGTTGATCAAGAATAAGTGATTGAGCTCCATTACCAATAGACATAATAATAATAACTGCCGCTACTCCAATAACAATCCCGAGCATCGTCAAAAAACTACGCACCTTATTACTCATTAGGGCTCGCCAAGCTAATGATAATGATTGTTTGAGCTCTTCCCCCATCTTTTTATTTTAAAAACTCATTCTCTTTAGCAATGCGCCGATTAACCACCGGCTCATCACTAACCAAGCGCCCATCATAAATCTTAATAATGCGTTGAGCATGCTCAGCAGTAAAAGTTTCATGGGTAACCAAGATAATAGTAGTACCTTTATCATTTAAGGCCTGCAGTATTTGCATCACCTGTATGCCCGACTTAGAATCAAGATTGCCGGTAGGCTCATCGGCAAAAATAACCTGAGGATTATTAACTAAAGCTCGAGCAATAGCTACCCGCTGTTTCTCGCCACCAGAAATTTGATTGCTTAAATAATAAAGACGATGTCCTAATCCGATATTCTCTAAAACCTCTTTGGCTCGCTCCTCCATTCTCCTCTTATCTTTAGAATAAAGGAGTGGTAATTTTACATTATCTAAAACTGTAGTGCGCGGTAACAAATTAAAGGCCTGAAAAACAAAACCAATGCTTTTATTACGTAAATTGGCTAATTCATCGTCTGACAATTCATTAACATTATGTCCATTAAAAAAATATTCACCACTGCTAGGACGATCTAGGAGCCCTAAAATATGCATTAAAGTAGATTTGCCTGAACCAGATGGACCCATAATGGAAACAAACTCACCATGCTTAATCTGAAAAGTAATATCAAACAAAGCTTGAGTAACTACCCCATCATTTTTATATATTTTATTAAGATGTCGGACATCAATTAAAGGATAATCAGCCATATTAGTTATTTAAATTTAGTTCCAGACCGTTAGACTTTTTGGGGTATTTTATAAAGGTTACCACTTGATCGCCAGGATTAACCCCACTGGTTACCTCTACTAAACCTTCATCACCCCGCAAGCCTACAGTTACTGGCACTTCTTGTAATTGATTATCTTTTAATAGCCGCACAATTTTAGTTCCATCATCCTTGTCAATAATCGCCCGGGCTGGCACCTTAACTACATTATCACGTTCCGCTGTAATAATAGTGACATTAGCCGTCATGCCCGCTTTAATATCGGTATGATATTCAGTGGTCAACCTAGTAATTTCCTGCGAATCACTAAAACTAATTTTTACTTTATAATATACCACATCCTGAATAACTGTCTGAGCCGGGTCAATAAAATATACCTGGCCATGGAATATAACATCAGGCCCAAAAGCATCTAAAGTAATTTCAACCGGATTGCCAATTTTAATTTTAGTAATATCGGCCTCAGTAATATCTGCCTCAATATAAAAATTATTGTTAACCAAAATAGTAACAAAGGGCTTCCCGGCGACAGAAAACTGCTCACCCACCTCATAGTTCACCTGAGTAACTACTCCATCAAGCGGAGCAACTAGACGACTATCATCAATCTGCTTTTGCACACTAGCTAAATTAGCTAAAGCCTGATTAATCTGCCCCTGGGCTAAAGTTATATCAGCAGCTCTGGCTGGAGCCTTAACATTTTCTAATTGAGCCTTGGCTACTTCTACCGCCTTAGTAGCTGCATCTAATTGCGATTGGGCGTTAGCAATTTGTCGCTCCCCATTTAAACGCACAGTATTTAAATTATTTTGCGCTGCCTGGCGAGCATTATCTAGATTAACCTTAGCTTGATTTAGGTTATCTTGAGCCGCTGCTAAGCTAGTCTCCCTATTTAATTTAGCATTCTTATAACTTTGGGTGGCGGATTCAGCAGCAGTAATAGCGGCATTAATTTGATTAATCTGCCCGCTAATAATACTTTTGTAATTATCTAATTTGGCCTGAGAAAAATTATTACTAGTAATGGTAGCCTCCAACATTGAGTAAGCATAAGACAGGGCCTGAGCTGTTTGATTTAAAAATTGTTTAGTTTTATCAGAGGCAATGGTAAAGGCGTTATCACTGAACCCATCTCGCGCTGCTGTCACGGCTTGACTAGCAGCAGTATAACTTTCTAAAGCTAAAGTGCGAGTATCTTTAGTCCGCTGGAGATAAACACTATCTTTAACGCTTAAAACATATTTAGCGTCATCGTCAGTAAGAATAGTATTAATGTGATCTAGGGCCACTTTAGCCGCAAGAATTTTATCGCTAAAAACAATCAGACCAGAGTTATAGGCATTGGTAAGATTCTCTTGAGTAGTCTTATCTATGTTAGTTAAATTGGTTTGAGCCGTAGCCACTGCCTGCTCTTGAACTGTAGCTGTCTCGGGACTTGGATCAGTAAGATCATTAAGGGTTTTTTCTGCTTGCTTGATATTTTCGGCTACCGTCTTATTAAGCTTATCTAACTCCGCTTGAGCCATTTTTTGATTAGCCACTGCCTGCTCTACACTGGCTTGACTTACAGCAATAGTCTGCTGGCTTGCCCCTGATAATAATTTATTTAAATTAGCCTGGGCAATTTGCAGACCAGCCTCAGCCTCATTTTTTCTAAGGAGTAGGGCACTATAATCTAACTCACCCAATAGCTGACCAGCCTTAACGCTGTCACCAACTTTCACGGCTACATTGCTCACCCGCCCTGATGTTAAAAAATTCAAAGCCAACTCTTTTAACGGTTTTACTGTACCCACCACGCTCACTGTCTGTTTTAATAAACCAACCTCAGCCTGTATTGTAGTATATTGAGGTTTATTTTTTTTACTCCCCTCCCAAGCAGCCCAGCCAAGAACTAAGGCCACAACCAATACTCCTCCAATAATAATTAATAGTGTCTTTCTGCGTATTTTCATAAAATAAATAATGTTTGTTACAATTTATAACAAATTAGTATATTACTATACTATATTGTTTATAATATAGCAACATCATTTAATAAAAAACCCCCGATTTTAACATCGGGGAAAAGTTATAAAATCTAGTAAGTCTTTATGAACCGGCCAATAACAATAATATAAGACCGATCCGCTCTCAAAAGGTTGCCGCCGATGGTGGTTTAGTGGGCAACAGCTCATCGGGCATTGAGCGCAACAGATGTCCCAAATTCCTTGGTTAACTTGTTCCCAAGAAATTATATAAGTAGTCGGTACCCAGCCGCCAATGATCTGTCTAAAAATATCCATTCGTACCGCCTCTGACCACATAACTTCTTCCCAAGAATAGTGGAAAACCATTTTCCAGGCTAATTGCTTATTAATACTATCATACAAGGCCTCTGGCATTATCACTACCTGAGAAAAAATTTCTTCCGGCAACCAATTTAAAAACAAGGTATGCCAGGCACCATGGATTTTCCACGGCAACTTCTTTAAGTTGTTTTTAGATGAATCCCCGCCGCGACTGCGGGGAATTAAATGGTGAATAGTCATTTTATTACTACTCACACTTTGCCTCCTAAATAATTTAATAATGTACTATTTAATAGCATAAATTCTTTTTAATATTTTGTAAACCCAATAAAAATAAGCTAATATTACAAATATTTAAAACAATACCTATAATTGCTTGTTAGTTCTATGGTTTTTCTTTATAATAAAAAGAAAGCACCAGCACCAAACCCCTTAAGCAATTTATTAATCATGAATTAATTATACTAATTTTATTAAAAAAATTTTAAATAAATCTATGGACTTAACTTACCAGCTAGTAAAAAATGATCAACAAATTAATAGTTTCATCAAAACTACCGAGAAATACTTAGAACATTTAGGTTTTACTGACCACGGTTTTAGACATCTAACTATTGTCGCCGATAGGTCTAAAAAATTAGCCAGACGAATAGGATTAACCCCAAAAGAACAAGAATTAGCTGCTGTCGCTGGCTATTGCCACGATTTAGGCAATTTCATGGGACGCGAAATGCACCATTACTGGTCAGCTCTAATTTTTTTCCAAATAATGCAACCCCGAATAAAACAGACAGCTGACCTAGCTACTATTATGCAGGCCATTGTTAACCATGATAGCAACCATCTACAAACAGATAATAAAATTGCCGCTGTCTTAATTTTAGCTGACAAGTCTGATGTTCATCGAAGCCGGGTAAGACAAAAAGACCTTAGCAAAATTAAAGAAGACATTCATGATCGCGTTAATTATGCAGTGACTGATAATGATTTATTGGTAAATAAGAAGGCCAAAGAAATAATCTTAAGACTCACCATCGATACTAAAGAAGTTGAACCTATTAATTATTTTCAAATTTTTATTGACCGCATGACTCAATGTCAACAGGCGGCAGAAGTATTGGGATATAAATTTATCTTAATTATTAATAATTTCCGCTTCTAGCCCAAACCAGGCCACAAATTTATCACCAAACCATTAAAACCTACCAACCAAACCTCCATAAAGCCACTGCTTGCTAGCAGATTTAGATGTTTCTTTTGCCAAGCCATAATTTTGCCTGCTGATTCATTGCCAGTAAAATCTAAAAGTAATAATAAATCGGCTTTCTGCTCTGGAGTATATAATTTAGCCTTACGTTTAATAGTTTTAGTTAAGGCTTGAAAATTAGTTTTAGTTAATTGCAAACGTAAGGGTCGACCAATCTCTCCCTGCTGATAAACATAAATATCTACTTCATTTTGAAAATAATTAGGTCGCAGACAATTATAACTTGCCTTGTTAACTTTATTATATATAGGTAACCATCGCTTAACACACTCCAGCTCAGTAATTTTTTGCCGGTCATTATGACTATAATCAATGATATATTTATCCTGTTCCATAATTAGTAATGATAATCTTTATGGTTATTGATGGTGAGACCGCGGTACAGCTGCTCTAATAATAAAACTCGAGCCAGTTCATGCGGCCAAGTTAATAAAGATAAAGACAATGTTTCTTTAATTTTTAGTATATTGTTATCTAGCCCCGGAGCACCACCAATTGCCAAAATAATTAATCGGCCATCCTGATCCCAGCGGCGGAGCATACTTGCCCACCCCATAGAATCCAGTTCCTTGCCTAACTCAGTTAATAAATAAACCCGCGCCCCTGGATAATGCTCCAGAAACTGCGCAATTTTAATACTATCATTATGACGTGCCACTAAAGCCTGACCCGGAGCAAATCGTCCACCAGCTAATTCTATCACCCGAATCTTTGCTAGTTGACCCAGCCGCTGATAATAATCATCGGCTAATTCACGACAAGCTGCTGACCTCAAACAGCCGATAGTTACTATAATAATTTGCAACATTAAAAATTATTTATCATCGCCAGGAGAAATTATTACATTCTCTCCTGCCGAATAACCTTGATTATCTCTTTCTAGATTAAATATTAACCGATATCCGCCATTTTCTAATAAATTATACAAATATGGTTGACTGGTCTTAGGATCACTGGGCATGGGTGATAAGTAGAGCCTGCCCGATGGACCCAAAAGTGACTGCTGAGGCTCTGGCAGATTAATCGGATAGCTACCTTCACGGTCTTTATATAATTCCAAGGCCTGACGAATCATATAAATATCAGCTAAGCGTCTAGCATCTCGCCCCTTGGCCCTAGTTCCCTCAAGGACCACATAAGAAAGAGTAGAAATAATAGCAATAACAAAAATTACCACTAATAACTCCACTAATGTAAAACCACCCTGAGTTTTGTGCCGAGTCATAATAATTTTAGTTATAAAAGGGATATTTATATTATACAAAATTTTTCTTTAATTTCCAAATTACTCTACTTCAGCAATTGACAATGATATAGGAAGATAATAAAATGATAATGTCAAACTGTTGCCACCGATTTTAATCGGCAGAAGGTCAAAACCCAATCAGGCCAGTAAGGGGCACCCCCTTGCTGATTGGGTTAAAAACCAAGGCAGCCTGGCAATAGTTTGACCACTAGGGGTGTCCCTTTTTGGTAAAAATTAAAAATACCGAAGTTTATTCGGCATTTTTATTTAGATTTTAATCTAAATTAAATAATCGGTTGTCCATCAGGAATATGACCAAGAATACCCCAATCTACTGTCTTAACATTGGAAAATTTAAAACCATATCGCAAAAAGACCTTTTGATTTACAAATGGCATTTTATGACCATTAGCAATTAAATAAACAGTGGTGCCATTGGGTGATTTCGCCAAACTATAATTTTTAAGAGGACACTTACCAGTTAATTCGCTAGAATGTTTTACCAGTGTACCATCTTTATAATTCCTTAAATTACCGCTATTATCTATAACAATGTCACTAGTTTTATAATTTAGATACTTAAAAACCGACCAATTAGCTAGCGGCCGTTTATATTGACCATCAATAACATATACTGTAGGGTTCTTGGGCGACTTCACTGCCTGGCCATCATGATAAGCACCCCAATAGGCTGGACCAGCTTTGTAGAACGTAAAATATTTATCAGCGATAGTTTTAGCAACTGACTTATCATAACCACGACTAACCAGACTATCATCATTTAATTTAATTATTTGCTGATTATATAAATAATAATAATCATTACCGTGCTTTAAAATATCACCGCTTTTAAAATATTGGCGCAAATACTCAGCTGTAAGTGAAGCGGTCTTAAAACTGTACACTTGGCTCTCAAAACTCTTATGATTAAGGCTACTAGACATTTTTATTTTAAAATAATAAACCGTGCTAGGATTTAGATTGGTTAGTTCAGCCCGATGGCTTAGCTGATGGTCCTTTGATGCTTGCACTCTATTATTTAAATGATTAGGATCAAGACCATAAACTATCTCCGAAGTAGCCAGAACATTACTATCCCAGCTAATAACCACCGCCTCCGGTAAAATTATGGCCTGGTTGGCATTTTCTGGCACTAAATTACTAATTTTTATCTGATCATAGTTATGATAGGCATCGGTAGTAAACTCCCCGCTTCTTTCTGCAATATTACCATCTTCATCTTTAGCTAAAATATTAAAATAATATTTACTACCTGATGTAAGGCCATCAATAATTATTAAGTGCTCGTAACGCAAAGCACTGTCTGAACGATGCTTATCTAATTTATCTGAAGTAAAACCATAATAGATATCAAAGCGACTCGGCTCATTAGTAAGAAAATAAATTGCCGCCGCAGTATCTATTGTTTGAAGGACCCGAAGCCCAGTGATCTCTGGCGCCGTTGTCTCTTTCATTTCATCAGTATTAAAATATTGAACGAAAGACTCAACTCTCTGACCACTAGAATTAGTAGCCACAATTTTATAATAGTAATCAGTCTTCTTCTGGAGACCAGTCAAATCAATTTCATGACTATGTTTAAACTCAATATTACCTACATGATAAATTAAGCGGTCACTACTAGTGCCAAAATAAATATCACTTTTAGTAGCCTCACTAGTATTCCAAGTAATAGTGGCTATTCCATCGTGAGGTTTACTAATAGCAATATCTGTAATGGTCATCTGAGCTGCCGCTGGCAACGTTATGGCCAAACTAATTATTAGGAGGGTAAGAAAAAATAAATATTTAGATAATTTCCTAATTAACATAATATGATCATCTTACGGCTGAAATAAAGTCTCTGGTTCAAACCTCACCTCCTTAACCTCAGGAAATTGTTTAGCTACCGCCTCAAGTTGAGCCCTGAGAATAGCTACCCGACAGGCTCCACCCTGAGTGTTATTGTTTTTATCAGACAATTTAATAGTTAATATTCCACTATCTTTATCTAAATTAAGACTTTCTAAGGAAACACCGGGTAAAGGAAATTCGCTAGAAAGACCAGCAAGTAAAGCCTTTTCGGGTAAAGGAGTGATTAAAAAAGCCTCAATAGTATCTTTAATTGGAGTAGTGGTAAAAGGTATATTATAGCCCCAAGCCACTAACCCCTTCGGACTACATAAAATATTACCGCTCTCATCTTGATCTAACCGACTATCATAATAAAAAAACTTAACGGTCCGCTCCTGGCTCTCTGGTGGGTTGCTAGAAAAAACTACAGGAATCCTTAATTCCTTGGCCTTTTCAGGTAAACCCGAAGGGTTATCATTATGGACAACGACAAAACCAGAACTAGTGGCTGGCGACTTAAAACTAATAACTGCTCTAAAATCTACAAAATCATTAGTCATCCAATTAGATTGAGCCTCGGCCGCATCTTCGCCTAATTGCTCGCCGCTAGCATCGATAATTTTTATAGGAAAAGAACCCTCAAAAAACCACTGACCACGTGCTTGACCAACAATCGTGACTGGACTTTCTATAACATCTCCGGCCCGAGGTTTATCTACCACAATAAAATCCGATATATCCAAAGGTTTGTTAGATTCAATAGTTAAATGAGGTTCTTTGGCCTTAAACAAAATATTAATCTTAATAAATAAAATAATTAAACCACTTATTATAACAAGACCAATGATTAAATAAAAGATTGTCTTTTTCATAAACTCATTAAAATTTAGCATTTTTAGGAGTGCGGGGGAAAGGAATAACATCACGAATATTGGCTATACCTGTCAAATACATTATAAATCTCTCAAAACCTAAACCAAAACCGGCATGCTTAATTGAACCAAATCTTCTTAAATCTAAATACCACCCATAATCTTTTTTATTCATCTTCAATTCATCAATACGCTCTTCTAATACTGTCAGACGCTCTTCTCTTTGTCCACCGCCAACAATCTCCCCAACACCTGGTACCAATAAATCAACTGCTGCTACTGTCCGGCCATCATCATTTTGACGCATATAAAAGGCTTTGATATCTTTAGGATAATCAGTCAGAAAAACCGGCTGACCAAAAATATTTTCAGTAATATAACGCTCGTGCTCAGTTTGCAGGTCCATTCCCCAACTTACTGGATATTGAAAATGCTCTTTACTCTTTAAAAGTAAGTCAATGGCTTCAGTGTATGATAATCTAATAAAATTAGCTTTAAGAGTCTTCTGCAGACGTTCCATTAAAGTATCATCAACCGAATCATTAAAAAATTCTATCTCCTCTGGCAAAAGTTGTAAGATATAATTTATTAAATATTTCACCATCTCTTCAGCTAAGTCAGTAATATCAGCTAAATCAGCAAAGGCCACCTCCGGTTCCACCATCCAAAATTCACAAGCATGCCGGGTGGTATTAGAGTTTTCAGCCCTAAAAGTTGGACCAAAAGTATAAACCCGATTAAGGCCAAAAATAAGAGCTTCGGCCTCTAGCTGACCACTAACTGTTAGGCCTACCCTCTGACCAAAAAAATCATGACGATAATCAACCTGACCGGTGGGTGTTTTGACAATAGGCTGCGTTAAATCCATAGTGGTAACCGTAAACATCTCGCCCGCTCCTTCACAGTCGCTACTAGAAATAATAGGAGTATGCACATAGCTAAAACCGCGTTCCTGAAAAAATTGATGAATAGCTGAACTTAGAGCTGAGCGTACCCGAAAAACTGAAGAAAATGTAGTAGTCCTTACCCTTAGATGAGCTATTTCTCTTAAAAACTCTAAGCTGTGCTTTTTCTTTTGAAGTGGATAACTATTATCTGACAGCCCAATAACCTCAATATGATCAGCCTTGAGCTCAAATGGCTGAAGAGGAGCTGGTGATTTTACTAGCTGGCCATCAACCTTAATAGCCGAACCTAGGCTTAATTTTTCTATCTCTAAAAAATTACTTAACCCTTTATCAAAAACAATCTGTAGATTCTTTAAAAAAGTTCCATCATTAAGCTCAATAAAACCAAAATCTTTCGAAAGACGTACTGTCCTTACCCAGCCGGCTACAGTAATATTTTGGTTTAAATATCTATCTGTCTCGCGATATAAATTTTTTATATCAAGAAGATTCATAAATCAAAAATTAATACTTATTAGAACTATTAACTCGATATTTAGTCATCAGATTATCTAAAATTTGTTTTAGTTGATAGGGCTTACTAATATGTTTAAGCTGAACCCCACCGTCAATAGAACCAGCTGTAGAAATAGTTAGCGAGCCGGTACCTGTAAAAATTTTAGTAAAAAACGGCTCTTCCACCGTAACATTAGTAATTTTATCATAATCAATACTCACTAAATTAGTAGATAGCCAGCCGCGATGCACCAATACCCGATGGTCAGTAAAAGCATAAGCATTGGCTATTTTAAAATAAAAAGCATAAAAGAAGGTGGCTCCCAAAAATAACAACAGCGGTACCAATGGCGACCGGTAAACCACAATCGATCCAATACTAATCAAAACCCACAATAACCAATAAAATAGAAGGTACCGATTACCAACAGAAAACTGATACTCAATCTTTTCTCCAGGAGTAATTATCTTTTGCCAAATCCGATCATAATTCATATATCTTAATTTATCTCAATCTATCTTATAATACACTAAAAATAAATTTAACACTAGCTTTGTATAGTCCAACCCCCGTCAACTACAAGAATCTGACCAGTGATATAGCTTGCCTCTTTAGAGGCCAAAAAAGCCACCGCCGCTGCAATATCCTGGGGTGTACCTAATCGGCCCAAAGGTATCTTCATAATAATGGCTTTCTGGGATTCTTCGTCAGTATTACTAGTACCTGGAGTCATAATACTTCCTGGGGCAACAGCATTAACGGTAATTTGACGCGGTGCTAGCTCTAAGGCTAAAGCTCTCACTAAACTATTAGCTCCGCCCTTAGAGGCGCAATAATGAGCTAAACCAGAAAAACCAAGAAGTGAGGCAATAGATGAAATCATAATGATGCGTCCGCCGTTTGACATAACTCGGGCTACTGCCTGTGAACATAAAAATAAACTCTTTAAATTTACGGATATCACCTTATCCCATTGTTCTTCAGTCATGTCCATAAATGGTTCAAAGGGATAAATGCCAGCATTATTAACTAAAACATCTAACAAACCAAATTCATCCATTGTGGCCTGGACCATATTTTGGACATCATAAGAATTAGCAACATTAGCCTCAATTTTTAAAACTTTAACCCCTAAGGCAGAAATTTCCCGGGCTGTTTCGGCCAGATTATTTAGATTAATGTCAGCGATGGCAATATTATAACCGTCGTGAGCTAATTGAACCGCAATACCACGTCCAATTCCCTGACCAGCTCCAGTAATTAACGCCACTCTATGTTTATTGGATGACATAAGCAAAAATTAAAAATAAATTTTATTTATTATATCATAACAATTTTTAATGAATTGTAAAATATGTTATGATATGGGAATAAGTTTTTATATTTAGTCTATGATCTCTATTGACAAAGATTCTACTAAAATTGCCTATTTCAGCATGGAGATAGCTCTAAACAATCAAATCAAAAGCTATGCTGGCGGATTAGGTGTCTTAGCTGGTGATACTCTCAAATCAGCTGCTGACTTAAAAATACCCATGGTCGGCGTCACTCTTTTAAATCGCTATGGTTATTTCAAACAAAAAATTAGTTGTGAGGGGGACCAAATAGAATTACCAGATACCTTTAATTATCGCCATCTTAAAAAAACTAATGTAGTAACCCATATAAAAATTGGCGAAGATGTGGTCAAAATCCGTGCCTGGGAATATCTCATAAGGGGGCATAGCAATTATTACGTCCCAGTATACTTTCTAGATACCAATGTTGCTGGTAATAAAGAAAAGTACCGTCGTCTTAATGGTCAACTCTATGGAGTTGGGTTAGAATATCGTTTAATGCAAGAGATTGTTTTGGGCCGAGGCGGCGTAAAAATATTGTCCGAGCTGGGATATCACAATATCCAAAAATATCATCTCAACGAAGGTCATACCGCACTAGCAACAGTAGAACTATTTCGAGAGTCACTAGCTAAAAGCAGTAGCGCTAAAATTAAAGAAGTGCGTCACAAATGTGTCTTCACCACCCACACCCCTGTCAAAGCTGGCCATGATATTTTTCCTCTTAGTCTAGCTAAGGATTTACAGCATGATTTACCCCATCTTCCAAAGCTATTTCAAAATGACGAGCTAAATATGACTAAATTGGCTCTTTATTTTAGCTCCTATGTTAATGGAGTAGCCCGTAGCCATCAAGAGATATCTAAAAAATTATTCCCTGGCTATTGTATTTATTCTATAACCAATGGAGTACATTCGGCGACCTGGACTTCGCCAGAATTTCAGAAATTGTTTGATAAATATATCCCTACCTGGCGAGAGTGTAGCCTGTCCTTACGTAATGTTTTTAGTATTCCTACTTCAGAAATATGGACAGCCCACCAACAAGCTAAGGCCCGACTTCTTAATTATATTTATAAAAAGCAAGGCATTAAACTTGATCTGGATGTTTTTACGCTAGGCTTTGCTCGACGATTTACAGGTTATAAAAGGTCAACCCTCCTATTTTATGATATGAACGAATTACTAAGAATTCATCGTACTGCTGGCCCCATCCAAATAGTTTATGCTGGTAAAGCCCACCAGGATGACGAAAATGGCAAGCAACTTATTAAAGAGATCATTAAGATTAAAGAACAATATAAAAAAGACATTAAAATTGTCTTTTTGGAAAATTATGATATGAATATCGCCAAACTCATGACTGCAGGAGTAGATGTTTGGCTTAATACCCCCCTCCCCCCTAATGAAGCTTCAGGCACTAGCGGTATGAAAGCAGCTCATAATGGTGTACCCCATTTTAGCACTCTTGATGGTTGGTGGATAGAAGGATTTGTCAATCGTAAAACTGGTTGGGCCATTGGAGAACGGCGCACTACCCTTGACCCTAAACAACTTAATAAACGTGACGCCGCTAATCTATATAATAAACTAGAAACCAGAATACTGCCTCGCTATTATCATGCCCCTGAAAATTGGCGAGAAACTATGCGTTATACTATTGCTATTAATGCTTCATTCTTTAATTCCGAAAGGATGCTACAACAATATATCCAAAGCGCTTATTTATAAAGTAAATAATTTTCTAATTTGTTGATCCACGCTGGGGGTAAATTATGTTCTTTGGCACCGGGAATGACTTTATCTTTTAAATAACTATAATTGGGTTGTCCGCCGGCCTCTTTTGATGATTCTATGTAAACTAAAGCGGAAACTTCATTGTTCTCCCATTCTACCGTAACAGTCTGCCGTCCATATAATGTAGGATATCCCTCATATCTATCTAACGCCCTCAAACAATCACTATCTATATTCCATAATAATCCCCATACATATTGACCAGTATGGGGTACTATATTAGCACTACCCCGTCTATCAAAGGTAAATTCATAATTTGGTAATTTAGCCGGCCCCAATGCTGTAATATTAGAACCACAACGGCTATACATATTATTGCTACTCAGATTAGAGCCATAAGCAAAATATAAAATAGAAGAGGAAACCTGGCTTGATTGCTCTATGTCTTGTCTCGGAACATGTCCTAAGAAAATAACTAATGCAATAACGACCAATAAGCAAATAACAAAAATTACTAATAATAAATTTTTTGACGGTAAAGTTTTCATAAATAATATAAATTATACTAATAAAAAATAATAAAGAAAAGACACACAGGTCTATAGTCTTTCTTAACTTTGTCTGATATAATTAAATAATAACGAAAATATTATCTTTATGTTATATTTTTTTAGAACGCTCAAAGGACTAAAAATTAAAATTATTAAAATTGGCTTTATAGGAATACTATTGGCCGTTATTATTCCTCTTACTGTCCAGGCGGTCACCAATAATCAAGGTACTTTATCTGACAGCTCGCTATCTAACAATCAGTATTTAAATAACAACAATCCTCTTAATTCTGATGCTATTGCTGTCCGTGTTTTTAATAATGATAATTATTTAAGTGCTTATGATTGGTATCAATATAATGTCAGAGCTAACCGTTCCCTTCAGTCCCTAATAATTGATGGCTATGAAGCAATAAGAGACGACCGAACTGTCTATGTGGCTGCCTCCAATGTAGTAACCTGCAGTTCCAGTAAACAATGCTTACAACCCATTATTGCCATCATCTCTTTTAATCAAAATGTCTCCTCTGAGACTATAGATATTTTCGGTCAACTTCTTAACAACTGGCGCTTTAACCAAAACATTAATAACCCCAAGGGTAGTTGTTTAAGTAAACCTGCCACTACCTCTACTATTTACTGTTTGTCTAATAAAGATTGTCCCAGCGGGCAATATTGTACCAGTGCTAAAGCTAAAATAGTAAGAGACACAAAACGTCTAATTAACCTAACATCTATCCACCAAAAACTAAAACAGTATTATGATACCTATCATCATTATCCCACCCTGGAAGCAGGAACCTATTTAATTAACAAGACCTTGTCGGTCTGGCCAAGCTGGCAGAAAACTTTGGCCCTAAAACTAGGTTCATCACTACCCATAGATCCCATTAATCAATTAGGCCCATGTCCAGCAGAATATAACCCAATTACTTGCTGGAATGAACAGCGGCGATTATTTGCCACACCCTGGCCATCTTTACCACCAGATAGCTATACGTATCAATATGAATATATTGATAGCCACCACTACCGACTTTGTGCTAATTTTGAATCAAAAGGCTATGCCAATTTAGCCGGACTAAATTGTCCTCAAAATCACTAGTATTTTATTTAGACCAAATATAGTGGATAATCATGGCAATAATAATGACCAACAAAACTAAACTTCCGATACTTAACCAATTAGCAACACCACGCCATTGGTCGGCTAATAAATAACCAATACCGATTAGTAAACTAATAAAAATAGCCTCGCCCAATAAGTCACAAACAATAAATTTTCTATAGTCAGTCTTGGATAGACCAGCCATAAGATTAACTACTGGCCCAACCCCTGGTACTAAAAAGCGACTTAAAAAAATAGTAATAGAAGCATGTTTATTAAAAATTTTTTCAACTTTAAAAAATTTTGGAGAATTAAGCATTCGTCTAAAACCAATCTTAACTAATACATCTCGGCCATAGCAAAAAGATAAAAAATAAGCAGTTAGGTCTCCCAAAACGACCCCACAATAACCAACTATCCAGGTTATAGAAGCAATCAGGTATTTTGAGCGAATTAAAAAGCCTGAAACCAACAAAATGGGCATGGCTGGAGTAATATTCAATAAAGAGGCCAGAAAAGTAATAATAAATAAAGCCAGATATTTATAAGCTATGATTATTGCTAAAATTTTGGATAGCATAAAATGTTAATAGCCTTAACTCTAGTGCACCATTAAAATCTTTAAAATATTGTAGCTATTTTATCAACTAAAAGCAATTTTTTCTCCTTGGACAAATTTTGCCCTTTACCCCTAGTCAGCTTCTAGGGTCACAAAATTATATCTCTTTTTTATGGCAATATTAACATAAATATGATAACACTATAAGTCTACTTTAAAGTTGACTATCCCTAGCCTATCTTTTATTATGACTTTATAATAAGATAAAAAAGAACTAAATTTAAATTTTCATAATGACTCTTTTGGCTAGCCCGAAAATAATTACTCTAATCATTTTTATTTTAACCTATTGCGGTTTAATATTTTTGCCCAAAAAACGGGTACTCTGCGCGGGTATCGGGGCTGGTCTACTTATTATCTTGCAAATTATTAATCTTCCGGAAATCTTCTCAGCTATTGATTGGAATGTTTTACTTATGATTTTAGGAACCAGCGGGCTAGTAATATTTTTTTCGGAATCTAAAATGCCTGCTTTTCTTGGGGAAAAAGTTATCGACAAGGCCCCTGATTTTAGATGGGCTGTTGTTTTTCTTGCTCTTTTAGCTGGGGGTATTAGCGCCTTACTAGAAAATGTCTCTACTTTACTCATACTAACACCAGTAGCCTTAGCTATGGCTAAAAAACTAAAAACTTCTCCTGTACCCCTCCTTATTACCATTGCCATTTCCTCTAACTTACAAGGAGCGGCTACTTTAATTGGCGATCCCACCTCCATTATGCTTGGCAATTATGCTAACCTCAATTTTTTACAATTTTTCTTTCTTAATCATAAACCAAGCATATTTTTTGCTGTCGAACTAGGAGCAATTATGACGGCTATGGCCATCTTCTACCTATTTCGCAAAGAAAAACAGCCCATTACCACTGAAGAACATACTAAAGTAACTAACTTTTTTCCGACTATTATTCTTCTTTTAATGATTGTCTCTCTAGTTGGTGTATCTTTTATTAAAGAAAAACCGGCCCTCACTAATGGTTTTATTTGCTCCGGCTTTTTTCTCTTAACAGCTTTTAGGGAACTAATAATAAAGCATAATTTATCCCCCAAAAAAATTGTCAAAAACTTAAACTGGGAAACCTTAATTCTTTTATCTTTTATTTTCATTATCATTGGCGCTATTGTTAAAGTAGGATTAATCAGCGACATTGCTAGCCTGATTGCTAGAGCTGGTCAAGGTAAAATTTTTCTCCTTTATTCTGTCATTGTCTGGGGTTCGGTCCTAGCTTCAGCCTTTATTGATAACATTCCCTATGTGGCTACTATGCTGCCAGTAATTGATGCCCTAACAATACAGCTAGGCGTAAGTCCTTATCTTTTTTATTTCGGCCTCCTCTCTGGAGCCACCTTGGGCGGCAACATTACCCCTATTGGCGCCTCTACTAATATCACTGCCCTTAATATTTTAAAAAAAGAGGGCTATACTGTCTCCTTTAAAGAATTCATAAAATATAGTCTCCCCTTTACTCTAGCCGCTGTCATCTCCGGCTATCTTTTCATCTGGTTTGTCTGGCATTAACTATTGAAATAAACTTACAAATCTTGAAATAGGGCCAACACTTCTTCGGCTGACAACGCTCGGTTGTAAATACGAACTTCGTCAATGAGACCGTTAAACATAAAGTTAGCTAAATCATAAGCTCCAATCTTAGTTGGTTGATTGAAGGGTATTGCACCCGAAAATTCAGAATCTGGATTTCCATTTATGTACCATTTTGCAATGTTAGTTTGACTATTATAAACATAGACTATATGATTCCATTGTCCACGAGGAGCTATATTTGTAGACCAGTGATTCCCTGCGCCCATCTGAGCTAACATTTTACCACCTGTGCTATATAAAAGTCTATTATAGTAGCCAGGGCTACCAACAAATGTATTATATCCAATTGATCCTATCAAACTGTCACCTGTCGCTTTTAACCATCCCTCTATAGTAAAACTTGAAAAACTTCCTAAATTTGGTAATTGAACATAATCATCTGTCCCATCAAAACTTAAGGCGCTATTAATTTTGCCAGGGACATAAACCGGGCCGCCAAAAAGATTACCATGATGATTATAGCCACTGCTGTCATAAGCAATATTACCGCTTGCTTCATCAAATTTCCACCACCCTATTAAATCTCTCACTAAACCATTAGGGCTATACGATAAAGGTCCAGCAGTAAAACCGCCACTATTATTTTCTAATTCAAAATTAACCCGATAATCACTCTGGTTATGAAGAGAAAAATAAGTATAGTTTTCATTTTTCTTCGGACCAGCAGGAATTTTTTGTAAATATATATCAGCCCCACAGGTAGAAGAAATGCCTAAATCGCTAAGACATAAACCAGTAATGACACCATTATCACTAAGCACTGGCGTCTCGGGATAAACCCCTTTAGTATCAAGATACATTTCTAAGGCCATGCCAATTTGCTTAACATCAGATAACCTTCTAGCATCTCGAGCCTTACTTCGGGCGCTATTAAGAGCCACTACCGATAGTGTCGACAGGATGCCAATAATAGCTATAACTACTAATAATTCTACTAAAGTAAATGCTGAGGTACTAATTTTGGAATGGCGCAATACCATAATCTTCCATTAATTACTGGTTGGAGATTATTATATAAAAATATTCTAACAATACCCCTTATTTTAATAACTCCCTAATTTTTTTGCCAAATTCCTGAGCAGCTGCTGGACCATTGGCAGTAATAATTCGGCCATCAACTACTACGGCCTGATCAACATATTTCGCGCCATTGTCTTCTAAAACCTGGATGGAACTTCTATCTTCAGGGCTAGACCAGACTGTGGCCTCTTTATCTTTAAGCACACCAGCCTTAGCTAAAATGACAGGTGAGACGCAAATAGCGGCTAAAATTTTTCCTTGGCCTAAAGTAGACTGCGCTAATTGGTACGAATTATCATTATCTAAATTCTCTAAACTGCCAGGCCCACCAACAAAAATAACGGCATCAAAATCAGCTGGATTAACATCAGTTATAAGTAAATCAACATTTGCTTCTCGGCCACCTACCCCCCGCGCTACCCCAGCTTTATTAGAAGCAGTTTTAACTATTACCCCCTGCTCCTCTAAAATTGTCTTGGGCTCAAAATACTCTTCATCGCGAAAATTCTCACTAGCTACAACCATTACTACTTTTTTATTAGACACGCTCACCGAAGTTGGCTGCTCCACCACTGGAGCAATAGATTGATTTTTATTCTTCTTACTCTTTGGCCCTAAATAAAAATAAAGACCAATCGCCACCAGAAGAATAATAAGTATAACGATGGATGTTCTGCTCATAATTTTATCTTAATATTATTAAAATTCTATTGATATTATATAACCAATATTGCCTTTCTTCAACTCTAATCTTTAAAAATTACCTTAATTATTATATAATATTATTAATGAAAGAGGCTTATCTTTATGAAAAATTAAAGAACCATAATGTCCGCTGTCTAAATTGCAGCCACTACTGCCACTTATCTCCAGACCAAAAAGGTATTTGCGGTGTTCGGCAAAATATTGACGGTAAACTCTATTCTTTAAATTATGGCCAGGTCGTAGCCTTAAATATTGACCCTATTGAAAAAAAACCGCTGTTTCATTTTCTTCCAGGCTCACTATCTTTATCTCTAGCAGCTATAGGATGCAATTTTAAGTGTCTGGCCTGCCAAAACTGGGAAATCTCCCAAGCCGAAGAGTTAACTGCTAAAGTAAATTGGGGTGAAGACATTGCCCCTGAGGAAATAGTAAAAATTGCCTTAAAAAATAATATACCCTCCATCTCCTATACCTATACTGAACCAACGGTCTTTTTAGAGTACGCCCTAGATACCATGAAACTGGCTAAAGAAAAAGGCCTAAAAAATATCTGGGTGAGCAACGGCTATATGTCTCCTGAAGCGCTAGAATTAATCTCGCCCTATCTTGATGCCACTAATATTGATTTAAAAGGCTTCAACTTGGCATTTTACCGCAAAAACTGCAGCGCCACCCTGGAACCAGTTTTAAATAATCTAATAGCCATTAAAAAGAAAAAGATTTGGCTGGAAATAACTACCCTGGTTATTCCTGGACTTAATGATGATGAAGAATCTCTAAAAGGCATAGCTCAATTTATTGCCCAAAAATTAGGCCGCAACACCCCGTGGCACATCTCTCAATTTTCTGGGACAATTTCCTGGAAACTCCAGCATATTGAAGATACGCCAGTAGAAACCTTAGAAAAAGCTTACCAGCTGGGACGACAAGCTGGTTTACACTATGTCTATATTGGCAATGTCTTAGGGGAAGAACATGAAAATACTTATTGTCCTAAATGTGGCACATTAGCTATTGGGCGACAAGGCTACTATATTACCAGAAAAGATGTTGATGGACATTGTCCAAGTTGTCATTATAATTTACATATCATTAACTAAATCATATGATTACTTTTGCTTGTCTATCCCCTCACGCCCCTATCTTCCTCCCAGAAGTCGGCAGCCCGGAAGATCAAGAACAGGTAAGAGATACAATAGATAGTTTGGAATCTTTAGGCGCTAGCCTTAAAAAAGCTAAGCCTGAGATAATTATTATCTCCTCACCTCATACCGACTGGGGTATTAATGTCCCCCTTTATTTTTTAGATCCGCCTGCCTCCTTTAAAGTGGCAGATTACCAAACCCCGGACGACATTATAATAGACACAACTCGCAAATCAATCATTTATCCCATTATAACTACTCTGGATTCGCCACGACAACATTATTGGTGGGGGCAGGCATTATATAGTGACCTGCTAAAAAATTGCTCCCTAAATATTGCTTTAGTAGGCAGTGGTGATATGTCACATTGTCTTAAAATAGATGGACCCTATGGTTTTCATCCTGATGGCCCCAAATATGATCAAGCCCTAGCTGAGGCTCTAAAGAAAAAAGACCTTGCCACTATTTTACAGTTAGACGAACTTTATCCTGAGGCTGGTGAATGTGGTCTTAGATCATTTTCTTTTATCTTAGGAATTCTTGAGGCTGCCGGACTAAACTACCAGCCAGAAATTTTATCTTATGAAGGCCCGTTTGGTGTTGGTTATTTAGTCGCTAATATTAAACTAAAAAAATAATAATAACTATATGACTCCTTTAGCTCGCTTAGCCAAACAAGCAGTAGAAACTTATATTACCACCGGAAAAATTATCGAACCACCTAAAAATCTCCCCTCCACCTTTCTTAAGGAGAGAGCGGGTGTATTTGTGACTATCGAAAAAGACCAAGAGCTTAGAGGCTGTATTGGCACCTATCTCCCAGTAAGAAATAATATTGCCGAGGAGACTATTTACAATGCCTTAGCTGCCGCTACTGAAGATTATCGTTTTATGCCCATCCAAAAAAGTGAGTTACCCTATCTGACCTATACTGTTTCTATTCTAAGTAAACCAGAGCAAATCCAAGACATCGCCGAACTAGACCCTAAAAAATATGGAGTAATTGTCTCTACCCCAGATCGCTTAAAAACTGGCCTCCTCTTACCTGACCTTGAAGGCGTAAACACCGTAGAAGAACAAATTATGATTGCCTGCCAAAAAGCCGGCATTGATCTTTCTCAAGAAAAAATTGCTCTCTATCGTTTTACGACAGAAAAATATCAATAAAAGCTTACCAGCTGCCCCCACCGCCACCACCTGAGCCACCACCAGAACCGCCACCACCAGAAAATCCTCCACCACCATTTGCCCCTACTGCATTAATATTAAAAGCGAAATTTAAGGTATTATTAAATAACTTCAAATTATTAACCAAAACATTACTATTAAAAATAGTGATTGTGGGATCTTCATACCACCCCGGGATGGTATTATAAATAGTAGCAAATTTTTGGGCCCACTTATCCTCAACACCCAGCGCGATAGCATAGGGCAAAAATTTCTCAAACGTCTCCGGCTGCAGCTCTGGAGCATCTAGAAGTCGTAATTTATCTTTCTCTGTTAATTGTAAAAATTCCTTAAAACCCAAAATTTTCCCCAGCACCGCTAGACCCTGTGGTGTTAATATATCACCGTTAGAATTCATGATTATCTGAATTAAAAGCACAATGCAAATCAAAACTATGCAAGCAATAAAAACCAAAATTCCGCCCCTAAAAAACCCCCAGCATAAAACTACTAAAAAGAGAGAAAAAATAATAATATTGACCCACTTCGTTTTATTTTTTGAGTCTTTTTTAAAATATCCTTTCTTCTGTATACTTTTCTTTATAGCTTTTTCTATCTCTTTAATAGTTAATGATAAATCTGTATTTTCTTTTTTTAAATCACTCAGCTTAACACTATTGCGACCGGTAAATAAGAGTCTAAAGATGGCCCTATCTGCTGGATTTGTTAAAACAAAACCATTTTTTAATTTAATAAGCTCAAAATCTTTTTTATCAGGCAAAAATTTTATGGGTTTAACAGAATACTTAATTTTTAAATATCCTCTAACCGCTAAATCCATAATTACCGAAGAAATATCGGTAGGATCAACCCGACGATTTAAAATAGTACCAACTTCAATGGGCGATAAATCGTCCGGCGGATTATATTCAATGGTAACAGGCTGCTTCTTGAGCTGTCGAGGAATAACCGGCTTAGGCTTAATCCGGCTACTTGCTGTGCGCACCATCTTTACAAAGAGGAATGGGAATAAAATAATCAAAAAAAATGGAACCAATATCACAAATAGCCAAAGAGGAAGTCTATTGGTGTCTGTCGCTGCAGGCTCGGAAGTCATATCTGTCTGTTGAGACGATGATGTCAAAGTAGGAATATAAGTATTTTGAATAAAACCCGATGGTAGGCCTAAAACCAAAGTTAAACCTTCGCCACTGTTTAAAATCTTGGTGGCTGCGTAGTTTACTGTTGTGCCATTTTGACTATAAACACAATCTTTATCTTGACTGCCTTGCGCCCCAACAAAACAATTCATTCTAACATTAGACGTCAAAGAATCTGGCAAGGTAACGACAGCACTGGCATTTTCAATAACCACCGGCCATTGATTACCAGTAACATTCCAATAAAGCTCATCATGGTCGCTAAAGGTCTGAATTACATTACTAACATAGTAGCTAATGTTATAAGTTTTAACTCCAGAAATAAGAACCTCGGGGTCACCAACTCGAATATGTAAAATATTGTCTGCAACGGAAGTAGTATAAGGATAGTGCTCACCTCTTTGATCAGTTACCCCTATAATTTGAATATTGATTTGAGGCCCATTATTGGAGGTAAGCGGTATATCTCTAAAAATACCATGTTTTTTATTAGAGCCAAAATCATAGGTAATATTTTCTGTTACCTCTATAGTTCCGTCTTGGCGAATATCAATGTGGGATTGAAAGTTCTTGATAGATTCGGTCGCCGCATACGTCCAAGATGGATAGATAAAATTACTGCATAATAAAACTACCACCCCAATAATACCTCGGCGGACAACCTTCTGAATTATTTGGCTCATATCCTTACTAAAAAGTGACGGCTACAGTATCTTTTTCACCAACCTCGGCACCAAAGAATTCCTTAGGCTTAAAATTAAACATCTTAGCAACTAAACTGGCAGGAAAAATCTGGATAGCATTATTAAATTCACGGACTGCTGCATTATAATAACGCCGCGCAGACTGAATATCATTTTCTAAATTAGCCAATTGTTCTTGGAGATTTCTAAAATTCTCTGAAGCTTTAAGATCAGGATAATTCTCGGCTAAAGCTAAAAATTTTTGAATAGCGCTAGACAGCTCATCTTCAGCTTTGGCTCTACTGGCAATACCGTTATCATTCATTGCTCTGGCTCGCGCCTCAGTAATATCTTCTAAAACGGACGCCTCGTAATCCTTATAGCCTTTTACTATTGCCACTAAATTAGGCACCAAATCATAACGTCTTTTAAGTTGAACATCGATATCAGACCAGGCATTTTTTACCCGGTTTATCTTCTTAACTAGTGCATTAAAAACCCCAATAATCCATAGAACCAAAATTACCACCACCCCAAGTAAAATCCATAGAAAAGTCATATGTTTGCTATGTTAAATTAAAATAAATAATTTCGCATTATTTAATATAATTATTATATCATACTCTGAAACAAAACCATACTAAACATATAATTTCAAGAAAAAATTGCTCTCTATCGTTTTACGACAGAAAAATATCAATAACAAGTCTGCCACAAATAACGACGTGGCTTCATTTCTGATTCTTTACCATTAAAAAATTATTTTTCAATTTTAATTGCTGACGATAAAAATTCATCTCGAATTGATATTCCTCGGGTTTTGTTTCTTGAAAATAACCACCCTGAATATCCATCATAGCCATAATAACTAAACCTATAATAAAATCGGATTTCTGGCTGGCTAATTCATTAAACTGTTTCTCTAAATTATAGTTATTTCTAACCACTATCGAATGTAAATAAGAATGATACTTCACAATATTTAAAATATATCTTCTTTCAGTTAACCCAAGATTAAATCTAGCTAAAATCTTCTTAGCTTTGACCACACTAAGCTTCTCGTGAAGCGGACAAAGTGATGATCCATCGTCATAATTAGTTAGGGTTTCCTTTTTCCCTAAATCATGAAATAAAATAGCTAAAAAAATTAAATCTTTAATTTGATGGTTGTCTATCTTTTGGTCTAAATAGAAAGTTACCGGCCCCTTAGCTTTAGCTAAATAGGTTTCATAATTTTGAAGCACTCTTAAGGTATGATCCAAAACAGATTCATGATTATGCCAATAGTTATTTTCAATAACCTTACTTAATTCATAAATCTCCGGCAATTCTTCCTTAAGATCACCGGTTTTGAGTTTTTTAATTGATATATCATTAATTTCCATAAAAGCATGGTGACACTTATTGCCACGAGTGTCAAAAAATGTCTTTTATTATTATCACCCAAATAAGCTAGATACTTTTTATATCTTAGGATAATAATTTAAAATGGTCATGACTACACCAAGAATTATAAAAATAACACCAATGGCTTTACCTAGGGTCTCCTCATTGACTCTATTGGCAAATTTAGCGCTAACTATTCCACTGCCAGCGGCACTTACTCCTAAAACTAAGCCCGCAACTGGCTGGATACTGCCATGAAGCGCATAACCCACAGCACCAGAAGCTGCGGTAATAGCCATAATTAAAGCTGAGGTGCCAATAGCTAAATGCATAGGAAAACGTAAAATAAAAATTAAAGCCAAAAGAATCATACCACCACCCCCTGCCCCTAAAACTCCAGTCATAAGACCAATACCTACTCCCAAAATTAAAGCAGTTAATATCCGCTGAGTTGGCGTAGCAAACTTAACCCTCCTCTTAGACATCTTAACCATTGAAGCAGTGTTCAAACCCTTCTTCCAAATTAATACCCCCATAATTATTAAAAAAATACCAAAAGCACTGCTAAGCCCTATCCCGGAAACCTGAGAGGCTAAAGACGCCCCTGCCTGAGCCCCCAACATGGAACCTATAGCTATCCAGATACCAGATTTCATATCTATATTTCCATGTTTTTTATAGACATAAGCAATCGCCAGAGGTGCTATAACATCAACCATCAAACTAGTCCCAATGGCATCATGAATAGAAAAATGCAAAAGCATAGTAGTAAGTGGCACTACTACCATTACCCCCGAAGCTCCAGTAAGGCCAGTCACCAGGCCAGTGAAAATACCGATTATTAGCATGATCATAACAGAACAAAGACTCATAGTTTTATCTTTAAAAAATAAAAAGGTAATAAAAAATTGCTTAGCCAGCAATTTTGGAGTTCTACTAAGAATATAATATTTACAGGCTATATGTCAATGAAATTAGTTAGTCTACTCCATATTATATTGGCCAAGTGCCAGTAATTACTCAATAATAACTTCTCCATCTCTAATGGCCTTAAATAAAATTTTATTATCTATTAAATAACGTATGGTCTTATAAACATTTTTAGACTCAGGATATTTTGATTTATAATGTGGTACTATGACATAATTAATTATACCCAATCCCTCCCAGACGATTTTTGTCTTGTTACCATAAGGTCTAACATTCATGTCATCAACTAGCTCCATTCCTCTTAATGTCGGTCCCAATACACAAACACCGGCGCTATAGCCACCATATAATATTGGATAATTACTGGAGGTCCATTTTTTTAAAATATTGTCTAGACCGCTTAATTTCATAGCCTGCCTTAAAACAAAAACATTACCTCCCCTTACCCATATTACCCCAAAATTGGTTAATTTTTTAGCTAGTAAATCTTGTTGATTAAAATAAGACCGTAAATCCAAGACTTCCGGCTCTAAACCAATGGCTTCAAGTTGCTTTAGGCCATCTTGTTCACTTTGCCTTCTATGTTCTAGATCACTAGAAAAATCCAAAGCATTAGGAATATAGGCCACCCGATGATTCCCCATGGGAATTAATCCCTTCAACTTGCCAATCTCATTACCTAATTTATATGATGATAAATAAAATTTCATATTAATAATCTAACTTTCTAAATATAAACTGCTCACCTTATTTATAAGCTACACCATAAATTGACTATTATACAAAGAAGCATAAAATCCATTTTGGGCCAACAATTGTTTATGTGTCCCCTGCTCCACAATATGGCCATCACGCATCACTAAAATTAAATCAGCATTGCGAATAGTTGACAGCCGATGAGCAATAATAAAGCTAGTTCGGCCTTCCATCATTTTATCCATAGCCGCCTGAATCAAGGCTTCAGTACGAGTATCTACAGAGCTAGTAGCTTCATCTAAAATAAGCATGGGGGCATTAGCTAGAATAGCCCGCGCTATAGTTAAAAGTTGTTTCTCGCCTTGAGAAATGTTATCTGCCTCCTCGCTAATCTCCATCTGGTAATCTCCGGGTAAAGTATGAATAAAGTGGTCAGCATAAGCTGCTTGCGCCGCTTTAACTACTTCTTCGTGAGAAACATTGTCTTTTCCATAGGCAATATTTTCTTCAATCGTGCCGCTAAAAAGCCAAGTATCCTGAAGTACCATCCCAAAAAGTTTTCTTAAATCTGACCTCCTTAAATCTTTAATATCTACACCGTCAATTTTAATAGCACCACTATCAACCTCATAAAAACGCATTAACAAATTAACTATAGTGGTCTTGCCAGCACCAGTTGGTCCGACAATCGCTATTTTTTGCCCTGGTTTAATAGTGGCACTGAAATTATTAATAATTATCTTTTCAGGAGTATAGCCAAACACCACATTCACAAAATCAACAGCACCTTTTACTGTCTTAAGCTCTTTGGGTTGAGCCGGATCTGGAAGTTCTTCCTCTTCTTCTAAAAATTCAAAGACTCTTTCGGCAGCTGCAGCCGTAGATTGAAAAACATTAGCAATGCTAGCCGTCTGAATAATAGGACGATTAAATTGGTTAAGGTATTGAATAAAAGCCTGAATACTACCAATAGTCATTTTGCCGCGAATAGCGAACCATCCGCCGAGCACCGACACGGCAACAAATCCAGCATTATCCAAAAAATTCATTATGGGATGTAGAAGACCAGAAAAAAATTGAGACTTCCAGGCGTTATTATAAAGTTTATTATTAATTTTACGAAAAGTGCTGATAGATTTCTTCTCTCCATTAAAAGCTTTAACAATAGTATGACCAGAAAACATTTCTTCTATATGACCATTAATCTCCCCTAATGATACTTGATGATTAAAAAAATACTTTTGTGATTTTTTAATAATAAGTCGCGCCAATAAAAAGCCAAGCGGCAAAACAATCACGGCGACTAAGGTCAACTGCCAACTAATAATAATCATCATTATGAGAATACCGACAATAGTAGTCACAGCGGTCACCACTTGCGTTAAACTCTGATTAAAACTATGGCTAACGGTATCAACATCATTGGTTACCCGGCTTAAGATATCTCCATGGCTTTGGGTATCAAAATAGCGTAGCGGCAGCCGATTAATTTTTAAAGCAATACTTTTTCTTAGATTATAAGTAACTTTCTGGGCAACCCCCGTCATAATCCAACCCTGAAGATAGCCACATAAGGCGCCAATCAAATAAAGACCAACCAAAATTGTTATTAAGTGAAGAATAGCGGAAAAATCAATACCCCCCTGGGTTATATTCTTAATGCCGGCAACAATTTCATTAGTAATATCTCCCAATATCTTAGGGCTAATAATAGTAAAAACAGTGCTAGCCATGGCTAAAATTAGAACCACCATAATGGAGACGTAATAAGGCTTTAGATATTTTATAAGCTTGCGCATGGTACCCTTAAAATCCTTGGGTTTTTCCACCAGGCCCCGTATCCCTCCACCATGCCGACGACCTAAACCTAAACCACCAACCCGTGGTCCTCTGGGAGGTAAAGTAAAAGTGGTAGGATTATTTAATTTTTCTTTATCTTTAGACATAATAATTATTTCAGAACTCGAGCTAATTCTTCCGGGGCAAGCTGTGAAGCCGCAATTTCTTGATAAACCTTGCAAGTCTTGAGTAAAGTTTCATGAGTCCCCTGCCCCACTATCTCTCCTTTGTCTATTACTACAATTTTGTCAGCATTCATAATGGTCGCAATACGCTGGGTAACAATTAAAACGGTCTTGCCTTGAGCTTCTTCTTTTAATGCAGTCCTTAAGGCTTTATCGGTCTGAAAATCCAGGGCCGAAAAACTGTCATCAAAAAGATAAAGTTCAGGGTTCTTGGCTAAAGCCCTGGCAATAGCTAAACGTTGTTTCTGACCGCCAGAAAAATTAGTGCCAGCCTGAGCAATCGAGCTATCGAATTTTCCCTCTAACTCTTTAATAAATTCTAAAGCTTGAGCCGTAGCGGCAGCCCGAAAAATCTCTTCCTGGGTAGCATTAGGATTGCCGTAAGTGATATTATCTCTAATAGTACCAGAAAAAAGCATAGCTTTTTGCGATACATAACCAATTCGCGCCCGCAAATCTTTTTGTCTCATTGCCCGCACATCTACATCATCAACTAAAACCTGCCCCTCGGTCACCTCATAAAAACGAGGGATAAGGTTAATAATAGTTGATTTACCGCTGCCCGTACTACCGACAAAAGCTGTTGTTTCGCCAGGCAAAGCCACAAAAGAAATATTGTGAAGAACAGGCTCAGCGGCTCCCGGATAAGTAAAGGTAACATTTTTAAATTCTACCTTGCCACCCCGTCTATGAGCCCTCACTGGGTTAGTTGGGTCTTTAATTTGAATTTCAGTTTCCAGTACTTCAGCAATCCTATTAGCCGAAACAGCAGCACGAGGCAGACTAATAAAAACAATAGAAATCATTAAAAAGGCCGATACTGCCTGCATGGAATATTGTAAGAAAGCTAGCATGCTGCCAACCTGCAAATCACCGGCCCCAATATGATGCGCCCCTAGCCAAACAATAGCAATCATCATAAAATTCATAATAAGCATCATGACTGGTTGAATAATAACCATTAAGCGGTTAACCAAAAGATGAAGCCGTGTTAAATCTTGATTAACTTTATCAAATTTCTGAGTTTCGTAGTCTTCCTTGCCAAAAGCCTTAATAACCCTTAAGCCAGTAAGAATTTCTCGGGTAACTAAATTTAGTTTATCTACTAATTTTTGCAGTTTAGTAAACTTAGGAACAACTATCTGAAAAAGCACTATTACTATGGCAATTAAAGCCACTACTGCTACCGCCATAATCCAGGTCATTGACGGCGCTAAATGATAAGCCTTAAAAGTCGACAGTATCCCCATTAAAGGAGCCAGTAAAGCAATACGGCAAATCATTATAAAAACCATCTGGATCTGCTGAACATCATTAGTACTGCGAGTAATAAGCGAAGCAGTGGAAAATTTATTAAACTCAACTAGAGAAAAATCTTCTATCTTGGTAAAAATCATGGTGCGCAAATCTCGAGCAAACCCCGTACCAATACGGGAAGATAAATAACCCACTCCCACCGTGGCTAAACCACCGCCAATAGCAATGAGAATCATAATTAAGCCGTTATGAAAAATTACGCCGGTATTTTGACCGAGTATGCCCTGGTTTATGATTCTGGCCATATAGTCCGGCAAAGCCAAGGTGGCCGAAGCCTGACAATATATTAAAAGAGCTAGCAAAAGCAGGGGCCAGATATATGGAGTAAGATATTTTAAGAGCTTTGTCATGGTAATAACAATAATTTCTTCTAATTCAGTTTACTAAATTTAGATAATGTAAAAATTTCTTTAAGATTACTAATCTTATATAAAAATAGGTCCATTTCCTTGACCTAAGTAAAATTCACGTGCTCCTAAACATTATAAATCAATTTAAAATAAAGTCTAGTCAGAAATAATTTTTTTCTATAAAATCTAGTGCGAAAGTATTTCAATATTAATGACCTTCTTTCGGACTGACTTAATATGATGACCAACAAAAACTCATTTAGCCTTATAATCGCAAACAGCAAAATAAACGCAACAATAGTCTGCTAGATCTTCTGATCTAGTCAATTTTCCAGCCGACAATTTTTGTTTGCCACCACTGACCCATGAAAATGGCTATCTAGCAATTTCTTGAACTCTAGCTCTAGACGATGAGTCATATAACGGACGAAATAAACTAAATTAATTCTTACTTTTGGCATAAAAATTAGATATATGGGCTTGGACATTTTCTAAAACTCAGCAAAAATTCTCTTCTCGGAAGAAACTATTCTGACCTTCCCGCCATATGGAAGACATATCTGAGGGTCAGTGTGCCCAAAATCCATATTTTGAATAACTGGAACAGTATGATTGTATTTTCTTATAATTGCTAAAGTTGTATCTCGTTGTTCTTTTTTATATTTCGCCTTTTCTTCTGATGATTTTTGTTTATCAAATTCCCAGGCTTTTGGTCGACCAACAAGGACGCCTCTCACCTTTTTAAGAATGCCCCGCTCTCCAAGCGCTCGGTAAACTCTTGCTACATAATCGCTTGATGGGATTTCTTCAGAGGTCTCGGTAAAAAGAACTATATTTTCAAATTCATCAAGTGTGGGTATTGATACTCCGTGTCTAAGCAATTCATCAATTGACTCCAGGCACCCACCCCAGGTGACCCCTTCTGTATCCTTATCGCCATTCCAATACCACCCCTCATTTTTTTCATATATCCGCGCTTGATTCAACATGGAAACATTATCCCAGGGCAATCCAATATCGTTGTAAATATTGCTTGGTCTTAGCTCAAATTCGCCACTATTAAATAGCGCATATTTCAAATATTCAACAGTATATTCATCCATTCTTTTTTGCATACCAAATTGGGTAAACAGAGAGGCTCCATAAAAAGATGGAATTCCGTTTAACCAAAGAAAATTTGCAAAATGTGTATTATCACTAAAACCGAAAAATGGTTTTGGATTATTTATGAATGGCTCTGGAGGTAGATCCTTAATGTATGTTATTTGATCATCTCCCCCAAGTGAGGCAATTACTGCTTTTATGTCACTGCGATTAAAACTGTCAATCAAATCTTTTGATCTTTCTTCCGCGGAAGCTCCTATCTTTGATGTGGCAGAAAACTCTACAGGCTCTAAGCCGAAAACGTCTCGGACCCTCTGAAGGGCTAGATTATATAAATGAGGCCATTTTCCTGGAGCGGCAAAAGAAGGTGAGACAATCGCCACCTTATCACCAATATGTAATTTGGTTAAATTTCGAAAGTTCATACACTTATTTTAACTTAGATACAATAATACGCTAGCTAACTCTAATCTTAACAAAAATAACCATATTCTGCTAGGATTATTTTGACGGGTCTTGGAGCATAGTTGGATTTTCTTAGAAGAAAAAACCGCTGGGCGAACCATATAGTAATGAATAGTTTCTTCCATTTTTAATCGGCAGGTCTTCCAGCAGTTTCAAGGTAGACATCATTCTCTTTAAACGACCGGCAACCTCAACCGGTGAGCCGACGGTTAATCTTTCTATAGCGACAAAATTATTTACATTGTTATTAAAAACTACCCACAAATTCTTAAAAAAGTTTCATCATTCCTAAAAAAGAAAACCCATGGAGTACGCCTTCCTCTTTCCCTTTCGAGCTAGATTAGCGCCTTCCGAACGGATTGCTTCGTAGTTGTCGGCAGATCATTGGGCCAGATCCCTAACTGCGCTCTTTATAAATATTTAACTGTATTTTTATTACAATAGAAAAACTGAATCTTACTTAGTAACTATTGACAAATACTATCATAAGTGATATTATCTATCATCAAAGTACATAAAAAATAGTACACAGGAGGTCATCATGGCCAACGTTTTAATTATTCATGGGCACGAAAATGAGGGATGGACCCTCAGTTTTGATGCCGAAGCTCGATGCCGAAAGGCCATCGAATTAATTCGTTCGGGCTACCCGTTTGATCGGGTGATCTGCACGGGCGGGTTATTTTCCAAAAAGCAACAGGGAATAACCAATGCGGCGGCTATGGCTCGTCGCATCCGCCAGGAGATAACAAATATTGAAATTGAAGAAGAAAATGAGAGTCTGACAACCATTGATAACTGCGAAAAAGTTATTCAAATGGTTGGAAAAGATGACGACTTTGACTTTGTTGTTATCTCGTCAGACTATCATGCCGTGCGAACAATCATTATATGGTATTTGGCTGGCAAAAAAATCAAATTTGTGGCAGTACCCGGCCCAAAAAATGTCCAAAGATGCATAGTAGAGACGGTCGGTATAGCCGTCGCCATCTGCTGGCACTTTGGCTTTAAGTGGCCGGAGATGCTATTTAGGAGAACGTTCCGTAAAGTCTAGCTCCCCTTTTTTAACTAAACCATAAGCCCGATGCTAGTCATTCCGGGCTTTTTTATTTTGTCATATTATTGACGATTTAAGCCAACAAGTCTTAAACAAACTATAAAATGAGTATACTTTATGTCTTTTAAAATTATTAATAGTCATCATATCCAGACAATTCCATATTAGACAATATACTTCCTGATATAAAAAGAGTTTTTTACATCTTCTATTTTATAGTATTCATTATTAAGATAGATACATCAAAAAAGCTCTTTCTTCTAAGGCGATCGAGGAATAATCCCTATTTTCTATCCCCTCGTTATTAAGAATATTCGGTTTTAATTTTTGAAAGAAAAAATTGCCCATCGCAATTAATATCTTTAGTTTAATATGGGGTAACGAAAATCTGACTATAGTACTGAAAGACAATTCCAGTCTCGCTAAAACTGTTTTAAAACTTACAGAATCCGGAAGGAAATATCTTTGTAGCCAATTCAAGTCTGTTATAATTCTTGTCTTTTACTACAAGCCCCCGCGGATACCGTAAAGCTAACCAAAGAGCCGGATTGCTTTCCCTAGAATAACAGTATTTCCTTAAAAGAAAAGACTATATGATTGTTTTTTAGTATGTGTTATGCTCGGTAAATATAAGGTGGATAATATTCACAAGTATCCAAAGTTTAATGAATGGGGGGCATAAATAGGTCTCATTAACTAAATATTGGCAAAGAATAGTGAACAGGTAAACAAAAAGATGGCTATAAAAGGCTATCAAGACTGCCAAATACAGATTAGATTGGATTATTGATACACCAGCTCACCGAAACAAGAGCTAAAAAATGGCTTGAGCTGACTGAGAAAACTTTTACTTTTGCTACCTATGCACGAACTGCTTTTATAAGGGCCAATAATATGGGCAAAGCAGGGTTAGAACTGAAAAAAGAAATTTTACTGGCTCTCGGAAAAACGCCGATGATTAAAGACGGAAAGCTCTATATTGAACCAAATGCATGGTTCGTTCCAATCAAAAATAACTACCCTGCATTAGAGGCTGAATATCAAGGGTTAGAACCAACAGAAACGCCAATAAATAAAACACAACAGAGGCTTCAACCTCTGTTCGTACACGCTGGCTCCGTATTCTGAACGAAATCCGAACTTTTTTCAAAGAAAATCCCGAACAAGAATGAGGTGCGTTTCCGCTTGCCTCCGCTCCGCTACGGCAAAACAAAACAGGAAAATTTTCTCTACATTTTTTAATTTTTTCGCGCGCAATTTTTTCTTTTAAAAGGAAAAGAAAATTTTTCAGTTTTGTGTTTCTCTTATTCAGAGAAAAGCGGAAACGCTCTATTCTTAATCGCAAAAGGGCAAAAATTCCTTCCCCCAGACCCCCTTCCTTTTTGCCCTTTTGCTTTTCGGGCTTCGCCCGATTTTTTTGCGGGGCTACAAATTTAAAGGATAGAGAGTGAGATTAAGAATCAAGTTTATATTCCAACGCACTACGAAATTTATCTTTGAACAATCTACCATCCAACAAATAATCCGTAAATTCGGAGTAACTTTTCGGGCTCAAGAAATGGAAAAAATATCGCTGTTTGATTTTACTTCTCTTTAACTCGTTATTTAACGCTTCAAAATGATTCTTTGCCCAGCGATATTTCGCCTTATTTTCGTCCGAATCATCTTCGTCTGATTTAATCTCAACGACGACGATATTGTCGCCGAATTTTAGGAAAAAGTCAGGATTAAAATTGCCTTGTGTCGGATGTTCGCCTTTTCGCCAAGAATATTCAATACTGTAAAAATTCTGGTCGCGAGATTTAATCCAAGCGTCAATTTTTTCGCAAACGCGCGAATTTACGATTGTCTCAACAAATTTTCGTTCTGGTTCTTGCTTGGTCAAAACGACGCTCACAGGTGTTTTTAAGCAGTAGTGATTGATCTCCTTGCTTGCGCTTCGGGGCAAGCCCTCATCATCAATCACTTCTTTCAGTATGTCCTTTTGTTCCGCTTCAACCTCTTTTTCAAAAGTATCTGCATAGAAAACTGTTGCCCCTCGACGCACATTTCCCACCGCCAGACTTTCTCGCTCCAAATCCTTTGTGCTCATTCTGCGTGGTGTCTTGATTTTTCTATCAAAGACAATCGTTGAACCGCGTTTGCGAAATAGTGTTTGGAATGTCTGAAAAACCCTCAACGCATTATCTTCGGTTAATACGCCGCTTTTTATGCCAACTTTGTTCATTGATTTAACAACGATTTCCTTAATTTCATTTGCTGGGGGCAAATTTTCTTTATCGTATGTCCCTTTTGGAAATCTGATCTTTGCCTCAAAATCACGGGTTTTGAAAGTATCAACGATTTTCTGCACGACTTCATCCACTGTATAAACCTTTTTCTGAATGATCGTGTGCTTGGGCTTGATTATGCCTTCCAAATCTTCATATTCTGTTTCGCGATCAATTTGCTCGGCTTGCGATACAAGGTTGATGAGATTTTTGGTGTAGTCAAAAACCTGCGTGTCTCGTTTCGCTTTTACTGATTTCTCTTCTTTCTCATAGTCAATGTTATAAATATCAAAATGATATTTCGCGCGCTCGCCCGAGGTTAGAGGAACGCTTACAAGACGCATTTCAATTTCCAAAATCTCATCAACCAATCCGCGAATATTCCTACTCCAAGCGTCATGATTGAATACGCGCACTCTTGGTTGTGGCGATTTGTATTCCTCTGGTATTCGCAAGCCGCGCCCAAGCACTTGGGCAATCAAAAGTTTTGAATTGAACGCCCGATCTTCCCACGGGACAATCTGAAATACATTTTTTACATCCCAACCTTCCGTAAGCATGGAAACGGACACAACCCACTCAACAGGATTGTCCTTATCATCAACAGTTTTGAGCTGGGCTACATTTTTCTTATGATCCTTGTGGGAAGTTACAATCAAAACTTTTTTCTCTACAGCCGAACGCTTTAATTTTTCTTTTTCTTCCAAAAAATCTACCAACTCCTCATGAAGCCGCTTCGCGGCTGAAATATCTTTTGTAACGAGAACCGTAAGCGGTTTTATGAGGCGATACTTTTTTACAAATTCGTCGTGATTGTCATAGATTTTTTGGAATTTTTCGTTTTTGTCTATACTGTCGTCTTTAGCAACATAATCAACGGACTTCACAACTCTGTCGTCCACTGCTTGACGGATTGAGTAGCGATAGATCACATCATTAAAATACTCGTCCTCCGCGTAAGCCGTACCTGTAAATCCGAGAATGTATTTGAAATTGTGGTCAGGATTGAGCAAAAACGCTTTCCATTTCTTAATATCTTTGTCTGTTGAGGCGTTGTAGGCATGATGGACTTCATCGTTCAATACAAGCACTCTTTCGCCACCGCCCTTCAAGCTGTCTTCAATAGATGACCCTGTGCGCTCATAAACTGCATGGATATTCTCAACGGCGATATCACCGTTTTTGATTGTCTGATTTGCGTCAATAATTCTCGGATTTTTCAAAACCGCGTCCTCTGGCAAGGTTGCTTTTATTCCGTCGTCTCCCGATAGATTTTCAAATTTTTCCTTTAATCCCGATTCAATCGTTAGCGACGGGCAAAGCACAAGCACTTTATCAACCAGCCCAAGTCCAAGAGCAATTTGCGCTATGCCATAAATCACATAACTTTTTCCCGTTCCCGTAGCCAAATCAATCACACCAGATAATTTGTGCGGTAATTGCATTTTTTGCTGATACTCACGAACGTCGCGATAGCGTTCGTGCAATTCAGAGTTATTGCGCCAATTTTCTTCCACCAAATCCTCAACAGAATTATATTCGCCAGACGCAAGATAAATGATTGACGAACGAATTGCTTCTTTTTGATACTCGCGGTCTCCGCAAAGCACATCAATAAAATTAACCCACGGCTTCAAATTTAACTTGGCAGGATTGTAATTATCCTTAACCTTGAGCACCAAATCTTGAGTTTTGTAAATTTTTATATCCGCCATATATTATTTCTCGTTATTTTCTTCACCGCTTTCTTCAGGCTTCTTTTTTGAATTTGAAAAAGCCGACCTCATCTGCGATAAAACACCTAAACGCTCTTTTCTTTCTTCTGGGACGACATATATTTCGTGCAAAGTCGCTTTCGTCAGTTCAATAATGAAACGTAACTTTTTTGAATCCCACGCCTCCCAAGAACCTTCGTGGACTTGATTGCTTGCCATCTCTTGAATGTGTCCAAGAGCGTCAAAAAGTTCTGGCGCAACACTAGGAAACTTTTGTTTAAGCGCTTTTATACTTTCTTGATAATCGGCATATCCAGTTTTTTCGTTTTTTATTATCGTCTTCTCGTGCTCCAGTAACTCATAAATAGCTTTTCTTATACAAGCCGATGCGCCAACAAGATAATTTGATTTTCTACTGTTCTCTGCTTCATAAACAAGTTCTCGCACCTTTTCAGGAATCCTATTATCAAGCACGAAATAAGATGTCGGCTGTGAAAAGAATAATTTTGAATCTATATCAATACCGTCTGCAAATCTGCTTCGGTATTTTGTCCGTCCATATTCAGCATATGAATCTCTAAGCTCATCAAAACTTAAATGCATGGAGACCTTTTCACAGCCGTCAGATTCGCATTGTATTAAATACCCATGACAAACCTTATTTTCTCCCCAATGGAAAGCAAATTTATCAATTAAGCTATAACTAACATGATTCCTCTTGCAGAAAGGACAGTTATACTTGTGAGGGTCTATAAAATATTTTTTGTCTAAGTGTGATAAGTCCATAGTTATTTCTCAATTTTTACCACTTCCCGAAACTCATTGCCATAAATATCAACATAAATCACCATCATCTGTTTTCCGCATTGCTTCGCGGGAAGCTCAATATCAATGCTCTTTTTCTTTGAAAGTTCGGCACGCACTTCTTCTTCTGTTTCCTCATTTTTCTTTGTGATGTCGTCTGCAAATTTATAATCGTCCATCACAAATTCGTTTCCGTCATATTTGTAGTCAAACAGAAGCATTGCCAAACTTTCAAAGTTTTTTAACTTCTCGCCAGTTTCATCTTGAGCGTAAGCTGATTCAAACTTTTTGATTTTGAGCTTCACGCTGTCTTTCGTTTTCTTTACCTCGGATTTTACCTCTGGCTGGCGGATAAAGTGGAAGCCAACTGCTTCATCAAGATCATTGATGTTTTTCTTGCTTTGTGGCTGGCGCAATTTCTTGAATTGCACTCTGTGCAATTCTTTGATGATTTGATATGGCACTTTCAGGAAGTAGTAACGAACACCATCAATTTCGTGATAATCGCTGATGAAATCAACATTGTTCGCTGGTGCGATAACATAAAATCTTCCGTCAATTTTTGAGCCGATATTTTTGTGAAGCTCTTGCAGATATTTTTCATCAACGCTCACACCTTCCAAATCCCAATATGGAAAAATCTTTGCATAAAATTCTCGTTTCTTTCCGTCTATTTCAACGCCACCGATTGATTTTGTTTTTGTCTCGCTAATCTCAAATAAATCTTTTACAAAGCGGATGTACTCATCTTTTTGGAGCGCAAAGATTTTTCCGAGATCATAAAGTCCAGATGTTACAACAGCAAAAGATTTTGAGGTTTTACTATATTCTTTGCTTGGATCTTCCAAATCGGTACTCTGGTCTATTTCCAAAAGTCTCTTTTGGGTTGTATAAATGGCAAGTTTACCGATGTCGCACCCTATCCAACGTCTATTTAACTTTTCCGCAGTAGCAAGAGTGGTGCCAGAACCACAGAAAAAATCCATTATCAGATCGCCCTCGTCAGTTACCGATTCAATAATGCGTTTTAATAACTGTTCTGGCTTCTGTGTTGGATAATCAACCCGTTCGTCCTTATCTTTCGGATCCAGTGCTTGTATATCAGTCCACACATCATCGACTACATAACCCTGAACTTTATAAATGATGTCATTTCTGTTCGGCTTCCTGCCGTGTTCTTTAACCCATCTATCGTAGTAAGCCATAAAACGACTATCTGATTTTGGGTATTTATTGCCACGAATTTGATTGCCGTTTACGATGTATTTTCGCCACCGCTCTGCGTCAACAGTATCTTCATAATCATCATCGTAAGCCAAGGTAAATTCAGGATGAATTTTGTTTCTATACCAATAAATTATGTTGTGTTTTCTGGGAAAATAGTTTTTTACCTGCCCTTGATATGTTCGGAAATGCCAAATAACTTCGTTGACCAAATTTTCTTCTCCAAAAACTTCGTCAAGAACCATTTTGATATAATGCCCTTTCTTTTGGTCCAAGTGGACAAATATTGAGCCGTCCTCCGCCAAAAGCTCTTTGGCAACAAAAAGCCTCCTTCGTAAAAATTCAACAAATTCTGCACCTTTCTTTTTATCAACATACGCCTTGCTCCCCGATTCCGTAGAAGAAAACTCTTCATCAGAGGCAAAAGGCGGATCAATATAAATCAACTTCACCTTGCCTTTGATTTTATCTTTAATCAAAGGATCCTCATTGCGATAAAAAGTTTTTAGAATTTGCAGATTGTCGCCAAAAACTAAAAGATTGTGCCAATCTTTTGCGGCAAGAGGATATTTTTTGCCGTTAAAAACTTTCTCAATTTGTAGCGGAACCGCCTTTGCTTCCTCATTGTCGGCAAGTACATCCTCTTTCCGCATTTTTCCCGCATAGACAAGCTCGTACTCTTTTTGTTTGGTAGGAAAAAGCGCGTACTTGTATTCAAGCGGAATTTCTTTGCCGCTTTTGAGAGCGTCAATTAAAAATTCTATGTCTTGTTTGTTGAGCTTTTTCATAACTATACTATTTTATTAAATCATCAATACCTATACCAAACACCTTAGCAATTTTTGTTAGCGTTTCAATGGTGGGATTTTTATTTACTCCTGATTCTACCCTCATCACTGTATTGAGCGATAAATCAGCAAGACGAGCTACTTTTTCAAGAGAGTAGCCCTTTTTTGTTCGCAATTTCTTAATGTTTGAGCTTATTTTGGAATTTGCCATTATGTTATGCTATAATATACAATATAATGTATAAAGTAAAAGTTATACCGTTTTCTTTCTCAATTATAATGATACATCATTTTTTAATTTCAATCAAACAAATTATAGGGAGTTCCTTTTTGTTGCCCGCGCACGGGAGTGGTGGGGCAAGGGCAACTATAAAAATAAAAGCCCCGCAAAAAAATCGGGCGAAGCCCGAAAAGCAAAAGGGCAAAAAGGAAGGGGGTCTGGGGGAAGGAATTTTTGCCCTTTTGCGATTAAGAATAGAGCGTTTCCGCTTTTCTCTGAATAAGAGAAACACAAAACTGAAAAATTTTCTTTTCCTTTTAAAAGAAAAAATTGCGCGCGAAAAAATTAAAAAATGTAGAGAAAATTTTCCTGTTTTGTTTTGCCGTAGCGGAGCGGAGGCAAGCGGAAACGCACCTCATTCTTGTTCGGGATTTTCTTTGAAAAAAGTTCGGATTTCGTT
>DBRV01000001.1:46966-47311 GCA_002306385.1 Candidatus Falkowbacteria bacterium UBA1359 | reverse complement strand
TTAACCACCATTATTGGATTAGAACTAGAAAAATCAAGTAGATGATGATAAAATAATAAACATGATAATCCAAGATCATAAATCCCATTATCCTGCCTTTACATTGGTTGAACTCTTAGTAGTTATTGCCATTATTGGTATTCTTTCTACTTTATCCGTAGTAGCTTTTAATAATGTAAGAGCTAAAGCCCGAGATAGTCGTCGTCTCTCTGATGTACGACAAATAGGTATGGCCTTAGAACTTTATTATGATGACAAAGGAGTATATCCTGCCCCACCTACACCTACTGGTACTCCGATTACTGGTTTATGTCTTAGTAATTTAGGTATTAGTTCTACTTGTGG
>DBRV01000001.1:41661-46918 GCA_002306385.1 Candidatus Falkowbacteria bacterium UBA1359 | reverse complement strand
GGTACCTTAGCTATGGGCCCTAATGGCATTAGTCAAGACCTCCTGGTAGCCAATGGTATTGACTGGCGTGACCCGAATAATTGGAAAAAAATCCCAAGCTCAGGCAGTGGGTGTACCACTACCTACGACCAAGACAGGCAAGCTATAAAAATAACAAATAGTGATACCTGGTGTACCCTGGCTCCTGCCTTTGACCCTGGCTATTTTCCCATTGATACCAGCCGTAAATACTATATTGAAGCTGAATATTTAACTGAGGGGACAACCACCTATAAATTCTATTTGGGGACTATATCATATGATGGAAGTTATAATCAATTGCCTGGTCATCCGGGTAGTTATGATTATTTTGGAGCCATACAAGAAAGACCAACTTCAACTAATACCTGGACTTTTGTCGTCAATAAAGCCATTGGTGGCCGACCACGCACCGGTGAAAGTGATACTGGATATAATAAATGGCATACCGGCACGCTCTGGGCCAAAGTAATAGTTTTAGCTAATTATTCTGGTACTCAAACTACTTATGTCCGCAATATTCGTTTTTATGTAGAATAGGCTAAAATTATTAGGAGAATTATAAAAAGAGCTATAAACATAGCTCTTTTTATCTTTAAGCAGGTAAAAGTTATTTTAAGGTAACCTTACCACCGGCTTCTTCAATTTTAGCCTTAATAGCTTCAGCCTCTTCTTTCTTAACCCCCTCTTTAATTATTTTGGGGGCTGCATCAACTAAGTCTTTGGCATCTTTTAAGCCTAAATCAGGATTAATTTCCCTAATTGCTTTAATAACAGCAATTTTGGTACTACCCGCTTCAGTTAATTCCACATCAAAACTATCTTTTTCTTCGGCTGGAGCAGCTTCAGTAGCCGCAGGACCAGCAACCATCATCGCTGGAGCTGAAGCACAAACACCAAATTTTTTCTCTAAAATTTTCACTAGCTCAGATAAGTCTAAAACTGACATTTTTTCAATTTCTTCTACTAGTTTTTTAAATTTAGCAGGAACTTCTACCTGTTCCTCTGATTGATTTATTTCTTCAGTCATATAATTAAATAAATTAATTCCGTTAGACGGATTTTTTATTAAGTTTTGCTACTAGCTATTTGCTGTAGAGTTATTAACAAACCTCGCAAATTACCAGCTAAAACATTAACTAAGCCAGTTATTGGACTTTGCATAGCTCCTACTAGACGACCCTCTAGTTCTAATTTGCTTGGCAAGTTAGCTAGCTGTTCAACTTCATAAGCACTTAACCAATGATTATCCAATAAACCACCTAAAAATTTTAGCCTATTAGTTTCATCATTTTTTTGGAAGTCATGAATGACTTTAGCTGGTGCAATTTGATCACCATAAGCAAAGACTACAGCCACTTGTCCATCAAATTCTTTAACATTTGGCCGCTCTTCAGCAGCTGGTAAACTCTCCAATGCTCTACTAAGTAAGGTTTTTTTTACTGCCCAGAATTCTCCCTGTTCCTTAATTAATTTTTGCCGCAAAGATTCACTTTCCTTAACCGGTAAAGCATTAAATGAGGTAAAAATAACTGCCCTGGCTTGAGCTAGTTTAGCTTCTAACTCCTGTACAATTGCTTGTTTTTGTTGTTTAGTTTTGGGCATAAAAATAAGTAAAATAAAACTGCCATGTTAATCATCGCAGTTCGACCTTTTGAGCCAAATATCATGTCTCGGCAGGTTTTACACCTAGGCTACCTGCTATCTGCGACGATTATAATACTAGCTAAAAGACAATACTATGTCAAGTATTTATTTATTGGGGTGAGTTGCTTTATAGTTATCAATCTGTTTTTGAAGATCACTATCTAGCTCAGGAAATTTTTCTGGATATTCAGCTAATATTTCAATATATCCTAACTTAGCTAATTGTCTGGCAACAGCTTTGTTAGATTGGGGAATTTTTCCAAAACTATTTTTTAAGTCAGTTGCCAGCCATTTTTTGGTATTAACGTTTTTAGTTTTAGCTAATTTTGAAATAATTGCTTTATGATCGGCCGGAGTAAATGCTTGTAGATTCTCCGCTACACGATAGTCATAGCCATAATTGATTATCCCCATGGCAATATCTTTATCCAGACCAGACAATTTGTAAAGATTGTTCGCCAGAGCATAAAATTTACCTTCTTTATTGCCTAGATTAATCAGCTGGTGGGCAATTTTGTTAAAATCAACATTAGAAAATTTGTCCGCGTTTTTTAGCAACGCATCACTTTGTTTAGCCTTAATTAATTTTTGAGCAATTTCCTGATGGTTTAGACCGGAAAATTTTTCTAAATTATCTGCTACCACATCACCTTGACCACTGTCAATTAATTTTTGAGCAATTTCCTGATGGTTTAGACCGGAAAATTTTTCTAAATTATTTGCTAACGACCAGCCATAGTGCTTGTCAATTAATTTTTGAGCAATTTCCTGATGGTTTAGACCGGAAAATTTTTCTAAATTCTTTGCTACCACCTGACCATTGTTACTGTCAATTAATTGTTGAGCAATCTTTTTATGGAGTGAGCGGGGAAATTTGTCAATATTTTTGCCTAATTCATCTATTAGGGAGTCACCACCAAATATCAGGGACTTCTTATACTTTATAATCCCATTAGCAATAGTTTCATAATCTTCATCAGAAAAATTTACCTTAGAAAATTTTTTCGAGTTTTTTAGCAGATATAAATCATAACCTTCTTTTAATAATTGGTGAGCAATGTCATTATGGGCCTCGGGAGGAAAACACTCTAGGTTATCGCCCACATCTACCCCATGACCTTCCTTAATTAATTTTTGAGCGAAATCTAGACTTAAATTAGAGAAAGCCTTAAGCCCCTTTCGTACCAGATAATAATGATCTACTTTTATAAGTTGTTCAGCAATATTTTCGTCTAGACCGGAAAATTTTTCTAAATTCTCTGCTACCACATTACCTTGACCACTGTCAATTAATTTTTGAGCAATCTTCCGATGATTTAGACCGGAAAATTTTTCTAAATTCTTTGCTACCACCTGACCATTGTTACTGTCAATTAATTGTTGAGCAATCTTTTTATGGAGTGAGCGGGGAAATTTGTCAATATTTTCGCCTAATTCCTTGTTGGACTGATAATCGTTACGCTCTATAATCCCATTAGCAATAGTTTCATAATCTTCATCAGAAAAATTTACCTTAGAAAATTTTTCCCAGTTATGTAGTATTAAGTATCCATAACCCTTTTCTAATAGGAGGTGAGCAATGTCATTATGGGCCTCGGGAGAAAAACTCTCTAGGTTATCGATCACCTTTACCTCACCACCTCCCTTAATTAGTTTTTGAGCGAAATCTAAACTTAAATTAGAGAAGGCCCTAAGGTTATCTAGTACCTGATCATAATAATTTTCTTTTATAAGTTGTTCGGCAATATTTTCGTCTAGACCAGAAAATTTTTCAAGCTTTTGGGCTAATAATTCTATCTTGCCTTGGTTGATAAGTTCTTGAGCAATTTGCTGGTGAGGTATGTCGGATAATTTATCCATATAATCTATTAATTCTTCAAAATGACCATCATCTATTAAGCATTTAAGAATTTTGCTATGCTCCAGATCACGAAATTTGTCTAAGTTGTCTAAGACCTCTCTACAATATCCTTTATCTAATAGTTGCTCGGCAATATTTTCATTCAAATCCTGATAATTCTTTAATTCTTTGGCCAACCGCCAAACTTCCCCTTTCTCAATTAATTGTTGAGCATCATCTTGAGAATATAGGGCCTCTGGTGGATTCTCAGTTGTCTCTGGCTCATTACTGATTTCCGGTTGCTCATTTTGAGATGAGATGATATCTTGTTTGTTTTCGTGAAACATATGGTTGTTTATTTATTATATTATGATATTATTATAATAATTTTCTATCATTAAGTCAAGAATTGGTAATAATTAGATTATTTGACAAATTATTAATTTTATTGTAAACATAATTTAATGTTCTTTAAAAAGGAGGAAAAAATGGAACAGAAAAAGCAATTAGAAATACTAGTTGTGGACGACGATGAACAAAATATTGGCTTGTTAAGTCGTCTATTTAACAAAGTTTTGGGCAATGACGTGGAGATAATAGTGGCCAAAGATGAAATATCGGCCACAACCCGTTGCGGCATTGCCGACTTAGTTATCGTTATCGTTGAATGTAGTTTACCAACTTCTATCTCCNNGAATTAATCGTAGTGGCTATGAGTAGTTGCGACAAGATGCGCCAAGAAGCCAAAAAGAGTGGGGCTAACTTTTTTATTAACACTATCTATGATAATTGGCAACTAGAAAATATTATTCGAGCCATTGTTTCTCAGGCCCACCATTAACGTTAAAAATTCTTTTTGAGCTCGCTACCTAAGCGAGCTTTTTATTGCAAATATTTAGCTTTATTTAATTCATGTTCTTCAAAGGTATGGCTAAAAATAGTCTGTCCATTATCTAATCGAGTAAGAAAGAAGTTATAATCATTGGGGGTAGGATAAATGGCCGCCCGAATGGCTTTAAGACTGGGATTACAAATCGGGCCCGGTGGTAGGCCATCGTTAATATAGGTATTATATGGTGAAGCTAATCGAGTTTCTTCATAAGAATATTGGGGCTTATTTTTTCCCAAAGCATAAGCTAAAGTGGCACAAGACTCCAGTCGTTGACCATTTTTAAGGCGACGCCAAAAAATATCGGCGACCAATTTCATATCGGTTTCATTACGGACTTCTTTTTCTAAAATAGAAGCCATAGTAATTATTTCATAAATAGTTTTCCCTTGCCGTTCAATATCTTGACGCATAGTAGGAGTTAATTGACGGTCAAAATTATCCAAAAAGCGCATAATTGCCTTTTCTGGAGTTGATGAAGGGCTAAAACGATAGGTATCAGGGAAAAGATAACCCTCTAAGCCAAAATATTTAGGTTTATCTTTGAGAAAGTCATAGCGGTCAGAAAAATCTTGTGGCCATTTGCTAGTTGGCAGTAGCCGATAATCTTGACGTGGCTCACCAGCTATTTGTAAAAATTGTTTAGCTGTAAAACCCAAATTATTTTCGGCTAATTTAGCAGCAATTTGTTCACTATTCCAACCTTCAATTATCGTAATAGTCCTATCAGCTTGTTCTGCTGCTTGCTCCTGCCAATATTTTAAACGCTCCTGGCGAGCTTTAAGGCGATTACTAATATATAATAATCCCCAGCATAAAATAATCAAAACTATAACGGATAGACACCAAATAGGCCATTTGGG
>DBRV01000001.1:0-41652 GCA_002306385.1 Candidatus Falkowbacteria bacterium UBA1359 | reverse complement strand
GTGTCATCAGCTTTTTTAAGCGAGGAGATAAAGAGTACATCACCAGTATCAACAATAACAAGATTGTTTATATCATTAATGACCACTAATTTATCCACTAAATTACAAAAAACTAGATTATTTTTAGAATCTTTGGATACTACTTGTCCCTTAATGACGTTGGAACCGGCACCATCAGATAAAATATCATATAAAACTGGCCACTTACCCAAATCACTCCAGCCTATTTGATCAGAAACACTCATGGCCAATTTTTCTACTTTGTTAGTAATGGCGGACTCAATGGATACTTTTTCTAATTGACCATATAGTTGGCGAATCTGTTCATTGTTGCCATAGCTAATTAATAAATCAGCTATTTGCTGGCAAATTTTATACATTTCTGGCTGGAATTTAGCAAAGAGGTCGGCAATAGTTTGTAAGCGCCAGACATACATACCTGTATGACAATAATATACTCCGGAATTAATAAGTTGCTGACAGTAATCTTCGTCGGGTTTTTCTACTACGTCACTAACTGTGAAAATAACTTCATGCCCGACATTCTGTAAATTTTGTCCAGCCTTAAGATAACTATAGCCAGTATTGACATGGGTAGGCTTAGTAGCTGGGGTTAAAATATAGTCAGGGTTTTGACGTAAAAATTGTTCACTAGACCTTAATAAATCAGCAAAAGCTTTATTATTGGAAATATAGTCATCAGAGGGTATTGAAGCAATAATATCATTCGGCTGACAGTACTTTTGTAAATAGCAAACTTCTAAACACATAGCCGGGCCAGTATTGCGACATTCTGTCTCTACAATGATATTGCTTAATTTAACCTCAGGAATTTCTAGTTTAAGCCGTTGAACCATGAGTTCATTAATGGAAATAAATAAATCCTCTGGTCGGTTTAATAACCTGGCCACTCTTTCGTAAGTGGTTCTAATCATTGTTTTATTGCCTAATAAAGCTTGAAACTGCTTGGGATTATTTTGACGACTAAACGGCCATAATCTAACTCCTAGACCGCCAGCCCGAATAACTATTTTCATAATCTTAATAATTAATAATTAAGCTCTTATTATTGTAGCCGATTAATTCATTTTTTGCTATAATGAATCAATTAATAAAAATATATGAAAATACTAATTATACCGTTAGTGGCAGCCCTGGTTGCCCAAGTAAGCAAAGTCTTTATTAAGGGAAATCATCAAAAATTAAATTGGTCTATTCTTTGGGCTTATTCGGGAATGCCATCAGGTCATGCTGCTATCACCAGTGCTTTAACCACCATTATTGGATTAGAAAAGGGCATAACCTACCCTGGCTTTGCTATTGCCTTAGTGTTTACCTTACTTACTTTACGTGATGCTACTGGTGTACGCCGTCAATTAGGTAACCAAGGAGGAGTAATTAACAAGCTGGTGGACGACCTAGATGATGATAACTATTTAGACAGACGTTATCCGCATCTTACAGAGAAAATTGGTCATACTCCACTCCAAACTGTAGCTGGAGTTTTATTGGGAATTATAATAGCCGTCATTGGTTATTTTATCTAATGTTGACAACAAGGACAGAAATGAGTACCTCGACCGGCAAGAGTAATTTTCTGAATAGTCTGACCACAATGACGGCATTGCTGACCATCTCGTCCATAAACCTGTAAATAGCTTACAAAATTGCCTTTTTGACCATAACCATCGCGATAATCACTAAAAGTGGTTCCTCGATGACTAATAGCTTCAGTTAATACTGTTTGGATAGCTGATGCTAGTTTATTGACTTCAGTTGGAGATATCTGACCTGCCAAGCGGTCTGGCCTAATACCGGCCCTAAATAAAGCCTCATCAGTATAAATATTACCCAACCCGGCTATATATTTTTGATTTAAAAGTAAGGGTTTAATACGAGAATGCGGCCTTTGGGCTAAAAGAGTTAATAAAAATTCATTAGTAAAATTTTTACTTAGTGGTTCGACACCTAATTTATTTTGATAACTTTGCCATTCCGATGCGCTCATTAATCTTACCCAGCCGAATCTTCTTGAATCATTAAAAAATAGAGTGGCATTATCGGAAAGATTTATTATTAAACGAGTTGTATTGTTAGGCCAAGTTGGTTGAACAGTGGTGGCTAAGTCATTAGTGGGATGGCCCTCAGCTAACCACTTGGTACCCTTAACCCAAATTAATTGGCCAGTCATTTTTAAATGAATAACTAGATAATAGTTATTAGTTAATTTTATAGCCACATGCTTACCTCGTCTTGAAATATCTAATATTTTCTGTCCAATAAGTAATTGCCGTTTACGACCCTCATTAAAGGTACTAAATTGTTTATCGGTAGCAATAATTTCTTTAATACATTTATTTACTATTAATTCTCTAAGGTCCCTCACGATTGTTTCTACTTCTGGTAATTCAGGCATACTTTTTATGCGGGCCATGACTGTGCTCCCCTAACCTTTAAAATTATAGCCGACTGTCGAACCGCAACCCGTAGTGACTGGCGAATATTATGAGTAATAATAAAATTAGCAATAAATGTACCGCTAAAAGCATCACCTACTCCGGTAGTATCTACAATATTTTTAGTTAAATAGGCCGGCTGATGAATTAGCCTCTTCCCATCATAGGACCACGCACCATCTTTATCTTTGGTAATAATTACTAATTGGGGGCCATAACTTTTCAGTTTTTCTATTAATAATTCAATATTTTGATTATAAACTTTCATCTGTTGTGGCCGTAAAGAATTATCGGTAGAAACCAATTGTAAAGCTTCGTCATGATTTACTATGAAAATTGCAGTTTTATTTAGAAATTTTCTAAGTTTAGCAACACCGGCTATAAGCTGAGTTTGTCCCGGATTCCAAGCGATTAATTTATTAGAACTAAAGATATTAATTAGGTTTTTGTACCAACTATGACCGCCTAGAGAAGAAATATATAACCAGGGGGTATTTAAGGCGGCTATAGTATTAAAATCTATGGTTATTAGATCATTAGCACCGCGATAACAAATAGCACTATGTTCACCATCTCGACCAATTAGCATTACCGACATGGCTGATTGCTGGTCGGCAATTATTTGAATATAATGGCTGTTAATAGCATGAGACTTTAAATTTTTTAATATATTACCTCCTCTCTGGTCATCTCCAATAGCTGCTATGACAGCTGATTTTAAGTTATAACGACTGACGGCTACTGCTACGTTGGTTGCTCCACCCCCATAGCTTAAAAAACTTTCCTTGGCTAATATTTTGGCTCCATACTCAATAGCCAATAATTTTTGAGCTAAAATATCTTGAGAATTATCCATTAAGTGATAATTATCAATGGTTAAAAATAAATCTTCAGTGGCTCCACCGATAGTAACTAAATCAAATTGTTGACTCATATTATGATCTTAATTTTGAGGAAATTCATCTAAAGTGACTTTGATAATTAATTGTCGTCCGCCTCGCAAAACCCGCAGACCAATTGTTTGACCAGGGCGATATTGTTGAATTTTCTGAGTAAGACTAAGCTGTTCATTAAGTGGCTGAGCATTAATTTCTAAAATAATATCGTTAGCCTGAAGTCCAGCTTTTTGGGCCGGTGAATTAGGCATGATGGCTGGTTGATCTTGGCTATCCCTCAGCCAAGCACCCTGAGTCACTGGCAGATTATTCTCATTAGCTAAATCTTCGTTAAGCATAATATAGCTAACCCCCAATCTTGGCCTAATAATGCGGCCAGTTTGCTTAACACTGGCAATAACAGGCTTGGCATCATTAATGGGAATAGCAAAACCAATAGCATTGCCACTAGTATCAATAGCAACATTAATACCCACGACTTCTCCTTTTAGATTAATTAAAGGTCCCCCTGAATTACCAGGATTAATTTGAGCATCAGTTTGAATAACGTTGGTTAAACTAGTCTCGTTACCTTCATCATCACTAGCATAAAGATTACGACCAATGCCACTTACTATACCTTTAGTTGCACTATTTTGGTAACGACCCAAGGCATTACCTATAGCGATAACAGTTGAACCTAAACTCAATTTATCACTATCACCTAACTGGATAGTTGGTAGATTTTTATCAAAAATTTTTAGAATAGCTAAATCATTAAGTGGGTCAACACCGATAAATTGAGCATAATAAGTTTTACCAGATTGGAAACGAATCTTATATTCACCTTGCTCTTTTGGGCTAACTACATGGCGATTAGTTAAAATAAGTCCATCACTGGAAATAATGAAACCAGTGCCCGAGCCCACCACAATTTTTTTAGTGGTTATTACTCCGTTAATATTCTGAGCCACGCTTTCAACTACCGTAATACTCACTACCGCCGGTAGAACCTTACGAATAGCAACAACCGTTGCTGTTTCTTCGGCAAATTCATCTACTTTTATACTCTCCGCTAATAATGGTCTAGCTGGACAGACAATGACTATTAGGGGTAGTATAAGACATAAAATAAATCTTTTAGTTTTCATGAATTTTTAATTATTTTTGACAAGTTATAATGATTAAGTTATTATAGAAAAGTTTTCGGGGATCGTCTAATGGTAGGACAGTGGCCTTTGGAGCCATTAATCGAGGTTCGAATCCTTGTCCCCGAGCTATTTTAGGGGTAAATAGTTTGCCAGTGGATGCTCATGATAACTGACATAAGGCCAATTATGAGTAGTCATATAGCCAGGATTAGCCATCATTACTTCAGGTATACGATTAACAATGGTAGCGCAGGCCGTTTTAATTGTTGATATTTGTTCGAGCTGCAGTCTGGTATTAGATTCTCCTCTAATTATCCACTCACTAATATTAAGTACTTGGGGATTGCTAACTTGACTACTGTGTTGGATTTGAATAACAGGACCATCATTAGTTTCTAAATTGATACTGGCGGTTAGGCCTAGACAGTCACCGGGCGGTATTGTTTTATTTAAAACCGAGCTAATAGTTGATTGGTCCGCAATAATAGGTACTAATTTTTGACTAATATTTTTAACCGTCCAACCCAGAGAAGCTGCTAGCCATTCAGCAGCATTCCAAATGGGTGATGGTAAAAGATTATTTTGACCAATTTTTTTATTAAATTCGTCAATGGTAAAACCAGCACCACAACTTTGAGCCATAGATAGACCGTATTCTTCAAGGTTATAAAAAGTTGTTCCACCAATAGCATTAATTTTTTGGCTACCTCCAGCCAGGGTAGTAATTAAATGTCCCCAAAAAATATCCTGGTAACCACTCGCCGTGAGGGTGCAATAATTTTTTTTAGCCAATGCATCTAATCGTTTAGCAAACTCAGGTGATGTGGTCCAAGGAAAAACTGCTTCACTACAAGTAGTAATAGTATTTACCCCATATTTTAAAGGAATAGTAAGCAAGGGATAAATTTCAGTTAATAAACCATTAATAGCGACAATACAAATATCGGCTGGATTGGCAGTAAAAACCTCTTCAGGATCATTATGAATCGTAATACCCAGTTTTTGTTCAACCCCAATTAAATCCCCTATATCTTTACCAATTAATTCAGAATTGTTATCAATAGCGCCAACAATCTCTACTCCTTTTTCATAGAGATACTTCATAATTAGACAGCCCATCTTACCACAGCCATACTGAATAGCCCTAATGGTATGTTGTTCGGCTTTTTTATCCATATTATTTATTATTCTTTTGATATCTTAAAAATAAGGCAATCGCTACAGCGGCAGCTACATTAAGTGAATCGACTGTGGGGTTATGTTTAATGGCCACTCTTTGTCCTGGAATTTTAAGCTTAATTCCTTGACCTTCTGAGCCAACAATAATTATTATTTTATCGGCAGAAAGAAATTTATGAGTCCTAATATTTAATTCTTTGGCTCCTGCCTTATTTTCTAGACGATAAATTGGATAGTTAACTTCACTTAACCATTTTAGGGCTATACGGGGCGGTAAGGGTATCCAAGGCGTGGCAAATACCAAACCGGCCGAAGAACGAATAACTTTAGGATTACCAGGGTCAACACACTCGCAAAGTATAAGACTAGCATCAAAAGCTCCAGCCAACCGAATAATTGTGCCAACATTACCAGGGTCCTGAAGATGATCTAGGACGAGAATTGTTCTTCGGGCAGTAATATCATCAAGCTGAAACTTAGGCGGTATGGCTAGACCGGCTATAGTCGGTGGAGTATCAGTAGTAGTTAATTGGGCAAAATGATGACTGTCTTTGGGGCCAAATTTAAATTGAACAGCTGAGCCAGCTAACTCTAAACATTTAGCCCCCTCTACTAACCATAGATTGGTTTCATTTCTTCCTTTATTAGTGTGCAAAGATTTAATCAATTTTTCTTGTTTTTGACTTAACATGAATTTTAAATCTTAGAATATTTGCCAACTGCAATATAGCTAGCTAGTAGGTTAACCATAGCGGCGCCGGCAAACTGCAAACCAATAATTTGTAACCAATGACTATTAAAATAGGTTATTAAATCAATATTATAGCCAAAGAAAAAAGTATCTAGATATGGCTGCAGAACAGTAAGAAAAGCATAAAAAATGACTGCTGTGAGAACTACACCCACTAAGGTATAAATTAAACTAGAGAAGAGAAAAGGTGCCTTGATAAAAGCATTAGAAGCGCCAACCAACTTCATAATTACTATTTCTTGCCGATGACTATAAATAGCTAGCCGCACCGAATTAAACATTACTAAAATCATAATTAGCAAAAAGATGGAACTAATAATTATAGCAACATCGTTAATTTTATCAGTAATATAGTTAATCTTATCTAATAATTTCTTATTATCTTGAAAATTCCGTGATTCAATAATCGGATCCTCAATCTGGTCAAGTTCTTCAATAAGCTCTTCATAATGGTCAGGATCTTTAGGTTTTACTGTTAGTGTGGGAGCCAGTGGATTTTGGTCTAGTTCTTGAAGGGCTTGGAGAATCTCTGGGTCGGATTGATGACGCCTTTGAAAAGATTCTAACGCTGCGCTTTGGGAAATATAATTTACTTCTTGAACATTATTTAAATTGGCCAGCCGGGCTTTAAGATTTAAAATCTTATCTTCAGGTACACCCTGCTTTAAATAAATTGATACATCAACTCGATTTTTTAGATTATCCACTGCCGCTTGGCCAATAATTCTTAGGGCTAGCAATAAATCCACCGAAAATAACGTGAGGACTAAAATCATAATAGTGGCTAGTGATAGCCAAAAATTACGCCACACATCTTGAAAGCCAAATTTAATTATCCGCGCTAAAGATAAAAACATAAAATATTAAATAATATATTTACCCCTAGCCTGATCATTGACTAAACGGCCATCGCTAATAGAAATAACTCGTCGATTAAGGTTATTAACTATTTCTCGATTATGAGTTACTAAAATGACCGTTGTGCCTAGATCATTAATTTTTAAGAGTAAATTGACAATCTCTTCGGCATTAATAGAGTCTAGATTACCAGTTGGTTCATCAGCTACTAAAATTTTTGGCTGATAGACTAAAGCTCGAGCAATAGCTGCTCGTTGCTGTTCCCCGCCCGAAACTTCATTGGGATAGCGGTTCATTTGTTCAGTTAGACCAACAATTTTCATGACACTAGGCACAATAGCTTTAATCTTTTTTGGTGATTTCCCGCAAACCTGTAGAGCAAAAGCCACATTTTCAGCTAGTGTTTTCTTTGGTAATAATTTAAAATCTTGAAAAATGACACCAATCTGCCGTCTGAGATAAGGAATTTCTCGATTAGAAATATGAGTTATGTCCCAATCACCGACTATAACTCGGCCTTCGTCTAATTTTTCTTCACCAATTAAGCATTTTACTATAGTAGTTTTGCCACTGCCAGATTGACCAACAATAGAAACAAATTCACCGGGATAGATATGCAAACTCAGGTTATCTAAAGCCTTAGTTTGGGGCGGATAAAATTTACTAGCATTGATAAATCGAATCATAATGGTTTACTAATTGAGGGCGGTAGTTAATAATCTGCTAGCTACTTCATAGCTCTTAGACCAAGTTGGTGAACCTAGGGTTACAACAATAAAATGTTGTTTAGTGTTTTGTTGCTGAGCCGCCATAGCTAAACAATGACCAGCCTCTGTAAGATAACCGGTCTTAGATGTCTCTAAAGAAAAGTTGCCTTCTCTCAAGAGTTTGTTAGTATTTTTAATAGTATGCCTTTGCTTGGTATTGATAGTGCTGAATTGATAGCTAGCTGTTGTACTAATCTTTTTAATAGTAGCATCCTGGCTAATATTTTTAAGAATTAAGGCATAATCTTTAGCCGTGCTAACATTATCAGGCGATAAACCGGTGGGCTCAACAAATTTAGTAGAAGTGGCGCCCCATTTTTTGGCATTAGCATTCATTTTGTTTATAAACTCGTCACGGGTTAGACCACTTAATCTCACCAGTGATTCTATGGCATTGTTAGCTGAGCCTATAAGCGCTGAATAAACTAAATCACGTATTTTTACCTGGTCACCATCTTGTAAATTTACCATCGCTGCTTCGGATGGGGTACAATATTTTCCTATTTCTTTTTCATCTTCTTGACTATAAGAAACGACTTTATCAAGGTCGGGCTTAAGATCTAAAAATGTTTTAACGGCGACCAACTTAGTTAGACTAGCGATAGGTAAAACCTGGGTAGCATTTTTTTCCCATAAAACTTGACCACTATCTCCGTCTAGGACAATAGCGGCCGCTGCCTCTTTGTTAGAGATATTGACTGCTTTAAAGTTATTATTGGTCTTGGGTAATTTTTGGTAATAAGCAATATCCTTAATAATCTGCCAATCTACGGAATCCTTAGGCAAGCGACCATACAGTTTAGTAAATTGAGTTAGGGCTAATTTTTCTTTATTTAGATCCCTTTTTAAATTATTATAAGCAATATCATTAATAATCTGCCAATCTACAGAGTCCTTAGGCAAGCGACCATATAGTTTAGTAAATTGAGTTAGAGCTGCTTGTTCTTTAGATAAATCACGGCTTGTTTGATTACTTACAACTTTAGGACTAGTAGAAGCATTAGCTATCGCCAAAGAAGAAACCGGTTGAGAAATGATGGCCAAATTTTCTCCTTGCGGTAAAGGCTCTAATCTAACAGTAATAACCCCAGCGCCTAAAGGAGCTAGTTGAGCAAAGGCTTCCTTTTGTAAATCAATTACCCTATCAGGGTGTATTGTGGGATCAGGACCATAGTCATTAATGACTACATCGACATATTTACCAGAAGCATCATGATAAACCCTAACTTTTTGTCCTGGGGAATAAATATTAGAAGCGGCAAATAGTCCAGGGCGAAAATTATACCAACTAGCTCGGCCGATAACACTCGAAGTGGAACTTACTGAACTATCAGCAACTACAACTCCGGGTAAAATACTAATTATAATAACAGATAAAAACAAAAAGTGATGTTTTAATAAAAAGATGATATTATGAGATGAAGACATAAATAAAGTTGACGAAGTAAAACTTTTCTTTTTATAATGGCATTATAACATATTTTAAGGTAGTGACCAAATTTATTTAGCGGGTGTCGTATAACGGTTATTATGTCAGCTTCCCAAGCTGAAGATGGCGGTTCAACTCCGCTCACCCGCTCCCGCCCGTGTAGCTTAGCTGGTAGAGCAATCCCTTCGTAAGGGAAAGGTCGTCGGTTCGAATCCGACCATGGGCTCAAAATATTTATTATTGTGGAGCAAAAAAATAATCAAACCATTTTTTAGGATTAGAACTAACTGCTAGTTTAGGCTGAGGTGGCGCTGGTACATTAAAGACTGGGCTATTTACTAAATTAGTAGTTGTATCAGTAGCCGATTGCTTAACTACTATTATCTGTTCATTGGGCTTTTGCAGGCCAAAATTCAGCCGTGCCTGTTCTTCTAAAAACTCTTTGGATTGCAGATAATTAATTAGATAACTAATTTCTGTATTTTTTTTGTCCAAGTTGTCAATTTCTGTCTTTATCTGATTAATTTCTCTGTGGGCATTAAATAATTGACGGATATTTTTAAGTAACCCCAATATAAGTAAAATTACAATAATACAACTAACAATAGTAATAAACAAAGGGTGCTGTAATTTACTCCACCATTTTTGGTGTTGAGGCATAGTTTTAATGCTGTTGTAATTATAAAAATTGTCTAGCTAATCTTTTAGCTATTCATTCTTTATTACTTCTCGCACTGAGATATTATATGTTGTTCCATTCTCCAAAGTAATTTTTATTGTTTTACCCTGCACCTCGACGGAAGATATTTGACCTTTTTCAATACCTTCTTTAATTTGAGCCAAGTTTTCGTTAATGCCTTTCTCAAGTTGTTCTTTAGCAGAACCAATTTCTGATGGTTCGCCAAAATTTAAGCCTAATGGTAGATCTTCGTTATGAGAAATGCCGATTTCAGTTTTAGCTGGGCCAAATTTGCTGGCTGGCTGATAAAAACCCACGCCGGGAACGCCTTTATAATGTCGATAAGCAGCAGCAATTGTCTGAGTTAAATAAAGAGGACCTCTACCGGAAATTAATACTGGTTTTGTTGGGTCAACCTCAGGAGGAATAACCTTGGCTAAATCATCCGCCTTAAAATCTCCGCTGAGAGCAAATTCAACTAAGGTATAATCAGGGGCTTCTTTCTTAAACCAAGTAAATCCCTCAGGACCACTGCCATCTCCTTGCGGTAACGGTTCTAAGACTTTTATTTCATTTTTAACCATTGTTCCTTCTGGATCTTTTTGCATGTAAGTCAAATAACCCTCAGCAGGGTGAGCACCATGTAAAAGGCTGGCAATAACTGCCGGTGAAGCTACTCCATCAATGACAATAGCTTCAGCATGTTTGTCGCGAGCTAATTTTTCAGCATATTCATAGGCTAATCGAACATGCTCTGGCCCAAAAGTAATGCGACCCTGGGCGTCGGGCTCTAGCCCAATTTCACGGGCAAAATCATTAATTGATAATCTCTCAATTTTAGGCTCATGCTCCTTAGTTTCTTGAGAGGTATAAGCCTCGGGGGTAAATTTTGCTTCATTCATATTTTTATTATTATATCCCTCCTAATTATTAAGCCAAGTTGGTTCTAATTTAGTAGCTAAAGTAATTAAGGGTAGTTCACCGCCCCTTCTAGTTTGTATTGTAATCAATTCATTAGCAATAATCAAATTACCGCTAACACACGACTCTCGCCCTAACAATGCCTCCTCGCCTGTTGTAGTATTTCTGTACCAGCCACGGCCGATATTCTCAAAAATTTTATCCGGAAAACCAGTGGCCATAGCTCGACAAATAATCTCTGGCTTAGCTTTGTCTTGATTTATTTGGTAACCTAATTTCTTAATTTGGCTTAGAAGCTGTAAATAATTCTGTTGTACTTCACGTAATGCTGTCCAAGAAACATAATTTTTGCGACACCAACGGGAATCAAAATTCATACGTTTTGCCTGTTCATATACATTGGCTAGATTTAAAAGGTCAGATAAATTTGAAATCTCAAATTGTTTGTGAGCTGCATCAGCTTGTTCAATCTCGTCTTGAGGTCGATAAAGTAACCGTTTACTGGTACGAATAGCCGCAATAAGGGCCATTTCTTGCCCACAGCCCATTTCACAACCTCGCAAGAGCATTGTCCCCTCTCGCGGATCACAAGATAGCTCGGATAATTTATAACCAAATTCGGATAGTTTAGTCTCATTCTGTGGATCAAGGGCTCCCAATAAACGAAGTTGATTTTTAGCAATCTGCCAATTCTTTTTATCTGGTGAATCAATTAAACGAATTGAGTCCTCTTCACGTGAATAGCCCATAGCCTTAATTTGTAATACCACTTCTCTTAAAGAAGTTCTCATAATTTCTGGCTTAGTAGTGGTAGGACGATGATTAAATTCATCTTCAGTAATTAAAAAATAACATTCACCCGGCTGAGTACGACCAGCTCGTCCTTGACGTTGCCTTAGAGAATCTTGAGCAGTTGGGACAGTCATTAATTTAGTGGTATCAGCTGCTGGGTCATATTCATTCATCCGTACCAAACCAGAATCAATAACATATCGTATTCCATCTATAGTCAAACCGCGTTCAGCAATATTAGTCGCCACTATTATTTTTCTTCCTGGTTGTTTTTCAAAAACCCTATGACGTTCTTGAGGTGACAACTCGCTATATAAGGGTAAAATAGTAGCTCCAGTAATATTGCGGCTGAGCATTTCATCAATTGTAGCTTTAATTTCTTGTTTGCCAGGCATAAAAATTAGAATATCCCCATGAGAGCTAGATTGATGAATAGATAATGCTAATTCTGCACTTTTTTCAGGCATTCGATATAAAGATATAGAATCTGCAGCATAATGAGATTCCACCGGATATGGTCTACCCTTAGCTTCTACTATAGGAGCCCCACCAAAATGTTCAGAAAATTTTTGAGCATTTAGGGTAGCAGACATAAGACCAAATTTAACCATGCTCCCTTGATCTTGAGCTTTCTCCACTAATGCCAAAACAATATCGGAAAGTAGATAACGTTCATCAAATTCATCAAAAAGTACTACCGATGCTTGCTCCATTTTAGGATCTTCACGAATGATATTTTTGAAAACTCCGCTAGTTAAAAATATAATTTGAGCCTTACGGCTACTCTTTTTTTCTGGCCCGGTAAGATAGCCAACCTCTTGACCAATTTTTACTTTCATCTCTTCCGCAACCCGTTTAGCAATTTCTACAGCCACAGCCACACGATTTTCTACTACAAAAATTGTTCCTTGCTCAGCAAAGCCCTCAGCCCATAAGGCTTGGGGTACTTGGGTAGTCTTACCACTGCCAGTTTCGGCAACTAAAATTAACCGATTATTAGTTTTTAAGGTCTCCACAATTTCTGGCATTTTATCCCAAATTGGTAATTCCTTATTACCAATCTTATCTTCTATTTTTTCTGATTTCGGTTGTTTATCAGCTGACAATGCATCGATTTTTTCTAATAACATAAGAATAATTTTTATCAAAACTAATCATTCATATTTTGTCTTCGTTTTTGCACTGCCTCACTAACAAAAATAGCGGTAGTAAAAATAGCCGGATTATATTTTTTCTCAGCCTTACTGCGATCAAGGTTAGTAATAATGCCAATTTCTTTATCACCAGCTACTTTCTGGACATTACCTTCTAACGTACTTTGATAAATTCCCAAAATTTGAATCGGTTTATCTCGTTTAATTTCTACACCAGTTTCAGGATCAACCCCTGTTTCAATTAATTTTTTCCATTCTGCTGCGCCTTGAGGATTATTGGAAACAATAATAACCGCATCAGCACCTTCTAAAATTTTAGCATTTTCAGCTGTAAGACGAGTAATTTTAACAATATTGCCTTCACTATCTTTCTTAATTTTTCCCCCACCGATATCACCAATAACAAAATCGTTGTTTTCGTTTCGTGCTGCTTCTAATAGTTCTTGCTTGGCTTCTTCGGCCAATTCAAGAGACCAAGGTCGCTTCATGGCCCGTCGCTTTTCAGCTGCTTCGTCCAATTTTTTTCTAGCTTCAGCTAATTTTTCTGGAGATAATTTGCCTTGAGAGAAAAGCAATTCTGCTTCCTTACTGGCAATTTCTGCCTCTAAATACCATTGTGGGGTGGGAGCAGCTTTGTCCAAATCTAAATGAGCTACCCGTATACCTAAATTTTTTAAAGCTTCACGAAAAATAGTTGAATAAACAGATTTACCCGAATTAGGATCACCACACATTACTACTGAACGTACCTGAGAAAAATCTGGCATTTCACGTCCTGCAAAAGCCCTAACCAACTGTGCTGTTAGCTTGGCCGTCTCTTGATCATTTACTGGCAATCGTAAGGTTTTGGCATTTTTTGCTCCGTATATTTTATACTTTTCAATGAATTCTTCACCAAAATAATGAGTAATGACCTCTTCTACTGAGGGTAAATCTTCACGCGTCCAGTGACGAATCACAGTTATTACGTCAGCCGGTTCACGTCCCATTTTTATATCACCTAATTCTCGTAAGACACCAATAGCGTATGGCGTTTCATCAATCCCCATATTTTCAATAGCCATTTCCATCAACTTTAAAACACCAAGTTTACTAGTCAAATTTTGAGTATCGACGATAGCAATTTGTCCAAAACCACTGGAAGTAGGTATTTCTATTTGATTAATTCGTTCTGCTTCTTTTTTAAAATAGCTCCAATCTTCAGCTTTAAGCCGTTTAACGGCCTCTTCTAATCGTTGCTGGGCTCTATCTTCCCATTCGCGTAATTGTTCTTGATAATTTTGTTTTTCTTCTTCGCTAGCATTTTTTGGCAATGAGGGACGTTCATCATCAGGATCAGGACGTACGGCAGCGTCAAGTCCTCTAGCTAACATCATTTCTTCTGAAGTAATGGGTAAAGTGGCCGGATCGCGGTCACAAATAGCTCCTATTCGACCAATAAGAGTTTTGTCATTTCCTAACTTACATGCTTCAGCTACGGGTACATTTTTAATTAAAATGGAGTCATGAGGCGCTGTAAATTGTGTGGTACTATGATGATCGAGGTAAAAAGTAGAATGTTTTAAAGGTGATTGCCCTCTTTGCTGCCTATCTTGACGAAGTCGTTCATCTAACTCAATAATCGCTTTTTCTGAGCCAGATAAATCCCTAAAATCTAGAGGAATGTCAACAATAATTAATCGATCATAGTTAGCAACATTTAAGTTGGGGATAGTCTTACAATAAAAAGCCCCTGGATGTGTAGCTCCCCTTCCTTCGCGAATAACCGGTGAGCCAACATAAATAGTAGGTTCTGCTCCCCGCTTTTCTAAATATAGGGCTGAACTAACTGCCATGCTAACTCCATGAGCATCAGGACCGCCAATTATTAAAACTTTTTGGCCTTCAAAATCTTCCTTATCTTCAGGGCACTCAATATTTTCTATTACTTCTGCTTCTTTTTCTGCTAAAAATCTATTTGCTTCAGTGAATTTTTCTTTCATATTGGTAAGTTAATTGAAACTTTGTTGGTCGGGCTATCCGGAATTGAACCGGAGCTACATGCACCCCATGCACGCGTACTACCATTATACTATAGCCCGAAAAATTCTTATTATTCATCATCGTCTTCTTCTCCTTCCCCTTCAGCATAGATAGCTTGGCTATCCAGGCGATCCCAATCAAAAAGTTCATCTGGCCTAAAAAAACGTGCTAATTCTTTTCTAGCATTCTCTACACTATCTGAGGCATGAACAATATTGGCCTGGACACTCATAGAATAATCACCACGAATAGTTCCAGCATCAGCATGACGACCCAAGGTTTCACCGGTAAGTAGACGTACACTATTAACAGCTTCTAATCCTTCTAGGGCCATAACAATAACGGGCCAGTTTGACATAAATTTAGCAATACGCGGAAAAAACGGCTGGTCAGCTAAATGAGCGTAATGTTCAGCTAAAATAATATCATCTAGCTGAATCATCTTAAGACCGACTATTTTTAAGCCCTTTCTTTCAAAACGATGAATAATTTCACCAGCTAGACTGCGATTAAGGGCATCTGGTTTAATAATAACTAACGTCCGTTCTTGTCTTTTTTTGGCCATATTGTTGTAGCTAATATTGATATATTTTATTATAAACCAGGTATAAAAAATTGCAAGCTTATTTATTAGCTCGCCATAATGTCTGTCCATCAGTATAGATAACTAATTTACCATTTATATCAGTACGCCAAATTTGAACGCCCTGTCGTTTAAGACGATCCAGGATAATTTCATTAGGAAGGCCGAGGCTGTTATTAGCACCAACACTAATAACAGCTAAATCAGGCTGCCAATAATTAAGCCACCTAGGTGAAGTTGCAGTCCATGAACCATGATGAGCTATTTTTAAAATATTAATAGGCTCATTTACTGTATAATTAGCCATTAATTCGTCTTCAGCGTCACTTTCCAGATCTCCGGTCCATAAAAAAAATTTCTGACCATATTGCCATTTAATCACTAATGACTGATTATTAATATTATCCTGTTCAGCAATATTAGCTTCCGTTGGCCAAATAATACTGAGTTTACTACCATCATCTAAATTCACAATAGCTGGTGCATATAAATTGGTTATCTTAATGTTTTGAGTACTAATATTATTTAAAACACTAGCAAACTCTGATGAAATCTGAGATGGTTTAGCTAGAATTACTTGTTCAATCTTATATTTCTTAACCAAGTCACTTAGTCCACCCCAGTGATCAGCATGGTCATGACTAATAATAACAATATCAATTGTCCTGTCCCACCAGGATAATTCTTGGTCCAGTGCGTTTAAAATAGCTTGGTCTGGCCCACAGTCTATTAAAATATGCTTTTTAGTAGCAGTAGTAATTAGAGTAGCATCCCCTTGTCCTATATTTAAAAAAACTATTTTTAGATAATGATTGTCCCTATAATAATATCTGACAGTAAAACAACCTAACAGAATAAAACATAATAAAGTTAAGCTTAAAATTAATTTAGACTTAGGTTTTAACATATATTATAACAATAAAATAACCTATAAGGGTTATTTTATTCCCCCCTCCTTAATAATGATAAAATTATTCCTGATATTGCCGTTCCCCCCACGTAAGCTTATCTACTAACCATACCCCGCCAGATTTAACCATATCAACTTGATAATCTTGATAAAATATTTTAGGTTGATTGACGGTTGAAGCTATAGTCTCTTTGCCTCTAATCTTTACTTCCACTGTAAGAGAGGTAGCCGTCTCACTCTTTAAATTACCATTAGCTACTATGGCTTGCCCCTCAACGCCCATATATAGTTTATTGTTAGACGATGAGGGCATATTCTCTTGAATATACTTATTGGTCCAGTTAATCATTCTGTCAGTCATCTGATTTTTTAAAATGGCCAGATTGCTAAAATTATCCTGATTAGATAAACTAACCCAACGTTCAACAAAGGCTGATGCTTCTTTTTCTAATTGCACTTCAGTTCGAGCCCGATCATCTAATGGTACCTGATTATTACTTGCCACTTTATCTGTTTCTAATATTGCTAAAGGTGTTTCAGTTGGGGTACTAAATTCCTCTACAATAGGTTGTTCGTTTAATTGTGGTGCCTGGACTTCTAATTTTTTGCTTAATAATAAATAAAGCAAAATTATTAAAATAATCACTACTATTCCCAATAGCAACCAATTGCGCATTTTAGAAGAAATTTTCATAAATTAAAAGGTAAATTATTTATTCATTATTTTTTCTTGGTTCTGCTGAGCTTCTTTTTCCATCTTCAATAATTGTTCAGGATTAGAGGTAATGAGTTGATCCTCCAGATAAGAAGCCACGATCTTAATAGCAGCATGTCTATTACCGGCAAAAAATATACCCTCCCCCACCCCGCTTTCTAATAGTAGATATTTTTCACCCTCAGTAAGCATAAAAGTTTTTTGTACTAAATCAATAGCCGCTGGTGATTGTTTTAACAGAATTTGCATCGCTGAATTAGTTACTATAGCCTTGCCATAGGGTGATAACAAAAAGTCATTAACATCTTGAGTAATAGTCGTAACTCCAAGATAATATTTACGACAACGCTTAACTAAAGCATAAATAAATTTAGCACTATCTTCATATTGCATCAACCACCACGCTTCATCTATAACTAAAATGCGTCGTTTGAGCTCACTACGAACAATATTCCAAATATAATTAACGATCGTATATATAGCCAGTGGTCTTAATTCATCCTCTAAATCACGAACTGAAAAAGCCACCAATTGATTATTCATCTCCACATTAGTTGGACTGTTAAATAAACTAGAAAAAGTGCCCTCGGTATATTTTTTAAGTCTTAAAGCTAGACCTTCACCACCCTCCATTCCTTCTAGAATATACTGAAAGTCTTTCATTGTCGGCGGCTCAATAGTGCTTAAATCACTGTCTGGAGTAATGTCCTTTTTGGCATAAGTCTCTAAGAGAGCCATATCAATAATAGAATCTTCTTCAGTCGTTAAATTACCCAGCATAATTCTTATTAGCCCTTTAACTGTGATGACAGCACTTCGGATTATATCTTCAGTTTTAGTCTCTTGTCCAACTGGCCTAGGCAAATCGAAGGGGTTAATTTTTGCTTCGCTAGCCAAAGAAATATTAATATAAGTTCCGCCCACTGCCTCAGTTAAAGCTTTATACTCATATTCGGGATCAATAACAATGACGTCGGTACCCATCATCAGTGTTCTAAGGACTTCTAACTTTATAGCATAACTCTTACCAGCTCCAGAAGTAGCAAAAACAACATTATTGGCATTAGGTAAACTAAAACGATCAAATAAAATCAAACTATTATTATGTCGATTAATACCATACAAAATGCCATTATCGCTTGTTAATTCGCTAGAAATAAAAGGGAAAGAAGAAGCAACCGGTGAAGAATTCATGTTATAGGCAATATTCAACTCATCACTACACATAGGTAAAGTAGAATTAAAACCTTGCTCTGCTTGATAAAAAACACGCTTAGAATAAACTAACCTAGAGCCAAATAAATCTTCTAGTTGATTAGCCAATTGTTCTAATTTCTCTTCAGTTTCAGCATAAAAGGTAACATAAAGAGCAAATTGAAAAAATTTTTCTATACCTTGAGTTAAATCATCACGCAAAGCCTCAACATCACGCAGAGCCGTTTCTCTAATGGGATCACGTGGATTACCCTTTTCAATGTCAGCACTAATTTGAGCTTCCAAAACACCGACCTTATTTTTTAATTGTTTCAAAACAATTGATGACTTAATGGGATAGAAAAACATGGCGATATCAAAAGATTCGTTCAAGTTTAAAATAGGAGCAAACCAGCCCACATTAATGTAACGAGGATAAGTTACCACAAACATGGTGCTTACATATTGCCCATTTAATAATAAATATTTAGGCTTAACCTCCAAACTAGCTGGAGCAATTAAATCACGGATATTCACTACGCCATAGCGGTAAGCCTTTTCTTGAGCGATTAACTCCTCGGCTAAAGCAGCCTGCTCAGATAAAAACTGCAAATTTTGATTACCCAGTGATGGCCTATCATGGGTATCAGGTGATAATTTTTTTTTGGAATTAAGATTAAACATGGCTAAAAACTATTATTAATATTAAGTTTATCTATATTATCTAATGGCTGATTAGCTGCCGTCTTTTGATTATATGAATTATAAAATAACTCAATGAGCCCCTGCGTATCTAACCGCACAACATTTAATCCCATAGAAAGCAAACCGCTAGCAACATTATCTACCCGACTATCCAGCTGCTTTTTTAGCAACATAAATCGCTCTTCTTTAAGATGAATTACGTCAATTGGTCTAAAGGCTTCAAGTAATGACTGCCAAAAATTTTTACGTTTATCAGATATAGGGCTATAGGGAACAACTACATAAAAATGTTTGCTCATAATCTTGCCTAGGCTCACTAGCTGACTGACATAGTCAATATATTGCAAAGTTTGATTTTTTAATAGTTCATTAGTCTGTTCATTAGCGCGTTTACGCATCATCTCTAAATAACCATTGATATTTAATTCGCGCGATTGAACAACAATCTGTAAAAGAAATTCTATATTATTCAAAAAAGAAATATAACCATTAATAATAGCCTCCTGCTCCTCTTCACTTTTGAGCGCGAAGTTAACACTAGACACCATTAATACGGCCCGCAAAGTTCCATCTTTCATGACTAATGTGTCCTGTTTAATATCAGCTATTTTTAAATATTGCTGAGTAGATGTTAGTGTATTAGATCGCTTACTATTCATAACTCAATTTTATTATTAGCTAATTCCTCTGGCTCCTGAGCTTCACCCCTATAAGCTCCAAAAGTATCAACAATTAATGACAACTCAGCCAATCTGGAAGAAGAAAAGCGAACTTTAGCTGCTGGCGGCTGTGTTTTGATAATATTTTTATAATCAAATTCAATTATATTTTCAACTTTGCCAAAATTTTTATTCCATACTCTAAGTTTAGGGGAAAAAAGACTTTGAATAAGGTTTAAAAGAAAAAAATGAAAAGGTCGGCCATTTATTTTCATAAAAGCCAGGGCCATAAAAGCTCCGGCCGTTATTAAAGCGGAGACTAAGAATAAAGAAAAATCAAAAATTTTATATTCCACAAACATAAAACCAGCAGCGACCAAAAGAATAATAAATTGCCTAGTAGTAACCGGACCTAAAATTTTATCTTCCTCATCAATAAATTGTGGCACTGTAAATTGCTGCATATATTTCTAAAAACGAAGCTGTTTATTTAACTCTAGTATAGCCTTAAATTCATCTAAAGTTAAGATATCTTCTCCTAACTCTGGAGCTCCTTTGGTTAATATTTCTTCAGCTGATACTCCCTTTTCAATACTTAGTTGGCCAATTTTTAAATAAAGTAAATTAAGTGGGCTATGACGCCAAGCATTAATACCCTGTAAACGCTTACTATAACCATACTCTGTTAAAAGGTCAATTTTCTCTTTAATTTTTTTAGTTCTCTCTGCGGCCGTTGGACCTAAATAACGAAATTTTTTCAAACTAATAGTGGCCAATTCATCAATTGGGGTCAGGGTCTTAGGAATAAACTTAACATCATCCATACGAATTTTACCCGTCTTGGCATCAGTTACTCTTTGGTCTAGAGGAACAACTACTGCCGCTGGTTGATTTACTGCCGCCTCTTTAACAGTTGGCTGTTTTACTATCTCCTGTTCTGCCTCCGTGGTTGAGGTTAAAAGTTTAGTTTCTGGTTTAGTTCCTGCCGTAAGTTCATATTCAGTCTTAAGGTCATAACGTGGTTGTTTGTCTATTTGACGCAAATTAGCTAATAATTCCGACTCAAAATCTTCAACAATGGACTGTTTAATAAGTTTATCTATCGGTTTAGCTGGCGGTTGAATATTTACTTGCTGTCTAGCTTCAAACTCCAAATTTTGTTTAATATTGTTTAGCTCAGCCACTAAAGAAAGAGCTTTATCAGCAGATAGCCCCAACCCCCCTTCGGCAACCGTCTTAGTAGCAATATCAACAAAAGCTTGTTGATTGCGAACCCCCAGAAGGTAGGTTTTAGCTATTTGGCGCAAACGATTTAACTCAGCTGATTTTTTAACTATTTTTTGATGGCTAACAAATTCATTTAATTTTACCTCTAGAGTTTCCGAAAAATTTATATTATGTGGCTCAGTGGAAGCTGAAGGCGAGATATCACGATTATGTTGTACTAATTGGTCAATATTAATTGGTTCATATAACGGCTTAGATAAATAATCTTGCACTAAGCTAAAGACATTGGCTTGCAAGTCAGCTACTAATTTTTGAGCTTGTTCTTTATTCATTCCTTCATTTTCAGCTAAATAAAAAGATAGGCGATCAAGAGGAATATCTCGCACCATTACTTTCATAACTATATTAAATAAAGAAACTCGATATTGTTGTTCAAGCTGATGGATATTGGCCTTAACCGAAGCATTATCTAATTTGGCTCTGATTTCGGCCGGAATTTGTTGATATTTTTGTAGATAGTCAAACATAAATTTTAACTGCCTTTCAATTTAGCAATTTCTTCCATAATGGCCTGACCTTCTATGGTGTCGGTACCATAACGCTTAAGTAATAATTGCAATTGATTAATTTTATTTTCTCTGTCAGAATCACTGCTTAATTGAGGTGATTCTATGTCTGACTTTGATGAAGATACCTCTGGTGATCCCTCCTCCTTGGGCTTACTGGCTTGCGATGATGGTTCTACAACCGGTAAAGGTATAATGGCCCAGCCACTACCATCATCACTAGGCATGCTATCTGGAAAAAATTTAATATTACGATAAGTATTGAGCACAATACTTAATTTTTTTTTCTCTTCAACTGTCAAATGAGTAGTGTTGGGAGATAAACTAAGAAATTCAGAAATACTTAATGAATCAAAATTAGCAGCTCCTTTCTCGGCCGTAAAACAATGTAACCAATTACCAATAGTACCTGGTAGTTTATCATCATTCATTGTGATTTTTTCTTTAGTAACAATTTCTTGATTTTTCAGCATAGCATTCTCAATCCGCCTTTTAGCGCCATCTAGATCTTCGCTTAACCAAGCAAAAATTTTTTGATTAAGGGCTTTAATTAAAATTGGGTCAGCATTAATTTCATTTAATAGTTGTTTGGCAAAAATATTTTCAATAATTTCATAGTCTTCAGGTGATGGTTGAGAGCTTAAAAAAGCTATTTTGTTTATGATTGGCAGGAAAAAATTATCTCTCATTTTAGTGGCCAATTCACTAGCCTTGGCCCGGTCTAAATCTAAATTATCTACCAAATATTGATCCAACTCATCCATAGATACCCGATTAATAGCTACCAATAAAACCACTATATCTAAATTGACTTTGTATTCTGCAGCTAAATCAGTTAGTATTTTATAATTACTCGGTCGATTAAACTCTGCCACTACAATAGGAGGCATAGTTAAAAATTCCACTAAATATGCTTCCAATGTTTCTTGATCATAAATATTTTTCATAGCTCTTGTGATTTATTTTTTACTTTCAGAAGAACCTTCTGATGGTGAAACTTTTTTAAGACTATTACTGGCCTCTTTTAATAAAGGATCTAAACGACCAGCAGGATCACCACCCTGCCTTTGATAAGTCTGCACACCATTTTTTATAGAAAGCAGAAGTACTTTATCTTTCTCGTTATTCGCATCCAGCCGCTGAATAGCATTAATCAAATTTTTAATGGCTTGTTGAGAACTGCGCTGCCCATTGCTTAACAGATCAAAGAATTCGCGCTGGGCATTCTTGATAGCATTGCCAATGCCAGCAGAAAAGAGTTGGGGATCAAGGAGCTTAGCTAAATCCCCGGGATTTTGCATGCTACTTATAGCGGCAATATTATCTTTCGCTTCTTGTTTCTCTTTAACACCTTTCTGAAGAGCCTCGCTCGTAGTAGACATCGGTTTATAATCAGCAACACTTTTAGCTAAATTAGAAACGAAACTGCCACCAGAAAAATTGGCCAGCAATCTTTCCATAGAATCACCAACTGGCACATCCTTAATATCTTGAACAATACTTTGCCGTTTTTCTTGATAATCCTTTTCTACTTGTTTACTTTCAGTTTCCTTAATTTTTTGTGACTCTTCTACCTTTTTATCATAATCAGCGTTAGCTTGTTTAATATTTAAATCAGCTTTTAATAATAACTGCTCCAACTTGGTTTTATCAATTAGGCCATCAGCAAATTGTTTCTGTGCCTCATCTTTGTTGCGTGTATTATCATCGATGATTTTATTTCTCTCATTGGCTGCGTCCTCTACTCTTTGGGCATGTGCCGTCTCTATTTCCTTGGTCTTTTCCGATTTTTCTTGTTCAATTTCTTTAAATTTTTGATCTATCTCGGGGTGGCTAATCCTTTTCTTCTCTAAAATCATGGTTTGCCTAGCTTCTTCTTTAGCTTTTTGAAAATCTTCTTCTATTTTATTCTTTTGTTTATTATACTCATCCTTAGTAATCTTCCCCTCGTCTTTGGCCCGAGCTAAATTCGTTAAATCCTCAGAACGTTTGTCGGCAGCTCCCTGGACTGCATTATGATAGTCTTTGTTAACTTTTTCATGAGCCATAATTCGACTATTCTCCGTGGCCCTCTCTAGTTTGCGGGCCGGTCCTTTGGCAAATGGAGTTTTAGCAAAACCTTTCATACCGGCTCCACCAATCATAGCAGCGGCCAAAAAAGGATTACCAGTAAGTAGCCCGAGAGTAGCACCGCCAGCTACAGTACCAATACTTTTAGCTGTTCCTACTACTCCTTGGACTAATTTATCGTCCGTTACCTCCTTGAGGGCGCCCATACTTTTTTCTCCCATACCCATTTTTTTAAGAGTCTTAAGTCTCTTATCCACTTTCTCTTTATGACGACTTTCGGTTAAATCTTCGCCCCAGGTTTTAGCAAAAGTACCAACCTTATTAAGAGTCTTACCTATACCATGAGTAGAATTTTGAGTTAAGGTAGTTGTCAGCCCGCCAGCACCTTTTAGGGCATTACGGCCTGCCCATTTAGCAGTGTTTGTCGCTGCCTTGGTCGTTTCTTTCTTAGCAAAATTAACTGCCCCCTTACCCGTCTTTTGTAGGGCCCCCATACCAGCTCCAACCACGTTACCAACCATAGAGCTAGCTTCCTTGGTTAAGGTCATGCCCGCAATAAGTATGCCTATAGATACTAAAAATTTAATAATAGCTTGAGCAGTAGTAGACTGAGTAACACCAGCATTAAGATCACCAAAATAATCACCTTCAGTGGGTGCTTCCACGCTGGCTGTTAAACCAGTTAGCCTGATCTCTTCTTTATTATTGGTACTAGTAGTTGTAGTTGGACTAGAAGCAGTAAAAAATGATAACCAAATAAAAAAAGCTAGAAGTGGCCCAGTTATTACTAATCCAGTAAAGCGACTCCACCATTCTTTACCAAGGCTACCCATTTTCCCTGATTGAGGAAAAGAAGATAATAAATAAGGAAATGGTGACAAAACAATAAACAACCATAACATTACTGCTCGTTGAATTAGCATAATAGTCATAGTCACAATAACTACCAGAGCAACAATTAAATAAATTAGTGCCATAAGGTAACTAACAAAAATCCCCACACCCTTTATTTGTGTAATGTCAGTTTGGTTGGTAACTACATCAAATAAAGAAGTTAATCCTAACATTTCAGTTAAATTACCAACACCTACATCCTTAAAGCCGTTTACAAAAGTAAGCATAATAATCTGGGCAAAATCCAGAATTAAACCACAAATAGTTTTAGAAAAATTAACCAAAACAGCACCAAGGACAAAATTCTTAAGGCTATTTTTGGCTTGATAATTCGGTAATCTTAAAACTGTCCCGAAGGCAATAAGAAGTAAACCCAAGACAAAAAACATATTACAAACATCCCGCACTACCTTCCAGCCTTCTTTAACTACTGTCTCATTAATAAAATTATTATACTGCGCTACATATACTAAACAATGAAGCACTAAAGCCAAGACTTTCCCAACAAAAGCAACCAGTACACTAACAATGGCGGTTAAAATTTGCACTACGCCCTTGGTTATTGCATCAAAAACATCAGCAGAAGCTATAAAGGGAATTAAAATAATGAGCAAACATAAAACAATGATTAAGCATTTTTGAGTTTTGCTTAATCTGCACCATCTTTCCATGAAATATCCACTTATTTTAGACCACCAAACAGCCATATATTATCAAAAACTTATACCCAATAAATCCCATAATGCACCAAAAATTCTAGTGGGGTGAACTAAAGCATCAACCATCACATTAATAATAGCTAGAATACCTAAAATGATGCAAAATACTAGAAAATCTAAGCCTATAATACCCATCATCTCTAGCATCCCCATAGAGCTTTTAAGTTTACCAGGTGTTTTGGTTTCTTCACCTAGTTTACAAAAAATTTTATGGCCCTCTAGGAAACCAACCCAAGCATGGATATTTAAATAAATTAAAGTCAAACCAAAAGAATCTGCTAAGTGAGTCCAGCTTTGTTTTAAAAGCTCGCCTGTAAGCTTTTTACCAAGCTCACCTTGTTTTACTGCTTGGGCTGTTTGTTGAGCGGCCATTTTGGCTACCCCGGCAACAGTAGGATTAGCAGCTAATTTAGCTAACTGTTTAGCCTCTTTAAGAGTCTCAGCAGTTTCTTGAGCATCACCCTTTTTATTACTAGACGACTTTGAGGCTGTTTCCTCTTGACTACCTGATGCTACCCGTGACGCCAAACGGTCATTGATATTGCTGTTATTTACTTGAGAATCAACCATCTCAGCATTAGATTGCTGCAAACGTTCTTGATTTTTTTGTTGACGCAATAAATCAGCAACCGCTTGGTCTTGTGAATTATTATCTAAAACTAATGCCGCCTCAGCCATAATTTTGAATACATCAAAAATTATAACATAAATCTATCAGGCGAGCAAATGACTAGCTAATAATTAACACCCCCTGAAGACTGAGAAGCATTTGGTAAAATGTTAATAGAATAAGCCGTACTTGTTCCTCCCCAATGGTCTTGAATCGTAATAGACAAATTATTAATTCGACAGCCACCAGTAGCCGCGTCTTCCTGACAAATATAGCGGTGGGTATAACGATGGGGTGAGGCAGGATCAGGATGATCCAGAAAACTACCACTTCGATTATATGGCTCAGAGCCATCACCCCAATTTATTGTAATTTGGCTAAGTGGCTTTTGGTCTTTATCAATAATACTATTAAAAGTTAATTCTGCCGTAAAAACTGGTTCAGAAAAAGTAATTATTGAACCACTGTCAGCTGACTTACCATTAATCTTAACATTTTTAATCTGAGGTTTTACTAAACAATAAGAGGAAGAAGAAGTACTACTAGGCCTTATCCCACCGCTACAGAGTGTACGTGGAGGTTCCCACAAGGAACTACTCGTACTACTATAGTTTCCACTGTCTCCCGTATAACCATGAACTCCATTAAGGCCCGCATTTTGATCAAACTTCCACTCATAGAAGCTATAAGATTTAGCAAATAAATACCTAGGATGAGCTAAATTATTTTGATCTTCACTAAAAATTCGCCCTAAATGTACCCCAGAGGCAGCATCTTGATAAAACAGCGGCTCATTACCCGTATTATTATTACCCACTGCCCCATCCCATAAATCAGGATAATTACCTAAACCAGCTGGATAAGCAATGGAGGCAAAGGGTATTGAGGAACGAGAAAAGGCACATGAGACTTGTTCAAAACCAGTACTGCTAGCATTGGGTATATAACAAGGCATCTGAAAGCTACTGCCTTCTTTGACTCGATCTGACCAAAAGATATTATTGCCAAATTCATCAACCACCTTAACGAATTTAGTACAATAGACAGAAGAGGTAGGGGCAGGCACGCTAGAACTCTGATTAGTTACCACGATACTAAATTGGTCACGATAAATCTCACTACCTAAAAGCACCTCATTGTTACTATTCGAACAACTTCCATTACCATTATTACCAGAAGGATCATAACATCCAGGACATAAAGCTTTACATAAAAATTCTAATGATGGTGCTGGAAAAGACTGAGGACGCAATCTAGGACCTCGCCCCAAAGTGTTATATTTACCATCTTCATCATAAAAGAGCTCCAGCTGACCCTTGGAACTATCACATTGGTTGGGTGTATAGCAAGTGCCCGTACATTGTGAGTATGTAAAACTAGGTGAAGTTGTTTGTGGTATACAATCAAAGTAATCTCCAATCCAAGAACAACTGGCAGCACAAATACCTGGTGCGTTGTTCGAATCCGGAGCAAATCCACACTTATGATGCAAACAATCATACTGATTTCTATATGATGCACACTCGTCGGTGGAACTGACAGTACAATCATCTTCAGGTAAACGCTCGTCATATACATACCATCCATCATTTATAGAATTAACATTAGCATTCATTGTATCGGGGTTCGGATCCTTACAATCTAGACATGCTACACCTCCAAATACTTGAATATCTTTGCCGTCATTATGATTACAGGAAGACGTTACACTAGCTATGGTAGTGCCATATTGGGGAATAATTAAATTATTATAAATACTGCCATCTGTAGGATCATTTTTAGGAACGCAGGCGATATCTGTAAACTCATCATTACACCCCCCACTTAAGTTTACACGATAATAGTGCGGTGGACACTCATTTGGATCATCACTATTTAACCAGAAGGCATGCCGATACTCTAATCGCAAACTGGTAGTCGCTTGTAAACAATAATAAAGTGGGAATTTACCATTATAGCCAATCCCTTCTTCAATTGGGTCAGCGGCAATCTTATCTAAGGGATACCACAAAAGACAATTCTTCTCATTAGCTGGGTCATATTCTAGACAATAACCCAAAAGTCCTTTCTTGCGAATGACTGGATTATTGATTGAACTATAATCACAAGACAGGCTATTGCCCTCCGGATAAAGCCGACAGCTAGGCACGGCATAACGATCTGAGCGAATAGCTAATACGGGGGCTAATTGAATGTTATCAAAATAAGCAATACCATTCTCATTAAAAGCATCTAGCTCTATAGCAATATATTTAGTATCTGGTTTGGTAGTAAAGACTAGAGCTTGGGTCTGCCATTTATTGTGAGTATCATCCATATCAATACTTTGGGTTATATTAGACGATAAACCATTTGGACGACATGGAGCGGTAGTGGTTGGATTTTTACAAGTATATTCCCAGATCCTAAAACCAGCACCTGCTCCATTAGTTGTCCGGTAACTACCACTTAAGCTATAGGTAGTGCTAGCTTGAACAGGAATATAATAAGAAGAGTCTGTCCTTACATAACCATAAAATCTATTAGAATCAGTCATCATCCTAGTGCCTAGACGTAGAAAATTATTACCATCTGGTGGTAGATAATCACTGTTAAAACTATGATCAACAGAAATGGCTTCCTGTGGACTTACAATAACCTTAGCTAATCTATAGGGATCAGCCCACCTACTAGCTGAATAATCGTATATTAAACTATTACCGTCAAGAGTTAATCCTTTCCCACTCACTAATTCAAAACTACCATTAATATCATAATCTTTAACTAAAAGCCCTTGCTCTGACATAGCAGCTAGATTATATAAATCATTATAATACCCCGTACCCGTATAGCCAACCTTGCTGTAGCCAGTTAAATTACGAACCTCGCCCAGGGTTAAAGTATCACCCACCGTTTGGTTAACGGTTGAGCTTGGTTTAATATCTATAAAATGCGCACAATTATTATAAGCATCAAAAGCATCACAGAGCCCAAAGGCCGAACAAATATTTTTAGTAGTGCCATTATCTAATTGAATAGTATTATAAGTTGTACATTCTAGCCATTTGCCACAGACTCTAGATGGTTTCACTTTAATAAGGCGATTGGCCGTATTGTCAGCAGACGACTGCGGACTTACACCGTTAATGTCATTGGCAGTCTTGTCGGTATCATAAAGTAAGGAAGCATATCTATTTTGTAAATAAGTCCTCTCATTAAATAATAGGCAACCCTTGTCATATTCTGTCTTGCCATCAGTACATTCCTCGCTATTTAAGTCTTGATTAAGATTATAATTAATGAGTAATTTACGAACTGACACCTCTTGAATATGGGCCGAGCTACTAGCTGGTATGGTAACAGTCATCTGGGTGGAAGCATTAGTCATAAAAATAGCACTGCCATAATAACCATTAGCTACTGGATTACTATCATTATGATTAAGAGCATCTAGCCCCAATATTTGAAGACCAGAAGTACTAATTAATTGATTATTACTATTCAAAATCCAAAAATTATAATTATTACCCCCAACTTGCCAGTTAATATCTTCGGTCTGATTATTATTGGCCTTAGTATGCGCCTGAATAGTGTAGGCCGTAAAGGGTTCTAAATTAATAGTTTTAGAAACATTAGTAGTACTTGGTGTAAAGGCCAATAAATCACCGTTCACTTTAGATAATGGATCAATATATTCAGTACAACCTGACTGAGTGGTAGGACAAAGACCTACCCAATTATAATTAGCATACTTTACTGGCTGTTTAACAATACCACCACCTAGACCAATAGTTTTGCCAACTAAATTATTAACTGGACATAACTCCGTTTCATCCGATATAGAACAATAACTACTAGAGCTAACACTGGCACAATCTTGGTCACTGACACAAAATTTAAAGGTATCACTTTCCGTACAACGTTTAATTGGATATTTATACCAGCTCATAGTATTTCCAGAACTGCCAAATTTTAATTCACAAAGCTGGTTACCCGGATCTTTAAAATAACTTAGACCAGCACTCCCGCTCCACGTTTGACAACCAACATCCTCGGGTAAACATTTAATAGAATTTAATAAATCGGAACGATAACGATCAGGATCAAATTTTAAGAAAGTTGTAGTATAAACGGCTTGATCTTCATAGGTTGATTCCTTGCCTAATCTCTGACAGCCCTTATCATTATAAGAACAAAATTTATCAGGATCATAAACTGCATAGATAACCTCATCAGCTGGTGTAATATCAGCTAATAAACTACTAGGAGAATTAGTTGGTCGGAAAGGATAATAATAAGTAGACCAATTATGAGTACTAAGCATAGCCTCACAACCAACTGCCGATTCTTGGCACAAGTCATTAAAACTATGTAAATAGTGGATATTGCTATTTTGATCTAGATATTTTTGGCAACCTAACATAAAGCCAGCCGCTGGGACTCCATTATAATCTTCATTACAAACGTCAGGCACATCTAAGGTATCTTTTAATAAATAATATTCATCTCTAACCTCCATTAATCTTACTTCGTCAAGCAAAAATCGACCACTAGCTGAGAAATATAAACTAGCATTATTAACATTTTGAAATTGACCCTCAGAATTATCAGACGTAGCCTGTATATTTATAGGCTGACTAATAACAACACTATAAAATTTCCATTCATTGTCGGATAAAGGGAGTCCGTTGGTGGGTAAATCAAAGTTGATAGATGTACTGGCATTGCTACTTTCTAGATGTATATCAGACAACGTCACTGGGCCAACTGAACTCTTGGCAAAAAACTGCAAACGATATTTTGCACCATTAACTAAATTATCACTTGGTAGCTTCTTCTGAACATCATTACCAGTAGATAATAGCGAATGGCCATAAGTCCTAATAGTAGCAGAAGAGGTCACCGCGGGTGTCCACCCGTCAATACTATCATCAAAAGTATCATTAATAACTAAACGCCAATTAGCCGCCCCAGTACCACTATACTGACGACAACCATTCTGGCTAGCTGAACAAGTTTGACTTTCTTGTGGTGCCCCTTTATATATACAAGCCTGATTATTATCATCCCACCGGCCAGTTCCCTGGCAGACAACACATAGAGCACGATCAGCTAACCAATGCCCTCCAGCTGATTGACAACCACTCGCACTAGTAATCTGTTCATCAATATTATAATCAGATAAACGATAAGGATGACAGTCATCAGTACAAGTAATTGTTTTAGAATAAGGAACATAAAATACGGCACCTGCCTGATTACGGACTTCCCGACAATCAGCATCATAATCTAAAGAGTCAGGCCACAGCGAAGAAGCACTACAGGTATTTTCACCAATAAGCTGAGGCGCTCCACTTGAGCTAGCTTGCCAATTATAAGAATATAATTGTAGACCGGTTGAGGCGGTATTTTGCCACATATAAAATGTGGCGCAATTGGCCTCTGGATCACTAGGCTTGACGCATTGCCTTAAATAACTAAAATATTCTCTATTTTCTCCACCGCCCGATAAATTATCCAAATTAGTAAATTCTGAACAGCCAACGCTAGTGGGCAAACATGTTTCAGCCATCCCTGGAATTAATTGTGTCTCATGACCACTTTCAAATTGAGTTGGCTGTTGCCAAAAAGAAGCAAAACCAACACAAGTAGCCGGACAATAATTCTGCAAATTTACTTTAGCCGGAATTTCGTCACCCGTTGCTTGGTTAATAAATAACTGACAATCTACCTCTGATGGTAGACAAATCCGAGCATAATCATCGCACTCTGGTGGTGCATCATTTTGTTCTACTAGACTATTCCCTACTTGCTTATAACATACTGAACGCAAATAGGAAGGTAGTATCTTTTCATAAGAATAATTAGCCGCACGATATTGATTAAAGCCATTATTGCCATAGCTAGATATCTCAAACATGATATCATCTACATAAAAAGTCCCACTATTTTCTGTATAAATGGCAAAAGCATTAGCATTATAATATTCATCATTATTAAGAGTAACCGAAAGTTTTTGCCACGAACCAAGAGTGCTGGTAGCACTGCGTTTCCAAGCTTCACTATTTAATTTCGTCTGACCATTGCCAATAGCCAAAGTAACTGGCGCCTCATCACTGTACACATAGGCACTTAAAGTATAACTAACCCCAGGCCTCATTAAAAAATTCTTAGGTAGGCTACTTTTATTAGGATAGCTCCAATCATAAGAAAGGAGACCGTCACCAGGGAGAGGTTGAGACTTTGGATTACTATCAGAAAAGTCGCCACCTTGATTAGTATCGTGAACAATTTTTAAAGACTTATTACCACTATATACTTCCCCACTAGTATTATCAACAATAGTGCCATGGATTGACGGACCACTAAAATACCAATTATCCAGCTGATTATTAGATGAACTGGCCCCTGTTTGACTAAATTCAAAGTTACTATTAAACAATAAATTAACGCCACCACCATTGATTAATCTAATAATTTCACTACAACCATCTTCACTTTCCGCACAAGTTTCAACCCTACCATTAAGATAATATTTATTTTCTTCCCCACCAGCGGTACAGTTATAAGAAGAGCTAGCCCAGTTATAACTATTACAATAAGCCTGACAACCACTATTATCAGCATTACAATGAGCATAATCAAGGGTGTTACTTAAAAAGCCAATATTCTCACCCTCTGCATTAGTAAAAGCTTGGCACGTATTAAAATATGGTTCACAGCCATTGGAAGGGAATTTCCAGGTACGGCGATCTTCTACGCAGTAACCATAGACATCACAACCACCATTATTATTCTCTTTTAGACAACTCTGTTCATCAGCGCAATAATTACTAGAGCGTAAAAGAATAATACTACTTAGAGTAGCACCAACCGTACTAGAGGCTGGTTGATCTGTGCCCATAACATCCATATAGTCTATTTGACCGCCAAAACCAGATTTAACGCAATAGCTTAATGGTGCCTTAAGCGGCCAATTTGGATCAACCAATCCACGACACCACCCTTGATTATAGCCCGTTTCATAACCATCAAAAGGACTATAACAACCAACAACGTCACCAATAGTAACTCGTTCATTATTACCTAATGTTGTTAGTTTCTCAGCTGCCAATTCCCAGCCGACTGGTAAAATGCGATATTTACGTAAAATTTTCATTGCTCGCCAACTAATATCACCCGATTCTATATTAAAACCAACATCATACATTGAACCGCCAAAACGAGCATTAGGATTTAATAAATTTTTCTGCAATGCCTCACCAACAGTAAGTCCATCAGTGATGGCCTGGACAAAATTGCTATTAATAACGCAATTCATCGGCCCAGGATTATTTATATCCGGACAAGAAGATAAATTACTTAATAAATCTATATCTTGACCTGGCCCAAAAGTCATATCTAAAAGTGGGGCCATTATAGCCTCCGACTGAGCTCGACCAAAGCTACCAACTGAATAAAAATTTGTTAGCTGGGAAGTTCCCACCATCCCTCCACCCCCACCGCCTAACACCTCCATAAGCTTGGCCATACCCCTGTCAAACAATGTCTTGCTTAAAATTGAAGTAAATGTATTAAGAACATTAATAAAAACATCTTCAGTCATAGTTAGCCAAGGGCTAGATAAATCGCTTTGTGCTTTAAGAATTGTTGCCTTACCACCTCCAGGTAACTCTACATATCGACCTCCAACATTTTGTTTAGGCTTATAACCTTCTTGTAAATTAATATCATACTCTCTAGTTGCAGCTTCAAAATCCATTAGACTGCTTTGAGCTACGCCTAAAGAAAAAGCGACGCTCAAATCATTACTACCGATATCAAACATATTTTGAATACCCTGGAGATAAGCCTTTCCGTTGGTGATAGATTCTTTATAAGCCTCTTCCCAATTTTTTTTCATTTCCATCCAGTCGCAAGAAGGTTCTGCCCCTGCCTTACTCCCAGCTCCGCTGGGTAAACCCAGGCCTATTTTAAGGGCCACCATCATACTAGAGGGTTGACAAACATTAATATCCCCAGACCCAAAACTCAATTTCAGAGTACCAACCTTCCCCTCATTATTTAGCAAGTTAATAGAACTAGGAAGAGTGTTACCGGCATAATCAACCTGTTCTCCCCCTCCCTGTTTTAATATCTCTTCTGCATTTTTTATAGCCCCTTGACACTCTGGTGATATAAGGGAAAGCGAAGAACTTGAAGTATCAATTTGCCTTCGATCTGTAGAAGTGGAGGGTTGCCTTATATAAATAGTCATATCAGGATAAGTAACACTAGGTGCCAGACTAACTGGATCAGTAGAGACTACTCTAGTTAAAACTACAGTCACCGTTGAAGTTCCAATCCAGGGGTAGTCTGCACAGTCTAAACTTTGTTCTTTTCTAGTAGCTGTCTTAGTCCCCTCTTTAAGGGCAGTAAAATAATTTTCTACAAAAGTTCCGCCGGCCTCACTGGCTGCCTGTCTCCAAAATTCTTCATGCCCCATGGCCTCAAAAGTTGGAGTTTGCCCTTTGCCACCAGTAGCAACATAAATAGCCGCATCAGTAGCCATCATATTTAAATATTTATTTAATATGGTACCAAGAGTCCTGTTGGCCGCTTTATTAAGGGCGGTCCATAGCCTATTCCAAATTGTATCTTTAACTTCTTTAGTTATTTCCGGAATATTACCAACAACATTCACTGGCACTCCCGGCAGTGGTGGTGTTACCGCTGGTAATGGTGCTAGTTCCGCTTCTTGAGCTCTAGCTCTCTGTACAATAGGATAACAGCAAAGAACAGATAAAGTTAATATTGATATAACAATAGTAATAATTTTTATAATTATCTTTCTCATATAATTTTTATTGCTACATATTTTTGCTCTCTTTTTATTGGTCCTTTTTACTGAAAAGCTTCTTGATAAGCCTGTAGAAGATCTTCATCACTAAATTGATCAAGCATGCTCTGATCCATGCCTGACTCTAATAAAATCTGTCTTAAACTACTAGCATCTGACGGGAAAAGACTACTTATCCCAATTAAATCCGAGGATGTAGCGGTTGGCTGACTAACAAGCCCTGAGGCAGCAGTGTTAGCCTCTAAAGAACTAGTAACAGTGATTGCTGGGCTTGTGAGGACTGAACTGGTACAGTCTTTACCAATAGGGCAATTAGGATCTTGTCCCCGTTCAATTTCTATTTTATCTAGTACCCCGTCACTATCACTATCCTCCAAAAATGGTGAGGTATTATATATATTTAATTCATCATAATCACTTAATCCATCTTTATCTGTATCTTGCGCTTTTAGGGCATCATCCTGTTGCTCTTGGGACGTTTTAGGGCTTTGTCCCCTTAAAGTTGCCTCAATCTCTTCATTACTTGTAAAACCAAGCTGACGATAAAGCGGAGCAGTAATATTTTGCTTAAATTGTAAAAACCACATTACTATAATAGCTACCGTTAATGTACTGAGGCCAGCTAACGACCAATTTTTTTGACGCTGAGCTCGACGTCTAGCCTTCCAGAGAGCAAACTCTTCTGGAGTCATTGGCTTTTGACTATCTGAATCAATATTCATATAGGTTACATTGTGCCTCTAAAAATAATAATTTCATGATTTAGCAATTATATCATAATATCTTTAAAGATGCCAACTAGCCCCAACCATTGATCAATGGAAAGGTCTTGGGCTCGACACTGGGCGTTTTGTTGAACTTTAGTTAAACTGTTTACCACCACTGATTCCTTTATTTTAAGCCCAGCAGATAGATTATTTTTAAGCATCTTACGACGTGAGCTAAAACCAATCCGTGCTAACCGCCATAGCCATCGTTCATCTTCGCCTGATAGTGCTGGCTGTATCAACCGAAGGCTAACTATAGCACTATCTACTTGTGGCTTAGGCCAAAAATTAGTGGCTGGCACTTCAGCTATATAGGTAGGCTGACTATAATATTGGCCAAGTAAGCTCAAAAGACTCATTTTACCCGGCTTAGCCGTCAATCGTAAAGCTACTTCCTTCTGTACCATTATCACCATTAATGACGGCCGTTCTACCTCGCCAGACAAAAATCTTTTAAGACAGAGTGAAGTAATACTATATGGTAAATTGGCCACTAGTTTATAGCTAGTAGGCAAAGTAATATTAATTAAACCCGGCTTAGCATCTAGTTCTGGCCGATTAATCACTACAGATAATATATCATGATGTATTAATGTTATATTATTAAAACCACCTGCTAGGAAACGAGTCGGTAAAATTTCCGCTAAACGCTGGTCTAACTCGACAGCAGTAACCTTTTTGGCTCTTTGGGCTAGGGCCATAGATAAAAATCCCCAGCCTGGTCCAATTTCTAAGATTTCATCGGTAGGTTGAATGTCAGCTACCTCTACTAATTTTTGATAGAACCTGGGTTCAATTAGAAAATTTTGGCTATGACGATGACTAGGCCTCAGGCCATAGAGCTGACATAGTTGCTCGGTCTCACGACGTAAATTTTTATTCAAATTATAATAATTCTGAGGCATGCTAAAAAACAAAATTGATTAATTTATTTGGTAAAAAGATAATTTTTTTGGGTTCTGCCTGATCTATCCAATATTTATTTAATTTAGGTGTTTGCTTAATAATATCAATAATTTTTTGTTGTGAAGTATTAATAGGTAAAGTAATAACTCCCCTTGTCTTTCCATTAAATTGAACAACTAAAGTCGTCAGTTCTGTTTGTAATATTTTTTCGTCAACCGTTGGCCAAGATTGCTCGGAGATAAAACCTTCATTACCTAAAAGAGACCATAATTCTTGAGTTAAATATGGAGCAAATGGTGATAAAATAATTAATAATTTTTGGTAATTCTCTCTATTTATAGTCTGCTGTTCAGATAATTTGTTCACTAAAATCATAAGCGCGCTGATCGCAGTATTAAACTTAAAATGCTCAATATCGGCACCGACTTTAGAAATAGTACGTTGCACCTGACTATCCACTTCTAGATTGTTAACTTCACTAGTTACTTTAGATTTTAAAGACCAAATTTTATCTAAAAATCTACGAGTTCCTTTAAGTCCACTAGTATGCCATTCGTTAGATTGATCAAAGGGGCCCATAAACATTTCATAAAGACGAAGGGCGTCAGCTCCAAATTGAGCCACCATATTGTCAGGATTGACAATATTTCCCCAGCGCTTACTCATCTTACGCCCATCTTCACCAATAATAAGACCAACATGGCGTAATTTAGTAAAAGGTTCAGGATAATTAACAACCCCCAAATCATACAAAAACTTATGCCAAAAACGAGCATAAATAAGATGACGCGTTGCATGTTCGGCTCCTCCCACATAAAGATCAACTGGCGACCAATGTCGCTCTATTTCATGATCCACCAAACATTTATCATTATGAGGATCAAGATAACGTAAATAGTACCAAGATGAACCAGCCCATTGAGGCATAGTATTGGCTTCACGTTCTGCTGGGCCACCACACTGAGGGCAAGTGCTATGAATCCATTCTTTAATTGTTATAAGTGGCGATTCACCTGTTCCACTTGGTTCATAATGGTCAACCATTGGCAAACGTACTGGCAATTGGTCTATAGGCACTGGCACCGTACCACACCGGGGACAATGAATCATGGGAATAGGCTCACCCCAATAACGTTGGCGAGAAAAAGTCCAGTCCTCCAAACGATAATTTGTTGTTTCTTCTCCTACTCCCCGTTCTACCAACCAATTAATTATGACCTTTTTAGCCTCTTCTACCTCTAAACCATTTAAAAAATGAGAATTAACTAATTTACCAGAACCGGTATAAGGTAAATGGTCATCTGGACCAAGAACTACTTGAATAATAGGTAAACTATACTTTTGAGCAAATAAATAGTCACGATCATCGTGGGCCGGCACAGCCATAATAGCCCCCTCACCATAATTACCTAAAACATAATCTGCTACAAAAATTGGTACGCCCTGACCAGTTACTGGATTAATGGCTTCACAACCTTCCAAACGGACCCCAGTTTTATCTTTATTTAAATCAGTTCTATCTAATTCAGTTTTTTGGCTAGCTTCATAAATATAGTGCTCAACTTCAGACCAATTTTTAATATAAGGTGCTAACTCATTTAATATTGGCTGCTCTGGGCAAATAGCTACATAAGTACAACCAAATAAAGTATCTGGCCTTGTAGTAAAAACCGCTAAATTGCCTATCTCCTTACCGCCAGCCTTAATAATAAAAGCAACATTAGCCCCCCGACTCCGCCCAATCCAAGCTCTCTGCATATCTTTAATTGAATCTTCCCAGTCTGACAATAAATCCAAATCGTCTAATAAACGATCAGCATATTCGGTAATTCTCAGGACCCATTGCCGTAGTGGTTTTAATTCAACTTTAGAGCCACAACGTTCACACCGCCCCTCCTCTAAATCTTCCTTGGCTAAACCAGTTTTACAAGTAGGACACCAATTAATAGGTTTATTTGATTCATAAGCTAAACGATGCTCGTCTATAAAAGCCCGCCGTTCCTTAGGACTTAATCCTTCGGGTATCGCTAACTCACTAATGGGCCGCGCCCTCCCCGCTTTACGGTCGTAAAAAGAATTATAAAACTGAAGAAAAATCCACTGAGTCCAACGGTAATAATTAGGATCAGTAGTCTTAATTTCCCGCCGCCAATCATAGGAAAGGCCTAAAATACTTAGCTGCTTTTTAAAGATATCAATATTATGCTCTACGGCAATACTAGGATGGATTTTATTTTCTAAGGCATAATTTTCAGCTGGTAAACCAAAGGCATCCCAACCCATTGGATGTAAAACATCATAACCACACATTCGTCGGTAACGAGCCACAATATCTGAAGCAATATATCCTTTAGGGTGACCAACATGAAGCCCACTACCCGAGGGATAGGGAAACATATCTAAAATGTAATACTTGGGCTTATTAATAGACTCGCCAGCCCAATAAAGACCATTATCTTGAAAAACCTTTTCCCATTTAGCTTCAAATTGCTGATGCTGATACTTTTCCATATATTAAATAATAATTAATTCCACCGGGCAATGGTCCGAGCCCATTTCCTGATCTAAAATAGTAACACTTTTTACTCGAGGTAACAATTCAGAAGTAAGAAGAAAATAGTCAATCCGCCAACCAATATTACGTGAACGAGCCTTAAAGCGATAAGTCCACCAAGTATATTGAATCTCATTTGGATGTAAATACCGCCAAATATCAATAAAACCATCACTAAGTAATTGACTAAAAAATTGTCTCTCCTCTTGGGTATAGCCAGCATTGCCTTCGTTGGTTTTGGGATTAGCTAAGTCAATTGGCTGATGAGCCACATTAAAATCACCACTCATAATAACTGGTTTCTTCAGCCGTAAATTAGCAACAAATTGCCGAAGATACTCATTAAAATTTTGCTTATAATCCAAACGGCCCAATTCATGACCCGCATTAGGAAAATAAATATTGAGCCAATAAAAATCAGGCAGCTCACATATCTGGGAACGGCCTTCTTGATCAAATATATCCTGACCAAGGCCATTAATTACCTGTAAATCTGCTAAATCCTGTTTAGCAATCACTGCTGTTCCCCCATAACCAGGTCGCCGGGCACCATGCCAAAAAATATTATAACCCGGGAGTTTATCTGACCAACTAGTAGCTAGTTCATCGCTCATCTTGGTCTCCTGAAGACCTAATAAATCTGGCTGGTAACGCTCCACAAAATTAGCTAAACCTTTTTGCCAAATAGCCCGCCAACCGTTAATATTCCAAGTAATAATTTTCATCTATTTAATAACTTAATAATTTGCTATAATATATAATAACTTAAGATTTAAAATTCGACAATGGCTAATAGTAAAATATCTCAATCTACCAGTATTATACCACCTGACAGTCAAGAAACTGGCTGGCAAAGTCGTCTTAATACCCTGGTTAAAGTCCAAAAACATCCCTATAAACCTTGGTATAAGCGATGGTGGGGTAAAATTATACTTATATTCCTGATTCTATTAGGCCTTCTCCTAATAGTCTTTATTTACAAAACGGCAAGATTAACCTGGCAAATCAAAACAAATCGTGTTTCTGTGGATGAACTTCTAATGCAAGCAGGCTATCAAAACCTAGACCCTAAAGAATGGATTGATTTAACCAAAGGACTTACTCCATATTACCTAGGAACATCGTCACCTAAAGTAGTAATTGTGGAATATGGTGATTTTAATTGTAAACATTGTCGTGTTAGTTATCCGGTAATTCGTGAAGTGGTAAATAAAAATCGAGATATTGTTCAGTATATTTGGCGCAATTGGCCAGGACAAGAAGGCTCAGAGCTATTAGCCCAAGCAGCTTTATGTGCCGGCGAACAAGCAGGCAATTTAGGTTTTTGGGTTTTTCATGACCAATTTCTTCTCAATCAAGGACAATATGCAACTACTAGCCAAATTTTAGACTTAGCTAAAGAATATGGCTTTTCCGATACCCAACTCAAAAACTGTCTAGATACAAAAAGAACCCTGGTTTATTTACAAAAAGACTACATAGATGCTATTGATTTGGGTGGTATTGATGGTACTCCTACCTGGTTTATTAACGGCTATAAATTTACCGGAGAATTACCAGAAGATTTCTTTAATTATATGATTCAACAGTTAACCCAGCCAGATGCTAAAAAATAATAAAGAAACAATAAAAATTGTTGGACTAGGTGGACAAGGTGTAGTTACTGCCGCAGCTTTACTGGCTCGAGCTGCTTTCTACCAGGGCTGGTGGGCTCAATCTATGCCCTTTTTTGGCGTAGAAAGAAATGGAACACCAGTCGAAGCTTATGTCAGGTTGGCACACAGGCCAATTTATACCCATCAGCCAATTGAACACCCCAATATATTGCTAATCAACGACCATAATTTGTATAATCCCCAAAAACTAGGTCGTAAATTAACAATTGTTAGTAACCCTGACCTTAATTTATATCAATCAAAACCACAATTATTAATTTATGACAGCCAACAGATTTCTTCTTTTATTTTTAATAAAGATTTAGCAATTGGCCTGCTGGGGGCTCTAAGTGCCTGTTGGCCATTCATTGAGGAAAAAAACTGGTTAAAAGCCATTAAAGAACAATTCATAAATAAAGAAGTGGCTCAAAAAAACTGGCAAGCTTTTATCACTAATTATGAACTAGCCGCTAAACTAATAAGTAAGACGCATGACTAAAAATATCAACAATAACGCTCAAAAATTATTTCTCAAAGGTTCTGAGGCAATTGCCCAAACTGTAGCCGCTTGCCAGCCAGGAGTAGTAGCCGCTTATCCTATTACTCCGCAAACCGGTATTATTGAAGAACTAGTGCGACTTAAGAATAATCAGCAAGCCAATTTTTCTTTTGTCCAAACCGAAAGTGAGCATTCGGCTTTATCAGCAGTTTTAGGAGCCGCGGCTATGGGTGTACCAGCCTATACGGCTACCAGTTCTCAGGGGCTACTCTATATGGCTGAAGTAATATATAACGTGCCGGGCTTACGTCTCCCTCTCGTCATGACTTGTGCTAATCGCTCTATTTCTGCCCCAATTAATATCTGGAATGATCATCAAGATGCTATGGCGGTCCGCGATGCTGGTTGGATTATGCTGTGGGCCGAAGATATTCAGGAGGCCATAGAACAACATTGGTTAGCCTTTATCTTAAGCCAAAAATTACGACTGCCAGTAATGGTTAATATTGACGGCTTCCGCTTAACTCATGCCAGTGAACCAGACATTTTACCCTCGGCTAAAGTAAT
>DBRV01000005.1 GCA_002306385.1 Candidatus Falkowbacteria bacterium UBA1359 | reverse complement strand
TAAAGCTAAAAGAGATTAATAAAAAATAGTAAAATAGTAAATAAGTAAATAAAATAACAAAAGACATAAAGTACTACCAATAATAATTATATGCGAAAAAAATTACTCTATTTATTGTGTTTGATGAACATTCTGTTTTTAATTCCCCCTAAAGCCTCGGCGGTTTACCTTGTTGAAGGCTGGTGTGAGTGGCTAGGTACAAGCGAAAATTATAATCGGAACTGTCCTAAAGATTGCCGAATGCAAGAGACAGAGGAAGGCTGTAATGCAGTTACAATGAATAGTGGCGCCAAATGCTGTCGATGGGTTAAAAATAATATACTAGAGACCTCCGCAACTAACCCCAATGACCGATCTTATACCGTAACTGTTAAGACTACTAGTAATCCCCTGATCTTTAAGCCTAGTGTTGGTCTACCCGGATTTCCTAAAAATACTGAGTATGTATTCCAAGATGATTCCACCTCACCTATAGCTAAGTTAGTGGCGGAGATATATAAATATGCCATACAAATTATTGCTGTTTTATCACTAATTGTTATCATTGTTGGCGGATTTCTATGGTCAACGGCTGGCGGCAATGGCCAAAAAGTAACCGTAGCTAAACAATGGATTTTTAGTGGATTGGGAGGATTATTATTAACTCTATTCTCTTACCTTTTATTAGCAACAATTAATATTAATTTAGTCGAATTAAAAACAACGTCTATCGGCGCTATTTCTAGAAAAAACATTATTACCACCAATAAATCAGACGAAAGGCAAACTTATGATGATTGCTCAATGTTTGATGGATATTTTGCCAATGCTAACCTGGTTGCCTTTAATGGCTCTCCAATACTGGAAGCTTGCTGTTTTGTTTATGACAAAGTGTCTGCGGGTAGTGATCTGGCTTATGGAGTTTCATATAATTACATTCCACAATTGTTAAATAACGCCTATGATGAATGCATACGTTATACAATAGACCAAACCAAATATTATCATGCATCTTCTCATAATACTGACCGTGACAAGATTCTTTCTGATCCTCATAATATTGCTGTCTTTCTGCAGGGTAACAGAGAGCAAGAGGGGCGAAGTAAATGTAAAAAAGGATGTTATCTAGCAAATATATTCACAGAGGGCAAAAGAAAATTTATTTATTCACCCTCTAATTATACTACTGGCTCACTTCATCCTCTCAACTCAACACAAGAACAGTTCAAAGATATTACAGAAGATATAACGATATTATTTATTACAGATAAAGCATGCTGGAATTTAGGGGGCTTTATTGCATCGACAACCCGGGGCAAAGATGCAGGTAATTATTGTCAGGGGAAACCGAATTATAGTACCTGCTTATTAAAGGACCAAAAAAATCCTAATAAAAGACTTTGGGGATACTGCTTGAATGACACTTGTCAACAATGTAAATCTTATGGGGAAGCAAGTGATAACCCCCGCAAATGCCCGCTTAATGAAAAAATTCAAGGAAATAACAATTGCGTCTCTAATTTTAAATGTGGTGATGACAAGGGTGTCGTCGATAGCGGGTATTGTCAATGTAATATAAAGGAGTGCATGGACATATGTCGGGAGAACATGCAAAACAATCCACAAGTTGATAACAATAGAATTAAAGATGTTTGTGAGGGATAAAAACTTATTATCAAATAAAATTATATTTGGCATTAATTATAAAAAATTAATAACAATGAATAAAAAAACTCAACAATCATCGGCTAAATACAATGGTGATCGAGACATAATTGATAACCCGACAACTGAATTTTATAAAATTTGTGCCCACCTTACAGCCCAAAAAGTATATGAACTTCATTTTGGCACATACGCCTGGACTAACAACGTATCAGCATTGGCTAATAGCCAAAAAAACGGATTAACTGACAATGTTTTAGTCTCAGCAACTTCTGTCTCTATAATTACAACACCAAACACTCCGATAGTTTTTACTCCAGAAATTGACTTGCCTGGTTTTATGTCGCGGTATGCCCTTACCTCAAAATCAACCTCTACTAAAGAACTTTTCAAGTATGGTGCACGAATTATTACGGTAATAGCCCTAATTGTTGCCATTGTTAGTGGGTTTTTATGGTCCACAGCTGGCGGCAATGGCCAAAAAGTAAGTGAAGTTAAACAATGGAGTTTTAGTGACCTGAGTGGCTTACTCCTAGTACTATTTTCTTATCTGATTCTACGAACCATTAATATAAATCTTATTACTTTTGAACCAACAACCATCCAGGAGGAGCGTTACAGGGAATGCACAGAAAATACAATCTATAATGTTACTAATAATGCATTCCCTCAATATGTCTGTAAAAATGACTATGACTAAACTATCTAATCATCACACTGCTTGCCTAGGTTGTGCCCAAATCGTAGCGGCTCGACTGGTCATTGATCAGTTAGGCCCTAATACCATTGTAGTAAATGCTACGGGTTGTCTAGAGGTCACTACTACTACTTATCCTCACAGTGCTTGGCAAGTGCCATGGATTCACTCCCTATTTGCTAATGCTGCTCCAATAGGAAGTGGTATTGATGCTGCCCTAGATTATCTGACCATCAATAATAAAAAGAAAAGTATACCCCGGCCGACTGTTCTGGTTCAAGGTGGCGATGGCGCTACTTTTGATATCGGCTTTGGTGCGCTTACTGCTAGTTGGTCTCGTGGTGACAACTTGCTTTATATCTGTTATGATAATGAAGGCTATGCTAATACTGGCATGCAAGCTAGCTTGTCTACACCAAGTTTAGCTCAAGCCTCAATGAAAACTAAATATAATAAATATCTAAATAAACGAGACATGATAGCTATTGCTTTAGCTCACAAAGTACCCTATATTGCCCAAACTAACATTGCCTTCCCCCTAGATCTTAAAGAAAAAATTGCTAAAGCTCAAACTATTAAAGGGCCACGCTATATTCAAATCCTTGTTCCCTGTATCCCTGGCTGGAAAATAAAACTTTCGGACCAAATGACCATTGCTCGATTAGCTAGCGAAACCGGCCTCTATCCCCTATTAGAATTCACCGAAGGGCAACTAACCAAAAAAATGGCAGTACCCAAACCGACACCACCGGTAAAAGAATATATTAGGAATCAGGGGCGCTATTCACATTTATTAAATAATGATACCGACCTAAAGATTTTCCAAAATATGGCCGATGACAATATAAAAAAATATAATCTATAAGAGATGCAACGCAAAATTATTTATAAATCTTTAATAATAACCTTCTTAATCCTAACAATGGGACCACACCAAGCTCTGGCCGGTTGCAGTGCCACTGAGCAATGTCAAGGAATGGGACTTGATCCAAATACTATATGTACCCCCCTTAACGAAACAGCTTGCAGATCTAATAGTTGCTGCATGTGGTTTCCAGATTTAAATCCACCAACTGGTTGGATGTCAACAGATAACTCAATAGAGTCAACCAACATATCAACAACAGGAGAAAACAATGGACCAAAGTTAAAAATTCCGGAATTAGAAATTACCTTACCTGGATTATTATTTAGTGATGAAAATAAAATACAATCTATTACTGAGGGCGATAAAACTTTTTTTTATGTTCCCTGGATAGGTGAATATATCAACTGGCTCTACAATTATTCCATTGGCATTATTGCCCTCTTAGCTCTTCTGGCTATAATAATTGGCGGTTTTTATTGGATAATTGCTGGCGGTAATGCTAGCCGGGTATCTGAAGCCAAAAGTTGGATTAATGCCGCTATTAGCGGCCTAGTTTTAGCCCTAACTTCCTATTTATTACTATTTACTATTAATAGTAATTTAGTCAAACTGCCGCCAATAAAAATGATGGCTATAAAAACAATACCCTTAGAATATGAGATACCTAGTGAATGGCAGTCTAAGAAGGACGCTCCAGAGCAAGGCCCCTCAAGTCATGGCGTACCACTATATTATCAATGCTCAAATCGTGCTAAAAAAATTCACTATCCGACAAAAAAGGGTGATTGTGCCAACAGTACTTTATGCTCTTCTGGCTGTGGGGTGTTAGCTACATTTATGGCTATCAACAAATTTACCAAAACTAAAAGTTTAGAGGAATTTACCCAAGAAGCCATCCACTATGGAGCACGTGAAACTTTCAATGGCACAGAATGTAATGGCTCAACTGCTGATGGCCTCATTAAGTTAGCTAAATCCTATGGCCTCAACTCTGGCTCTATCGGTAATGCCAACGACATAAGCTATTACCTAAATAGGGGTTGTGTAGTGGTTATATCGGTTGGTTATGATAAAGATAGGTATTCTAATTGCAAGTTTACTAATGGTGGTCATTTTATTGTTTTAACTGGCTGGCGGGACCGATCTAAACAAATAGTTGATGTTAATGACCCTTTTGGGGATAAGTATCGTGCAAATTTTCCTGGTCGTGGAGATCAAGATAAAACCAAGTTAACTCTTGGTGATTGGGGGGGGTGCCGATTAAGTCAAAAATTCTATGTCTGTGAAAAATAATAATTTTATTCTTGCATTCCTGTCCCGGCTGGTATTGGGCGACCAATAATAACATTCTCTTTTAAGCCTTCTAGATAATCAACTTTACCACTTACCGCTGCTTCAATTAGCACTCGTGAAGTTTCTTGAAAAGAAGCGGCGGACAAAAAACTACTGGTTGTCAGGGCGGCTTTAGTCATACCCAAAAGTAAAACTTGCCCCTTGGCCAGCTGCTTCTTATTAGTCTCTAATTCTTGATTAATTCGGTTAAATAGCGCCCGCTCTACTATCTCTCCTATTGTTAGATCACTATCTCCGGGGTCAGTTACATAAATACGGCTAAACATTTGCCGAGCAATAATTTCAATATGCTTATCATTAAGAACCTGCCCTTGTGACGAATAAACTCTCTGAATCTCTTGGACGATATACTTTTGAGTAGCTGTTTGACCTTTAAGCTCATAGAGCTGTCTTAAATCGAGACTGCCTTCAGTTAATTGATCACCTACTTTTACTTTTTGCCCATTATGGACTATGATGGCAAAATTTTTAGGAATAATGTAGTCCTTAACCTTAGGTACAGTAACGATAACCCCGACATAATTTGGACCAATAAAAATCTTCCCCGGACGAGTTGCTTTAGTAACCTTACGGCCAAGGCTAAATAATTTTGTCCCAGCTCCTACTGTATCACCCTCTGAGACAGCCACTTTAATATTATCTCCTGGCTTATTGTTTACCTGTTTAGGCTGTTTGGCTTTAGGATCCCCAAAAAAATAATATTTATCCATTTCTTCTCCCTCGTAGCTAATCTTAACAATTTTGTTAGAACCACCACCAATAAACTCATTAGTTTCAGGGTCGATAGTTTTTTTAGTCTCTTCTATATTTATTACCCCGCTTACTTCGGCAATATAGGCCCGACGCTTAGGAGTACGAGCTTCAAATATTTCCTCTACTCTAGGTAAACCCTGGGTAATATCCTCTTGACTTGCTACTCCGCCAGTATGAAATGTCCGCATCGTTAACTGAGTGCCTGGCTCCCCAATTGATTGAGCAGCCATTACTCCAACTGCTGTCTCCTTCTCTACAATTCTATTATAGGCTAAATCATAGCCATAACATTTCTTACATAGACCTTTCTGACACTCACAAGTTAAAACTGAATAGATTTCAGCCTGAGGAATATCTTCTTTTTCAAGCTCAATGGCAATATTTTCATCAACCAACTGATCTTTCTTTAATAAAATTTTGCCAGCTGCATTTTTTAAATCAGCGCTAAGATAACGGCCGGTAATCCTTTTAACTAAGGTACGACCAATGGCTTCACTTTCTTCTTTAGTAATAATAATGCCCTTTTTAGTGCCGCAGTCATCTTCCTTAATAATTAAATCTTGAGCTACGTCAACTAACCGGCGAGTCAAATAGCCGGCATTAGCTGTCCGCAAGGCTATATCGGATAAGCCCTTACGTACACCATGCGTAGAAATAAAATACTCTAAAACGTCAAAACCCTTTTTGAAATTACCTTTAATTGGGAGCTCAATAATTTCTCCATTAGGCGCAGTCACTAAGCCTTTCATTCCAATAATTTGCGTAAGCTGAGCCCAAGAACCACGAGCTCCTGATTTAATCATCGAATATACAGGACCATCCTTATCTAAATTCTCCATACAGATAGTAGTAATTTTATCTTTCACGCTGGTCCACAATTGAATAATCTTGCCATAACGTTCACTATCAGTTAAAAGACCATCTTCATACTGTTGTTGCACTTCATCGGCTTCCTTTTCAGCTTGTTTAATTAATTCTTCTCGAATAGGAAAAGTTGGCAAATCACCAATACTCCAGGAAAGACCACTTAAAGTTATGAATTTAAAACTTTCTCGTTTTAATTCATCTAAAAAATCAATAGTAACCTCCCGTCCATAGCACCTTAAGCAATCTTTAACTAAGGCTTTAATCTGAGTACTGACCACGATATCATTTATAAAACGTAATTTTTCTGGCAAAATATTATTAAAAATAATTCGCCCTACCGTGGTTTCTATTAGTTTATTATCCAAATAATCAATCTGAACCCTGATTGGCTCTCGCAGTCTAATTTGCCCACAATCATAAGCCAATTTAGCTTCTTGCCATGACCCAAAAGCCTTCATTTGTTTAGGATCAGTAACGGCATCTTTCGCTTGACTCGTTAAATAATAGACGCCCCACACAATATCTTGACCCGGATTAACTATAGGCTCACCACTGGCTGGCTTAAGTAAATTATGGGAAGATAGCATAACATCCCGTGCTTCAGCTTTGGCTTCTTCGGTAAGTGGTACATGGACCGCCATTTGGTCGCCATCAAAATCAGCATTAAAGGCTGGACAAACTAAAGGGTGAATCTGAATAGATAAACCTTCAGTTAAAATAGGTTTAAAGGCTTGGATACCCAAGCGATGCAACGTTGGGGCGCGATTAAGCAAAACATAGGCTCCGTTAATAATATTTTCAAGTATCTCCCATACATCATCGTGACCTGCTTCAATATAACGCGAAGCGCTACGGACATTATGGACGACTTCCCGCTTAATCAGCTCACTAATAATAAATGGTTTGAATAATTCCAAGGCCATTCTTTTGGGCAGACCGCACTGCCATAACCGTAAATTGGGATTAACCGTAATAACACTACGACCCGAATAATCTGTCCGTTTGCCTAATAAATTTTGACGAAAACGTCCCTGTTTACCTCGTAAGGAATCGGCTAATGATTTTAGGCTTCTCTTTTGACCAGTAGAAGCGGTAACAGTTTTCCCCCGGCGAATAGAATTATCAATAAGAGCATCCACAGCTTCTTGGAGCATTCTCTTCTCGTTACGGCAAATAACTTCTGGTGCTTTTAATTCCATCAGCTGTTTTAGCCGATTGTTGCGGTTAATAATACGACGATATAAATCATTTAGGTCAGAAGTCGCAAACCGGCCACCGTCTAAAGCGACCATTGGCCGTAAATCAGGGGGAATAACCGGAATAACTGTTAAAATCATCCATTCTGGCCGTAAATTATTATTGGCTAAATTTTTGAAGAACCGTAAACGTTTAATAATTTTCTCCTTCTTAGAATCAATCGCCCCCTTAAGCTCAGCCTCCAAACTTTGAATGGTTTTATCTAAATCAATATTAGCTAAAAGCTCCCGAATAGCTTCAGCCCCAATGCCAGCAGTAAAGATATGACCATACTTTAAACTTAAATTCTGGTAATCATTTTCGGAAAGGATATTCATCACCCTTAATTCCTTTAAATCTCTCTGAGTTTGCGCAAAAACTTCCTCCAGTTCAGCCATCTTAGCTTCCCGCTCATTGGTTAATTCTTCCATAGTTTGATCAACCAATTGCTGAATTTCTAGGGAGCTTTGCCCCGCTGCTTGTGCTGCCTTCTTTTCCTTATCTAATTTAGCTAAACCCTTAGTAAAATCATTTTCAAACAATTTTTTCTTACTTTTATATTCCCGCTGAATTTGTTCAGTAGTAGCTGCTAATAATTCTTGATTCACATTAGTAATAATAAAATCAGCAAAATATACCACCTTCTCAATTGCTTGGGCGGATAAATTTAAAGCTAGACCAATTTTAGAAGACAAGCCCCGCAAAAACCAAATATGACATACTGGAGTTTCTAGAGTAATATGGCCCATCCGTTCGCGCCGCACACTGCTCCGCGTAACTTCCACGCCGCATTTATCACAAATAATTCCCTTATAGCGAATCTTTTTATATTTTCCGCAGTAGCATTCCCAATCCTTGGATGGTCCAAAAATTCTTTCACAAAAAAGACCATCCTTTTCAGGCTTCTGCGTCCGGTAATTAATAGTTTCAGGCCGAGTTACTTCACCATGCGACCAGCTAAGAATTTCCTCCGGTGAGGCTAGTTTTAATTTAATCGCCTTAAAATCATTACTTTTAATGGGAGTAGACATATAATAAAAATTATAAAAAACAAAATTAAATAATCTCTAGACCCTCGCCTCCTTCTTCTGCCTCTAATTTATCATTATGCCGTTCTATTTCCTCTTTAATAACTTCATTAACTTGAGCATTGGCTTCTAAATTATTATTCTGGTCATAACGATTATTAAAATCATCCATCGGGTTAACTAGTTCCACTATATTCCCCGCTTCATCTAATAATTGAACATCTAAGGCTAAACCTTTTAACTCACGCACCAAAACATTAAATGACTCTGGCACATTTAATTTTTTAATTGGCTCACCCTTAATAATAGATTCATAAGCTTTACTGCGTCCAACTACGTCATCTGATTTAATGGTTAAAATTTCCTGCAAAGTATGAGCCGCTCCATAACCTTCCAGAGCCCAAACCTCCATCTCCCCAAATCTTTGACCACCAAATTGCGCTTTACCCCCTAAAGGCTGTTGAGTAATTAACGAATAAGGCCCAATGGAACGTTGATGGATTTTATCCTCAACCATATGGTTAAGTTTTAGCATGTATTTATAACCCACAGTGGTCGTATGATCAAAGGGTTGACCAGTTTTACCATCATAGAGCTGAACTTTACCATCTTCCGGTAAATTAGCTTTTTTAAGTTCAGCTTTAATGGTTGCCTCACTAATTCCATTAAGAGCCGGGGTAGCTACTTTATAGCCCAAAGCATGAGCTGCCATGCCCAAATGGGTTTCTAATAATTGCCCTAAATTCATTCTTGAAACTACGCCCAAAGGAGAGAGAATAATATCAATAGGTGTGCCATCAGCCAAATAGGGCATATCTTCCATGGGCACAATGCGCGAAATAACCCCCTTATTGCCATGACGGCCTGCTAACTTATCCCCCGCCTTAATCTTACGTAAATTAGCTACCGTTACTTGTACTGATTCAATCACACCGGTTGCTAATTTATCTCCTTGGTCTCGGGAAAACACTTTAATATCAATAACTTTACCATGTTCTCCGTGCTCTAAATATAAAGAAGAGTCACGAACATCTTTAGCTTTCTCTCCAAAAATAGCCCGAATCAATTTTTCCTCAGCACTAAGTTCAGTCTCGCCCTTCGGAGTAATTTTCCCCACTAAAATATCACCGCTTGATACTTCAGCTCCAATCCGGACAATACCTCGTTCATCTAAATCCTTTAGTTTTTCTTCGCTAATATTGGGAATATCATTAGTAATAACTTCCGGACCCAACTTAGTATCACGCACATCAATGGTGTAATTTTCAATATGAATGGAACTATAGGTATCATCTCTTACTAGACGTTCCGAAATAATAACCGCATCTTCATAATTAAATCCTTCCCAAGTCATAAAAGCTACTAGCACATTATTACCTAAGGCTAACTCGCCATGATCAATAGCCGAAGCATCAGTTAACAATTCGCCCTTTTTAACTTTCTGACCCGACTCAACAATTAATTTTTGGTTAATACAAGTAGAGGCATTAGACCGCAAATATTTATTAAGCTTAAAAAGGTGAATCTGGCCACTTTTACCAGTTAACTCAATGGTTAATGAATCAGCATAAGTAATAATCCCATCTTCTGGGGCCACAATAGCATGGCCTGAATCTTTAGCGGCCCGAGCCTCAATGCCAGTACCAACAATCGGCGCCTCGGCCAGCACTAACGGTACCGCCTGACGTTGCATATTAGTACCCATAAGAGCACGGATACCATCATTATGCTCTAAAAAGGGAATGAGTGACGTGCCAATAGAGACAATTTGGTTGGCTGCTACCCCGATAAAATCAATTTCATTAACATCAACTATGGCTGGCTGGCCATAACGTCGCCCCTCCGCTCGCTCAACCATAAAATGACCATTCTTATCTACTGGTATAGTAAAGGCGGTCGTAGTAAATTTTTCTTCAGTCGAGGCATCTAAATACATGATTTCGTCAGTGACTACTGGCACAATAGGGATAGTTACTAAAGTACCTAATTTATCTTCTAATTTTTGCGCTAGAGCTTTATCTATTACTTGACCGGCTTTAGCTAAAATTAACCTTTTCTTGGTGTGAGGATCAGTCCAAGTAATGTCTTGACGTAAAGTCTGGCCCAAAGTATTGTCTATAGTATTTTGAACATCATGAAGAACCCGACAATATGGTGCTTCAATAAAGCCAAAATCATTAATTCGGGCATAACTGGCTAAGTGACCCACCAAACCAATATTTGGTCCTTCTGGGGTAGCGATAGGACAAATGCGACTATAATGAGTGCTATGAACATCGCGCACTTCAAACCCGGCCCGTTCCCGCGCTAAGCCTCCTGGCCCTAAAGCCGAAAGACGACGTTTATGCTCTAGTTCCGCCAGAGGATTAGTCTGGTCCATAAACTGAGATAGTTGGGATGACATAAAAAACTCCCGCACCACACTAATAACCGGCCGAGCGTTAATCAACTTATTAGGAGTAATTTCTCCTAAATCTAGAATGCTCATCCGGTCACGAACAATCCGCTCCATTCTAGCAAGGCCTACCCTAGTTTTATTTTGCAGTAATTCACCAATGGCTCTCACCCGACGATTGCCTAAATGATCAATATCATCTTCTGGATCCTGTGTAATATTTAAGCGAATAATTTCTTTAATAATAGCTACTAAATCTTCAGGTCGCAAAATGCGTGTTTCTTTATTATTGGGGATATCAAAACCAAACCGTTGATTAAGCTTGTAGCGGCCGACTCGCCCAAAATCATAGCGGTCAAACCGGAAAAACATAGAATGAATTAGTTGTCTAGCATTATCGGCCGTGGCTAAGTCACCTGGACGAATCCGCTTATACACTTCCTTCAATCCTTCAGCTTCGTTTTTTGCTAAATCCTTAGCCATGGTGGCCTCAATATAACTAACATCATCAGCAATATCTACCCCGACAAATAATTTCTTAATTTCTTCGTCAGTGCCATAGCCAAAAGCCCTCAGCAAAGACGTCACTGCTACTTTACGTTTACGGTCAATCCGGGCCCACATCACATTATTCATATCTGTTTCTATCTCGATCCAAGCCCCACGGTTAGGAATAATTTTAGCACCATAATATTTACGGCCTCGAATATTTTCGGCACTAAAAATAACCCCAGCGCTACGAATTAATTGTGAAACTACTACTCTTTCAATCCCGTTAATAATAAAAGTCCCATTTCCCGTCATCAAGGGAAAATCACCTAAAAATACTTCCTGAGTAATTGATTGGCCACTTTTTTTATTAACTAACCGCGCCCTGACTCTTAACGAGGCTTCATAAGTAATATTTTTAGCTTTGCTCTCAGTCTCATTAAACTTAGGTTCATCAAAATAATAATCTGTTAAATAAAGTTCCAAATCACGCCCCATAAAATCGCTGATCGGTGAAATTTCATCAAATAAATCAGCTAAACCTTCTTTTAAAAACCAGGAGTATGATTTTTTTTGCACTTCAGTTAAATCAGGCAGGGACATTAAAGCACTACGGTCAATAAAATAGCGACGTTGACCAATAGTGTGAACACTTTGGGAGGGATGCGACATATTTTTTATAACAAAAAATTCTCAAGGCCAAACGGCTGATGAGTTAATAAAAATTGCCAATTGTTTAATTTAAGCCATGGATAGGGGTATTATCTTATGGCTCCAACCAAAGACTAACAATAAAATGACCCTGAACTCACCTCTAATAGTCAATAGTCAATGGTCAATGGTCATTAAATGTTTTTTCTCTGATCTAAGCTTAGCATTGAGATTGACAATAATCTTATGAAGTCTAGCCAATCTAATAATTCTAGATTAGCAAAATGCTGAAGGCCTGTCAAGACCACTAAATACTATATGATGATCATGTTAACGCACCGAAACTCCATGCCCGTTATATCCCAGTGAACTCATTATTAAAAGAGCAAGGATATGTTCATTAATGCCAGTCTAGTTTATGGATTATAATCAATAACTACGAACCTTAAGAGAACTGGAGATTGACTAACTAAATTAAGGGTAGAGAGGAAAAAGACAAAAGACTAATTTTCTAGAGATTGTAGTTTAGCCAATTCTTCCCGCACCACCTGCCGATCATCCCAGGGCATCTTACGTCCTGCAGCCAGGCAAATCGCCTGCTCGCACCCCTTACCAGTAATTAATACAATATCACCCTTTTTAGCTAAAGATAAGGCTTTAGCAATAGCCTCACGGCGATCCAGAATAGTAAATAAATTTTTATCTCGTTCTTTACCAGCATATTCAGCACCCACAGCTACTTGTTCCATAATAACCCGTGGGTCGTCATCATAAGGATCTTCATTGGTAACAATAACTATATCGGCTAGCCGGCCAGCAATCTGCCCTAATTTAGGTCGCCGGGCCACATCACGCCCCCCGCCAGCTGAACCTAAAACATGAATAATTTTTTTATGAGGCACTAACTCTAAAGTATTATATATTTTAGATAAAGCAACTGGTTCAAAAGCATAATCAACAATTACACTAAATGGCTGACCCTCATCAATAATTTCTAGCCGGCCAGCTAATACCTTCACTGCACCTAATCCGGCTTTAATCACTGGCCAATCTATCCCCTGGCTTAAGGCTACTCCAATAGCATTCATCGCATTACTGGCATTAAAAGCCCCCAGAAGCGGCAGATGAATTTCTTGACCCTCGCAAATAAAATCAGTGCCATGGATATCTGACTTTATCTGGCCATATTCTAGCATAATAAGATAATCAGGCCATTCTAAATCCTTTTTCTCTTTATAATTAGTGGTATAGCCCCAGGCTTTATCCGCACCAAAACTTAAAAAATAATGGGCATAATCATCATCCAAATTAGCAATAATAGTTTTAGGCACTTTATCCAAGCCTACCTGCTTAAAACCATGGTCCACCTTTTCAATATGGCGGTCGCTTCCCATATATTTATAAGGACAACGGCGCAAATGAGAAAACAAACGACCCTTGGCTCGTCGATAATTGTCAAAAGAACCATGCGCTTCAATATGTTCCGGATAAAGACCGGTAAAAATAGTTAAGTCATAATTAATAAAACGATGGCGATATTGTAATATTCCCTGAGAAGTCGTTTCAATAATGGCATAATGACACCCATTATTGACCATCTGCCGTAACATCTTTTGAGTAAAGAATCGCCCTACCATAGTCATCTTTGTATCATTAAGCCAATCACGCTGACCATCACTAAACATTGCCGTGGAAGTATAGCCTACTTTATAGCCAGCGGCCCGTAGTACCTCGGCGGTCAGTAAAACACTAGTGGTCTTGCCAGTAGTGCCAGTGATCCCAATAACAATTAACTGCCGACTTGGATGATTATAATAAACATCAGCTAGCCAATTAACTATAAAATGATAAGCTGGTACTAAATGCTTTAAATAACTATTGTAAATAGTTTTTTTTAATTGAGCAAAAAATTTATTCATAAAGATTATTAATGTTTTTTCCGTCGCCACTGCCGAAGAGTAGCATAAATATTATAATTCCATTTAGAAAGTGGCCAATCAAAAGTTCCGGGATAATGAACTATTTCCCCGCCAAACCCCTGCTTAAAACGAGTAATCCCTGGCCATTTTTGAGAACTCGTACCAAATAAATCATACCGCCGAGCACCTAATTCATAAGCTAATTGAATTGCCTGCCACTGCACTAAATAAGGAGCCATAAGCTCACGATGTTCATTGCCCGAGGCCCCATGAAGATAAATAGCTGTATCTCCCCAATAAGCAAAAATGCCAGCTGCTAAAACCTGTCCATGATATTCAGCTAACAATAATTCAATAGCTGGTGAATTAATTAGGGCTAAATAATATTCCCGGCGGTGTAAATGAAAATTATCACGCTGACTGGTAAGAAGTAATAAAGACCATAAGCTAGCAAAATCTTGGGGACCAGCCCTACGTACAGTTACTCCCCGTTTACTAGCTAAACGAATATTGTAACGTGTCTTGGGATGCATCCTAGAAAATAATTCCTCGGGAGAAGAATCAAGGCTAAGAACACGTGTCTCACTCGGCTGAATATCTGGCCCATGATAAAAACCTAATGAGGCAAAATCATAATCTAACCAGTTACTCCCTGGCTCCAGGCGCCAAAATAAAGCCCGTCTCTCCTTAAGCCATGGCCCTAAATCCTTAATAAGTTGTGGCCATAGATTATAATGAGTCTTTCTCACAATGGGACCACGGGGAGAATAATAATAACAAAATCTTCCTCCTAGCGGTCGTCGAATAAGACGAGCCACAGACATTAACTCCTTATCTAAATAATAGCCTAAAGTCTCTACGCTATAAAATTGACGTTGAATATCTAACCAGGCTGAACTTTGTAAAAATTCAGATGCCCCATAGTGTTTTACAAAATCATCGGCTTCCAGAGAATCTATGATCTGCCACATAAACTAAGGCAATTCCTTTAAGGCTAATTTCAAACGTTCAGCTGGGTCAGTAATTTTTCGATCTACTTTAGCTAGAGCTCGCCGGGCGGCTGGTGCGCTATAACCCAAAGCAATTAAGGCTTCCAGATCATCCTCATTACTACTACCCTCTTCGCCTGCCAAGAGATTAGCTGGTAAACTAGCAATTTTATTTTTTAACTCTAAAATCACTCTCTCTGCTGTCTTCCGGCCAATTCCAGATACTTTAGTAAGCATCACTTCGTCACCTAAAATAATAGCCTGCTGGACGTCTTTAATATCGGCAAGCGACAAAATATTTAAAGCCGACTTCGGACCAATACCTGACACTGAAAGAAGAAGTTCAAATAAAGACAGGGTCTCCAAATCAGCAAAACCATAAAGTTCATCACTATCCTCTCTTAAATGATGATGAAGAAATAATTCAATTGTTTCCCCTGTCTTAGCTTCTTCCCAAATTTTCTCGCCAACCATAATCTGGTAGCCGAGATTATTATTTTCTACAATAATTGACCCTAGACGTTTAGCTTTAATCTCTCCCTTAATAAAAGCAAGCATATTATTGGCATTTCATGTCTTATTTAAAAACATCACCCTTAATAACTGCCTCCTCATTTTTTTTCTGCCAAGCTGCATATTTAGCCGGCCAACTTTTTATCTCCTTACTTATTTTATCATAATAACCATAAATTTGCCCCTGAACATAGGGCCAACTCATAAAACCTAAACCACCAATGACTATAATTACTAATAAAATACCGATAATTAAAAAAATTTTACGCTGTCGGTGCTCTTGTTCTTCAGCACGCCATACTTCTTTAAGGCCACTAGCCGCTATATTCTCAGTCTTACTAAGGTCTTTGGGTAAGTCAGGATTAGCCATATTAAATATTTATTTTTTCTAAAGCAGCAATCCGCTCTTCCACCGGTGGATGGGTCATAAACATCTTGGCTAAGGGCGACGTCCTTTTTTTGTTATTAAAAGGTGAGGCAAAATATAAATGGGCTGTGGCTTCACTGGCCACGGGTAACGGCTCAGGGTCGGCACTAATCTTCTTTAGGGCGTTAATAAGACCCTCAGGATAACGAGTAAGAAGAACGCCATCGGCATCAGCCAAAAATTCCCGACGGCGAGAAATAGCTAGTTGAATTAACTGAGCCACAATAGGCGCTAAAATAGCTAATACTAAAGCAATAATAGACAAGATAACCGATATTTGTCCTGCCTCATCATTATTACTAGAGCGTCGATTGCCACCCCAAAATGACCACCGGGCAAACCAATTACCCAAGAGCGCTACTGCCCCCACTACTACTGACACTAAAGTAGCTAATAGAATATCACGATTGCCAACATGAGAAAGCTCATGAGCGATAACCCCCTCAAGCTCAGCTTTGTCTAATTTAGCTAACAGTCCTGAAGTAACAGCCACAGAAGCATGTTTTGGATCTCGGCCCGTGGCGAAAGCGTTGGGAGCAGCTTCATTAATAATGTAAATCTTGGGAGTTGGCAAACCGGCAGCAATACATAAATTTTCTACCAAGCGATAAAGCTCAGGTGCATCCTTACGGTCAACTAATTTAGCTTTGCTAGTCATTAATACCACCTTGTCACCCCATAAATAACCAACTAAGCTAGACACCAAAGAATAAATTACCGCAATATAGAACCAAATATAATCATTAGTAGCTTGGCTAAGGACCCAGCCTAAAGCTAAAAGCAATACTCCATTAATGATAATTAGCAACCAACTCCGACGTTTATTGGCGCTAATATGAGTATATAGATTCATATTTTTAAAATTCAACTTTAACTTGTTCTTTTTCTGCCTTATCAGTAATTTCAAAAAATTCTACTGGCGTAAAACCTAATTTTTTCGCAACAAGATTAGTAGGAAATACCTGTAATTTAATGTTAAAATCACGGGCGTTGCTATTATAAAAACGCCTGGCAGCTTGAATCTTGTCTTCAGTATCGGTAAGTTCACGCTGGAGCTCCAAAAAATTTTGGTTAGCTTTAAGATCAGGATAATTTTCACTTAAAGCAAATAAATTTTTGAGTAAGCCTGACAAATTATCTTCCGCTGCTTTTTCTCCTTCCTTGTCGCCAGTTTTATGAGCTGACATAGCCTCATTACGAGCCTCGATAATTTTATTAAGAGTTTCCTGCTCATAAGCAGCATAACCCTTAACCGTCTCCACTAAATTAGGAATAAGGTCATAACGTCGCTTTAACTGAACATCAATATCACTTAAAGCCTCAGCTAAACGATTCCGGCTAGCAATAAGGCCGTTATAGACGGCAATGAGCCAGATAATAAAAATGGCAATAATTATTAATAAAATGTAAAGAACTAACATCATAAAATTGTTTTTATTAATATTTAATTTAATTTAGCAATCATAATTTCTAGTGTCCCATCATCTAAGTTGAGGGTCTTGTGGGCCAAAAATTGGTCAGGCTGGCCTTCTTCTAGTTTAGCACTAAGTGTCTCTTTTTGAATAGTCGCGGCCCATTCCTCTAGAGTTAAATTGGCTAGTGGGCTAGTACTAGACCAATAAATAATTGTTCGGTTTGACAAGGTAAGACCCAACTCCTTTCGAAGTAAGTTAATATGCCGCACCAATTCTCGAGCTAAACCCTCCCGTATCAGTTCAGGCGTTAAAGTAGTATCCAACTTTACCTCCCAGCCGGCAGAATTATTAGTCTCAGTAACAATATGCTTAACATTAAGCTCATCAGCTAAAATATCTAGACTGGCTGAAGTCAACAGTGATAAGCGATCCGTTGGTCCTTTAATGGTTAAACTTGGTAATACTTGTCTAATCTTTAATCCTGCTTCATCGCGCTCAGCTAAAGCTAATTCAGCAATCTCTCGCACCACTGCCATTTCTGTTAAAACCCTTTCATCTACCGGCAAATCGGTTGGCCAATTCAGCAAATGCACTGATTTATCATCATGCTCATAATTAAAACCAGTAGTTTTTTGCCACAAGGCCTCACCTAAAAAGGGAGTAAATGGCGCTAAGGCTATAGCTAGATGCTGAAGCACATAACTAGTAGTAAGAATGGCCGCAGCTTTATCTTGTGACTCCCCGCTTTTAAACCGATTGCGAGAACGGCGTAAATACCAACTAGATAGGTCGTCAATGAAGATAGCCAGTGGCCGTACCGCCTTAGGTAAATTATAATCCATCATGGCACTATCTATATCTCCCAGCAACTGATGAAGACGTGCCACAATCCAGCGGTCTAAAATATTGTCTGAATGCCAATCTTCTCTTGACAAAACAGAGCGTTCATTTCCTCCATATAAATCGTAAAATTTATACACATTCCACACCGGGAGAATAATTTTCTTAACTGCTTCTTCCACTCCAGTCTCACTAAAATTAAGATTTTCTGCTTGAGTAACTGGTGAAGCTAATAAATAGTAACGCAAGGCATCAGCACCATATTTATCCATTAGTGCAGCTGGATCAGGATAATTATGTAGTTTTTTGGACATCTTCTTGCCATCTTCAGACAGCACAATACCATTGACGATAACGTTGCGAAAAGCCACTCCCCGCCCTAAAGCCGTGCTAACTACATGAAGATAATAAAACCAGCATCGGGTCTGATCAATGCCTTCAGCAATAAATTGAGCCGGAAAATGGCTATCAAAATTCTCAGCATTTTCGAAGGGATAATGAGCCTGAGCATAGGGCATAGAGCCACTATCAAACCAAGTATCTAGTACATCAGGTACTCGATGAACCAATTTCCCACAATTAGGACACTTAATGGTAATTTTGTCAACAATATGTTTATGTAAATCAGTTATCTCTTTTCCGCTAAGCTCTGCTAATTCTTGCACCGAACCAATAACTTTCTGCCAGCCACAGGAACATTGCCAAATAGGGATAACAGAGGCCCAATAGCGTTGCCGACTAATAGACCAATCCTTGGCTCCTTCCAGCCATTGTCCAAAACGTCCTTCTTTAATATAACTGGGTGACCAGTTAATTTTCTTGGCTTCCTCCAGCACGAGAGGCTTAATTTTAGTCACATTAACAAACCATGAGGAAGTAGCATAATTAATTAAAGGAGTATCACAACGCCAACAATATGGATAGCTATGTTCATATTCCTCTTGAGAAAAAAGCAAGCCACTTTTTCCTAGAAATTCAACAACCTTTTTATCAGTTGCCTGGTAATCCTCCTTAGGCTTAACATTTAAGCCAGCCCATTCACCTGCTTCATCTTTAATTGTGCCATCCATTTTAACATGCTGTACAAAAGGCAAATCATATTGTTTTGCTAGCTGCCAATCATCTTCTCCAAAACCAGGGGCAATATGGACAATGCCTGTACCATCTTCAGTGTTGACAAAATCAGCCGGATAAACTTGCCAGCCCTTATCTTTATTTGCTAAATCAGACTGGGAATAATAAAAATCAAAAGGCGGTAAATACTTTAAACCAACTAAATCGTGCCCCTTAAATTTATAACTTGGAACGTGCCCTTGTAGAGCTAATTCTAATAGCTGATGAAGCTTATCGTTTTGGGCCGCACACTGAGGAGAAAAAATATATCTCCCAGTTAAATCTAAATCAACATTAAATTGCTTAAAGTCAAAATTAGCTGGAATCTCTACCACAATATAATCCATGTCCGCACCTACTGCTAGGGCCACATTAGCCATTAACGTCCAGGGGGTAGTGGTCCAGGCCAAAATATAGGTTGAATCATTAATGACAAAATCACCGATCTTTTGATTAGGCTGTAACTTAAATTTAACCGTACAGGATAAATCTTTAGCATCTTTGTAACCCTCTGCCACTTCCGATTGCGACAATGTTGTTTCACAGCGCGGACAAATATACATTGACCGATATCCATGATAAATTAATCCCCTATCCCATAATTCTTTAAACACCCACCAAACTGACTCCATAAACGATAAATCCATCGTCAAATAAGCATTATCCATATCCACAAAACGACCCAATCGATGGATAATGGTGCGCCATTCATTCACATAACCTAAAACTTTAGACCGACACAGTTCATTAAACTTATCTATACCTAAAGCCTCAATATCTTTCTTGTGTCGATAACCCAATTCTTTTTCCACAATATTTTCAATCGGCAAGCCATGACAATCCCAGCCCCAGCGACGTTCTACGCGATAACCTTTCATGGTCCAAAAACGAGGTACCACATCTTTCATAATACTGGCAACAATATGACCATAATGTGGGGTCCCGGTAGCAAAGGGCGGCCCATCATAAAAACGATAATCACCATGAAGCGCTGTCTTTTCTACAGACTGCTCAAAAATTTTAGCTCTATCCCAAAAAGCCAAAACTTCCAATTCACTTTGCGCAAAAAAGGAGGACGGCTGGTCCATAAAACTATTTCCTTAAATTATTTAATATTTACATTTTAAGAAAAAAAACTAGCCCTGTCAAAAATAGCCTAATTTTGCTGAGCTAAAATAGCAATTTCCTCACTAGAAAGAGCACGATTATAAATCCGGACATCATCAATAGCTCCGTTAAAATCAAAATAACCATTAGCATAGGTCTCCCGTCCGATCATAGTATTAGTAGCATTAGAATTTAATTCACCAGAAGCACTAATGCTAGACTGCCCAATATATTGGCCATTTACAAAATAGTTTAATTTATCATTAAATCTAGTAACCGCTACATGGGTCCACTGATTTAGGGGGACATTATAACTAAAACTAACCCAACGAGAGCCATCGGCTCGATTAAATTTTATATATTCATTATTTTGCCCCAAGCCAAAAGCCCAATGAATAGAATTCCAATTGCCAGAAGAAATAATAGTACCAGTATAATTTTTATGTGTACCTACAGGTTTAACCCAGGCGGACATAGTATATTCATATAGTCCTACAAAATTATTAGTAGGAATATTAACACCATCGTCAACATTATCAAATAAGAGTGACCACCCCGGCTCATGAGGTTGCCATAAGGCACCACTAATTATACCTTGATTATTATGGCCACTAGCATCACTAGTAAGCAGCCCAGACCCCTCATTAAAGGGCCACCAGCCAATTAAACCATAATAAAGACTCTCTTGAATTCCACCAGGAACCATAACCAAAGAAGTAGCCGGATAACCTTGAGAGCCTTGCTCTAAGCGAAAATTAATCTGGTAGCTCGCCCCCCTGCTACTAGACATATACCAATAATGGGTCCTACCCTGAGGATCGTCAGGGATTTTTTTTAAATATACACTGGTACCACAAGTTGAACTAATGCCTAAATCACTTAAACATAAACCACCTATTAGAGTACCAGTGGCAGAAGCTACAAAGGGATATGCTCCTGTATCACTATAATACATCTCTAGGGCGGTAGCTATTTCTCGAACATCAGATAAACGGCGACTATCTCGAGCCTTAGCTCGAGCGCTATTTAAACCTACAATTGAGAGAGTAGAAAGAATGCCAATAATAGCAATAACTACTAGAAGTTCTACTAAGGTAAAAGCTTGATGATAAAATTTTGTTAGTTTAATAATCTTCATTATTAATGAGTATAATGTATTTAAAAAGGGAGCACAATATAATTGACGTTTCGTCTATAATATTATAAAGTAAGAAAGAATTAAAATATTGTACTTTAAAAAATAAAGGAGGTGTCCAATGAAAAGGATACGCAATATTTCATTAACCATTATTATCATGATGATAATGGTTTTCACGTCCCTCGGAGCTCAAACCACCCCTCATCAACTATGGGCCATGCCACTAGATATAATAGGGATTTACTGTTATAACATGGAAATTATTGGGGATAACATCTTCCTAATGTATTTAAGTGGGCCTTATCCCTACCCACAAACCTTAATCCAGGTAAACTATACAACCGGTGAAATCGGGTGGACAAGAGCAGGTTTTATAGGTAATGAGGTGGTGCATAAAAAACAACTAGGCGTAACATCAGATAATAATCTGGTAACCGTTGATGAACGCCATATTGCCTATAAAATATCAGCGCAGGATGGCTCAACCATCTGGACCCAGGATATATTTCCTTCATTGCATCAGCAAACACCATGGTGGACTATATATACCTTCCCCGAGTATATAGCCTACCTTAATGTCTGGATGGGGTGGGTTTGTTTGGATAACACCACCGGTAATATTATAGGTAATTTGGGTCTCGGGGATGATTGGATTGCCCCAGAATGGGGAGGAGATATTTATAGCGCCGATGGCTATAATATCTATATTTGTGGGATGATTAATGATGGTACCTTCAATGGGAACATCAGAAAAGAGACTCTTACCACTAATAATGGCCTTATTAATGGAGTCTCGCTTAATTGGCAATGTACCATTTGGGATAAAGTAGGCAGATATATTATCCCAAACAATAACAAATTATATATCTGCACTGCGACTATAGACTTTAATACTCTTAATGAAGCTACCTGGTGGATGCAGCAGCTAGATTTGGATACTGGCGAAATCTTTTGGGAACATTATATTGGTACAGCAGAGGAGTATCAGCCAGAAGGAATGATAAACAATGGTAGTAATATACTCTTCTATGGATCGCACACAACAAGTAGTGGTACCGTACCAATTTTAATGAATTATGATGCGAATGGACAACTCACCTGGACTTTTAGCCCCCAACTACCACCGGGTACAAATGGTACTTATATAAGTGCCAGGTGGCATGGAAATACTCTGGTATTACTATCCACAGTACCTTCAATACGGCTCTCGGGGATATCAACTGGCACTAATCCAGTTGATGATACTACTACTCCTCCTATTATTAATAGTGTCTATTGTTATCCCAATCCCTTTAGGGATAATACAAATATTGAATTCAGGCAGGAAAAGGCTAGTGAGCAGACTACCATTGCCATTTATAATGTCAAGGGACAATTAGTGCGCACACTAGCACAACAACCTTTTGCTGTAGGAGAACATACTATCACCTGGGATAGTAAAGACGATGCAGGACAAAAAGTAAGTCCTGGTATTTATTTTTATAAAATTACCTCAGGTCGTTTTTCAGCGACTAAAAAGGTAATACTACTAAAATAAAAACTATAGCCGGTAGTTTAATAAACTGCCGGTTTTTTATTGCCACTTTTTTATGGTTTCTCTATAATATAACTATTACCAAAATTCTAAGTACTACCATGCAGTTTCAACTTCAAGCTCAATTCCAACCCACTGGCGACCAGCCACAAGCGATTCAAAAATTAAGCCAAGGAATACAACAGGGCCTCAAGGCCCAAACTCTCTTAGGGGTTACTGGCAGTGGTAAAACTTTTACCATAGCTAAAGTTATTGAAAAAACCCAGAAGCCAACCTTGGTTATTTCACCTAATAAAACTCTGGCCGCTCAGTTATATAAAGAATTCAAGGCCTTTTTCCCGCAAAATGCGGTCCACTATTTTGTCTCTTATTATGATTATTACCAGCCTGAGGCTTATCTGCCACCCACCGACACCTATATTGAAAAAGAAGCAACAATTAATGAAGATATTGACCGCTTGCGCCATGCTGCTACTCAAGCCTTGCTAACCCGCCGTGACGTGATTATTGTGGCTAGTGTCTCTTGTATTTACGGTCTCGGAGAAAAAACCGATTATGAAGCGTCGAGCCAAATATTTACTCAAGGACAAACCATTAATCGGCAAGAAATAATTAAAGAGCTCATCGCTATGCAATATGAGCGGCAAGATGCCGCTTGCCATCGAGGCCAATTTAGGGTAGCCGGCGATATTATAGACATCTATCTGGCGAGTGGCGAAGCTATTGTGCGCCTGGACCTTTATGATGAGATTATTAATAGCATTTATCTATGGCCCCTTAACCCCGACAACAATAAGCCGCGGCCTCTACGTTTAAGCGATCTCCAATTAACTGAAGCACAAAAATTAACAGAAATTCATATCCTACCTGCCAAACATTTTATGACCCCTCACGACCGATTAGAAACAGCTTCAGCCGCTATTCGTCAAGAACTTAAAGAAAGAATCCAAGAGCTTCAAAATCAAGGCAAATTACTGGAAGCTGAACGATTAGAACGTCGTACCAATTATGATCTAGAAATGCTGGAACAAGTCGGCTATTGTAATGGCATCGAAAATTATTCCCGGCATCTTGCTGGCCGTCCTGCCGGTTCCCCGCCCGCCACTCTCCTAGATTTCTTTCCAGATGATTTTTTAACCATAATTGATGAATCTCACATCACTATCCCACAGATTACTGGTATGTTTGCTGGCGACCAGGCTCGCAAAGAAGTGCTAGTGGAATTTGGCTTCCGACTACCAAGCGCTATGGATAATCGCCCCCTCAATTTTACTGAGTTTAATCACAAAATAAAACAAGTTATTTATACTAGCGCTACTCCTGGTCCTTATGAACTTAAGCACTCTCAACAAATTGTGGAGCAAATCATCCGCCCGACCGGTGTATTAGACCCGGCTATTGAAGTCCGCCCGACTCACGGACAAATAGCCGACCTTATTAAAGAATGCCAACTACGGGCTCAAAGAGAAGAAAAAGTACTGATTACTACTCTCACCAAAAAAATGGCCGAAGAACTCGCCGATTACCTTAAAGAAGCTGGCCTAAAAACTAATTATCTTCATAGTGATGTAGACACTTTAGAGAGAATTGAAGTGCTCCAAGGCCTACGTCGTAATAAATACGATGTTTTAGTAGGGGTCAATCTCCTCCGGGAAGGCTTAGACCTACCAGAAGTTTCCTTGATTGTTATTTTAGATGCTGATATAACTGGCTTCCTTAGAAATGAAACCTCGCTTATTCAAACTATCGGCCGAGCCGCACGACATATTAATGGCCAAGTCATTATGTATGCTGACACTATTACACCGGCCATGAATTATGCCATTAAAGAAACGGAAAGACGGCGAGCTATCCAAGCCCAATATAATAAAGAACATGGCCTCCGACCTCAAGCTATTAAAAATGCTGAATGGTCTAATTTTGACTAAATTACTGAGCCAAATAGCAAATACGTCTTAGCCCCTTTTCTTCTACTAGACTATAAATAGTAGGATTATTTTGATCTTTACTTCCTGGATTAATTATAAGAAGACTACTGGTGGGAGAAAATTGCCAACCACCAACCGACCGTAAATCATCATCAGCACCAAAAGCAATAACTTGCCCATTTTTCGCATTAATAATAGCAGCTAACTCACAATTTTCCCCACAAGACCAAGTAGCTAAATGAAAATGGCCAGCTAAATTAATACCGGCCCGGTATGACTGCTCGACCACTTTTTTATCAGTTAAATTAACACGCCTATTTTGCCAATTAACTGGGGCGAGAGATAGATTATTATCTACCTCAACCGGCCAATCATCTAAAGACAAAGGCTCATGACAGGCAATACGGGCTATATCCTCTTTGGTAATGGTTGGGCTTGCTGGGGCTACTTCGGGAGTAACAAAATTAATAGTCGGCGCAGTGGTTGTCTCTAAAGATGATGTTACCTCATTGACTCCTTGAGACTTATGGGTCTGACTTACCTTAATAGCTGCTAAAATATTAGCTACTATAAAAGCGATAATTAAAAGCCATAGTAATTTCTTCTTCATAATTTATATTAAAAACTCATTAAATTAACTGATGGTCTTTAATCTTTCCCTCAATAAAGGTAATAAATTCATCTTGACTCATTGTAAGAAGCTCAGTCGACCCTCGTTGTCGGATAGTTAAAGCCCCGGAATTAACTTCTTTCTCGCCAATTACTAAAGTATAGGGTATTTTATCATGAATAGCTTTACGAATTTTATTACTCACTGTCTCCTCATTTTTATCTATTTCCACCCGAATATCATGATCAATTAATATTTTAGCTAAACTATTACTATAATCATAATATTTATCACTAACAGCGACAATTTTAGCCTGAACTGGTGCTAACCAGACAGGAAAAGCCCCGGCGTAATTTTCAATCAGCAAGGCGATAAATCTTTCAAAAGAACCAAATAAAGCCCGGTGCAATATATAGGGCCGTTCTGGCTGTCCCTCAGAGTTAATATAGGTTAAATTAAAACGTTCCGGTAAATTAAAATCAAACTGTAAGGTTGAACACTGCCATTCCCGTCCCAGAACATCTTTTAATTTAAAATCTAATTTCGGGCCATAAAAAGCCGCTTCCCCTATTTCCTCCTTAAAATTTAAATTTTTCTCCTGAGCTACTTTCTTTAAAATACGCTCACTAAACTCCCAACCCTCGTTTGAACCCGCATATTTAATGTTATCTTTGGGATCACGTAAAGACAAATAAACATTAATAGAGTGAATATCAAAACCAAAAGATTGAAACATAAAAAGGATAAAATCAATAACCCCTTTAAGCTCCGCTTCAACCTGATCCACTCGACAAATAATATGGGCATCATCTTGAGTAAAACCACGTACCCGCACTAATCCAGAAAGCTCCCCACTTTTTTCATAACGATACACGGTTCCACACTCAGCATACCGTAAAGGAAGCTCACGGTATGACCTTAATTTTTCTCGATAAATCTCTAAATGAAAAGGGCAATTCATGGGTTTAAGTAAATATTCCTCAGAAGTTTTCACCTTAATGCCCTGTTGTTTATCTCGGAGCGTCTGACCAGCCTCTAACGGCGGATACATACTAGTACTATAGAACCCCCAGTGCCCTGAAGTCTCCCATAAACTTTTACTGCCAATATGTGGAGTGCGCACCAAGGTATAGCCATGCCGTAAATGTTGAGTTGACCAAAAATCTTCAATAGTCTTCCATAAAATTGCGCCCTTAGGATGCCAAAGAGGTAACCCTAGCCCCACCTCTTCGTCAATATGAAATAAATCAAGCTCCCGCCCCAATTTACGATGATCTCGTTCACTAGCTTCACTTAAAACTTGTAAATAATGATCTAGCTCGGCTGGAGTTTCAAAGGCTAACACATAAATCCGGGTCAACATCGGATTATGCTCATCTCCCCGCCAATAGGCTCCAGCTAGATGGTGAACCATAAACCCAAGGCCCCGTAAATCAGCAGTAGAATCGACATGAGGACCACGACATAAATCAGTAAACTGGCCTAAAGTATAATAACTAACTTCAGTTATCCCCTGTTTTTTTAAATCTGCAATAAGCTCTGCCTTATATATCTGCCCCTGTTGCTTTTCTTTAGCTAAAGCTTCATCAATATCCTTGACACTCCGCTCAAAATTTAAAGGAGAAGCAATAATTTCTAGCATTTTATTTTGAATAACTCCTAACGCCTCATCACTCAATTTAATTGGACCAAAGTCAAAATCATAATAACAACCATTATCAATCGCCGGCCCAATAGCCAACCGCACTTGAGGATACAGCTCCGTGACCGCAGCGGCTAAAACATGAGCTAGCGAATGACGTTTAATTTCTAAAGGATAATTAGGCATAAATCTATTTTTATTCTTTTTTATTAACCTAAATAAAAACTCATTCCAACAATAAACTACTAATATTTATTGCTAGAACGAGTTTTTTAGCTCGCGGTTCCATCTAGCTTCCCATGAATGGGCACTTAATTAACGACTTAGGGATTCCCGGTTATACCCCGCGCTTGGTAGACGCGGCAATCATCGCCTCATAATAATAATATTTTTAAGCCAAGAGGTCAAGGCTTGACATTTTTTTAAAAAATAGTACCTTAGTTATAAGGATTGTACTTTAGCAATCTACAGGAGGGCGTCTAAGAGCAACGGACGGTTCTAAAACTTGAACCAAGTTCCGGGGCTTGTCATTATAGCCTGCTTTCGCCCTCCACGATTTTATCTCTCAATAACCTCAACGGCAAGCTTTGCTTGTCGTTTTTTATAATCTTTAACGTATTTGGTCATTAAACAGATTTGTGCTACAATAATATTTATCTAGCATAATTTATATGAATTATAGAGTAATAATTGCCAGCGGATTATTTCTAGCCGTCACCATTTTTTCTTGTTACGCCCTAACTAAGCACCAAACGTCAAATAACCACCCTGACTCCCAACCAGCTACTGCTAGCCAAAGACAGCCGGCAGCTGATTTTATTCTCTATTACGGTGAAACTTGCCCTCACTGCCATATCGTGACCAACTATATTGCTACTAGCAAAATTAGAGAAAAATTCCAACTTCTAGAAAAAGAAGTATATAATAACGAGACTAATGCCAGAGAACTAACAACTGTGGCCCATGACTGCGGTCTTTCTCAAAATAATATTGGTGTACCCCTCCTCTGGGATGGTCATCAGTGTATTATTGGCGACCAGCCAATTATTGATTTCTTAAATAATAAACTAAATCAAGTACCATGAAATTAAGCCGTCTTACTCCAGCAACTCTAATTGTCGCTATTATTTTGGCCATAAAGCCAATAATTGCCCGGGCTGTCTGCCCAGTCTGCACTATTGCTGTCGCTTCTGGTGTAGGACTTTCCCGCTATCTAGGTATTGATGACATTATTACCGGCCTGTGGATTGGTGGTCTAATTGTTTCCATGATTATGTGGACTATTGGCTGGCTACAAAAAAAACATATCAGCTTTCCGGGCCGTAATATTATAATTATCCTTGCCTATATTGCCCTAGTCGTCCTTCCTCTTTATTTCTCTGGTTTTTTCAGTCATGAAGCCAGTTGTGTCTGCGGTATCAACAAACTACTATTAGGAATCATTAATGGGACCCTAGGTTTTTGGACTGGGGCCGAATGGTATACATATCTAAAAATCCATCATGGTAATAAGGCTTATTTTCCCTTTCAAAAAGTAGTTATGCCCCTTTTACCGCTCGTTATTCTTAGCCTCTTATTTGCTCAACTAATTAAATAATATGGATCAACAGAAAATTAAAGATGTTAATGAATTTATCGCTAAATTTGACGAGATGAAAAAACAGGACAAGATGGACCTATCCGCCGACCAAGATTTAAGTATTGCTATCATGAATTTAGTAAGCATTGAAGAGCATCTCTTTTTCTCCGGCGCTAAAACTGGCCACCATGAATATTATGACCTCATTAATGAAATAAGAGAAATCCGTAAAGAACTACTAAAAAAAATCATTACCGACTATGAGGGTGAAGTGTGGTGTATTTCCAAACACCTACTAGCGGCTAGTTATCGGCTGATGGAAGTAGGTAACAAAGAACTATCATCCGGCAAAAAAGATGAAGCTTATGACCTATTTAATAAGGCCTATGAACTCTATTCCCTTTTCTGGGGCCTTAACATGAAACTTATTACTACGGACGACATTAAACATATTGATGATAATGCTATAAATAAACATGACCAGAGTCACAAAAGTCTAGCCGCTAAATTGGGCGACTTAGTCAAACGGGCAATTAATTGCTGTATAGAATAATCTTACAAATAATAATGCTTTAACGGCTGTAAAGCATTATCTAACTCATATACTAACGGCTGGCCAGTAGGTATTTCTAGGTTCACAATATCAGCTGGACTAATGTTATCCAAATATTTTACTAAAGCTCTTAGGCTATTACCGCTAGCAACAATAATAAGACGCTCCCCCTTCTCAAGAAGAGGACAAACTGCCTCTTTCCAAAAAGGCACCACTCGCTTTACTACATCAGCTAAACTTTCAGCGCTAGGCACCGGAATACCTCGATACTGTGGATCATTTTGTTGGTTATATGGATTATCCGGTGTTATTTCTGGAGGACGAACATCATAGCTACGACGCCAGATCTTAACCTGCTCAGCCCCAAACTTTTTGGCCATCTCTTCTTTATTAAGCCCTTGCAGATTACCATAATGACGCTCATTAAGACGCCAATCAGCCACTACCGGTATAGATAACCCCATTTCTTCTAAAACTAAAGCCATAGTTTCTCTGGTCCGTTTTAAATAAGAAATAAAGCCGCGATCAAAAACAAACTTATTTTCTTTTAATTTCCGGCCAGCTTCCCGGGCCTGCTGTCGGCCGAATTCACTTAAACCGACATCAGTCCAACCAGTAAAAATCTGCTCTTTATTCCAAATACTTTCACCATGGCGCAAAAAAACAACTTGATACATAAATTATCAAATAAATCATTTATATATAATTATAAACCAACATAGTGCCAAAGGCAATAAATAGTAATAAGTCCAGCCAAAATAATATAAGAGCGTTTTTTAGTTAATAAAGCAAAAGGAATAACTAAAGTCGGATACCACGGAGTAAGCCAAGACGTGTTAATAAAAAATAAAGCAGTAAAAGACCAAATGATAAACTTCACTGGCTGGTAGTTTTTAAATAAAAAGAAATAAAGACTAGCCAAATAGAGAATAACAAACAATCCTAGACGGAATATACCGGCGCCTGCCCCCAACAGATTATTGCTAACCATAACTAGGGGTGAACAAGCATAAAAACATTGCTGATCAAGAAAGGCCAAATTATTATGCCAAAAATCTAAGGGAGTTAAGTGAATTATAGCAAAAAATAATAGCCAACTTAAAAGCAATAATAAATTAGCTTGCCAAAAACGTCGCCAATTAAAAATTTTATCTTTAAACCAACTTAGTGGCCAAAGAATGACGGCGGTTATTTTAATAAAGCCAATAAGTAATAATCCCAATGGATGAAAAGTGCTCTTTTTAGCACTGGCCCATAATAACCACAAAAGAATTAAGACAATAAATACCTCCTGATGACCTTCAATGAGCCAATTAACAATCAAGGCTGGATTTAAATAAAAGAGCCAATCTAAGTAAGCCGGTAAATGGCATTGGCGTCGATAGGAACTAAAGAGATAGCCAGTCAAAACAAAAGCCACTAACACCAATACTTTATAACTAAAAATAAAAGGCAGTAATTGTCCCCAAGACACTAAAAACGGCAATCCCAAGAGTAAGAAAAAAACCGGCCCATAGGGCGAAGGATAATTGAGCCACCACAGTTGACCCAGGTGCCATGATTGACGCCCTAGGCCAATGGGCGTAAGGTAAGGATTAAGGTGGCCATGATAAAAAATATCGGCATTTAGGGCGTAAGCGGTAATGTCACGAGACAGAAGCGGAATGGTCACTAAACTAACGACAAAAGTTAATACTGCCACTAACCACAGCCAGGAATTATTAGCTGAGGGCTTAATCACCGCTACTAAAAGATAGCCCAATAAATAAAGACAAAAAGCAAGAACTAATAAATTACAGCCAGCCTCCCCAATATTTTCTAAATGTTGCTGGAAAAAATCCTGACGACTAAAGGATATCCAGGCAATAATTAAGGTCGGACTAAGAAAAAATATCGCCGCTATAAATAGCGGCCAGGAAAAGTCAGCTGACCAACTATTTAGCTTGAACTTTAGGTTTTGCATCGGTCTTTTGCCCTAATTTACTAAAGACAAAAATATAAAGTATCTCTAAAAGACCGAGAGTATTAATAACCAACAAAGCAATAAACCACCATTTTTGGTTATGACGCGCTGATTTCCATAGGGCTATCCCTTTCCACACTAAAGCCCATGAAGTTACCAGAAGACCTAAATAGGGATTGGCATTAATTGTCTCTATGAGCCCAGACATAAATAAAAAATGATTAGCTAATGATTATAAATACTATTTAACTTCGTATATTAAAGTAACATCAACTTTAATCTCATTTTGGCCGGACGGAATTAATGGTTCGCTTAAGTCTGCCACCGGCGCCTGAGTAACCATCATTTTAGCATTACTATATAATATCGGGGTAGCCTCACTCCCCTCAGAAAATCCTTTAATTTTTCCTAGCTTCATCCCTGATTGCTCAGCAATTAATTGAGCCTTCTCTTGAGCTTTTTTAATAGCTAGGGCCCGTGCTTGATTACGTAATTCAAACTCATCATCAATAGTAAAATTCACACTGCCAATTTGATTAGCTCCCTGTTCAGTAGTTCGAGCAATAACCTCGCCAATTTTATTTAAATCACGAACTTTAACGGTTAAATTCTGAGATACTTCATAACCAATAAGCTCCTGTCCCCGCTCATTGGTCCAATTATAAACCGGACGTAGAGTATATTCAGTCGTCTGGATATCTTTTTCTTCAATACCCAACCTCTTTAAGGCTTCAATGATATTGTTCATTTTCTTAGTATTTTCAGCAGTAGCTTCAGCCGCAGTTTTTTTAACCCCGCTCTTAAAACCTATTACTATATTAGCGATATCGGCTTTGGCATAGACAGTACCTGAACCTGTTACTGAAAACCGGTCTTGACTGTTAACCTTATTAGTAGTTACTAACGAAACAATAACGATAGCCGTAACTGCTAATAACCCCAGAGTCATTAAAAATAATTGCGATTTTTTCATAAATTTATTAATTAATAAATTACTAAATACATAATAACACAGATCAAGAAATATAAAAACGACCCTAGCTAGCTAATCGTTATATATTTCTTCCGTATTAAGTAATGACATTAATAAAGAAGCTAACGCGGCCACAATAAAGACCCAACGTAAGGGCATAAGCGGAATAACTACCAAGATTAAAATACTCATAATAGCCTTGCCAATAGCAATGGCCATTTCCCGGATAACGGTATATTCATCAACATAATGACCGTGGTCAGCGGCAATATCATAATTTAAGGCATCAAATGGTGTCTTCGCAAATACTCGGCTTAAATTATGATAAGTAGAAAACAAGAAAACCTGCAAAGCATTATTAATCAAAGCCTTCAATATCCAGCCTAAAGAATATAGCCAGGTACCATAACGCAACCAGCGACGACGGTTGGGCAAACGGTCTAAAAAATAACCAACCATAATTTGTAAGACAATAGTAACTATAATAATAATTGAAGAGATTGCCCCTACCTGCCAATAATTGCCAGATAGCAGTTGCCAAATAAATATTGGCCAAACAACTGAACCGACAACACTTTCTGCCCCGCTACCCGCATATGCTAAGAAACTATCTTTATTTTTCTTAGAAAATAGACGATGCCAAGTTTCACCATAGCTCCACGAAAATTTTTCTTCTACCTGAGGCAAGCGACTGAAAGGTAGCCAAGAAAGTAGGTAAATAATTATAGCTAATAAAAATAGCCAGCTATAGCCCAAATATTCTAAGGCTAAACCAGCTACCAGAGGCATTACTGCCCCCAGGGCTAATATGGTGGCTTCTAAAAAACTCAATTGGCTAGCCCGGATAGAACGGTCAGTTAAGGTTGCCAAACTGGTGTGGAACGGAATCCAATGAGTTAAACGAAATAGGAGCGACAAAAAAATGGTAGGCACGAGCCACCAAATTTTAGAACCAACGGCAGTAAAATCACCAGCCAGCAAATAATGATTAATAAAAAAGAAAAGACCATAATAAATTGCTCCAAATAAAATACTCAGCTGTAAAGATTTTTTTATGCCCCGCCGGTTCATAATACCCCGGCAACCATAAACTACTAAGCCAAGATAAAGTAAATCAATAATTAAATAATAGATCACCACTAAAGACAAACTAAAATCTAAGAATTGATATAAAAAAATAGGCAAGAACAAACCCATTAGCTGAGTAGCCGAATTAATAGTAATTCGGGCAAAATACAACATCTTAAAATTATAAGTTAAGTTCTTGCGGACAAGACGACCACGCCAGTGCTTGGCCATATAAAAACTTCTATAAAGATGAAATAATATAGAGATTATAACATATTAAAAAATAATTGGCTAATAACAATTGATCTGCACCTGTTTCTTATGGATAATAAAAGGACCTCAGCATAAAAGCAGAGACCCAAAATTTTATACTGAGTCAGTAAATGTAGACATCGTTAAAAATGACTAGAAATATTTTCGGCTCAGGGTGGTAATTTAAGTATAAGAGATGATAATAAAACTTCTTTATTTATTATTTATTAAAAAATTCTGTATTAACATCTAGCGCCACTTTTATAAGAAAATAGCCAAAAACAAACTAACCAAACAGCCATTTTAAAATCATTGCAAAAGACAGTCTAACTTCAAAAAGGCATGCATAATGTTTTAATCCTCAGAATATCCCAGACAACACCAATGGTGAACTCATCGGTAACGAGAGATTTAGTACTAAACTAGAAGAAAATCATCTTGCTCGGGCTTGATTTGAACCTGCCGATAAAAAAAGAAATATAACATCATTGCCCAAACATCTAGAGCTGGTGCGAAAAGCTAATTTAAAAATTAGTGAATTAGGAATAAAATTCGAACCTGGAATTTTTGGCTCAGATAACAAAAAAACAAACCCTCTAGAATCTTTATTCCTTAATGCTCGGGGACAAGGATTCGAACCTCGATTAGCAGGGCCAGAACCTGCTGTCCTACCATTAGACGATCCCCGAAAAGTTATTTTATTAAATCATATCTAAAAGGCTTTGACAAGGACCCGGTTATAGCCAGCAAGGAATAGCGACTCGCCAGAGTCACATTAGCTCAACTGCCATCGACCAAATAACGACGGCCATATTTAAAACCAAGAATAGCAATGCTCGTTAACACTGCCTGAGCAATTCCCTCTTCTTTAATAACCCTCTCTATTAGCTAAGGCAGCCAAAGAGCCTGAACAAATTTTTGCATCATCTTGCCAGTCAAAAGACTGGCGCGGATTACCAAGATCATCAAGGGGTTTATAAAACATTACTCTAGTAGTCCCGACTAGACAATCTGGCTTAAGACAAGCCTCAGAACACCAATATAAGTAACCCCCACACTCCACCGCTACCCGAGATAAGCCAATTCAGTTAGTTTGTCATTTCCTATGACAATAGTTAACTGACAATTTGACCATTAAAAATTTCTAATAAACTATCTAAACTAGCCCCCTCTTCTGTCTTGTTAGACTTATTTTGGGGCACAGCCGACTCAGCCGGTCTGGATTCACTTAATAACTTAGTAGTAATAGTCAACTGCCGACCATAAACTTTAGCCATAACTTCTTCAATTAAATGCTTAATAGGTAGCGGTTTTACCTGGTCTTGATGTAGTTTATAACTAAAAACTAAACAAATCTGATCCCCTTCTATTTGGGGCCGACAATCTTTAAGAACTACCGACAGACCAAGATTATGATTTTTTATTTCATTTACTACGGCCGGCCAACGACTTAATAATTCCTCGCTTAACAAGGGAGCCATCACTTCATTTTTTTTCTTATTTTCTTCTCCTGACTTCTTTAAGGGTGATGAATCATTACTTGGTGACTCAGGGGGATTAGTAGGTTTTTCTATTTTAGATACTTTCTCTATTTCACTGGGCCCCAGGGCCTTGACAATGGCTAATTCTACTGGCAGCTGGATAATAAAAGCCTCTTTGGTCTCATTAAAAGCTTGAATAAAAAGTTGTAAAAATTGGACTAATTGGTTAATGCTCAATTTTTGCCGTAGCTTTAATAATCCAAACATATCATCTTCGCCCCATTGTCCTTGATATTCTACCAGTAGTTGAGGATTGATTTTACTTAGCAATAGCTGACGCAAAGTTTCAATTAAATCTTGTAAAAAAACTCTAACATCTCGGCCATCGGCCACCAGTTGATTAATGATGGTAATAGCTTCAACTGAATTTTGCTCACTTAAAGCGGTAATAAACTGGCTAATAATTACTAAATCGCTGCTCGGAGCTAAAAGATAAAAATCCTCCATTGTTAAATGCAACTCGCCGTTTTTCATCGGCTGACTAACCGCCATCAACTGACCCAGCAAACTTTCCGCGTCTCGCAAATGACCTTGCGAATTTTTAGCTATCGCCGTTAGAACTGCTTCATCAGCTGACCAGCCTTCTTGCTTTAAAATATAATGCAATTTTTTAATAATATCGGCTTGGCTAATTTTTTTAAAATCAAAACGTTCACACCGCGAAATTACGGTGGCTGGGATCTTATGAACTTCTGTAGTGCATAAAATAAAAATAACTTGCTCCGGTGGCTCTTCTAGAGTCTTAAGTAAGGCATTAAATGATGAAGTAGATAGCATATGGACTTCATCAATAATAAACACCTTATATTTTCCTTGACTTGGGGCTAAACGGCTACTGGCAATAATATTTTCCCGTACATTGTCTACCCCAGTCTGACTAGCAGCATCTATCTCTACAATATCTAGAGACTGTCCAGCCGTAATAGCTAAACAATTAGCACAATTATTACAAGGTTCAGCAGAGTTATCGGGACGATTAAGACAATTAAGGGATTTAGCTAATAGTCTAGCAATAGTAGTTTTACCCACCGCCCGAGGGCCACAAAATAAATAAGCTGAAGCAATCTGGTGCCGTTTGATCTCTTCGGCTAAGGTAATTTTTATATGATTCTGACCCACTACTTCCGCAAAAGTCTGGGGCCGATATTGACGGTATAATGTTGACATATATTAAACCCTCTGGTAAATAAAAAACCCATGCTTTATATTTTGATCAACTTTAGATTGAACTAATTGAAACCCATGCTCTTTTAAAAAATTATTTAAAGTATCTGGATAATAGGCCCGGATATTGAGTAAATTTAACCTCTTGTCTGACAAAAAATGAATTACTTCGTTGCGGGCCTTAATAACCACTTTTTTATTAAAGAGAAAAAAGAAATTAAACAAAATAGCACCAACCGAATACTTAGGTAAGGAAAAATCAACCGGCACTAACTTAGCTGAATGTTCATAAGAACTATAATATAGATCAGCTCCTTCTTCGGTATAAAAAAATTTTTGATCCAAATCACGATTTTTTAGACAATCAATTAATGATTTATCTAATTCTAGGTCAGAAATTAAAGAATTAATAGAGGCCATATAATTATATAGAAATGCAGCCATCCCCAGTTTCATTTGCAAACTATGATGCACATAGCCTTCACGAATTTATCAGTTAATTGCCCAATGATGGCATTGGCATGGTCATTATACATCGTAGAATCCAGATCGACAAATTGCTTTTTATATAATTCTTTTTTCAGGGCTGATAGACTAGAAAAATGACCTTTATCTAAAAATTGTTGCCAATTAGCTGCTGCTTCACTAATAGTTAAACCTTTACAGTCATAGTCTAAAATTTCTTTCATCGGTAATAAGGAGGCCTGGGTCTCAAAAGCCATACGCACCTGTTTATTGCTAGGCAAGTGGCTAATGGTACTGAAGTTGTGCTGCCGGTCAGCAATTTTTAATAAAAGACAAGGATGAATAAAATAAGGCTGACCCGATAATAATGACTCCTGTTCAGCCGTTAAACTGGGAAAATAATGTAAAATCTTTCTACTTGACCATCGCCCAACCATCATATTACTCAAGTACTAAATTTTCTAAAGCTGCATATTGAGATTCTTTATCTTTGGGTATAAGGATAGTAACACGGTCGCCCGCTTCAGCTCGAAAATAACTAACACTAGCCTTAAGTAACCGCCACCGTTGCTCACCATGAACGGCATAATAATTACCATCAGAGCCCTGCTGTAAAGTAGCGACTAAGCGACGGCGTGCCACTGGCCCAATTTGCTTATATAAAAATTGACCATTGGAATCAATAGTTAATCGCAAATTATCTCCTTCTACCAGCTTAGACTTAGACGCATAATTACTTGGCACCTCATAAACCTGTCCATTGCTGGCCACCATCTGCTCGCCATTAAAATAACCTTCAATAGTAAGACCAGACTGACCAGCTAACACTTCCTCTGAAGTATTACTAGCCATTAAAGATTGAACCAGATGATTAAGATCAGCTGCCAATGTTGTTAACTTTTTAGCTATAGACTGTAAAATTTTAATTTGCTTCCCTGATAACAAATATCCTTCGTCCCTATTATCCTTAAGGGGTTGACTACCGGTTGCTGGTGGAAGAACTGATGGTATTTCACTGGCTTGATCACTAAAGCTAATTGTTTGATCTGGTTGCCATTCTTGCTCATCCCCCTCTTTATTTATAATACTTGGTTCTTGTGCCATATTAATTAAGATTCATTCTGCTACGTTGAATAATTTCGGCCTCAACTAAAGACCGATCCTGACCATATTTAAGACGGCTTAACTCCCGAATCTTTTCAGCCATCTCCTGATCATAATGACCCAGTAATGGCCATGGGGTCTTCATGGTAAATGGTCGTGAGGACATATTATCAATCAAAAGTTTTATATAAGCTGTATATTTCTCTACATTAATAAGGTCATAAGCATCAAAAGTTGGCGCAAATTCTTTCTGGAGAACTTCAGCATCTTCCGAACCGACCTTGAAACTAATTAGAGTGCCAACATTACCAAAAACTGCATCTTTAATAGCTGTATCTCCCCGATTAACTAATTGTCCAATATATTGATGAGCAATGATTAAACCAAGGCCATATTTTCTAGCTTCAGATAAAATCTGACAAATAGAATTAGTAGTAAAATTTTGAAACTCGTCAATATAGAGGAAAAAATTACACCGTTCTTCTTTGGGCATATCAGCGCGAGACAAGGCCGCCGCTAACATTTTACCTACCAAAATCATCCCTAGTAAATAAGCATTCATTTCGCCCACTAGTCCTTTCGGCAAACTAACTAATAAAATTTTGTGCTGATCCATAATCTCGCGGAAATTAATGGCACTTTTCTGTTGAGCAATAATTGGCCGCATCATGTCATTAGAAATAAAAGAAGTTAGTTTAGAGGTAATATAGGGAACAACATTAGCCAAAGCAGCATCACCGCCAGCTTTTTCAGCTTCTTTGCGCCAAAAATCAACTACCGTAGGATCAGCACAACGGCCCAATTTCATATGGCGAAAATCAGCATCCGCTAAAACCCGCGGGATTTCCATTAAAGTTGAACCTGACCCAGGGTCAGCCATAACTAAAAGCATCGCATTACGCATATATTGCTCAAAAATTGGTCCACCAGTCGCCCTAAGGTCATAAAGCTTATCAAAAATACCAATCATCTCATTAATTACAAAAGTCTTCTGCTCTGGATACTTAGGATCAAATTCCAAGAGATTAAGACCCATTGGCCGCTCTAGATCGGCGGGAGAAAACAGCACTACGTCCTCAGCCCGTTCAGCTGGCACTCTAGCTAAAATATCATTAACCAAATCACCATGAGGATCAATAACACAAAGACCCTGTCCATTCAACACATCCTGAATGGCCATATTAGCTAAGAGCACCGACTTACCAACACCTGACTTACCAATCATATAAACATGACGCAAACGGTCATCTTCTTTAATATGAATCTCTCGTCTGATCCCTCGAAAAACATTATAGCCCAAAAGTAAACCCTCGGTCGGGACGTCCGATGGTGCAGATGCCTGCTTAGCTGACAGCCACAAAATATTAGGTGTTTCAGCATTCCGTAAAGGAAAATGATATAAACTAGCCAATTCTTCAGTATTAAGTAAAAATTTAGACTTCTCGTCAAAACGACGATAAATAAACTGTTTAATTAAATTTTTGACTGGCTTACGCCGTGGTTTAGCCTGAAAACTATTGCCGTATTCATAATAATTATACTGACTCATTGCATTAGCTAAATCACCTAGCAGAGCATCAGCTCGCCCTTGATTATTGCCACAAGCAACCAAACGTAAATTAACATCAAGTCCAGCCTTAGAATTTTTTTGCTCCATTAATTTTAACATTTCTTCTTCCATGGCTGTCAAACGTTTCTCGGCTTGTTTAGCGGCTGCTTCCTCCTTTTTAGCCTTATTACTGCTAAAAGCATCCGACCAAAAATCAGCTATTGATGACCAAATACTAGTCTGTAGTGCCGCACTTACCGATTTCTTTTTGTAGGCCAATTGGACAATCTTTTTTACCGCCCCATGCCAACTCCCATAAGCACTACGAACAGTATACTGAATGGCTAAGCTTTCTCCCGGGGATAATTTAGACATCACATTAAGCTGAGAATTCATTAAATCAACCTCCTCTTGGTTATATGTTTTAAGCGGCAAAGCATAATGTTTAGTGGTTTTAAGGGAACCAATAGCAATAGCCCCTTGAGCTGTAAACATGTTGTAATCAATTACTTCCTCTAATACTGCATCGGGATAATGGGCATTAATCTGTTGTTCTAGATAACGAGCCATGCGTCGGGGAGCTACCACGTAAAAAGCAATAATACTACTATTAGCAACAATTTCAAAAGAAAAATGGTCATCCCGACCCCAAAGCCACACCGCCCACCCTCTCTGAGCTCTTAGGCCGCCAATACTAGCAAAAATAGTTTCCGCACAAGAAATCTCTTCCCGCATCTGTTGTGCAGTAAAGTCTTGATTCTGGTCTTTGGGCCGATCTTTGGGCAATTTCACTAGATAGACTACTTGATCAAAATAAGCATGAGCCTGATACCATCGCCACACTATTGTTCGCCAAATAAAAACCACTAGCCAAACAATAATAGCAGTTAATAAAACTCCTCCCAAAATTATGAGCGGATCCATAATTATTCTTTATCTTTTAGAGCAATAATGCGGTCAGTTTTTATCTTAACTTCTTGCTCTAAAAAAAATTTATTAATTCCTGGAATAATAGACAAAAAGCGACGAATTAAATTCATAATCTTCCGCCACTGCAATTTAACGTGGTCTAATAAACTATCAATCTGTCGCACTGTCTGCTCACCCACTTCTTTAAGTTCACGCTGCTTGTCTGGAGGTAAAGATAGATAAATATCGGTTAAACCATCTTCTAAAATATCATCAATAGCTGCTTGTCTGGGAGTAAGTGGCGCTATCGAACCAGTTAGATATGCAGATGGCGAATTAATAGAAGCCGAAACTGCTGCGGATTCTGGCTTTTCTGGACTAGGCAGGGGCACTCCCTCTTTTTTTTTCTCCTGACTAGCTAGTTGCTCAACTTCAGGATTAATTAGGGGTTGTTCCACCTTATTAGATCGTAATCGTTCTTGAGACATAAATTAGTATTATATAAAGGAATTATACCACAACTTCTCTTTAGAGATAAAATTATCACTTTTTATTATCTTATGCTATACTTAAGGAAAAATCAATAACTAAATTATATGGGACAATACTTAAAAATTTCACCAAAGATTGAAGAGCTTATTATCGATAACCCTAAAACTAATGGTGCGGTGAATTGGATCAACATTAATTCTGCTGGTAAGACTGAGATAGAATATTTATTAAAACGCCAACATTTTAACCTGCATCATCTAAAACAATCTCTCTCTCGTAGTATTGCTCAAAGGGCCATCATTGAAAAGGAAAAAGATTACATCTTTATTGTCCTCCATTTTCCTATTATTAAAAATGGCCTCATTATGCCTTCAGAAATTGATTTTTTTATGGGTCATGGATATTTAGTAACGGTGCATAATGGTGATCTGCCGCCACTCAATAACTTTTTCAATCTTTGTCGTAAAAGCGAAGACTCTACTTTGGCCTATGAGCTAGAGTCATCTTCTATCTTGCTCTATGAAATTTTAGAGCAACTTATGCATTATTGCTATGAAATTCTTGATGAACACAGCAAACGTATTGCCACTGTCCAAGACATTGTCTTTAAAGTTGACAGTAATCAACGCGAGACCGTTCAAGAACTTTTAACCTTAAGAAATAATATCATTAAAATCCGCCGTATTCTACAAAATCATAAAAATATCTTACAAACCCTAACTACCATTAAAAGCAGCTTGGTGCCAGCCACTGAGCTCAAAAAATATTATTCTACCCTAGTAGAACATTCTAAAAGAATCTGGGAAAATCTAGATAATCAAAAAGAAATGATTGAAGTATTACATGACACCAACGAATCATTGCTTAACGACCAAATTAATCAGATCATGAAAACCCTAACCATTTTTTCGGTAATTATTCTTCCCCTTAACCTTATTGCTGCAATTTTCGGCATGAATACAATCATGGGGATGCCATTTATTAATAACCGTTATGGCTTCTGGTGTGTCATTATTATTATGCTTCTGCCAACGGCTATAATGTTTCTCTATTTTAAGCGGAAACACTGGTTATAACATTTTCTAATTCGCTTAGAGTCTTAATCTGCATAAGCTGGGCACGTAATGCTTTAGCTTGCGGCCAACCCTTAACATACCAGGCTAAAAATTTACGAAATTCAATAAGACCATCTTCTCCTTTATAAGCTACTATAAGCTGAGCGTGGCGTCTTATTAATTCTGTCAATTCGGTCCAAGTTAAGTTAATTTCTCGTCCCTCTTTAATTTCCTGAAAAATCCAAGGTCGGCCCAATGCCCCACGACCAATCATAATACCGTCAGCCAAACTTTTCTGGAGCATTATCTGTGCAGTCATTAAATCAACTATCCCACCATTGGCTATTAAAACTCCGGCGACATAGGGACGGCAAAGAGCAATAGCCCCTGGATCTACTGGTCCGCTAAAGCCTCCACTAACACTACGGCCATGAACCGTCACGGCCGCTAAAGGTAAATCGGCTAAATAAGCTACCACTTGCTGAGCGCTAATATCCTTATTCTGAGCTCGCAGTTTTATAGATACCGGCAAGCTAGTATTACTTAATACCGCCTGAACTGCCTGCCGTGCCCGGGGCAAATCAGCTCCCAAAGCGGCCCCTGCTCCTTCTTTAATAATTTTCGGAGCTGGACAGCCACAATTAATATCTAAGCCATCAGGCTGAATTCTATTAGTTACCAGCCGGGCTGCTTCTCCAAATTGATTAGGGTCAGCACCAAATAATTGAACGACGTAAGGTCTTTCAATCTCATTAAAATATAATCTTTCTAGAGCTTTCTCCGGACTATGAACTAGGGCAGCGACACTGGCCATTTCACTAACTACCACATCGGCCCCATAGCTACGACAAATCTGCCGAAAAGCCCTATCAGTAAAACCACTAAGCGGGGCCAACACAGTAAACGGCCGAGCTAAATGAGCCCAGAAATTATCCATATTTAAAATAAAGGCGTGAGTCGACTACCCCCTGGCCCATCCTCTACGCCATAACCAGCTTCAGCTAATTGACGTCGCAATTCATCAGCTAATGGAAAATCCTGGGCCTCCCGTGCTAGCTGTCGCTTGTTAAATAATGCCTGTACGGCTGGCGGTATATTAGTAAGCATCTCTAAGTAATGTTGTCCGCCCCCAATAAGATCTAAGCCAAAAATCTCATCAAAGTTTTTGATGGTGGCTAGTTTATCTTTATTAGATAACTGACTCCTTAAAACTTCAAAAAGCACTGCTAGGGCTTGGGGACTATTTAGGTCATGATTAATTGCTTCTACAAATTTCTCTCTGAACAAGGGCGATACTTCACCCATCTCCCCACCTAAAGCTGCAACTTCACGATATAATCCTTTCAGGGCTTGATCCGCGGCAGCTAAACTAGCCTTACTATATTCCATGGGCTTGCGGTAATGTACCTCTAAACAGGCATACCGATAAGCCAACGGCAACCATCCCTCATCAATCACCGCCACCTTTAAAGTCAAAAAATTAGCTCCGCTTTTGGCCATTTTTTTACCGCCGGCAATATTTAAAAAAGCATTATGAAGCCAATAATGGAAAAATGGCTTGCCCGTCGCAGCTTCAGCTTGAGCAATTTCATTGGTATGGTGAACATTAATATGATCTACTCCACCCGTATGAATATCTAAATGGCCAGCTAATAGTTTTAAACTCATAGCGGCACACTCTAAATGCCAGCCCGGAAAACCCTTACCCCAGGGTGAATCCCATTCCATTTGCCTCTTTTGTCCCAATGGACTAAATTTCCACACTGCAAAATCAGTGGGATGGCGTTTCTCGGGATTTTTATCTATTCGTGCCCCTTCTTTTAATTTCTCTAGGGGTAAATGACTCAATTTATTATAATCAGGTACTAGACTAGTATCAAAATAAAGCCCATCGCTAATACGATAAAGGTAGCCTTTTTGTTCTAGAATCTGCGCTAGCTCAATTTGTTCTTGAATATATTCGGTAGCCCGGCAATAAGTAGTCGGCGGTATAATATTTAAAGTCCGAAGGTCATCCTTAAAAGCCTTAATATAAAAATCAGCAATCTCCCACGCACTTTTACCTTCTCGCTCTGCCCTTATCTCCACTTTATCTTCCCCGGCATCGGCATCATCAGTCAAATGTCCCACATCGGTGATATTCATTATATGTTTAACTTCATAACCATTATATAGCAAGGTGCGCTTCAGTAGATCAGAAAAAACATAGGCCCGCAGATTACCTAAGTGGGCATAGTTATAGACAGTCGGACCGCAGGTATATAAACCAACAACTGGCGGCTGTTGTGGCTTAAAAACCTCCAACTGCCGCGATAAAGTATTATGGAGCCGCAACTTCAGCATAATTATAATAAAGCTAAAATACCATAGACTACAATAATGGCTGCAAATTCAACAGCAAAAATTCTTAAAAAGGTAGTCCCTGGACGATCTGGATCAATAAAAGGCATATTATTAAAAATTAATTTAACCACTTCTTGCTTTAGGAGTTACCCAAAATCCCATATATTTGCCCAACATTAATCTAGTTTGCGCTTCTAGGCCAGGAATAGCCCCAAAGACTACAATAGTGACTGGCAAAAAAATCCATTGAGCTATCATCCCTAATTTACGCCACCACGGCGTCTTGGCTGGCCGTGGCGGTAAAAGTAAAGAAGAAATAATGGCTGATAGCACCATGCCAACCATCGCGATCGTCATTAATATCCTGGTAACATTAGGCAAATTATTAGATAAAACTGTCTGGTTAAAACGATCCCCTCCTAAAAATAAGGGTAACCACCCAATACACCCAATAATTATAGCATTAGTAGCCCAAGAATGAAAACCATAGAACTGAATAAAAATTTTATCCAAAAAAACTTTTTTCGGAATAACACGCCACTCCTTAATAGTATTAAATATTAAGTAGGGTACGTTTTCCACCCCCCAGCCCCAGCGTCGTTGTTGCTTATATAAATTGCGAGCCGTCTGCCAAGCAGTCTCATCCATACAAACATCCATAGATACTGGATAATAAAGCGGTTCAACCTCATAATCACCCCGGTAATAACAAAAGCAATGCCAAAAAATTCTCGAATCTTCACTGACCATTTTAGTAGACCAAAAACCAATTTCTACCAAAGCCCGCCACGGCATTGAATGAGAAGAATAAGTAGCTAATTTCTCTTGGCGAATCTGTTGCATCATTTGCCAAAAAGTATTGGAATAAGCAGCCACCCGGGCAAAAAATGGTGCTTGCCAAATATTATTATGATACATCGGGATCGGCTGATAGCTACGACGATAGGGATTTTTGGTGGTTAGAAATTTATAGCTTAAACAATAGAAATAATTTTCATAAATAACTGTATCACTATCAAAAACACTGGCAAGAATTAAATTATAGTCTATGCCCAAAGGATCAATAATTTCTTCTTTAGCCTTCTTAGCCGCCCAGGCTTGATTAGCTCCCTTGCCTTTAATTTCCCCGGCTAAATTATCAGGATGGACAATAACCCTAAACTTAAAAAAACTATTCTCATATTCTTGACGCAGCCTTTCGGCTACAGCCTGAATAGCTGGCCCACCCCGCTCTTCAATTGCTAAAATGACTATCATTTTATCTCGAGGAAAAGGTGACTTAACTAAAGCTTCAATACTTGGCTGAATGATATTATAACCTTCATTATAACAAGGAAAAATCACCAAATGATATAAATCATTCCACCTCACCCCCGAACTTACTATTGGCTCACCCTGTAGAGGTCTATAAACTAAATCTACTGGCGGTAAAGCTAGACACTGGGCCCGCCAATCAACCTTTAAATTATGAGTGATCTGACGATAAGCTGAAATTAAAATAAGGGCTAAATAGACAACCAATAATAGCCAATAAACATCAAAAGCAATAACAAATATAGCCACCCAGACGGGCTGAAAATAAGAAAAAATAATTAATACTAGCAAAGTTAGCCACGATAGCAACCCCGGCAGAATTTCTAAAAAACGATAAAGCCTACGGTCTCGACCAGTAAGTTCAGATGCTCGACCAATTTTTAAATAATCAATGGCTACTTTGTCCATTATTTCCTTTGTTATTATTTTTACTAATGTTAGGTCGGTGAATTTGTCTTAAAGACGCACCCTCTAAGTGATCTAACTGGCTAGGGGAAGATTGTAATAAACGTTGGCGCTCACTCCGTTCTGCCCGATAGCGCTTTAGACAATCAGGGCAATATACTGGTCGCTGGCCATCCGGCTTAAAAGGAACAGTGGTCGGCTGCCCACAGCCATCACAAACGGCAGGAAAACGCTGCTCTAAAACATCCATTTTAGTAGTTGAGTTTAGAACTTCAGGTTGTTCTAAAACATTAACCACCCTATTTTCTCTTTCTGCAACCCCTCCCTGATTAAGATGCCAACGCATAATTTCTTCCTCCACTATATCTCGACGATTAGCATAATGGCTACGAGTATATTCAATGACTTTATCCACATTATTAGTTTGCTCATCCTTACTTAATGGTGGCAAGGTTCTAGCAGAAAATGGGTCAGAGGTTATGCCATCAATCATTAATTTAAGATAAAAATTAAATTTGGGGATATTAACTAAATCTTCTTCAGTAAATAAAGGCAAAAACTCTTTAGCTAAAAATTCGGCATCAGTCGCCCCTACCCGAAAAGTTATTAAAGTGCCCACATTTCCAAATACAGCAGCCCGGACACTATCCGTCAACTGGTCAATATATTGATGAGCTAATATTAAACTTAGATGGTATTTACGGGCTTCGGAGAGAATATTAGCAAAGCTATCAGTAGCAAAATTTTGAAATTCATCAACATAAAGAAAAAAGTCGCGCCGTTCTTCTTCTGGTGTATCTACTCGACTCATCGCGGCTAATTGAAGTTTAGTAATCATCATTGAACCAAGTAAGGCTGAATTATCTTCACCAATACGTCCTTTACTTAAATTCATAATCAAAATTTTACCATTATCCATAATGTCCCTAAGGTCAATCGATGACCTTACCTGCCCTACAATATTACGAATTAAGGAGCTAGATAAAAATTGGCCAACCTTATTCTGAATAGGAGCTACTGCTTCTGAAGCAAATTTATCATTATAGCTGCTAAATTCGTTAACCCAAAAGGCTTTAACTACCGGGTCTTGGATTTTCTCCACTACCCTCTTACGAAAATTTTTATCCGATAGCATCCGAGTAATGGCCAACAAAGTAGAATCAGGATAATCTAATACCGCCAGAATGGCATTACGCAAAATATATTCCAAACGTGGCCCCCAAGAATCAGCCCATAATTTCTGAAAAACACCAATAAGGCCGGAGGCTACTAAATGACGTAAACGAGGGTCAACTTGTTCTACGACATTAAAAGCAATGGGGTATTCGGCATCAGCTGGATTAAAATATACTACCTCTTCTATGCGTTTATCAGGAATATAATGAATAATTTTCTCTGCTAAATCACCATGCGGGTCAACTACGGCTAATCCTCGCCCCTTATTAATATCCTGGGCAATCATATTCTCTAAAAGAGTTGATTTACCCATACCTGATTTACCGATAACATACATATGTCGCCGGCGATCATCAAGTTTGATACCAAACTTATGATTTTGATTGCGAAAAGTAGTTTCGCCAAATAAAGTAACATCTTCATCCATAAAAATAAAAAATCATTATTAAATACCAGGTAAATTACTAGGCGGTGGGGCCTGATGAAAAGTATTATCTCTCTCGTCCGTATTAACTTCTTTGGACTTAGAATTTTCACTTGGCTCAGCCGGGGTTAATTCATCTTCTGAATCTAAAGTAAATAATTGGTCAAGTTCAATTTCTTCCTCATTAGTCTCCTCAGTGGGTAAAGCCATTGGCGGCTCCATTTTTTTACTGCTAGCCTTTTGTAATAACGGAGCCTTCACTACACTTTCTATCGGAAAATGCCACAACGTCGCAATCTCTTCTACACTTAAATACCAAGGCGACCGACCAGCACTATCATCACGAGCTTTATAAGCCTGCATAATTTTATTTTTCCTGCTATTAATAATATTTAATCTATTAAAATAATCCGCTGAGGTTTGAGTAACCTTACTATCTGGTTTTAAACTATTAAGGTCGCTGGTATTAAACTGCTTAATAAAACCCACAAAGCCATTTACTGCTTTAGCCTTATTCATAACCTCACGTCTAGCCACATAAATCATTCTAATTTTCACCAGATAACCTATTTTAGATACCTTATCCTGAATAGCTTCTATTTGTTTTTTCTGAATTGGCAACAAGTTCATCATCTTAAATTGATCTTCTTTTTCCTCTTTTTTATCTGAAGTTTGGCTGCTAGTGCCTCCCAAGCCAAAAATACCACCAACAAAATCACCAATTTGGCTAATCAAATTAAGTATCCCATCAAAAAATTTTTCAATGATAGTCTCTTTAGACTTAGGTTTATTGCCTAATATATTATTAATAGCCTCTTGGCCAAGAGCCGGCCAATCGGCCACAGTTGGTATTAACAATATTTGATACCATATTTGTTCGCCCGGCTTAAGAGAACTCATAAGGTCCATCAAACTAGCCATTGGATCTTTAAAGTGATATTCTGGCCGACCATAGTCGTATTCAAAATCTTTATAAGTTTTAATCGGCAAAGCTTGCTTATATGGTGGATTCATTGCCACTGGCACAAATTCAGCCCCCCACATATCAAAATCTGGATTGGGAAAATTGTCCGGCACTGTATCAACATAATCTTCTACCTCAGCAATCTCTGCATCAGGATATTGAGCATAGATTGCCGTCTCTACCAGATTACGAAATGAATCGGGTGTACGGACCAAAAATTGAATATAGCCATCAATACCTACTACTTCTAAACTAAAACCAAGCTGACACTTACCTTCCCAATAAGTTTCTATGAGATTAGGATTGCTATGGGCTCCGGCCAAATAAGCCAGCATATTTTCTAGGGCCTTGGGGGTTTGCTCATTACCACGAGGAATATCTATAGCTAATAAAGTAAAGTGCTGCTTACTAAAAAATAAACGACGACGCCAACTAAGCCAGACCATAAGTGAACCCTTTAAAAACATTATGGCCGGAATCATCCAGCCATAATAGAAAACCAACCGCCAAACTATTTCATCAGCTGGCAAATAGAAAAAATTTATTAACGGTGTTAAATTCATAATTACTAACTAACAAATTAACTCCAGTTTATCACAAGCCCTAACAAAATAAAAGCAAGCTAAACAGCTGATTCTTTTAAGGTATAAGTGCCATCAGGCAGTTTCTGGAATAATTCCTTATTAGCAAGAATAAAATTAATCGTTGCCGGTTTAACTAATCTTTGCTCTAATACTTTCTTAATGACTTCTTCTTTACTAAGAGGACGGCGAGCTTGGCGTAAAACACGACTAACAATATCTACTACTCTTCCTGCCTGATAGCCTGATTCTTTAAGGGCATATATACCTCGCCCCACCAGCACATAACGGTCATCAAGAATTAATTCGTTGTGAACCGTAGCGGAATTAGCGGGCTTATCTGTAAAAACACGATTAATACGCTCGGTAATCTCCCGAAAATGTAAGGGCTGACCAGCATCTTTAAGAACTAAATAAATTTTATCTGCAACAGTTCGCGGTCTAATTTCTGGCAAATCGGCTTCTCCCCAGACTCCAAATTTATTTTCTTCTAAATGCCGGGTAGCCCGCAATACCGAATAAATTGGTTTATATTTATTAATTAGCTCACCATCTTGAAAATTTTCATAACCAGCCAAAGCACTAGCTAAATCAAACTTATTAGTGCTTACTAATTTATCAGCATTTTCCTTAAAAGCATCTAGCTCAAAACTTAATTTAATTAAATCTTCCAATAGAAAAAGGCGCCTGGTTTGACGCACCTGCTCTACTAGTTCCTGGGCCAATTTTTCTAAATGATCAATAGCCTGATACTTTAATTTTACTGAATCATTAAATAAATCAGAAGTTACTGGATCAAAATCATCGGCTAGTACCTTAGAAACTAAGAAATCAAAATTATTACGATAAATCGGCCGTTGAGATTCTTGTAAACTTTCATGGCTTAAAACTAAAAAGCTACTTTCTAAATATTCTTTATCCATCAAACCGCCATTATCAGCTAAAAGGTCATCTAGGGCATCCCGCAGTAAAATAAGCTGTTTCTCCATATCCCGTAATTTCTGTAATTTCTTAACTCCAGCCGCCTCAATTTGTCGTACCCTTTCTCGAGTCAAACCATAGGTAGACCCGATGTGTTCTAATGTCTCTTTATGCGGATTATTTAAACCAAAACGACGCCTTAAAACTTCCCGTTCTCGGGGATTTAATTTTTGTAATAATTTGTTGACTAATTTAAATAAAGAAAAATCATTAGAAGTAAAAATAGAATCAGCAGATTGATTAGTCTGGCTAGTCATAGACATATTTTTTAGATAAAACGCACTAGAAATTTAACATCTTTATGGAGATAAGTCAAGAGCTTAAGATAAAAAACAACCTATAAAAATAGGTTGTTTTGTCTTACCACTCAGCAATTTCAATCTTAGTAAAAGGCTGACGGTGGCCAGTGGTCTTCTTGTAGCGAGTCTTATTTTTGTATTTAACCACCCTTACCTTTGGTGCGCGACTATGTTCAATAACCTTAGCCTTCACTCCATTTTCTAAAAATGGCCGACCTACTTGCACCTCTCCGCTGGTCTCATCAGCTAAAAGTAAAGTCTCTAAGGTAACCTCGGTTCCTGGCTCAGAAGCTAATTTTTCTACCTTGATAATTTGTCCTGGCTTTACTTTATACTGCTTGCCACCGCTTAATATTATTGCTAATTTTGACATATAATGATCTATAGTATTAAAAACTTCCCTGTTTAAGATATCCCTTTATATTACGGTCTTTTTCTAGCCTTGTCAAGTCGAGAAAAATAAACAACGACAATGGCCATCACTAAAAATAAAAGAAGTAAAGCTAAACGTTTTCCCCGACTTTGTAAAAATAAAGCACTAACTCCAAAGACTAAAGCTATAAGATAATAAGCCAAGACCGAGCGCCGTACCCCCCACCCCAAGTCTAATAGCCGGTAATGTAAATGCCCCCGGTCAGCTGATTTGAAGGGATTTTCACCATTTAAGAGACGACGAACTATTACCCAAGCAACATCAAGCATCGGAATTCCCATAATTAATAAAGCGATCGCAATTTTGCCTCCCGAGATAATGGCTAATACTCCCAAAAAATAACCCAAAAGCAGTGAACCCCCATCACCTAAATAAATTTTGGCCGGTGACCAATTATATAACAAAAAACCAGCACAGGCCGCGGCAAAAATTAAGCTAGCTAAGGCAATGTCAGGCTGGTAATATTTAGTAGTTAAAGTAAATAAAGCAATAATAATACTACCAATGCCAATAAGGCCAGTAACCAACCCGTCTAGCCCATCTAATAATTTAGTAGTATACATTAAGGCCATCAGCCAAGTTAAAGTAAAGAGGTCAGCTAGAACCACAAAATGACGAGTAATGCCTTGCCAAGTAAATAAACTAATCTGCCATTTATTTAAAAATATTAACTCTCCATTAAGACCCGTTACCTTATTAATCCCCACCCCCCCAATAATAACCGCTAGCACAGCCAAAATAGAAAAAACTAATTGTGCGCTAGGTCGTAAATTATAAAGGTCATCTAGAGTCCCGCCAATCATTAAAATTAAACCACCAATCCAGACTCCGAGCCAATGACGGCCAGTTAAATCACCGGCGATAAGATAATCACGAAAAAGCCACATTACTAGACTAGCGGCGATAAAAATAGCCCACCCCCCCAAGAGAGCTACTGGTTTAGTCTGTAATTTACGCACTTGATCAGGCCGGTCAACAATATGCCAATGCCATGCCAATTGCTTAATAAGCGGAGTTAAAGCAGCCGACAAAATAAAAGCTAATAAGCTAGCTAGAAGATAATGATTCATATTGTTTATGGCTCGAGAGCCAAGCTATTAGCCCAACTAGCCACATTATTCCTAAAGGATGATTAAGATAAGGACTAAAAAAGTGGACTACTACCAAAGTACCTAAACCTAAGGCCCAGATTTCTCCTGTTAAACCATGCCTCCAGGCCCGACTAATTAACCAGATAAGCCAAACCAAATACCACAAAGCAAAAATTAAGCCAAACTTAAAAGCTATATCTAACCAGCCCCATTCAAAAGCATAAGTAGTATAAGAACCACTAGGATTTTGAGCCAGAACGCGCGGATCGGCAGAGATATAGGTAATAGTTGCTCCAAAGCCATGCCCCAGCAGTGGTGCCTTGCTAATACCCTGAAGCATAGCTGGCAGGAGGGACCAACGCGAAGAAGCTCCAGCTTCATTTGCTAAATCCCCCAATCGTTCTTCCACAATATCACCCGGGTTAAAAGATACCTGAGGCTTAGGCCAAGGGAAACTCACAATAATAAAAATACTTATAAGAGCAACAAAGCCGGCCAAAATCATGGTTATAAGCCAACGCCAAGCGATAGACCAATGATAACGACGAGCAATAAGTATAAAGATAAAGAGCATTAGGACCCCTAAAGCTAGCCAAAAAGTACGGGCAGAGCCAACAATAATAGGCATTAAAGCTAAACCCAACCCAATAATCCACCAATAACCCTTATCCTTGACCAACCACTTCTCCCACTGAGTGCGAGGCAATTTAGTAGCCAACAACCAACTGGCAATAACCACCAAAATTAATAAATAAATATGGGACTGCAAAAAAATCCGATAAAATTGAGCTGACATCCTGGTAATTTCCCCCACCTGAGTATCCCTAACCCAGCGGTAAATTATTGCTTGCCATATAGTAGATAAATGAGTAAAAACATATAGCAGTAAACTAGTTTTAGTAATAAGCCAGGCCATACCAGCAGTGAGGACCGCCGACCACTCTTGAGACGGCCATTTTTTAATAGAAAGTAGTGGCCCAATAAGTAATACGAATAACCAACCATTAGCATCAAAAAAGAGATTGCTTAAACTATTGCCTCGAATTAAACCAATAATTATACCCCACACCAACATTAGTAAAAAAATAACCATCCCGCTGGATTTAAATTTATGCCACTCTAAAGCTAATGATGTACGATGCTGTCTTAGAGCTATTAATTCTTTAATAAGCCATACCACCATAATAATTAGCCAGAGACCAATACGCCAAGATAAGCGAAAGCCACCCAGAGAAAGCGACAACAAATAACCCTTAGAATCAATCATGAGATCAATAAGCAAAGCATAAATAGCCCAATCTAGTCTTACTATGGCTAAATAAAGACCGGCCAGCATAGCAAGAATAAAAACCCAGGGTCCAATAGTTGGACAAAAATAAGTTAAGGCAGATAATAATTCAACTATGATAATAGCTTCCAAAATGTAACGCACCCTAGTCCAACTCACTGATTTCAACATATATTTACCATTAATGCCAATCTACAAATTGGCCAATTTTTAAATTATGACGTCCAGCAAAACCAGCTGGCACCTCCAAAACTGCATCTATCGGCTCACTAGGTTCATATTTCGTCAGCTCTGACTCCTCTCCTTCTTCTGGCTGAATATTTAAAGTCAACTGGACAATCTGCTTATCTCTTAGCCATACTAAATCAAGGGGGAAAAGCATATCTCTCATTACTATTACCGGCTGATATAGCGCCGGCCAGACAAATAATAAACCACAGTCCGGACAAGGCTGACGCATTCCACTAAAACCGCGGTATTTTTCAGCTTTAGTAGTTAAAAGAGCAATCTGAACCTGGCTACCATCAGGCAATACTAATTCACTATCAGCCATAAAACGAGGACCACGATGGTTAGCCCGCCATAATCCATAAACAATGATGCCAATAATTATTAGGATAATTATGATTAGCCACCACAGGTGTCTATTTGGTTTCATAGGGTAAATGATGTTTGGCTTTAATAACGGCTGCTGCTTCCTGATACTTTTTAACCTTAGGTAGAAAAGGAAAAATCTTGTAGGCAAAACTAGGCAGCCATTTACTTATTCGCCCTCCACTGGCAACTGTAAATAAAAAATCATCATAAAATAAACCCTTTTTACCTTGCTCGAGCATAGTTAGCCACAAATCCCAATCCTGGAAACGTTTAAGAGTATTGTCAAAACCGGGAAAATCAGCGCGTCGAATTAAAGCGGAAGTATGAATATAAGGTTCACGATATAACCGTTCTGGATCGAAAGGCCATAAATGAAACTTCTTTCGACCTAAACGAAAAGAGGAATAACAATAACTAGCTTGAGGATTATGAATTAAACTATTGACTAATTTTTCTAAAGCATCAGGCCGCCAGGTAATATCAGCATCACTAAAGAGAAGAAAATCGCCTTGAGCCTCGGCCCAGCCCCGATTCCGAGCAGCATTAGCTCCCCGATTTTCTTGCACAATAATTTTATAAGGAATCTTGGCGTCCTGTAACTTAGTTTCATAGGCTAAGAGAACCTCATCTAAATTATCTGTTGAGCCATCATCAACAATAATAATCTCAAAATCACGATAAGTCTGCGCTAAAAGACTATCAAGACAACGACCAATTTTATCTGCCTGATTATATACAGGAATAATAACCGAGATCATAAAACTTCTTTAATTTTATCTCTTAAAAGATGAGCCTGGCGGGGCCATAAAAATTGCTGCAGACGGGCCTGTCCATTTTTCCCCAACTGCCGCCTTAATGATTCATCATTAAGTAGGCGGCGGACCGCTTGAGCTATGGCCCTAGGTGATTGCGGATCAACCATTAAGCCAGTTACTCCATCAACCACCGCATCCCCTACCCCACCACTTTGACCGGCAATTACTGGCTTACCAGCCTGGTTAGCCTCTAAATAAACAATGCCAAAACCTTCAAAATCACCATCTTTAGCCCGGGCCGGCATAATAAAGATATCGGCTAACTGGTACCACGCTGCTTTTTCCTCATCAGTGGCATTAGTAATAAATATGACCTCATCCTTAATCCCCAAATCAGCCATTAACTGCTGGCAAACTGGTAAATAAGGACCATTACCTAATATAATATAGCGCAACTTAGGGTAATATGGCAATAATTGAGGCAAGGCTTCCAGCACTTTATCTACTCCCTTGCGCTCCACTACCCGGCCAACCGTAAGGAGTATCTGACAACCCTCTAAGTTATAACGCTGCCGCAAACTGGCTAAATATTCAGGAGCAACCAAGGGGGGCTCAACACTATCTATTCCTGGATTAACAACAATGATACGACTACTTAATAAAGGCATAGTACCTTTTACTAAGTCAGCCGTATAATTATTAGCCGCAATAATTAAAGCGGAACGTCTTAAAATACGTTGCGCTAACCATGATTTACGAGGCCGCTTTAAAGCTTCACCCCAGTCCATCCCATGAAGAAAGACCCCATATTTAATAGGAAAAATAAAAGACAACAACCAGACAACCGTGCCTAACGGCAAAATTTGACCCACTAAAACAAAATCATAATGACCCTGTTTTAAGGCACGCCACAGACTAACTAACGACCGACGCCACGGCCACTTCCCTTGAGGGGCTAACAATTGTCCTTTATTATTATCTAACACTGTCACTTCATCTGCCTGAGGCCAGGCCTTAACTAGATGACCATAATAGTTAGCAATACCTCCATAAAATGGTGGATATTCAAGAGTAACTAAAAGACAGCGCATAAATATTAATTAGTCGGCCGACGGCGAAATGACTGAATAACACTTTGCACATCAGCTTTAGTAAGTGAACCAGTAAGCAGCAAAGCTAAGCCATAAACTAAAGCGCCAATAATAATAACTACAAAAACATTACAATATGGCCTCAACAACCAAACTATTACCCCCATAATTAAAGAGGCAAGAATAGTCTGGCCAAATTGCTTAAGCCAGCGCCATAAATGAGGAGCAATCTTCTTGGCACTAATTAAACCCAAAAGAACCAATAAACCATTAGTAATAACCACGGTAATACTGGCCCCTACCGCCCCTAAGGGGGGAATTAATAATAGATTCATGACTACACTAGTAATAAGAACAATGAACATATTGCGGGTATTAGCCCGTTGCTCATCACAAGCATTAAGAAGAGAACCAATAGGATAGCCTAAAAACATGAAAGGCAAGGCGATAAGACAAAGGCGAAGCGGCCATACCGCCCCCGTATAGCTAGAACTAAAAATAGCTACAAGCGGCTCAGCTACTACCCAACCGCCAATAGTAAGAGGCAAAGAAATAATAGCTGAATAATGCATCGCCCGATTAAAAGTAATAGATAATTGCTCCCGATTTTCCTGCCAATAAAGGCTTAGGGCCGGATAAAGAGAAGCAATGAAGGCCATAGGCAAAAACTGCAAAGCATTAATAATTTTAAAAGGAATTTGGTAAATCCCAGTAGCCACATCACCAGATATTTTAGAAAGCAGAACTGTATCTAAATAAATATAGGCGCGCTGAAAAATTCCATAACCGGCAAAAGGTGTTGCTAATAAAATTGCTTTTTTAATCCATGTCCGACGCCACAGGGGCCGAACCGGAAGACGCCAATAGCGCCATAAAACAAATAAAGAATAACAAAAATTAAAACTGCTAGCCAAGACCAGCGAGAACATAAGCCAGCGCACCCCACCCCCATAATGAAAAACCATTAAACTAACTACTAAGATAATACTCTGAACAATCACTGAAGAAACACTTTCAAATTTAAGATTATGAAAGCCCCGTGACACAGCAAAAAAGGTCACAGTAAAGGAGTCTAGCACCATGGAAATGATAGAAATATAAACCAATTCCTTAGTCAATAGAGGATAGCCTAAAATGTTCACAAACAAAACAACTGCCAGGGTGGTAATAATGGCTAAAGGAATTTTAATAGCCAAAACTGTGCCCAGCCAATTACTAGCCTTATCCGGGTATTTGGCTACTTCTCTCGTTAATACATTAGATAAACCAATATCAATAAAAATAGCAAAAATACTAGTTAAAGAAATAGCTAGATAATACTTACCCAAATCAGCCGGCCCTAGTACCCGCGCGTAAAGAGTAAAGTATGTTAAAGAAATTAGCTTCTGGATAACCAGGGCCAAAGTAAAATAAGAAGTATTTTTAGCAATATTAGTAACTCGAGCTGGCATAAATAGAATCACTATGACTTACTATACAACATTTAAGGATGAGGAGCAATAAATTATGACAATAATCCAAACAAAAATACCAGCCTGAGCTGGCATTTTTGCTAATATCGTAAAGTACAAAGAAAACACCAAATTAACGTTTGGACCATTGCGGAGCACGACGCGCCCGTTTTAGTCCTGGCTTCTTCCGTTCTTTAATCCGGGCATCACGGGTAACCAAACCTTTAGCCCTCAATACTGACCTTAAATCTGGATTAAGCTTGAGCAAACATAAAGCAATGCCATGAGCTATGGCCTGGGCCTGACCAGTCTTACCACCACCCCTTACAACAATGGAAAAATCCAAATTTTTCTGTAAGCCACTTAGCCGCAATGGTTGGATAACAGCGGCCTGATCTGACCATACTGGAAAATAGCTAGCTAAGGCCTGACCATTAACTACAATAATACCACTACCTTTATCATAAAGGCGCACCTGGGCACTAGCCGTCTTACGTTTACCTACCGCTCTTAGATACTTACCAGTAAACTCTCGGGTTGTACTATAATCCATCGCTTCCTCTAAAGGAACGGATGATTTATCTTGGCTAATGGCAAATTCTAACTCATCTAATTCATCCACCATAATATAACTAATTAATTATCAGACGTTTAAGCATAGCTTCGCGCAAGCGATTAGCTGGCAACATTTGTTTAACCGCCCGTCTTAAGACTTCATCAGGCTGCTCAGCTTGTACTTGAGACATGGCCTTACTCTTTAGGCCCCCCGGATAACCGCTATGGCGGTAATATTTTTTCTGCTCTAATTTTTTGCCAGTAAACACAACCTCACGGATATTTTTCACATAAACTACTCCGCCCTCATCTACCTGGGGCTTATAGCTGGCTTTATTTTTACCTCGCAGTAAAAGAGCAATCTGGCTAGCCAGACGACCAATAGTTTTACCTGAGGCATCAATAGTATAAATCTCTCTTTGTACCATAAATAAAAATTAAACTAATTCTAGACGCACCTGCTGAGCTCCATCACCCTGACGGCATCCTAAAGAAATAATCCTAGTGTAGCCGCCATTTCTGGATTCGTATCGTTTAGCTAATTCTAGAGCCTTAGATACTGCTTTATCTTGGGGCAAAATAGCTATAAGACGCCGGCGCGCTGCTAAATCACCAGCCTTAGCAATAGTTAATACATGTTCTACCAATGGCTGCACTGCCTTAGCCTTGGCTTTAGTAGTGACAACAAATTCATGCATTAAAATACTCGCCGCTAAATTACGGAGCATCATCTCCCGCGGTTCTTTGGCTCGATCTAAAATAACTCCTTTATTTCTATGACGCATATTACTTGGCTTTACTTATTTTACTCTTAGAAGTCGTACCTTTTTTAGATTTTTTAGCACTTACTTTAACCTTACTGGGTTTCTTCTCACCATTAACGGCTAATTCCCCTTCTAATTCTGGCTCAACTTCTGCCAAATCAACGATAGCAGTAAATTGATCAATTAGAACCTTGCTAGCATCAATAAAGGCCTGACGCGGTGTCATAGTACCATCGGTCACAATTCTTAAAACTAATTTATCCCAATTCACCATCTGGCCTACCCGTACATTCTCTACGGATAATCCCGCGGCCACCACTGGAGTATAAATAGAATCAATTTCAATATAACCAATATCCCTTTTAACTTTAGGCCTATTTTCCACCATCTCATAACCCCGGCCACGACTGACAAAAATCTCCATACTTAAATTAGCGTCTTTACTAGTTAAATGAGCCAATACTAAGTCTGGGTTAATAATTTCCACCTGACTATTGGGAGTAATATCAGCGGCTGTCACAACTTTTTGCCCACTGGCCTCTAAACTTAATTTGCAAATTTCTTCACTAAAAATCCTTAGACGTAATTTTTTAAGATTTAAAATAATAGTAAGAACATCTTCAGCTATACCGGGCAATCCCATAAATTCATGATCCGCCCCAGCAATCTTTACTCCAATCACTGCCGCTCCCGGTAAAGAGGATAATAACACTCGCCGTAAAGCATTGCCCACTGTTGTTCCATAGCCAGGAAAAAGCGGCTCAACAGTAATTAAAGCCTCATTAGGATGATTCCCTGGCAAAACAGAAATTTTTTGTGGCAAAGCAATTTTTTCCATAAAATTTAAATAAAGATTAACGAGCGTAAAACTCAACAATGAGTTGAGTATTAATATTTTTCTCTAAGTCCTCCTCCTTGGGCTCATGAAGAACCTTAACCTCTAACTCGCTAGGATCTAAAAATAACCAACTAGGCGCTTGAAATTTCTTTTTCAACAAACGTTCTCCTAATCCATTAAAAATCTGGTTACGACGCCGGCTGGATTTCACTTTAATAATATCACCTGGCTTAACCCGATAGGAAGGAATGTCAACTGGATGACCATTAACAGTAAAATGAGCATGACTCACTAATTCCCTTGCCTTAGCTCGAGAATCAGCAAACCCAGCCCGATACACTACATTATCTAAACGCATTTCTAAAAGACGCAATAAATTTTCACCCGCATCCCCTGGTTGTTTTTTAGCATTAAGAAAAGTTAAATAAAACTGCTTTTCTAGCAAACCATACATCCGCTTAGCTTTCTGTTTTTCCCGCAACTGTAGACTATATTCAGATTGACGCGGCCGACCTTGCGGCCCGTGGAAGCCGGGCGGAAAATTACGTCGAGATAAAGCACACTTGCTGGAGCTGCAACGTTCCCCTTTTAACATTAATTTTGTGCCTTCACGACGACACAATTTACAAGCTGATCCTAAATATCTAGACATAGACAATTTTCTAATTAAACACGTCGCGGTTTACGCGGACGGCAACCATTATGTGGTATTGGGGTAACATCTTTAATCGAATTAACCATTAAACCATTAGCATTTAAAGCCCGAATCGCAGCTTCTCGGCCTGCCGCCACTCCGCTGACAAACACCTGCACATCAGTTAATCCCATTTCTTTAGCTCGATCTACAGCAATCTTGGTAATAACCTGAGCCGCATAAGGGGTAGATTTTTTAGGGCCCTTAAATCCTGCTAGTCCAGCGCTGGCCCAAGTAACTACATCACCATTCTCATCAGTAATAGTAACAATAGTATTATTATAGGTAGATTTAATATAAACATTACCCTTAGTTAAGGTCCGCTCCACCTTACGGCGATGTTTACCCTTAGCTACCGATAACCGACTGGACTTAGTCTTCTCTAACTTCTTCTTAACTTCTTCAGGCAATTCAGCTATTGACTCACTTGCAGCTAGATTCTCTAAATCCTCAGTTGCTTCTTTGGTTACCTCTTGTTCTTTTGTTGATTGTTCATCAGCCATATTACAATAATTAAATTAGGTCTTCTGAGCTGGTGGCTTACGTCCTGAACCCATTGTCTGACGACGATTACCGCGCACAGTACGGCTATTAGTTTTGGTACGCTGGCCACGTACTGGCAAATTACGGCTGTGGCGTATCCCTCGATAGCACCCAATATCTTTAAGTCGTTTAATATTGCTACTTACTTCTCGCCGTAAATCACCTTCTACTACTTCATTTTTTTCAATTAAAATCCTAAGCCTATTAGCTTCATCTTCGGTTAGATCCTTGGTCCGGGTATCGGGATTGACCTTAGCTTTAGCCAAAATCTGCCGTGATTTAGAAATACCCAAACCGTAAATATAGGTTAGGGCAACTTCAATTCGCTTATCATTAGGCAAAACAACGCCAGCAATTCTTACTGTCATAAAATATAGTTAAACTAACCCTGACGCTGTTTATGCTTTGGGTTTTTACAGATTACCCGCACCCGATTAAAGCGACGAATAATTTTACAATCTTTACACATTTTTTTTACAGAAGCTCTCACTTTCATAATTGCTTTACCCTAAAGACGATAGATAATCCGACCCTTAGTCAAATCATAGGGACTAATTTCTAGGCGAACCCGATCACCCGGTGCTAGCCTAATTTTATTAATCCTCATCTTACCCGCTAAATGGGCTAATAATTCGTGGCCATTATCCAATCGGACCTTAAAAGTTAAACCAGGCATTAATTCTAAGATTTCCCCCTCACACTCTAAGAAACTCTTGGAATCATTGGTGGTACTGTTAGCTTTGGTCATTAATTATTTTTAACATAAAATAATTTATCAAACCAAAGCTGATAAATTATCATGTTATGATTATCTAATTTGTAAATTATGGTCTAATTATAAAGGCAAAAATAATGTCTGTCAAGAGCCTATATCAGTTCACCTCATTTTTTCTGCACAAAACAAATATTCATTGTAAAATTTCCTGACTTTTAGATAAAAGAAGTGCACGGAGATCACGTGCTGACCCCTGGCTACCGTGCGCAGCGAAACCCACCTCTTGTATCTGCATAGTTTGGTGCTGGCCGAAGCATATACAAACCTAAAATACCTACTCTATAACTACGATCCCATTCACCGCCACGACGAAATGCATAAAGAGTAGTATCAGTGGCAACACTTCTAGTATAGACTTTGCCATAACCCTGGTTGCTATTCCAGGAAGGATTTAAAGGTAAAAGACGTTCCGGAGAAAAAGCGCCATAAGAAAGAAGAGACGTGTATTCATAATAATCCCAAGTAGACGGATTAGGGCTCACGGGTTCATCTTTGCCCAAGATAGTAGCATCAGTTATGTCCCAGACATTACCACCTATATCCCAGATAACTTCACCATTGGAAAGAGTCAGGGTGCGCTGGTTAATACCACTAAGAGGGTTAGTGCCATCCATAGCTGCGCTAGAATCAGTATTGCCTCGAGGGATATAACCAGACCCTATTTGACCACCAGACCAATTTACAGGTTGCAGTTCAATATTACGGACTATGGTTAACCATTCATCTTCAGTTACAAGGTGAGCTCCAATGGATTGACATTCATTTTGAGCATTAGTTAGAGAGATATTAACCCAGGGAGTACCACCAGGCCGAGATTCAGGTTCATAACTAGAACTATATGCTACGTTGCCATTATCTTGACCTTTTATTTTAGCTTCATACTGCATTACACAAAAGGTGTGAGTATTATATAAAGTATTACCAGGAACTCTAACCCAATAAGGGGGACAGGCATCAGAATTAGTTTCTTCCTCATAGATTAGTTCATAATGTTGAGGATTAACAACAGTAGAGTAAAGATAATGTTTATTATTTTTAGGATCATCAGGAATTTTTTGTAGATATAAAGTAGTGCCACAGGTAGAAGAAATACCTAAATCACTAAGACACAGGCCACCAATAATTCCGGCATTAGCAGTAGGAAATACGGGATAGGCGCCAAAATCACTATAATACATCTCTAGAGCTAAAGAGATATTGTGGATATCGGAGAGACGACGAGAATCACGAGCCTTAGAACGAGCACTATTTAGAGCCACGGTGGAAAGAGTAGAAAGAATACCAATAATGGCAATAACTACGAGAAGTTCAACTAAAGTAAAAGCTGAATAATGGTTTTTATTTGGGACTATCATGTTTATTATTTTATCATCATCTACTTAATGTTTCTAGGATAATAGCCACAATGCTCTATGATTAAGTGAAGTCATTAAGGCTAAAATTGAAGAAGCTAATAGTAAGGTTATCCTAAAATAACTTTACTCTAAGCTATGAATCTTTTTCCTATTCTACATAAAAACGAATATTGCGAACATAAGTAGTCTGAGTACCAGTAAGATTAGCCAAAATTAGTGCTTTGGCCCTGACCGTGCCAGGATGCCATTTATCATATAGGGAGGTATCAGCACTTTCACCGGTGCGTGGTTGGCCGTTAATTTTTTTATTGGCGGTGACAAAAGTCCAGGTATTAGTTGAAGTTGGTCGGTCAGCACGAGCTCCAAAATAATCATAAGTACCCGGATGGCCAGGCAAGGGAGAGGAACTTGTGCTATTATATGATACAGTCCCCAAATAGAAACCATAGGTGGTGGTCCCTTCAGTTAAATATTCAGCTTCAATATAGTATTTACGGCTAGTATCAATGGGAATATAGACAGAGGCAGGAGCCAGATAACAATATTTTTGATTTTCTATTTTTATAGCTTTTCTATCTTGATCATAGGTAACATACCCACCGCCCGAGAAGATTTTCCAGTTATTCGGGTCACGCCAGTCAATGCCATTAGCTGCCAGGAGGTCTTGACTAATACCATTAGGACCCATAGCTAAGGTACCAGCTGGCCAGTCACCTGAACCTTGTTCTAGGTTAAAGCCCAGACGATAGCTTTCTCCACTATTAAGATAACTATAGGTATAATGAATATTAGATAAAGGATCACCAGGGATTTTTTGAAGATAGACAATTGCCCCACAAGTAGAACTAATACCTAAATTACTAAGACATAAACCAGTAATCGGAGTACCGTTGGGTGTAGGTGGGGCAGGATATACTCCTTTGTCATCATAATAAAGTTCTAAAGCCATACCTATTTGTCGTACATCAGAGAGACGACGGGAATCTCGAGCTTTAGCTCTTACATTATTAAAAGCTACTACGGATAAAGTAGAAAGAATACCAATAATGGCAATAACTACGAGAAGTTCAACTAAAGTAAAGGCATTATTAGTATGACAATGTGATTGTTTCTGAGAGATATTAGGTTGGTAAGAATAACTAATCATGAATTATCTCATTATATATACTAATGTTATATAGTGAATAACCTTATGAGAATATTATAACAAAAGATAGAGAGCCAAATAAAATTGTTAACCAAACTATCCTTATTATAATACAAAATTATATTAAAAACATTATAGTGTGAGTAAATTTAGAAATTATACCCCTGCGGATAACGACTATACCACTTAGCTAAACTAACAATACTATCTTCTAGGCTTCGCCTTGGCCGCCACCCCAGTACTTCCTTGGCTTTCGTAATATCAGCATAAATTTGCGCATATTCACCTTGACGCACTACTCCTTGTTTCTTTTTTAAAGTACAGCCAAAATAATGTTCTACCGCCTGAACAATTTCTTTAACACTATAACCCTGGCCTGTACCTAAATTAAAAATCTCACTAACACCGCCATTTTTAAGATAATCATAAGCTAAAGCATGAGCCTCAATTAAATCTTCTACATTAATATAATCACGGATTGGTGTGCCATCCGGAGTAGCTACTTTACCACAAGTATAAGCAAAGGGCTCAATGTTTAAAGCACCACGAACAGCATTCTGCATTAATAACTCACTGGGTTTTTTACTATCACCAATAAGACCATCAGCATCTGCTCCGGAAACATTAAAATACCTTAAGATTACATAAGGAATCCGGTAGCGCTCTCCATACCACTTAATCATTTTCTCAACCATTAATTTAGATTCCCCATAGGGATTAGCTGGATTTAGGGGATGAGCTTCATCTACTGGAAGATACTGACTCTCACCATAAACAGCACAGGTGGAGGAAAAAATAAGAGGCACAGGACCATAGTGCCTCAGCGCTTCCAATAGATTAAAACTGCCAATAACATTATTATCAAAATAAAGCTCGGGCTTGGACATTGATTCATCCACCAGACATAGAGCAGCAAAATGTAAAACCCCAGCAAAATGATAATGCTCAAATAAAGTAGCTAGATCTGATGATGCAGTTAAGTCCCCGCGAACAAAAATCAACTTACCTCGGGAGGCTAAAATATCTAGCGGCTCCTGCCACCCCCGCGACAAATTATCCATAACCACCACCGTATAACCCTTATCTAAGAATAACTTAACTGCATGAGAACCAATATAACCAGCTCCACCAATAATAAGAAGAGTGGGCTGAACCATATTAATCTTCTAAAATCGCCTTAATCCGCCGTACCCCGGCACTGCTGCTTTCTTCTTTAATAATCCGGAAATGCCCTAACTCTTTAGTATGCTCTACATGAGGCCCTCCACAAATTTCTCGGCTAAAAGGCTGGTCACCGCCAATAGTATAGACTTTCACTTTGGCTCCATACTTAGCATCAAAAATACCCATCGCTCCAGTCTGTCGCGCTTCTTCCAGTGACATCTCTTCACAAGTAACCGGTAAATCCAAGGCGATCTGCTCATTAACTATATCTTCTACTTGCTTTATTTCTTCAGGAGTTAATTTTTGAGGATAAGAAAAATCAAAGCGTAGACGTTCAGGCGTAATATTACTGCCTCGCTGGTAAACCCCGTCTCCCAATACCTGTCGCAAAGCCTGAAGTAAAAGATGGGCTGCCGTATGCAACCGCGTAGTGGCTAGGGAATTATCAGCTAGACCGCCTTTAAATTTGCCAGCCGCCGCCGTCCGGGATAATTCTTGATGTTTTTTCATTTCTTCCTGAAAACCAGCTTCATCGACAGCTAGTCCCCGCTCCTGAGCGAGTTCTTTAGTCATCTCCCAAGGAAAACCATAGCTTTGATAAAGCATAAAAGCATCAGTCCCGCTAATAAAATGATGGTGACCAACCAATCTTTCAAACTCTTTTAGACCACGACCTAATGTATAATTAAACTTAATAATTTCCTTCTTAACTTCAGCTATAATAAAATCATGTTGTCTTACCAGCTCTGGATAGGCTTCACCCATTGTAGCAATAATTTGTTCAATTACACCACTTAAAATATCTGCCGGCGGTATAGACCAATTATAGACCAAACGGACAGCCCGACGAATCAAGCGTCGCAAGACATAACCTTGGTCTTTATTACTAGGTGTTACTGCCTTTTCATCAGCTAATAGAAAAGCGCTGGCTCTCATATGGTCAGCAATAATTCTGAAGGTCCTAGTTTCACTACTATATAATCGACCACTTATTTTTTCTAAATAATGAATAGCTGGCTGAAACAAATCACTTACATAAATATCGGGCTCATGATTTAAGACCGCCAATACTCTTTCTAGTCCTAAACCAGTATCTACATTGCGCTGCTTTAAGGGGATAAAAGTACCATCCGGCTGTTCATTATAGGCCATAAAAACGTTATTCCATATTTCTACCCAAAATGGATTAGCTGGTTCAAAAATATCGGGCACAGGTTCTGGGCCAGTCCAATAAAAAATCTCAGTATCTGGACCGCACGGCCCTACATGACTAGCAAGACCCCACCAATTATTTTCTTGGCCTAATTTAGCTAAACGCTTCTCCGGTAAACCCATTTGCTGCCAGAGCTCATAGGAACGGCGATCAAAAGGAGCATCAGCATCTCCCGCAAACACACTCGCCGCTAGATGATCAGCTGGTAGCCCTAACCACTGCTTGTCAGTCAAAAACTCCCAACTCCAAGCGATTGCTTCTTCCTGAAAATAATCACCCAGTGACCAATTTCCTAGCATCTCAAAAAAAGTCAAATGGACCGTATCACCAACTTTATCAATATCATCAGTCCGCAAACATTTCTGAACATTAGCTAAACGGCGACCCAAAGGATGAGGTTCACCTAATAAATAAGGCACCAGTGGTTGCATGCCCGCAGTATTAAACAATACTGAAGGATCATTATCGGGGATAAGAGAAGCGCTAGGAATAATAGCATGCCCCTTGGACCTAAAAAAATCTAAAAATTTTTGCCGTAACTCTTGAGAACTTAAAGTCATATCTTACAATAAGAAACAGCCAACGGAAGACCAACCGCCAGCCGCTTTAAACTAAAAATTATAAATTACTAAATTACTGGGCCAGTAAATCAGCAAACTGCTGTTCAATAAGTGGTTTATCTGCCTCCTGAGCTTTATCTAATAATTTGTTGACTGTCTCACGGGCTAAATCGGTTTGGCCTGAATCGCGGTAAATCATCGCTAAAATATACAAAGCATTAACATTGCTGTCATCAGTGGCCAGTACACCTTCTACTAATTGCTGAGCTTGAGCCCGTAAATTAGCGGCCGAATCAGTTTCTATTTTCGCTCGTTCATTTAATAATTGGGCTAAAGGCAAAACATAATTAGTAGCTCCACCAGAATTATTAACTGCTAGAACCAAATCCTGTGTCGCCTCTACCGGCTTCTCAATTGCCTGATAAAGTACTGCCCGGTAATAATAGGCCTCAGCCCAATCCGGCTTTAATTCTAAGGCTTTGGCATAGCCACTAAGCGCCTCCTCGACTAATTTATCTTTAGTTTCTTTATCCTGCGCTTGATAAGCCTGAACGACTTTTAGCTGAGCCAGTTTAGCATAAGGCCAAGGATTATTAGGATCAAGTTCAATTAAACGTTGATGAGTAGCCATAGCTCCTTCAAAATCACCGATCATTTCATAAAGTGAAGCTGCCATTTTTAAGTTAGCTGGCTGATTATTTACTAATTTACTTACCTGATCTAGCATTGCTTTAGCTTGCTGAGCATAAGACTTAGCAGCAGTTTGCGCTTCCAGAGCCGGAGTACCTGTCGCCGTCATTGCGGCTTGCGCTAACTCATTGGCTTTAATCCACGATAACTGAGCCAAACCAAAACCATACATTTCTCGCCACGGAGCTAAATTATAGGCTTGAGACATAGTAATTATTTGCTGGTCAGTAGTCTGGCTCTTTATAGATTGAGCCGCCAAAATATCGGCCGCATAAATTTTAACCCCATAAGCTAAACTAGCCAGCAAAAAAATAGCTACGGCAATAAAACCAACAATCCAGCCGGCATTTGCCCGCTCATCAGCTTTACGCCAATAAATAACAGAGCGACGCCGGGGCCAATTATAAGTAACAACCATAAATAAAATCCACAACAAACCTAAAATCAATAATAAATTATTACCTACCGGAATAAACAAGCCACCAATTATAATAACTATCACTGCCGCCCCAAGACTAGCTCCCAATTTAAGATCAGCAGAAGGCAACTCAGTCTTGGACGACAAGAGACGCCGTCCTGCCAAAACTAAAGCCCAGACTAAACCAATGACAATAAGCAGGGAGCCTAGACCACCAACAATGACTAGACTTTCCGCTAACCAGCCGGTGGGTACATCAAAATCCAGATTCCATAACGCTGCAGCATTAAAGTCTGGACTCTTAAAACGGCTAAAAGCATTATCAAAACTAGCAAGACCATTACCAAAAATCGGCCGTTTAGCCAAACTAGCCTGGGCAATCTGCCAAGAAAAGCCCCGAGATAAACTGACCTCACTCGGTAAATTTACCTTCGGCCAGCCAATATTCCCAACAATCAACAAAACAAAACTAATAATTAACATCCCAATACTAAACCCTAATTGTAGGGGGGTAAATTTAATAAGGTGAGATATAGCAAAAATTAAAACAATTAATAAACCCAGAATAACAACCGGCCAAATATTAAACGACCCCAAGATGACTATTGCTGCTATATTCGCTAAAATAGTCAAAATCAACCAGATATTCCACCATAGCTTACCATTAGATGATGGCCGCTCACAAAATTCTTCTTGACTACCTAAAGCTATAATAAAAAGTGGCAAAGTTGCGGCTAAAAATAAAGCTAAATTAGACAGGGAGCCAATAGGATTAAAACTAATAGTTCTAGTAAAACTTAAAGGAATAATATAAAACCCCAAAAGTTGGCAAAGCGAATAAATGGTAATAAAACTAAAACTAATTAAAATCGCTAACCACGATGACCGCCTTAATTTAGCCGACCAATTATTAACCGCCAGAAAATATAATAAAACAAGGAGTACTAAGAATATTAAACTGCGCATTGGCTGACCATAGCCGCCAAAAAAACTATTGTGCCAGGAGGGGCTCCAAAAAGTAGCTACCGCACTAACAACTAAAATAGCTAAAACTAGCCAATCCAATTTACGCCAGTGCCAAGTCAATGCTCCCTCTTTTAATACTTTAATAAGCCAAACCACCCAACCAATAATAACTAAAAGTCCTAAAAAGAATAATTTATCTAGATTAGCGCCTTGCCAGGAAATGTTAATAAAAAATAAGGGCAAAATAAAAAAAGTAAGGATCAACACCCAATTAATCACTCGTTCCGGCCAAGAAATTTTCGAGGCTCGTTTTAAAAAATGGGAAGTGGTATTTGTAGCCATAAATTTAAAATTACTATAGTTTTAAAACTAAAAACATACAAAAAATTAGAATGATTCCATAATTTGTTGACTATAGTTTAACAGAAAGAATCAGGTAAAGCAATAACTCCACCGCCTAAAAGTTTATCTCCCTCATAAAATACCGCACTCTGACCAGGAGTAATCGAGCGCTCTGGATTAGCTAGCACTACTCGCCATCCTCCTTGAGTTTCCTTTATTAGCTGACAATCCAGCGGTTGATGATGGTAGCGAATAACTACTTGACAATCAATAGCTCGTCGTGGTCGCCGACCTGAAGACCAAAATAAATAAGGAATAAAAAAAGTATCTCTAAATAATTGAGGGTCATTAACATTATTAGTAACCAGCAAACTATTGGTTGAAAAGTCAAAACCCTTGACATAATAAGGACCTGAGCCACCAATTTTAATGCCTCGCCGCTGGCCAAGCGTATATAAGGGCAACCCCTCATGTTTGCCAATTACCTGACCATTACTGTCAACAATCGGACCAGGTATAAGGGATAAATAGCGCTGCAAGAAATTAGGCAAGTCATTATTTATAAAACACACCTCCTGACTATCTTTCTTGCTAGCTACTGGCAGATGATAACTATAAGCTAAAGCTCGTACCTCAGTCTTAGTTAGTTCTCCCAAAGGAAAACGAAGATGAGCTAAGTCCCCTTGACTAAGTTGATATAAAAAATAAGATTGATCTTTAGCCTTATCTTTCGCTCGCCATAGCTCATAGTGCCCCGAATATCCTTTGAGCTGAACATAGTGACCGCTAGCCACAGCATCAAAACCAATCTGCTGAGCATACCGAATAAGACGCCTAAATTTAACCTGCTTATTACACACCACGCAAGGATTGGGAGTCAGGCCTGAGTTATAGGCTGCTAAAAAATAATTGACTACGCGTCGCTTAAACTCCTGAGCACAATTTAAAGCATAAAAAGGAATGCCTATCTTGCGACAAATAGCTTGGGCATCAGACCAAGGCTCTTTCCCCCTTTCTTGATGGGCCGTGTGGTAATAATCATCATGCCATAACTCTAAATACACCCCAATAACTTCATGTCCTTCCTCTTTAAGGAGTTGGGCGACAACTGCTGAATCCACGCCCCCGGAAAGAGCAACAATTATCTTTTGTGTCTTCTGTTGTTTCTTTGCCCCTCCCATATTATTTCATTCCACCACCTGGCAAAAAATTATGATATAACGGCTCGTAAATATCATCACTCTGGTCTAGCCACAACTCTTGGGAACAATCATCGTCAGTAAATTGTAACCCATCTACTCCACGAATAATAGCTGCCGGTGTCTGCTCTGCACACTCCCCCATAGCATATACCGCCACAGCCGCTAAAGAATCAACAATATTAGATTGAGAAATCTTCATAGGCCGGCCAAATAAATCAGGCTGACCACGATAGTCCCTAAGCGGATGAAAACCAGCAAAAGCAAGACCAATACCCACTACTCCTAGCCGTAAAGGTGTAGAACGACTATCAGTTAAAATTAAGCCAAGATTAGATAAATTATAACGATGCAGTAAAATATTACGCCAGGCCCTAGTAATGTTTTCTGGTTCAGCTGGCAATAAAATATAATAAGCAGCCCCATTACTCTCATCAATACCCGCTGATGGAGCTAAAACATGATTTTTAATGGTCAAAATAGCATAATTATGCGGTACCATCTCTCGCGGTAAATAACGCTCAGCCTGACTAATAATCAGCTGGTCCTTATCTTGTATACTGGACATAGCTATCGCTCGTCCTTCATAAATACTAACAATTTTAGAGGTAACAGCTAAAACATCACCCTCTTTAAGACCGCCAATTTTATCTAATCCTTCTATAAGGGCCCCAAGAGAATCATCTTGCGGCGGCTGAAGCTGCCTAGTTAATACTGTCATTATCTCCATATCCCTATAATTCATTATTCTTAATAGCCTCTCTAATTAAGGCCATAAGGTCATAATAAAATTCCAAATTATTAAGACTAGCTAGGCGACAGCCTAAAGGCTCTCCTATTTTATATAAATAATGTAGATAGCTTAACGAATAACTACGTAAAATAGGCAAACGAGAATAAGGATTAACCGGCTCATCTAATTGAGCAAATGAGCTATTTCTAATATTTTTTATCTGGTAAAATTCTCGCACCTTACCTGTCTCATCAATAAAATGCCGATCAGGCTGCCAAAAAAATAATCGACCATGACGGCCTTCTCTAGTAGGAATAACACAATCAAACATATCTACTCCCCGTCTAACCGCCTCTACAATATTGTCGGGATAACCTACCCCCATTAAATAACGTGTTTTGTTATGAGGCAAAAGAGGCTCCAACCATTCCAGTACTTCATACATCTCTGCAGTCGTCTCGCCAACCGATAGCCCTCCAATATTATAACCATCAAAATCTAAAGCCACTACCTCAGAAAGACTCTGTTCTCGCCACTTACGACTAACTCCACCCTGAATAACTCCAAACAGTAATGGTTTAGGCTCAGGCAAGCTAAGATAATGGGCTTTAGCTCGCTTGGCCCAGGCAGTAGTCCGCTCAACTGACTGACGAACCTTAGCCAAACTAGCCGGTAAGGCTAAACACTCATCCAAAGCTACCGCAATATCTACTTTAGAGGCTACCTGCATATCTAAAGATAGCTCTGGGGTTAAATAATAACGCCGGCCATCACGGGGTGAGTTAAAATAAACTCCATCGGCGGTTAATTTAACTAAATTGTGACTATGTATCCGCCGGCCAGTTAAAGAAAAAACCTGGAAACCGCCACTATCGGTTAAAATGGGTCCTTCCCAATTCATAAAATGATGCAGTCCTCCTGCTTGTTTAAGAGTCTCAATGCCTGGATTTAGCAGTAAATGATAAGTATTGGCCAAAATTATGGGCACCTCCAATTCCCGTAACTCCTCAGTAGTTAAATGTTTGACTACTCCATGAGTCGCCACGGTCATAAAAACTGGAGTCTCTACTTTACCATGGGCTGTTGTCAAAAGACCCAGTCTAGCTCCCGACTGACTTGATTGCTTCTTTAAAGTAAACATTAATAAATATTAATTCTTAATCTTTTGAACGGCTAGATATAAAACCTCGGGCTTCTCTGGATTAACTAGAAGGACCTTGCCAGCTCGTTTAGTCGGTAGTTTCTTAGTAGACCAACTCTTGCCTCCGTCTAGTGAACGATAAAAAGTCGTATTAGTCACATAATAAATCTCCTGACTATTATGAGGATTAATAGCTAAAGCGTTAATAACTGTCTGACTTTCAGGAGTAAGTAATTCAATTTTAGTCCAAGTATCGCCTAAGTTAACGGACTTAAAAAGCCCATAATCAGTAGCTAAATAAGTGACTGGCTGATCTTCCAAAGTAATAGCTAAATCACGAAATTGGTTGCCAATCTGAAATTCTTCTAAAGATTGATTGATATTTTCCCAAGTCGCTCCTCCGTCCCTCGTTCTAAATAACCCTTTATTAGCAGTAGCAGCAAACATAAAGCGGCTATTTCTCCTCAGGTAGTTGAAGCGGTTGTCTTTATTAGCAGTAGCAGCAAACATAAAGCGGCTATCCTTAGGACTCATAACAATACGTTTTATCACATCATCAAAGCGCTGGACAACCTGCCAAGTTTCACCTTTATCATTACTCCATATAATATCACCCCGTGAAGTCCCTAAAAATACCGCCCCAGAATTATAATGATCAGTAAGCAGACTAGTAATAACTACATCGGGTGAATTATCATAATAAACTTGTTTCCAGGTGCGACTACAATCCTCAGAGCGCAATAAACGATTACCTGAAGCAGCAAAAATTAGACATTTATTATAATAATCAACAGCTACCGCCCGCACATCAATACGTCCCAAACTAGTAGCCACTTGCCAATTTTGTCCCTCATCATAAGTAAAAATTAAGCCATTATCCACACTAGCCAAATACAATGCCCGATGGTCACTAGGATCCATAATAAGCGCATTGGCATCTAAAGAGGCAATGCTACCTGGCTGGCCAGTATTAGTGGGAATAAGATTAACCGGCTGCCAATTTTCACCACGGTTACCGCTGCGAAACACTCCACCGATATCCGGGGCCTCATTAACAGGTTTACTAATAATGGTTGAACAACCGCTAAAACCAATAAGTAAAAGTAGTCCTAGAAATAAATAACGAGTACGTTGCCAAAAGATAGACATAAAATTATACGCCGACCGCTAAGTTATGAAAAACCAAGTTAGGTGAAACATTGGCTATCAAATACTCACGGGCTGCGCCTAAATTAGTAAATATTTTTAATAACACTGACCAGGACATAGTATTAGCCGCAGACTCTAGCTCATCGCGCAAAAACCAGTGTTGAATTAAAGGCAATTGGTCCTGCTTAATCAACAATAGATCCCTACTAAGTCCCAACCAAATCTGCCACAGACGCCATTCTGGCTCCCCGGCCGAGATAGCTCCTACGGGATAAACTTGGCTGAGATAAGCCAAACGGCTAGCCAAATCTGAACTTGTTATTAATTGTAATAGAATTTTGGCTGTCTGGCAATAATCTTGGAATAAATCTGGTTGCTCAAAAAAGCGAATTGCTAAATTGGGCCGACCTAGACAAACTTGAGCTAAGTTTTTAGCTAATTCACGATTCGCCCCCCAGTCACTTACTAAGTGGTCATAAATTAAATTAGTCGCTACCGGATAAAAGCGAAATACCTGACTACGAGAAACAATAGTGGGGGGTAATGAAGCCAAATTTTCCACCAATAAAATAAAAAGTGCCTGGGTTTGAGGCTCTTCTAAACTTTTAAGTAAGGCATTAGCTGCTGGTTCACTTAACTTGTCAGCATGACGAATTAAAGCCACTTGGTAATTATTGGCTAATGATGATAGACCAATTTTATCTAAAAGTTGACGTACTTGGTCAATACTAATTTTTTGCTTATCCGGTAATACGTCTAGCTCATAAAAATCGGGGTAAATACCCCGCGCTGTTTGCCGACAAGTTTCGCATTGTTCGCAGGGCCAATCTGTGCCCGCTTGGTCACGCCGTTCACAGACCAAAGTACGCATAAAGTTTCTAGCTACCACTGCCTTACCTACATCAGCTGGACCAACTAGAATATAGCTTTGCGCTAACTCACGCGAAGCTAAATGAGCGGCCCAGCAACGAATAACCCGCTCATTGCCAATATAAAGCCAATGAAGCTGATGGCCTTGAATTTCCATACAGCTATTAGATTATCACGGGTAAAGTCAATTGGCAAATAATATATTCCCCCTATTTTTTCCGAGCAATAATAACAGTCTCAAAACCATAAAGAGCCCAAACACCAATTAACCCCCCAACAAAGGAGTTTTAATGCCCTTAGACATAAAACTAGTTAAGCTATAATCGTATACAAAAGGCCAATAACAAAACAATTAAAATTCTTCTAAATTAGGTCGAGCCAGCTCATACATTGTCTCTACCTGAGTAGGACTTAAAGCCCCCTGCCATAAAGTTAATTCATCAAGATCAAACAGCCAATTTTCTTGTCCCACCGACACAGAAGCCAATGAATTAGTAAGCCAAGTATTTTCTCCCTGCCAATAAAGACGACCATCTAGATACAATAGTAAATGATAAGTATAAGAATTATAGACTAACACCGCTTGATGCCAATCACCATCATTAATTGGTTTATCTACTGGATACCACCTATTACCATTAAAATAAATGCCTAAACCATAAGTACCAAGTACTAAACCTAATATACCCTGACCATTTGCATCACGTAAAATAACATCACCTCGAGTTTCATTGGGATAAGAACTATTGCGCCACCATAAAGACAAAGAAACATCTTGGTTATTAAGAGCTTGAGGCAATTGCCCTTGAGGGTCACCAGGATGTTCGATTCGTACCCCCAAATTAAAAGGACTATACACCCATTGTTTAATTGGAGTAAGAGCGACATGATGTAAGTTATCATACGCTGTATCAGCCATACCTTCATCAAAAGCCCAATAATAAAGAGCTACTGGCTCAAGTTGTTCAGGACGATTAAGTCGAGGGCTTAAGGGGGCAGATAACTGCTGGAGACGACGTACTTCGGCTGGACTTAAAACTCGCTGCCAAATGGCTAATTCATCACGATCAATTGGCCAATTTTCATCAGCTAAATCCAGCCTGGTAATCATCTGCGGAGGATTATATTCTGTAGCCATGGTCCACTTTAAATCTCCGTCTACATAAAACTTAAGCTGATTATTTTCTTGAGTCGCCACTAGAAGATGCCAATTAGCATCCTGAGGCAAAACATCTAAAATAATATGATACCAGCCATAATGCCAAAATTGGACCGACCCCATTGCCGAGGGGGTAAGTCCTAAAATGATCTGGCCATCCGCACCCACAAGATATTCATGACCTCGACCTTCATTAGGATAAGAGGCATTACGCCACCAATAAGCCAAAGTCACCGCTGCCGGATCAACGACTGGTGTTAATGTTAAATTCACTGCCGGTCGTTCCCATGTCTGATAGATGGCACAGTCAAAGGGACCAACCCGCCAAGTAAAGGGTTGCTCAACGATATTGGATTGACCAACCCAATCATAAATGATATTGCCCAAACATTCATTAAAATGCCACAGGTGAACTAATCCTGCACTCAAGGAATCCTCATTAAATATCTGATGTTTACCTGAACGAGGCCTTACTTCAGGTTGGTCCACAAAATCGTTGGCATTATTGTCAGTATCCCAACCTCTACCTAAATTAGCTTCACTGCCGCCTAAACCTAAACTGGCAGCGGTGGAATTAGCACTAGCTTTACGCTCCAAACTATGACCAGCTGCTAAATCGGCCAGAGCAGGTTGGCCTTCCGGATCACTAGCCTGATTATATCCCACTTTATCTAACACATTGTTTTGAGTATCCACTAACCGAACATGGCCCCCACTATCTGCCAGTCCCCAATTACTCTCATGTTGGTAATCAGGAATAGTGAGACCAGCATAATCAGCACTGGCTAACAGAAAATAACCATGAGCCTCAATATAGCTGCCTTCTGGTAAGCCATTACTGCCTAAACGATTAATCCAGGTTGAGCCCTCAGCTGACTTGGTTTGCAATCGCCAGCCAGTCAAATTAACGGTCTCATCATTAGGATTATATAACTCAACAAACTCATCACTCGCGCCACCCGTACCACGAGTGGCCAATTGACTAATAACAATTTTCGGTGGCGGACCACTTGGTTGAGCCACTAGGGTAGTAAAAGTATCAGCAGCCGAATTAGCCGGCCAATTTTCCCAATTACCTACTAAATCTCGAGCCCGCACTCGGAAAGAAACTTTTTGGCCAACATTAAGGGGCTCATCAAAAATAGCGCTAGTATAATCTACTGTCTCCAGCCACGACTGCCATGATTCACTACCTAGGCGATATTGGACATCAAATACTAGATGATCACTTGGTTCAGGACCCAAATCTTCCCCCAGCCAATTTACTACAAATCCCGACTCCGTAACCGTTTCTGGCAGGGCAACCATACTAGAGCTAGGTTTAGTTTTGTCTACCACAATAGTAAGGCTCGTAGTTGGCCCGCTTTGTCCGGCTGAACTTACCGCAACAATGGCCAGTTCATTACGACCCTCACTAAGACTGACAGCTGAACGCCATTTATTATCAGCTAAAGACTGGGCTGTGCGGTCATTCACCATAACTTTAGCTCCACCCTCCACCGAGCCACTCACCGTTAAAGAGCTAGAACTAGTAAACCACGGGTCTATCGGCGGATAATCAATGACCACCCTGTCTGGTGGTGTATTATCTACCATTGTCCAGCTAGCACTTAATTTAGCCGAATAATTGCCGGCCACATCACGAGCCCGCACCGTTAGTTCATGTTGGCCCAAAGATAGGGCATCATAAGTTAAATTAACTGGGCAGGCTTCTTCTCCATTAGCATCAAGGTCACACAATAATTCAGCGGCCTCATTAACCTCTACTGCAAAAACAACTTTACTCCCGGCAATAGTGCTAGATGGCTTAGTTACCCAACTAATGGTCGGCCGCTGTTTATCAATAATCCAAGAAAAGACAGCTGGTGTGGGATCGACATTGCCTGCTGCATCTATCGCCCGCACTCTTAAGGTATAAGACCCGGCAGTTAAATTTTTAAGCTCATAATCAGCGGCACATTTCTTCCAGCTCTGGTCATTAAGCTGACATTCAAAAGTGCTTGGCTCGCTAGCCACTAAAATAAATTGTGCTGTCCCTGTATTTACTATCGCTGGTACTTCAGTTTTAATCGTGGTCTCTGGCGGTTGCCAATCATCCACACTTGACTGGCTAGAAGTAGTATTCGTCTTATTAGTACTAGTATTACTAGTAGTAATAGTAGCACTAGTAGTTGTTGTTTTAGAACTCGTAGCCGTCTTAGTACTAGTTGTAGCTTGATTAGTGCTAGTACTAGCAACTAACGAGGTAGATGAAACTGGTTGAGCTTGACAGCGGCTGCTGTAAATACCTAACTTAGCCTGCTTAGCCGCTTCACCAGCAGCAATAATTTCTTGCCGTCTCACCTGATCTTTAGCCGGTGGGCAATTTATTTGATTAGCTGCGCAAAAAAATACCTGAGCTAATCCTTCAGCGGCCAATGTTTTGTTAACAAATATATCACCAGCATAAACATAACGCAGTAAACGGCCATAACTATCTTTATCGCCACCACTATCGGCTATTAGAGTCAATGGTCCCCTAGTTAATAAGACCTGATTGCGACTTTTAGCTTCTTCAGCTAGACATTCACTGGCCCTAGAAGAAGTAGAAGCTAATTCTGGTGCATCAACCCCTAAATATCGCACTTTCTCGCCAGTAGTAAGCTCAATGGTATCACCATCAATTACTCTTTTAAGTTGGACATTAAGCCCTTGAGCTATTAAGGCTTGACTGGTACTAGCTTGGTTCGTCTTAACTCCGGTTGGAGTACTAGTAGAGTTAGATTTACTATCTATTGCCACACTAGAAGTAATGGTGGACCCAGGGCTAATTAAACTAGAGGAAACTATAGTCGGAGATGAGGTTAAATTATTAGTAATTTTAGCTGGGTTGTCTATAATCTCTACCGGGGCTCCACTGCCAGCCTCAATGGTTGAACGCCAGCGAGTAAACCAAGAAGTTGTCTCCGGCACAACCTGGGGATCAGCCACAGCTGTAAAAAAGAGACGCAGTAATTCCGCTCCATAACCAACAGTCAGGGGCGCAATCTGCGACCAATAATCACTAAGGACTATATCGTCTAAAATAAAACGACGTCGTGGTTCATTATAATAAACTAGTCTATATCCCCGATAAATAACATATCCACTCTCAGAAGGCCAATCTTTAATTACTGGTTTATCCGGCCAATCGCCAGCTTGGGCCGGACTATTAATTGTATCTTGGCTCAAAAAATTAACATTAACTGCACTGGCCATTTGTCGAAAGCAATCACGATAATCCTGACACCGTGGCCGCACTAGGGCTGGTAAAACCGCCAACTCCTCATGATGCTGAAAAACCCAATTTTCTAAAGCGTCTCCTAAGACATGGGGGTCATTACGGCTATGGGCTGGGACACTAACATCTTGTAAAAGATGAAGCACATGGCCTAAATTAACAAAAGCCGTCTCATAATCTCCTCGCCGATAAGCCTCAATTGCTTGGTACCAGCTAAAAGATGGCCCATAAATTAAATTAGCCTGCGCACCTGGCGCTAACCCCCAATCTGGCGCGGTTTCTAAAGACATTAAATGATAACTCCCAGCACTTAGGGGGCGGTCAGTCTGGGGCCACCAAAAATGATTCATCGTTCTTAAAACTGGTTGATCTTCAGCTGCCGCTCCGGCTGCCAGCCACTCTAATTCTTGATTAGTAATTACTGGACGAAAAGCTAAATTATATATCTGAACTGACCAACTAGTAAATCGTGGATGAGTAATCTGATGGTCATAGGCGAGTACTGCTCTAGGGCCTACAAATCCTAGTAATAAAAATAATAAAAAATATTGAAGCCGTAAATGGCTCTTTCCCCTCCTTAACATAAAATTAATAAATATCACCAATCTGCCACCGGCCGGCTAAATTCTGGTAAAGTTCAATCCGGCCAGTGGTAGTCGCAGTGGAATAACTTAAAACTGCCCGCTTTTTACAGGCTATAGCATCAGGCAGGCAATCACCGATAAAGACTAAACTAGTCGTCTCGGGTAAACTTTGGTCTAGGGCCCACAGGGCTGGGTCTTCCCAGGCTCTCTGAAAATATGGTCGCCTTACTCCAATAACATAAGCTAAAGCAGTGTCACGTTCATTAGCCTGCATAGCCTGCCAAAACTTCTGATAAGCTTCCTCCGGACTCTCTCCGCCCAAGCTAGTACGTGCATCATTAAAAAATGGCGCCTGCCATTTATGCCACTCAACTTTTTCTAAAATAGTTGGCCCCACAATTAGCCCCAAAATAACGATAACCAAGATAATCCCAATAATTAACCAAAAATAAGGCTGAGACAATATTTTTTTCAACTTATGAATCATATGATAGCGGGGTATTTATTAAGTCGCCCGGTCGGTCTAGCGTAGAATTAACGCTCCCCCCTTAAACGTTATTCAGCCAAACCGACCAGGCGACCTAACAAAAACAATCCGCAGACGGATTGTTTAGCCCCCTCCTTAAAAAATATTAATTATCAATTACTTAAAAACTATTCTGTTGCCGTTGTCTCCTCACCAGTAGTAGACATTAATGGCGGCGCATAACCTGGCCAATCTTTAGTCCAATACTCATTTTGCCGCATTACCGCATAAGCATCACCTGGATTACCTAAATAATAACGTTTACCATCACTAGCTACATACCAGGCAGATTTATCACCCTCTATCTGTAATAAAATCTTACCCTTCATGGCATTAACATACTGTGGATTAATGGGCAACATTCCTTCTCCTAAAGGATTATAACCGTGCAACCATTCACTTTTATCGTCATAGCCATCACCATCAGTATCCGCCTTATTGGGATCACTACCAAGCGAACGTTCAATGGTATCAGATAAACCATCACCATCACTATCTTCGCCACCCAGATTAGCATCAGCCAAGGGAATGCTCATTAAATTTTTATTAGTTACTCCTACACCCAACTTAACAATCAAGCCATAGATATTGGCATCAGCTAGATTCAAATTCATACGGCACTGCTCACTGGCTTGCTCTAGGGCCGTCTTTTCTGTTAATAAATTCTGGTACGCCGTGGTTTTTTCTTTAAGTTGACTATCAGCCGCTTCCATCTTACGAGCACTCTCCGCTAATTCAGCCTGTATCTTAGCTAAATCTTGCTTCTTCTGCTCTAATTCGCTTTGAGCCGCTGTCAACTCACCCTGTGCTCCCTCTAGACTTTGTTTAACCTGGCTAATTTCTAATACCAATTTGGTATTATTGTTATAAATCCGCACCATAATTGCCACTGCGACAATAACAATTAAAATGACGACGGCATAAAATAAATAACGCTGCAGACGACGGACTTTAATTTCCTTCATAATTTGCTCTGGAGGAACTACTGGCTGACCACAGTGAGGGCAGACAGTACTATCATCCGGCATCTGGCGATTGCACCTAGTGCAAATCATAAATTGGGGGTTAAGCTAGCTTACTGCCATTATTATAATCTAAATTGACAACTTGAGCAAATATTTTTTTTTGGCTAACAATAAAGCAATTTTTAAGATGAAATCTAAACGACTAAATAAATATCATTTTGAGGGAACATTAAACAAATTCTTCTTGCTTTTTTGTGTATGATGATTATAATAAAATTATATGACCATAAAAGGCAAAATTAGACAAATCAGTCTCCTCCTCGGTGATTGGTTATTATTATATCTAAGCTTATTTCTTACCTTAGTGATCCGACGCCAGCATTGGCCAGAACCAAATATCTGGCATGACCATCTAATAGTTTTTAGTTGGATCTTCATCTTGTGGCTCCTCATTTTCTATATTGCCAATTTATATAACCTTAATGTTCTCGCCAAAGGACCACGCTTTACCGAGCGAGTCCTCAGGGCTATTGCTACTGCCGCTATCTTGTCGCTAATCATTTTTTATCTCTGGCCCCAAGCGCGGATTACTCCTAAAACTAATCTGGCCATTTTTACCGGCATCTATACTCTGGCTTTTCTTACTTGGCGTCATCTCTGGCGTCACAATCTACGTCATGCCCTACCGCGCAATAATGTTCTCCTAATTGGCTACGATCAAATGGCTGAAGAATTATGGCAAGTATTAAATACTGCCCCTCACCTTGGCTATAATCCTAAGCTCCTCTTTGACTATGAGCCACCCCAACAATCTATGGCTAGCTGGGAAATTATTAGTGACCCAGATAAACTAATGCCAGCTATCATTAATGATCATATCAATACTATTATTATTGCTGAACGGTACCGGGCAGATAATCAGGTAAACCAAATTCTCTTTGACCTTCTGCCGCTTAAACTAACCTATCTAACTCTGCCAACTTTCTATGAACAATTAACGGGCAAGGTGCCAATAAATGCCATTGGCCAATCTTGGTTTCTCGAAAATCTTAATTTAGTAGATAAACGCTGGTATCTAGCCCTGAAACGAGGCAGTGACTTTATCATCGCTGCTCTTGGCTTTATTATTACTTTACCGCTTTGGCTAATTATTGTCCCGCTCATTAAAATGACAAGCCACGGCCCAATTATTTTTAAGCAACAGCGAGTCGGTCGAGATAGTAAGCCCTTCATAATTTATAAATTCCGAACTATGAGACTGGAAGATAATAATTTCCAACCAGTCGGCGACCATGATAAGCGGATTACCCCGGTAGGCCGCTTCTTAAGACAAACCAGATTAGATGAATTACCACAATTTATTAATATTTTAAGAGGCGAAATGAGCTTTATTGGACCAAGGCCAGAGCGGCCAGAAATAGTCCAAGAATTAGCCCGTCAAATTCCTTTTTATAATATCCGCCATTTAATTCAACCGGGTGTTACTGGCTGGGACCAAGTCTCGGGTGAATATCACTCCCCGTCGCTGGAAGACACCTACAAAAAACTCCAATACGACCTCTATTATCTAAAACATTGCTCTATCTATCTAGACTTAACTATTATTCTAAAAACTATCGCCACAGTATTATCACGAGGTGGCAAATAATCATTTCTTGACAATTATCGTCTCAAAATGAGATGATAAAAAGGCTGAAATGATACGATTTTATAAAATAAAAATACCAAAATTTCCCTTGGGACAATATGAATTTGCTGCCAATAATATGCCCTCGCTAATTTATAATTAGCTACAATACTTTTTAATTTGACTGCTTAACTGCTCGGGAGTAGTGGTTAATAGATCATTAAGCACCACGTTAGGCAATAAAGGAATCATACAACGGCCATCAACTAGATGATTAGTACTTAATCCCGGCACATAAAAAAGCCGGCTATTAACAAGACAAAAAACTGGCTTATTTAGGGCTATCGCTAAATGGACATTAAAAGAGTCAAGACTTATTAACCCTTGACTATCTTTTAATAAATCAGCTAATTGCGGTAGGGATAAATTAGTTAAAGTAATAACCCTGTCATTATTGTTTAAGGGCTGAGTTATGGTTGCCAGCCAGTCCTGTTGATTAGCTAGACCGGTTATTACCAAAGAATCGTTGGGGAAATCCTGAAGAAAGAGATAAATAAAAGATAGCCATAAACTTGGTGACCAGGTTCTTTCAGGATCAAATGATACCGGCGATAAACACCAATAAGGAACAGTTGGTTTTTGCGGGGCAGGAACAAAATTAAAAAATTGTCCCCGTGGCTCATATTTTTTAAGAATTTCTTCTTTAATGTGTAACGGCTTTAACAAATTAAGATAGTTCTCCCACTCTTGCGCCCGTAAATTATAGTCAGCTAAATAATTAGCTAAATAACTGGCCTGACTGATGTCAAAAGCGATAAGATAATGACCCAGTCCCCGCCATGGCCAATTACAGCTTGGCCAAAAAGCGCGAGCGTTAATAACTATGTCATAATGCTCATGGCGCAGGGCTAGCCAGCTCTTAAAATTACGATAACCAGTCGCTAAGAATTGCCAGGCACGCTTTCCTAATTTAATTTTTTGCCGGCCAGGAATATTTTGTAGCAATAAATCTTGCCAATAATATACCTGCCTAATTGCTGGATTATTATCTAAAATAGCCTGACCGTGCGGATGAATTAAGTAATCAATGGAGCTTGCTGGATAAGCTTCTTTAATAATAGGCAACAAAAAGGTAGAAAATAATAAATCACCTAATTGGTCTACTTTAATAATTAAAATCTTGGGATGATCCACAATATGTTTAATTGGTTGGGGCCAGATTAATATATCGCCCAGCAATTCAAAAGGCCAGGTTATTAGAAACCAGCAGCCCTTAAATAGTTTAATAACTAACCGTCTAGGACTTACCTTTAGATAAGTATAGTTAGCAATAAATTTGTGCCACAATTTAATATGGCGTTTAAGTCTTAACATAACGCTAAATATTGTTGAACAGCGACCCAAACTTCATCAACACTAATAGCCGCCATATTGGGACAGGGATGATAGTGACAACGAACTCCCCGACAATGATGAACGGCATGATAAAATAAAGTAACCTTTGGCCCCCGCGCCTGCCAGCGCTCAACGCCAGACCAAGGATTCATAAAAGAAATAGTGGGAGTACCCTGGGCAGCCGCTAAATGTCCCGGCCCAGACTCATTGCCAATAAATAATTGAGCCTGCCCTAATAAATAATAAAGAGCAGCAATATTTATCTCACCACTAGCATTAACAACCCTATCCGGTTTATTTACTAAAGAAATAAAAGAATCATAGAGCGCTTGATCTTCCTGACTACCCACTATTACTATCTTAAACTGAGGATAATTGGCAATAAGACGATTGGCTAAATCAGCAAAATATTGTATTGGCCATTGCCGATAACTTCTCCCGGCTCCCAAATGAAAAACAATAAAGGGCAGACAATGATTGGCTTGAATAAAATCAGTAACTTTTTTAATATCTTTCTCGCCTACATATATCTTAGGAGTTGTAAGTGGTCCTGAATAATGAAATAAGGTGGTAAGAGAAAAATAAATCTTACTCTGGGGCCAATTCCGCCGATAATGAGCTCCAGCAGTTAATAAAAAACTGCCGACCTTCGTGCCATACCCCACCCGATATTTTACTTTAGCCTTAAACATCGCTAACACATTAAAAGGGTGACCTTGTAAATCAATGACCACCTCGGGTTGCTGTTCCTTAATTAAATTAGCCACTCGCTTAATCTGGGCTAAGCGCAAAAAATCTTTCAGGTGGCTATGATGAATATCTGGCAAAGAAGACAAAGATACTATCTGGTCAATAGCTGGATGGTTACTGAGAACTTCCTGATTCCAAGGGGAACAAGCCACTACTACTTGCGCCTGCGGAAAAATCTGACGCAGAGCTGCAATAGTTGGCTCAGAAAGAAATGTGTCTCCTAGGCGGTCAAATTTAAGAATTAATAATTTCTTAATCTCGTGCGGTCTGACCTTGGGCCGAGGTAGCCAAAAAAAGAATAGCCACCCTAGACCATCAATAATGGTGGCCAGAACTCGTAAGGAATAATTGCGGTAATCTTTCATAATTTAGTTTTACAAGCAGTAAAATTTAAGTCGGTCGCCAAATAAGTTAAGATTTGATCCAGTTATTCTATGGCTGGACTGCGTAAAAAATTATATTTCTTTTCAGTAGTTAAAGCACCAACAATCTCATTAAATTGAGGCTTCTGGATAGTGGATAACCATTGACGGCGCAATCTAGAATAATTCATACTAAGGTCTCCATTTTAAAATCATCATTTGCTTAATATAATACCAATTTTGCTTGTCTTGCTGAATACTAGAACGGCAGCGCCACATGGCGGGCAGTTTTCTAAAAGCTTCCCATTTACCTTTGACAGCCCACCAGCCAAGGCGACCACGCCTTAAAAAGGCATTCACCACCGTCCCTAGCTGGCCCAATAATAACCAGGGGAAATTAACAATAATTGCCTTAACTGGCCAATTACGAACAACTACCCATAAACTATTACGATTAGGCCAAAAAACTTTACGGGCTGTAAGTTTTTGCACCGTTTGCCCACCCTTATGATAAACGATGGCATTAGCCATAAATAAAGCCCGCCAACCACTCCACTGCAGGCGCAGTGAGGCATCTAAATCTTCGCAATAAGCAAAAAAATCTTCAGCAAAAAATTCGCCAGCTTGATGCCATAAGTCCTCTACGGCTTGACGCCGACATAAGAAAGCTCCTCCACAACACCCCAAAATTTCTTGATTATCATTATATTCCTGAACCGGCCGATTCTCTCCCCGGTTAAAACCCAAAGAATTACGGCTGTAATCTAGACCAGCGGAATCTATTAACTCACGCTGAAAATAATTAATCATCTTAGGCTGAAAAAATCCATAAGATTGATTCTCTGGGTTATCAACCACGGCCAATAACTGATCCAATAAGTCTGGCTCGACGGTGGTATCATTATTTAAAAAGAAAACATAGCCACAATCTGCTTCAGTCAAAGCACGAGCTGCTCCCACATTATTACCCCCAGTAAAGCCACTATTTTTTTCATTTAAAATATGGATATATTCAGGAAATTCCGCCGCCAAACGAGCCCCCTCGTCATTACCCGAAGCATTATCTACTAAAATGACTTGAAAATTTTGATTCTTTAAACGACGCAAAGACTCAAGACACTCTATAGTGTCAGCATAGCCATTAAAATTAAGGATGATGAAATAAACTTTAGAGGATGGCATAATTTTAATGGATTTTGTCTATAATTACAATTAATGTCTTGGTATGTTCATTTGAACAATCCGAAATTTCTCCAGTGATTGATTGATATAAAAATTTCACTTGGCAAAAATCTTTTAAAAAATTAAAATAAACAGCTAGTTATTATCAGCTTGGATCAACCATGATTATAAATGAACGCCAATAGCATTTTCCAAAATTAAGCAATCTTCTAAATGGCACAAAAACCAATAAAAAAGAATAAAGAATACGGGAAAATATAGCCTGTTGCAGACCGAACATTAAGTAAAAATGGCGAAACCTAATATTCATAACTGGCCAACTACTAATTTTACCAGATTTATGATTAATAAGCAGGCCATCCTGAATATGATTATAAATATCGGACTGATTAATTTGGCCATTATCAACATGCTCTTCCAAAAAATGGTGTCGCTGGCCAAATTTATTTAAATAATAACGATCTAAACTTTTATCCATCTCATAGGCTGCCTTATCGCAAGGCAAGGAAATAATAACCTGCTTTTTAGCCACTCTAAATATTTCTGCAAAAACTTGATTATAGAAATGATGAGGAATATGCTCCAAACAATCAACTGTTAAAACAGTATCAAAACTATTATCAGCAAAAGGCAGATTGGTGGCGCTACCCACTACCCTTTTTAGGGCGGACAGTTTATCAGAAAACGATTGATCAAGGCCAGTTATTTCAACATTTTTCAAATAGGGCGTAATCCCTAAATCACCGGAACCAACCTCTAAGACACTACCCCATTTAATCTTTTGCTGTTGCATTTTATCAACAATGGCCAAATAACGAAAAGCCACATCAACTGACCAGTTGTGAACGATTTTTTGTTTCCAAACCTTTAAAATTTGACCAAGCTTATTCATAGCGCCTTGCCATACTATTTATAAGTTTATAACCTGAAATTATAGATCAAAAATTAAAGTTATAACCTCAGACTATTTAAGACTAGTAGTTCCCAATAGCTCTTCCAGCTGTGCCCGGTATTCCGGCTTAAGTTTAATCGCCTCTTGAGCTACATAATTAGCCTCCTCATCTCTCCCCTGCTGATGATATAGGTCAGCCAGCCTTAACCAAATTTCCGCCCCTTGGGGATAAAGACGGGCTAATTGCTCGGTAAGCTTGGTGAGACGGTCAATGTCTCCAGCCGTCTGATAATGTTTAATGGCTTCATTAAGATAATTGCCGGCACCTAGTAACTGGGCGCCCCCCTTATCTAAACATTTATCTAGAAAATCGTAAGCTTCAGCTATGTTAACTTGGGCCTGAAGTTCTGTCCGACCTAGATGACAATAAGTATCCCAATAATCAGTACTAATTGCCAAAGCTTCTTTGAGAGTCGCTATGGCTTCATCGGTCTGGTTTAAATCCATAAGAAGTTGTGCCTTGACATAATAGGGCAAAATATGTTCACGCCCATTTTCAATAGATTTATCCACATATTGTAAGCCTTCCTGAGCATAATTAACTGATAAATTATTGCGACTGGCTTGACTAGCTAATTCCAAAAGCTGAGCCAGCTGCATATTTAAGAAATTATCATTCGGATTATACTCTAAATTCTTTTTGCCCTGGTCAATAGCATAACTAAAAATAGCTGTCCGCTGGACATCGGTTAAGTTATCTAAATAATAACTAGTGTTAAGTAAGGCATTAATCATGGCTGACCGGCCATCGCGCACCAAGGGCGAACCTTCGGCTTGCGCTTGCTTAAAGATCTCTAATCCCTGCATCATCTTCCCTTGATTAAAGGCAATAATACCGTCAATAGTCTTATTGAGCATTTTAATAGTAGTAATATTAGCAGCCCAAATCAGCCAAGCCGCTAGTAAGCCACCGCCAACCAACATCCAGATTTCTTTACCTGTCCAGCCCTGGTCTCGCTCTTTTTTATCTGCCCCTGGCCGATGATATAAATTATTTATTAAATTTCCAACGCGGGTGCGCTGTTCGGGTGTTGCCTCTGGCTGATGATATAAATTATTTATTAAACCCAGAATAATCATTAAGAAAAGATAGCTGGCCAGGCAATCAAAAAGAGCTAGATTCTGTACAAAATAAGAGGCAAGAAAGGCGGCTAAAGCCGCAAATTCCGGCAGTTTAATTTTATTTTCGCGGTAAGCCTTAATTAAATAAATTACCGCCCAACTAAACATAAATAAATAAGCGGCCAGCCCGATAAGACCAGTAGTGGTAGCAATCTCTACAATATTATTATGGGCCCGGTCAAAATAATCTTCGCCTTTGGAAAAATGATAGAATTCACCCTCAAACTGGCGGTCAAACACTAGGGCATAATTGCCATGCCCCACCCCTAGTAGAGGATGACGTCCCAGGTCACGCCAAGCCCATTTCCAGGAATAAAGTCTAGTATTTAAGGTAACATTTTGAAGAGAAAAATCACGAATAACCTTGCCTAACTGGGTATTATCTAGGGCTGGCGACCAGCGGAAAGCAAAAAGCAGTCCCATGCCGATAATCAGGAGACTAAAAATAACCAGACCCCATCGTCGAGCTTGCTTTTTATGATTTAAGAAAGTCATAAGTCCAGCATAAACCACTAGTCCAGCGGCTAGCCCAGCATAAGCTCCAGAAATATCCGCCCGCACCAACCCTATAAATAATAAAATAAGAACCAACCAATACGGCAGAGAAACTAGCCAGTTACGGCTTCGGCCAATCAGTAAAGCAGTAATGAATATAGTCATGAGCATTAAGGTGCCCATATAGGCAGCATTACCTAGGGTGGAAGCACTATAATTTTGAAAAAGTCCAATTAAACTAAGAAGGGTGCCGGCGCTCACCATAGCAATAAGTAAGGGCTGCCAGTCCCGCCAATGGCGAAACACGGTTATAACAATTAGATAGAGTAAGAAGAAATGAAATAAAGGAAACCAGCCAAGCATGCGCTCTAAATCACCCCAGAAACTTAAATTAAAATCTACTCCAGTAAAACAAGTAATAAGAACAATAAGCAAATATATGGCCCACCCAATAGTCAGCCACGACTTTTTTGGCCGTTCGCTAGGATATTTAATAATATACGCCAGCCAAAAAACAGTTAGAATTTCTATTAAGATATTAAAATACAACTGTTTAGAAGTAATATACGGAAAATAGAAGTGCTTATTAACTAAAAATAAAGAAACTAGGCTGGCATAAACGCCCACCTTTAAAATAAAGCGGTACCAAGCTCGCGACATAGGTTAATAATAAAAATAAAAAGATTAAATAAAAAAAACTAGCGTCTTACGCTAGCCATAATTATAGGGAAAAAATAGGGAGAGGACAAGAGGGCATAACCCCGCCCCGCATCTTTAATAACCGATTATCCTCAAAAATAAAAGGCTACCCCCAGTTATGGTGGGTAGCCCAAGCTTTAATATTTATTTTTTAAAATACAGGAACAGGAGCAGCCTGGCTGCTCCGGCGACACTGAACATGTCGCCCAACCGAAGGGCCTCAGCTATCGGGATAAAACGACATTTCCCGATTAGCTCGCCGGTCTTGTCTGCCGGCAATTCGTCGGTTATCGGGAAAACCACCCCAGTAATATCGATTTCCACCTGATCGGCTGTCAGGCAGAAACCATACACCTTACATCCCCCATCCGCTCCGGTCTCAAAAAACGCGGAATTGGGGTTTAAAGGATGCCCGGGGAGCAGAAAAGGCCGGCCTTGAAAACCGGTCTCTTCGACCAATTCGCGGGTTGCAGTTTCATCATGTTCTTCCCCCTCTTGAACAAAGCCGCGGGGGACGTTCAGAACCGTACCGCCTTGTTTGTTGCGGTACTGTTCTACCACACCGATCAATAAATGATCATGTGGCTGGTCAGGGCTCACCACCTGTCTGCCATTAAGACAGACAAAGGGTACGATGATTGCCCCTCCCCGCCCGGCCTCTTCAAAAGCTATTGAGTTGTAGCCGGCCCTTTCATCGGCGCCGAAATTAATAACACCAAACTTGCTTCTGACGGCTACGTGGCGGACGTTAGTCATATCAACGGGTTTGCCGTTGATATATAACCGCCATGTCCACGTCGCCCCCTCAGGCATGGGGACGATAGAGGGGGTAATTAACCCCTCTTTTTTCAGCCGATCAACTAATAATTGCATCTTTTTCATTTTTTTCTCCTTTTTTCCCAGTTAGTTATTTTTGGGGATTGTTAATGTACTATTTTTGCTTTACCACATTCTTTACCTTTTGTCAACAAGTAATCTTTCTCTTACTTTACTGGCAATTTGTAAGTCAGTAGTAGAAACAATCAGACGATTGTTGCTCTCAGCAAGACCTCGGCTCATTTTACCCAAATCCCGCCCCGTAATAAGATCAACAATGACTCCCTTAGCCTCATGGACTAGAGGATAAGCTGCGGCTATTTCCAGTGAATGCTTGCGGGTACATTCTAGAACTAGCCAGCTCAATCCCCGGGCTAAGTCAATATAGTAGGGCAGTGAGGCCTCAAGATAAGAAAATTTAACCTTATCTAATTTCTCCGCTGCCCGGCTAACTGATTCAAAATAAAGATCAGCATAGGCCGTAAGACCCTTGACTTTTGGCTTAACCACAGTCCTGACATATTGGCCTTGAGCCCCAGAATCAACCCAGGCTCCAAGACCATGAGCCGCAATGAAGTTATCACCGCCACCGCTGGCGATACGGCCATAATCCACCATGATGCTGCCAATATACCCGCCAAAATTGGACCAGCGGGCATCATAAAGGCCCATCATGGTGCCATAACGGCCACCATCACCAGCTAAATAGACGGCTGAGCCATCAAGGCCGTCTACATAGGCAATATATTTGGCTCCCTCTAAATTAAAGGAGCCATGTTCTTCGGTAACCCAGCCAATCCTGTAGCCAGTGGCCTGCCAAAACTGGATTACCACCTCTTCTAATTCCCAATCGGCGACTAAGGTTTGGTCGCCAAATTGGTTAGATGAGCCAAATAATTGCCGCCCGCCCTCTTCCAACTCCAGATAACGCGCCCTTAGCTTATTAGCTAAAAGCGGTGCTAGATTAAAAAAGCGCAGCGAATTTAGCCCATCATCATTTTTCGTCTTGTTCATTTTTACCTCCTATAACAAGATAGCCCAAAATTAACATTATTTATCCTAAATGTCAAAGTCAATAATTATTTAGTAGTGTCTGACTTTATATCATTAAGCTGATGCTCTATTTTTTTGCGGTCAGCATCAGAAAATTTATCCAGATTTTTAGCTACTGCCTCACTCTCATGAGCCTTAATAAGTTTAAGGGCAATGGCCTTACGTTTAGCGGCGCTAAATTGGTCAAGATGGTTAGCTAATGCCCAGCCTTCATGAGCTTCAATGAGTTTATCAATAATAGTATCATCATCAAGGCCAGAAAATTTATCCAGATTTTTTAATACCAACTCACCATTACCAGCCTCAATTAACTTTAAGGCTATGTCTTGATCTAAATCCGGTATTGTATCTAAATGACCATCTAAAGCCCAGCTCTGACCAGAATCAATAATTTTTAAAACTATCGGTCGCCGGTCAGCTTCAGGAAACTTATCTAGATTATCCCCCACGGCCCAACCAGCGCCCGCTTCAATCACCCTAGAAGCTATCTCTCGACCATTAAGACCGGAAAATTTATCCAGATTGTTTAATACTGAAAGCCCATAGCCAGAATCAAATAGCTTCTGAGCGATAGCTCGATGATTAACACTAGCAAGCATCGCTAGGTTTTCTATCACAGCACGGCCCTCACCCTCATCAATAAGCTGAAAAATAAACTCCCGCTCTCTTTCTAGATAATTTTCTAGGTCAGCATCTGTTTCTTCCTTAACTTCTTCTACTTTAATCTCTGGTGGCTGGGGAGAAGACAATTTTTCTTTAAATTTCATAATAGTAATATCATATTACATATTAACTCATTAAGGATTAAATTTCAAGAATCCCGAGCCCAACCAACTGAATTAATACGGCTTAGTAATAAAAAACCGCCATAGTTTCTATGGCGGGAAGAAAAAAATTACCAATACCACTCCAGAAGCATTCCGACAATAACGGAGCAAATCACTGCTAAGCCAATTAGCAAGGCAAGCATTGCTAATTTGAGCTCTCTCCGATATTCTCGGCGCCGCTCATTTTCTTCCTGGATCTCTTTTTCTTCTTCTAATAAAGAATCCCCTTGTTCTAATTCTTTTGTCTCCATTTTATCCTCCTTAGATAAAATATTGGATGGTTATATAAAGAACTATTGTGGCTCTAAATTACAACAACCAAAGAAATTAGTCAAGCACCAATAAAACCTAAAAATTAATAAAACAATTATTATTCCAGATCTGGAATTAGATCTCTGACCAAAACAAAAAAATTAATATCTAACCTTCCCTAATGTCTTTTTTTAAAAAAGCCGCCGACAGAATTAGCGCTATCGACGGCCACTTATGGAGGTTGACTAAAATAATGAAGGCAGATACTCAACCGACGACCAGTGGCCGTGGTTGGGGCTTAGTCGGCCAATGTTCCGGCCAACATAAAGCGACGGCAATGGCGGCAACGATTATAACCATAATTATTAATAAGGCCATAATCGCTATTTGTATCCTATGCTGATGTCTTTCGTCCATGCGTCCTCCTTAAAAGGTACTATTTGCGCCACCTTAGATGGTTTCAGTAAAAATGTCAAGAGATAAGGAAAAATGAAGCCACCCCTAGACAAGTCTAGGACTGACGGCTATTTGAAGGTTGTGGCAATCTAGGATATAAACGCTGTAAATCACTTTCCATAAAAATTATGACAATAACCATAATAATCAAACGATGTTCCCCGGTCCAAGTTTAAACATTGCCACAGACTATACTAATTGTTGTCATCTTTTCTTCTTACTTCTTAGTTAACCAAATAATCTGTGTTTTTATTTACCTAAAAAATAGGCCAAACTGTTAAAAGTCAACTGATTAAAACAAAACCACCACCCTAAAAGGGTGGTGGTTTGTTCTGAGCTAATTAAAATCGGATCTATTAACTAGAATTATTTAGTTAAAGTAGCCACCGAAGTTGGCCAATTGGTCAACAAATAGCTATTGATCCATTCTTTTGAAGCAACTCCATTGGTGTCGGCTGATTTGTCAGACCAGATGAACTTGTTATTGGGATCAGCAATAGCATTAGCAGCAGTTTCAGTACCATCTGATAAAGCAGCAGTGTCTTTATTAATTCTGATGTTAATAGAGTCACCAGTTTCAACACCAGCGACAGTACCACGAATTTCAAAAGTTCTGCTAGTTCCTTTAGCAACGGTAACAACTTTACTGTCGTCAATTTCAATTAAAGCATTAGCATCAACACCGGTTGTGTTTAATTGAGTTTCACCAGAGGTGACATCATACAAATAAACAGTTCCAGTGGTAACTTCTAATGAATCATCATCATCACTATCATTAATAGTTATTACAGGCTTGATAGCTTTAACAACAACATCATTGAAATCAGCGGCAACAGTAAACTTATACAAAGTAACAGTACCATTAGCTAAAGAAGTAACAGGCAAGTTAATCATTGCAATAGAGGGTTTGGCCTTTCTAACAACCATAGTTTGACCAACGGCAGCATCAGCAGCATCGTCAACATCACTAGAAGAAACACCAATGGCATTAAATTTACCAGCAGTTGTTTCAATAGAAATAGTCAAAGGATCACCAGTATCAGCACCAACACCAACGGTACCATCGGTAGCTGTGGTTCTTTCGCCAATAGCGGCAATCTTGCCTTTGATTATTAAGACGGTGTCGACGCCTTTAACAACATTAATATTTAGACCAGTAAAAGAAGCTTCTCCATCACTATCTAGACTAACATTGCCAGACAAAGCAGTGCCATTTGAATCGTATAATTTTAAATACTCAACATCATCATATGATTCAGCTTCGTTTACTTGAGCGGTAATCTTGTCAACTAAGAAATTTTCTTTAGTTGCTGTTAATTTAACACGGCTTAATTCTTGCTCGCTAGCGAAGCCAGCAATGATAACCTGAGCATCTGGGCGGCCGCTATCAATAGCAACCGTGATTGTACCAGCGCCAGTAACCCTAATACCAACATCTGGACGAGTGGCACCATTAACATAAATGGTACCTCCAACATCGGTTCCAGTAACTGAAGCAGTTACTGCACCATTAGCATCTTCAGCAGTGATATCGGCAGCATCCATTGTAAAAGAGAAAGCATCATCAGTGCCACCATAAGGAGCATTGGTTGAAACAATAGCTTTTACAATAACAGTCTTGTTGGTTCCAGCAGGAACGGTGTAATAACCATTGATGAATTTGCTGGAAGTAAAGACAGCTCGGCCGTCAGTATTAATTGATACTGGACCAGCAATCTTAACACCATCAACATACAATTCTACCTGTTGAACTAAATCTTGAGCATTGACACCACCCTCAGTCTTGAAGGCATAAGTACCATCAACATCAGCGTCAACATAAGTATCTAAAGTCAAAGCAGAAACCCTAATATCATTGCCGGCGCCAGTACCAGCTGACCAGATCATACCCAAAGCATCAACAGTAGAACCCTTAACAACAGTCCTTGATTCTGGAGAGCTAGCCCTGGAAACAGTTAGAGATGAAGTTCTGGTTGTTACTGGATTGCCAGAAATAATGGAAGCTGGAACAATGTCCGTAACAGTATTGTCCTGAGAATCTTTAACAATGAAATTACCGGAACGGAAATCAAATTTAGCAGTGTATTTAACACCGGAAACTTGAGCACTGTGGATATCAGCAACAATGATCAATGTTCTTGAAGCACCTTTAGCAACCGTAAAGTAATCAGTCCAGGTGAATGTTAATTCTGTGTCTACATCGGCATCAGCCGTCCAATTATCAGCATCAGTAATAGCTTTAGCTGAAGCTAGGGTTTGGCCAGTAGTAGCATCCTTAATCTTGATATTTCTGAGTAACAAAGTGTCAGTAGCTGAATCATAATCACCATTTTGATTAACATCACGATAAGTACCAAAATCATCGCCATTATAAGTAACCTCGGTCGATTTGATGTAGGCAGTCATCTTTTGGATCTCAATAGCATCAGCATTGGATTTCAAAGTAACTCTAGCTAACTCAACACCGGTTGAATCAGTCTTAACATCATGAGCAGGTGCAGAACCATTAGAAATGGTAACAGAACCACCTTTTAAGGTTAAGGTTGTACTTTCAGCGGCTGTATCATATGCGTCAATATCAGTAGCTAAGCCAAAACCATAGGCATCACTAGTAACCAATAAATCAGCACTTGTATCAACAAAGAAGACAATATCCTTGCCAGTTTCGGCATTAGAAGAAATGTCAGCTTTTACAGTGAAAATCTTTGAAGCACCACTCAACATCTTGAATGGAGTATTCAAGATTAAAGTAACCCTTCTATTGTTAATAGTATAACTTACTGGAACTTCAGTTGAACCCTGATAAAGTTTGAAGTTAGACAATAAATTAGTGGCCAAACTTCCATCTTGCTTTAAAGTAATACTATTAAAATAAGAATCTTCATCGGTTTCAATTTTGAAAGAAGCAACAGCAACATTTGTATCACCAATTGTTGGATCAGTTAAACCAGTTGTAACTGGCTCAATAGTAGCGGTACCGGCAGGGGTAGCAGACAAAGACATCATGTTACCAATGACCGGGAAACTACCGCTAACAACTGCACCACCAATGGTAGTGATAGCAGAAGCTGAAGCAATACCTAAAGCATGATTGCCAGTTTTACCCGCGCCGATATCAGCCACAATAGAAAAAGTCTTAGTGGTGCCAGCAGGTATTGTATAATTCAAAGCAGAGAATTCAGCTTCATTAGTATCAGAAGTAAAAGTCTTACGATTGGTCAAACGAACATCACCGTCGTATAGATATACACCAGAGATATCGTTGTAAGGACCAACGCCCGATCTCTTAACTTTGATAGTATCCAAAACTACAGCACCATCGCTAGAAGCGGTGATATTAAATTTAGTGAACACAACATGGCTGGAATTGCTTGGAATAGTAGCAGAGGCCGGTGTATCTGAGCTTAAAGCCACAGTAAGACCAGTTCCCTGTCCAGGCTGAGTGCCTTGTCCAGTTGCTGAGGAATCCGGATTACCGAATTCATTAGAAGTAATGTTGTTACCACCAGCAGTAATTGGAGTGCTGACAGTTAACACAAATTCAAATCTGAAACGATTAGCGTTGAAGGCAGCCTCGTCAACAATCTTGCGGTAATTCGTACCGTCATAATAATAGACGTCCGGATTATCTGGATTCTTGACTAAGGTGCCAGCTGGAATCTCGCCAGCAGCTAAAGTAGTCCCCATCTTGTAATTGGTGAAGAAAGCATCGGGAACATCCACGACGCGTTTCGCCCAATTATCGCCATACAGAGCTTTGGCTGACGCCTCGTCTGGAATAGCGCGTAAAAGTCCACCTGGTTCAACAGCGTAAACTTTGGGGTTAGTGGTAATTTTTACTAGGTACGTGCCCGGTCTCATAGTAATATTGGAGCCTAAAGGATAGGACTCTAATTCACTTTGAGAAATGGTCACGACACCACTGAAATCCTTGTACCACGAAAAGTAGGTTGTCTGATTGGGGAAGACATAGCGCTTGCCGTCTTGACCAAGATAATAAACGGACGATAATCCGTTCATCTTAATCAAACTGCCCGGCTGAGCGGCGGCTTTAGTGACGCCAACTTTGCCGAACCCGGCTAAGGCAACTACGGCTAGACCCAAGAAAAACATTTTGGAAATTCTATTCATAGTGTCATTTAGGTCCATTAAATCTTTATCATTTAATGGACGAGTTAATTAAGTATTAACGCCTCTAAAATAAAACTAGCTACGCCTATACGAGCTAGTTATTTAGCGGCGCGCTTTATTGTCAAGTGCTTTGACAGTTGTTGACCACCGGCCCTCCTGACCGATTCGACCTTTAATAGGTCCTGTCATGATTCTTAGCTTTAAGCTAAGCCTCACACTTAACTACTCTGTCAAGCTTGAACAGAGTAATTACCGCGGAGGATGAAACCAACCAGGAGGGGTAGGTTGGCTTCATTCTCCGGACAATCATTCTGCTCTCGCGCCTTATGAGGACATTATACCTCAGAAGACGAAACCTGACAAGAGGTTATATCAAATGAAAAAGAACTAACAATTTTTATTTATTATTAGCACTATCTAACAATTCACTAACAGCTTGTAATTTATCTATGGTGCCGTCGTAATCGGCATTAGCAAATAAAGTTTCCGCTTCTTCAATCATCTGCCGGGCGCTAACATTAACCGGTTCACTAATTTCAATCCGGCCATCTTTGGTTTGCCCGGTAGCCACACTAAAAGTCCCCTCTTCCGAGGAAGTACTGGCTACATTATCTCCCTGGTCATCTGGGGTTGTCTTATCTATATTGTTATTATTGCTGACGGCTACACTGGCGACAGGAGTAGTCTTGTTATTTTTTTTGACAGAAACAGCAACGCTATTCTCCTTACTGACCTTATCTAATTCCTCTTTGACATTATTTAGGGTTGCCTTAAACTCTTTACTAATGGCCTCAGCCTTTTCTTTATCTGCTTCTTTATCTAAATTAGCCATTTCAGTAACTCGTTCCTGAGCCATAGCTAATTTTAATTTATTTTGTTCCTCCCGATCAAAACGCATCGCCAATTTCACCTGATCATTAATTTCTTTAGTAAAATATAATGAATCTCCCGGCTTGGCCTGGCGGCCGACCACATAAGTGGTCAGACCGCCGCCCACTATAATGATGGTCAAAATAGTGCCGACCATAATGCCGGGTTGACTAAAGGTAGCTTTTAAAACTAGTAAAAAATTACTAAAAAAGCCCAGCTCGCGCTTAGCGGCTGGCGCACTGCCATTATATACCTGAGCTTCCATCACTGCCGATTGCTTAGTCTCCCACTCCTTGCTAGGCTGGATGCTCTGTAATTTTTTTAATTTTTGGATAATTGCCGGCTCATTCATATAGGCTAATTATTTGATTCTTTAGATAATTTTTCTGTCTCCCCTTCTTCCTCTCCTTCATCTTGGGTCAATTTACGTAAAGCTTCTAACCCCCGATGTAAGATGACGCGGACATTGCCTGGTTTTTTGTCAATTACTTCAGCAATCTCTTTTACTGACAATTCACTGACAAAATGGAGCATAATTACTTCGCGGTATTCTGGTTTCAGCTGGTCTAGGGCGCTATAAATAAGTTTAAGGTCGCCATCTTGCTCCATTAAAGCCTGCATATCTAGCCGATCATCAATCACCTCAATCTGAGCAGTCTCGTCATCTAAAGAGACTTCGCTCTCTTGGCCCTGCCGATAATAATCTATAACCGTATGGCGGGCTACAGTATAGAGCAAACCTTTCAGACTGCGATAATCTTTTAATTTACCAGCCTGGACTACGGACCACACCTTAAGAAAAACAGTAGAAGTTAAATCTTGGGCTTCGGCCTCAGAATTAACCCGAAAATAGATAAACCGATAAATCCCGGCTCGATGGGCCTCATAGGCTCGCATAAAAGCTGCCTGGTCCTTAGTCTTTAAGCGTAAAAATAGCAAACGGTCACTGGGTTGTTTATGAGAAGTTGAGGTTGACGTCATTACGGTTCAATTATATAGACGAAAAAAATGAATAATTATTACACCCATTAGGGTGATGATATAATCTACCATAAATAAGGGGAGAAAACAAGAAAAAATAATAAACAAATATTTTTGGCTACCGCAAAAGCACAAGTGGACTGCAAAACTGCCACTATTTTTATTTTGTCTAGCCAGATTACTCCCCAATTATTATTATTTATAATTTATTATAATACACAATTTAATAAGGTAAGGCAAAAATTTAGGCCTTGCTTTTTTTTAGATAGTGGTTTACAATAGGGAATCCTAAAGATTTGTCCAGAATAAATTAGACTTTATTAGACAAAAAATTAGGAATGTGGTTATTTTAAGTCTAGAAAATACTAGACTTAAAAAATTATGAAAAAAGCATCTTTAACCCTTAGGTCTAGATATTTTTAGACTTAAAGTCCACAGTTGACTAAAAATTAAAAATCATCTATTTTAGAGTCTAGTAATTCTTAGACTATATGCCAAAATTAAGTGCCACCACCGATCACCACCCAAGAGCCTCTTTAAAGACGTCCACCCCATCTTCTGGCTTTGCTAATCCTATCTGGGTGTCAGTTTCCGAGGCTGCTAAACTAGGCGGAGTGCAGACTAAAACTATCCGCCGAGCTATTAGTGGCGGTCTTGTTACCTACCGCATCCGTGGCAATCGCTATCTTATTGATTTTGGCTCTCTTCTTAATTTTTTAAGGTCCCGCACTAAACTAAATAATAAGCTAAAGAAGACTGGACTGGGACAATACGTAGAAACTTGGATAGAATAAAACAATAAAATGAGTTAATAAAAAATTACCGACCCCCTATGGAGGTCGGTAATTTTGGTAATAACAGCTTACGGCAGTAACTAAACTACCGCATCCTTAACCGCTTTGGCCACGCGGAATCTAACGACATTCTTGGCCGGGATTCTAATCTGGGCGCCAGTCGCTGGATTGCGGCCTGTGCGGGCTTTGCGCTGCACTCTGACGAGCTTGCCAATGCCTGGAACGATGAATTCGCCATTCCTCTTGACTTCCTTGTAGGCCATGGCTGCCATCTCGTTCAAGACATCGTTGACGGCTTTCTTGCTAAGCTTGCAATTCTTAGCTAAGCCCTCAACCAATTGAGCCTTAGTCATAGACATAGACAATTTGTTTATTACCTGGCAGTAACCTGCCATTTACCTTGTAATTATATACCTTTATGAAAAAGATGACAAGACTTGCTAATAAAGACGAGGGTTAAACAAGAAAAAATGAGAAATAGCCAATATTATTGGGCTAATTTAATTTGACGTAGATCTTTGTTACTAATTCCCAAGCCTACCTGACGCATCACTGCTAGAGCATCAGCTGGACGGCCGAGATAATATAATTTACTAGTCTGCGGATGAACATAATAGGCTTTACCGCTATCTTCAGTATCAATTAAAATCCGACCCTTAAGTTTTGGATCAATGGTCTTGGCCGTAATAACGCTATGCTTTACTCCCAAACCAAACTGACGCATCAAATTAAAGGCATTAGTAGGACCAGCAAGAAAATAACGTTGTCCATCTAAGGGATTAACATACCAAGCCTCACCCTTAGATTCCACTTGAAGCAGAATATACCCGGCTAATCTTTTAGTTAAAGCCTCATTTACGGGTATACCAGCTGAAGCTGCTTTCTCGCGGGCAATAGTCTCCACCCCCTGCGTATCTGGCCGGTCAATAGTAATGGAAAGCGGATCGCTTTCATAGCCAGCGGCACTGCGAGCCACAATGGAAAAAGTGTTACGGCCATAACGCAGAGCCACAGTGGCCTGCCATTTAGTCTCATTATTAAGCGGCACGACTTCCTGCCCATTAATAATAATGGCGGTATTAGCATCCTTGCCCCCGCTTAATACCTGGGTAGCCTCACTTGTAGTTAATTTAAAACTATTAATGGTTGGCGTAGGCACAAATTTATTCTCTAGGCGGGTAATAGTAAACTCTATGGCCGGACTACTATTGCCAGCCCGGTCGCGGGAAAGTATGGTAAAAGTATTATCTCCCAAAGTAAGAGGGAGATTATAACTCCAAGTAACTTCATTATCCCAAGGAATAACGGTCTCATCATTAATAATTAAATTGCCGTTGGCATCTTTAGTACCAGTTATAAGGATCTTCTCTAAAATAGTAGATTTCACTGTCTCATTCACTGTCGGGCGAGAGAGACTGGCAATATCGGTCGGCTCATTCAATCGTGGTTCAAAATTAAAAGTAGAGCTAGCGGGCACACTGCTATTTATAGTTGCTCCTAAGCCCCAATAATTATTAGTCACAATACCTCCCGGTAAAGTACTAGATAAGTCTGAGCCTAAATTGCCATAGATGTTATTGTCGCTGATGACATTACTAGCATTAAGTAAAATTAAACCTGCCTGATTATTATAGGCTATCGCATTCTTGCTAATGGTTGCCCCCCGCGCCGCTATTTCTAAGCCAATATTATTATAATTTATAGTATTATGCTGGACGATAGCCTGAGGCGAGGCAGCGGCAATCTTTAAACCATAACCATTATTAAAATTAATTTGATTGTTTAAAACCGCCACTCTCTCACCCCGCTCTAGCCACAGGCCTTCCTGATTATAATTAATGGCATTGCCGTCAATAATAATACTGGCCTGAGGCTCTTGGACCATCAAACCGCTAGGGTCAAAAACCATCTCACCCATCATATATCCCCTATTGACAACTATACCTTTTGTGTTGTTAGTAATATTGTTGCGAGTTATCCACAGACGAGCTGAACTAGTGGTAATATTTGTTTCCTCAACCTCACCACTAATGCTAATAGCCACATTGTTGTCTAAAAAATTACTATTAGCAATATACGGCGAAGCATTATCTAAAGTAACACCAGTGCTATGAGCGATAACTGCATATTCAATAATGCTTCCTCCAGTATAATTACCAGCGCTAGTAAATTGAGCGTCAGCTGATTCATCGGTAAAAGTAATACCCGTCCAATCTCCGCGGCTAGTAGTAGCCTCAGCAGAAGTTAATACCACTAAATTACGGCTGTCACCTCTAATCTTTAAGGTGCCTCGGACTGTAAGACCAGTGCCCTTTTGAAACTTAACCACCGTCCCTGGTCCAATAGTTAAAGTCGCCCCCGGGGCCACTTCCACCTGACTTTTAATAATGTACGGGCTATTAGCGGCTGTCCAATTAGTATTAATAATATTGCCAGAAATCTCTGTTGAGGCTTGGGCTAGACCTCCGCCGGCCAATAACAGACTAAGGGTAAATAAACCGCTAAGCCACCATAAATGTTTGTTCATAAAAATAAGCTAAATAAATAGATTAGCTTTATTATAGCAAAAAATTAGTAAATTGCCCACTTTAGCTCAGCTACTAAAAATAGTAGATAGATACAAAGCAATATAATCCCCTCCCAACGGCTAAACTGCTTATCTGTTTTATAAAACAAAAGCAAAAAGCTACTAAGCAGGCAGATGGTACTGGCGGTAACAACAAAAGCCATAAATGGCTGGATGGAAAATGACCCAAATTGTAATAATATACCGGCAACAACTACATTGCCGATCGCCGAACCAATTAAGTTACTAATGGATAAATCACTCGCCTGTTTAATTAAGCTCTCTATAGTAACAACAATCTCCGGTAAATTAGTGCCTATCGCCAGCAGCAATACTCCGGCCACCAGTGGCGGCCACTGCCAACGTTCCAATAACTCAGTCATAGTGCTGACAATCACTTGACTAGTGCCAATAATTAGGCCAAGACCCAATAAAGAAAATAGAAAATGGCGACTGGCAAGACGAGGTGGCTTAGAGACCCGCGCCTGTTTCGCCGACGATTCAGTCCTGGCGCTATATAACACTACAGCAATATAGGCTATAATTATAATAAGGCCATCCCAGTGATTAAGTGAGCCCTTGAGACCTAATATTAAAGGCAAAAGTAGAATCAAGATGCTCGGGGCAATAGTAGAAGACTGACCGTCAGTTTTAATTGTGCGATGAACTATAATCGCTAACCCCAAAATTAAACCAAATAAGACAATGATACCACCCAGCAAATTACCCAAGGATAGACTAGCTACTCCGCGATGTACCGCCGTTAAGCCTAAAATTAACTCCGGGGTAGTAGTAAAAAAGCCCAAGATAATACCCAGTAAAAAAATGCTTAGGTGATAATGACTGGCAATCATCTTAATATTGGCTACCAGCATATCGGCGCCATAAGCTAAAACAGCAAACGATAATATAGTAATAATAAGGAGAAGACCAGTGGGGAGAGCCATAAATATTAATTAACTTTAATAATGCGAATTTTAAGCCAGCGATTAGCTAGCTTAAGGTTGACCTCCTCGCCCGCTTGCCGGCCCAGGAGAGCTGCCCCTAAGGGTGAATTATGAGAAATAATCCCCTTACTAGGGTTAGTTTCTTTCGAACCTAAAATTAAAAAACTTTTATTTTCTCCATCCATTTCTACCTCTACTCGGCTACCAAGTCCCACCCGATTATCCCGAGGTGGTTCAATAATAACTACCTGATTTAAATAATCATGAAGCTCAATAATCTCCTGATTAATCCCCCTTAGCCTACCTTTAGCCATTTGGTAAGCCGCATTTTCAGAAAAATCTCCCATCTCGGCCAGACGGCTAACTTCTTTAATGGCTCGAGGCTGGGCCACTTTCTTTAACCATTCCAAGCGTTTCTTTAATTCAGCTGCCTTAGCTGAAGTTAAATAAGGATCAGGCTTAATAAAAGTATACTTACCGCCTTTACGAACTGGTAAACGCATATAAAATAATAACTACTAAAATAATAGCAAAAATAACCAAAAAATCAAAATAAAAGAAAAACCCCAAGGTCGAAGGAGTTGTGACCTTGGGGACTTGATTAGGAGGGTACTGATGAATGATACAAATAAGTATATAAAATAATAAAAAATTTGTCAACTGTTATCCAGTTAACCGGGTTCGCACCCGTTCCTGGCCCATTACCTGCATCACTGCATAAAGGTCAGGCGACTGATTACGGCCCACCAAAAGGACCCGAATAATTTTAGCCACATCGCCAAAACTCCCCTTATAGCGTTGCGGATTCTGACGATAGCTTATAGTATCTGGCGCATAGCCTAAAGTTTGACTTAACTGCCGCAATTTAGCCAGCCACTCGGCCTGACTATCTTGAGGATTATAATTAGCGACCACTGCTTGAGCAATGGTTCTAATCTCCGACAGCGAATAATCCCCTAATTGGCTAGCTAAATCTAAGGGTGTAGCCGCCCAGATATCATCATAGAAATAACCAATGACGGCACGAAGTTCAGACCATTTGGCAATGTCTTTCCGCCGCCGTTCCCCGGCATGGTCAATATTTAAAATCTCAGTAGTATAAGCTAAATCACGACTCATCGCTTGGGCCAAGGGTGGATCATATTTTCTAGCCCAAGCTAGCGATTGTTCTAAAAGTTCATTGAGAGACAGACGGCTAATAATTTCTTTACTATAACTATCTAACTTCTGAAGATCTAACAAAGCTCCAGCTCCCTTTTTTAACTCAGCAATAATTAGTAAATAATCCTCCCACCTCTTGTCCGGATGGCTCATAAACCAAGCTTCAAAACTGGGATTGGCTAAATTAAGCAGATAAGCTATCACCGCCTCAGGCGGATAGCCTGCCTCATCATAAAAAGTTACACTGGCCTCTGGATCATGCCGTTTACTTAATTTACGGCGCGATTGACCAACTAATTTTTGGATAGGCGCTAAATGACCATATATTGGGGGTTGCCAACCTAAGGTGGCAAATAATTGAAGATGAAGCGGCAAAGAAGATAACCATTCATCACCCCGGATAACATGAGTAGTGCCCATTAAATGGTCGTCAATAACATGGGCTAAATGATAAGTTGGCAGGCCATCAGACTTTAAAAGGACAATATCCTGGTTACTTTCCCGTAGGGCTAGACGGCCCTTAAACATATCATTAACTATGACCTGATGTTCAGGATCACCATTAGAGCGCCATCTAATAACCGGCTTAAAGCCTTTATCTAACATAGCTAGTGCCTCAGCTGGCGTTTTATCTCGCCAGTAAGCCCAAGGGCCATAATAACCAGGAGCTACTTTAGAGGCTTCCTGCTTTTTAGTAAGTTCTTCTAACTCTTCTACGGTTTCAAAAGCTGGATAAGCTTGACCACTCACTATTAATTGTTTAACAAATGCCTGGTAAATAGAGGCTCGCTTACTTTGTTTATATGGTCCATAGGCTCCAGTCTCCTGCCCTACTGCTATCTCACCTTCATCTAACTTTAGACCAAAATGGGTCAGGGAATTAATTATTAACTCTAGGGCACCTGGCACTTCCCGCTTTCTATCCGTATCTTCAATTCGTAAAAAAAAGACCCCCCCTGATTGATGGGCTAACCGCTCAGAAATAAGGGCAGTATAAAGTCCCCCTAAATGCATAAAGCCAGTAGGACTAGGAGCAATTCTAGTCACCATGGCTCCAAGCTTAAGCTGACGTCGCGGATAACGCGCCTCAATCATCTGGGGTGATTCCTCAATTTTAGGAAATAAAGCCGCGGCTAATTTTTGTCGAGCTAGCAAATTATTATCTAGCGCCATAATATCGTTATAATAACACAAAAACAGGCTGCTGACTATATTTCAGCCCTAAGCAATAATTATTTTAAGCTTATTCTCCTGGACAAGGAGCAAACTGACAATCGGGCAGCTCACGGCCGACCACTGAACCGTCAGGACAGGTTTTGGTTTCCGTAGTACATACGCTGGCAGCTGTAGGATCGTTGGTCCCAGTCGGCTCTTCCAACTGAATAATCGGTCCATTGTCTTCCTCCACGTCGCTTTGGACATTAATATTACCATTTATCTCATTAGCTGGAGTGGCAGTCTTTTTTGAGGCACAGCCTGCTACCAGTAATACTACTGCCAAAAGCGGAATAAAAAAGAATTTCTTCATAAGTTTCTATTAAATTAAATGATAAAATCTTATTCTTAAAATGTAAGACAAATAATGTAACTATAACCCATACTTTTGTAGGACAAACGGACACCATCTAATTTATAATAACCAGGCACGGGATGAGGGAATCGAACCCCCGCTAAAGGTTTTGGAGACCTCCGTACTACCACTATACGAATCCCGCAATAGGCCCGAAGGCCGTTATTATTTAGTTTCTTTATGTTCGGTATGCATTTTGCACTTAGGACAATATTTATTAATCACTAAGCGGTCCTTAATTACTTTTTTATTTTTATGGGAAAAGTAGTTTATTGACTTACAAACCGTACATTCCAACTTAATCATGTTGTCCTGAGACATAAAATTAATATTTATTAATAAGTTTCCACAAACATTTCAAAATAGGCTTGAGGATGATGGCAAGAAGGACATTCGGTCGGCGCTTCTAAGCCCTCATAAATATAACCACAATTATTGCACTTCCAGCGAACTACTTGGTCTTTCTTAAAGACTTTGTCATTTTCCACATTAATTAATAATTGCCGATAGCGCGCTTCATGAGCCTTCTCGGCCTCACCAACCTTGCGAAAAGCCTCAGCAATCTCACTATGTCCTTCTTCTTCGGCTTCTTCAGCCATTTTTGGATACATAATTTGATTTTCATAATTCTCACCACTAACCGCCGATTGAAGATTAGCTGCTGTATCGCCAATCATCTCTAGAGCCTTAGCCCATAATTTAGCATGCTCTTTTTCATTATCTGCGGTTTCCTCAAAGATATTGGCAATTTGAATAAAGCCAGCCTTACGAGCCACTGAAGCAAAATAAGTATAGCGATTGCGGGCGGCTGATTCACCGGCAAAGGCATCTTGTAAATTTTTCGTGGTTTTTGGTCCAAAACTTGGCATAAAATAATTTTAAAAATAAAATAAATAATATAATGCGCCTTTATAAATAGGGCCATCCCTCCCGAACTTTTTCAATAATTATTCCATCAGTTTGCTAGTCCTAATATGAAAAGCTGGCATTTATTACAATAACTGTCTACGAGTTGTTATAATGATACAACAAGATTTATTTTTAAGCAAATTTAAAAAGTATAGATTTTATATGTCCTTCGCTAGAACTTATCATGTTAAAGCTTGTGTTAGATCATTTAACATTATGTCTTGATATAAAAAACCATTTTGTAACTTCAATTGTAATAATGTCAATTAGGGTTAAGCCTAAAACTATCCCCCAATCAAAAAGATAAAGAGGTTCAGTTTTTAAAAGAATTTGCAAGGGCGGGAAATACAAAGCTCCAAAGAGTAAAATCGCGCTTACCACAAGAGAGATATTCAAAAGTTTATTTGAAAAAGGATTGATGTGCCAGAGGTTTCTTCTTAAGCTCTTGCAGCAAAAAGCAAAATAAAGAGTATCTGTGGCTAAATTAGTAAACATAATTGACTGAATATGGAAGATTGAATAGCCGGAAAATTTTAGAAGCCAAAAAAATAATCCCAAAAGTAAAATATCGTCTATTAACCCGGCAATTAAAATAAGAGTTTTCATTTCCTTTGTTAATAAGGGGGTCTCATGGCCGCCGGGCTTCCTTTTCATCAAATCCTTTTCTTTAGGTTCAAAAGCCAAGGCGATATTGGGCAAGCCGTCTTCAATTAAATTCGTCCACAGAATTTGAACTGCTGTAACTGGTAAAATCCAGGTTTGGTGAGTAAACCAACTTATAACCATTGAACCTCCAATTAAGATTACTTCACAAAAACTATCAGAAACCAAATAAGTAATAACCTTTCTAATATTATCTAAAACCGTCCTTCCCTCTTCTACTGCTGCCACAATAATTGAAAAACTGTCGTTTAATAAAATTAAGTCGGATACTTCTTTCGCTACTTCAGTGCCAGAACCCAAAGCTACGCCAATGTCCGCTTTTTTAAGCGCTGGGGCGTCATTTATTCCATCACCAGTCATTGCTACAACTTCTCCCCTTTTTTGCCAAGCAGAAACTATTCTCATTTTATGTTTTGGCTCTACTCTGGCATAAATTTGAATTTTGTCTAAAATTTTATCAAATTCTTCATCCGAAAGTTTATCTAAATCTTTGCCCTCCAAAATATTCTCCTCTTTAATCTTAAAACCCAACTCTTCTGCTACCGCTTTGGCTGTAAGTTTATGGTCGCCGGTAACAATAATCGGTTTCATCCCTGCCTGCCGGCATACCCGCATTGCCTCTTTTACATCCTGCCTAATTGGGTCCTTTAAAGTAATAAAACCGGTAAAGATTAAATTATTAATTTCATCTTTAAGAGTTGTAAGTTGTGGGTTGTAAGTTGTAAGTTTTTTATAGGAGGCAGCGACAATTCTTAGTCCTTTTTTAGCTAATTCCTCTAATTTTTCTTGCCATTTTGTTTTTTCTTCGTCGGTCAAAACGGAAAGTTCTAAAATTTTTTCCGGCGCGCCACAAACATACAAAATCTTTTCACCATCTTCTTGATAAAGCGCAGCCGAAAACTTATTGATGGAATTAAAAAGAAGTTCGTCAATTTTATTTTTCTCTAATTTCTTTTTGGGACTAACTCCAAATTTAATTCCGGCCTCTAACAATGCCCTATCGGTTGGCCGGCCCCTAATAATCCACCTTTCTTTTGGTTCGTCAGGGTTTTCAATGAAGGCCTCGGTAGTTAAAGCTGCCGCTTTCACTATTAAAAATTCATTACTCTTGCCCGCCGTAGCATTGGCGAAGGCGGGAATTATTTTGTCAACCTTCATTTTCCCTTCGGTTAAAGTAGCTGTTTTATCGCTACAAATCACTGAAGTACTTCCCAATGTTTCAGCAGCAACTAATTTTCGCACTAAGCCTTTTTTGTTTAAAATTCGCTGCATCCCAAGGGCTAAAACCACAGTCATCGCCACAGGCAACCCTTCGGGAATAGAAGCGACTGCCACCGCCACGGATATAGTGAACATTTCAACGAAATCTCCATTGATAAGCATTCCTTCAATAAAAATCAAAAAACAAATTACCCCAATAATTATTCCAATAGTTTTTGAAAAATTTGCCAGCTTTTTTTGATAAGGTGTTTTTTCTTCTTCTGTCTCTCTTACCATCATGGCCACTTTCCCAACTTCGGTATTTACCCCTGTTTCGGTTACTATTGCTTTTCCTTTTCCATCTTCAACAATTGTGCCCATATAAACCATATTATCCCTATCTGCCAAAGGTGTTTCTATTTGTAGTGTTCTAGTGTTTTTTTCAGCCGGCATCCATTCGCCGGTTAAGGCCGCTTCGTTAATTTTTAAGTTGCGAGATTCAAAAATCCTGCCATCAGCAGGAACTTTATCTCCAGAATTTAAAACAATAATATCTCCCGGAACAAGTTCGGTAGAATCAATAATCCTTAAATTGCCTCTTAAAACTTCTGCTTCCTGTTTAACCGCTTTTTTTAAAGCCTTTAAGGTTTGAGAGGCCTTATTTTCTTGAATAAATCCAACAATTGCATTTAAAAAAACAGCGGCGAAAATAACAATGGCGTCTGTATATTCTGCCAAAATCAAAGTAATAATTCCGGCTATAAGCAAAATATAAATTAAAGGACTTTTGAATTGGCCAAGGAAAATCTTTAATTTTGAGAAAGGTTTTTCTTCGGGAAGCAAATTCTTGCCAAATTCTTTCTGACGTTTTTTTACTTCGTCTTCTGACAGTCCCTCTTCTAAATTTGTCTTTAGTAATTTAGTTATTTCCTCTATTGACAAATTGTGCCAAAAAATTTCCGCCATATATTAGATTTTATTAAAAACTTGCGTCCTCATCGGCACTCGAACCCGAGTTTTCAGGATGAGAACCTGATATCCTAGGCCACTAGATGATGAGGGCCCTATTTGCTAATAGTCTAAAATATACTGGGCTAAGTCGTGAAACATTGGTGTGGCCGAATACTCTGAAGTTTTTGTTTTTGTTGGATTATCTAACCTAACTAACACAACAAATTTCGGGTCATAAGCAGGAGCAAAACCAACAAAGCTTTGTCAAGTTTCATTAGAATAACTGGCCTTATCAATACCAAAACTTGTATACGGAATTTGCGAAGTGCCGGTTTTTCCAGCAATATGATAACCACCTACTTTAGCAAGTTTTCCATAACCATTTTCAACAACGCTGACAAGCATTTTCGTTAAAGTCGAAGCAGTTTCTTCGGGTGGGCCGGGTAGGATTCGAACCTACGAAGACATACGCCAGCAGATTTACAGTCTGCCCCAGTTGACCGCTTTGGTACCGACCCAAAAATCTTGGAGCCGTCGTCGGGACTTGAACCCGAGACCCCTTCCTTACCATGGAAGTGCTCTACCAGCTGAGCTACAACGGCTAAATTATAACTGTCTTATCTGTTCTAAATAATCTGGCAAATGACCATTACCAGGATCAACGGCGGATAAAGTATCGAAAACAGTAACCGCCGTAACCCGATCCTTTCTCATTATACTAACTGCCAGCATCGTGTCAAGATAGCGTGGATTTTTAGGGGCTAATTTCAAAGCTTGTCTTAAATAATGGTCAGCCCGTTCTAACTCATCACTACGGTAGTATGACTGCCCCAGAAGATAATGATACTCAGCTAATTTCTGTTTAGTATTTTTAGCCTCCGGGTGGCGCCGTAATTCTTCTGCCCGATATTTTTGAGTTAAACGTTTCACAATATAATGCCAAACTTCTTGGGCTTCCTTATACTTTTTTTCTTCATTGTAGACATTAGCTAAAAAAGCAAAACTATCTATCTGACTTTGGTCTAACTCTAATGCCTCCAGGGCCAAATGTTCAGCCTCACTGAAACGTCCTTGAGATAAAGCTTCCTCAGCATCAACTAGCAGTTCTTTGGCTCGTTCTCTATTTAGACCCCGTGACTGCAACTTAGTTTTAACTTGTTGCCGATGTAATCGGTTTAGCTTAGCATATCCCCGCCAAAAAAATTCCTTTATTTTAGTATAAAGAGATGCCACAATATTACGCCACCACCAACTGTGTTTAGCTAACTGCCGACGAATACGGTCATTAATAATTTCCTGCTTTTTAGCCGCCGCCTGTTCCGCTGGTAAATTATCTACATCAATATTAGCCAATAGCGGCATTTTATGAAAAATAATAAATAATACAATCGCCAAGGCAATAATTAATAAAGCGATACACAGCCACATTAAAAACATAAACCTTAAGCAAAGACTATGGACCAAAAACTATCAGCCGACAAACTAGCTCCACCAACTAATAGGCCATCAATATTGGGTTGAGATAATAATTGACCAGCATTTTCTGGTTTAACGCTACCACCATATAATATCCGGTTACCCTCTATCCCTAATTCTTTTAAGAATTGTCTAATAAAATGATGCATAGCCTCAGCCTGCGTAGGAGTACTGGTTTTTCCTGTGCCAATAGCCCAAATAGGTTCATAGGCTAGTACTACCTCCCGTCCCGCCGGCACTACTACGGAATTAAAAATTGCCCTAAGCTGTCCCCCTACCTTCTCTTCAGCCTGACCAGCTTCCCGCTCAGCTAAAGTCTCACCGACACAGACTATGGGAATCAAATTAGTTCGCTCTAAGACAGCTTGCAGTTTAAGTCTAACTAACTCATCAGTTTCCCCAAATAATTGACGTCGCTCACTATGACCTAAAATAACATAACGGCAATCAAGCTCAACCAAACTTTCTAAACTAGTGCCACCAGTAACTGGTCCCGGTACAAATTGGGTTGCATCTTGTGCTCCCCAAAAAATAGCTGTACCTTCTAAAATATTGGCTACCGAAGACAGGGCGACAAAACTAGGACACACTCCCACTTCCGCCAGAAGTGGTCGATATGGTTGGCTTAAGACTAAATTTTCAGCTAAAGTTACACTTTCTTTATAGCCTAGAGCCATTTTCCAATTGCCAATAATTAACTTGTGCATATAAAAATATTTATGCTATTATTTTAGCATACTAATAAAAATTGACCAATTAATAATATTTTTCAGTGATATAATTTAACAAATCCTTAGTAATAGTAAACCGCCCCTCTTTAGTCGGAGCTCCCAGGACAACAGTAATTAACTCTTCCCCTTGGTTATTACGCCATAGGGCGGCAAAACAATAACCGGCTTCATCTAAATAGCCAGTCTTACCGCCGAGAATCTGCCAGCTATCTGGTGCCGCTACTGAACCCCGAATAAAGCCATCAGTATTAGTGACTAGCTGCCGCCGGCCTTGTTTGGTAACTATCTCATATTGCTCTAATAATAATGTCTCTCTAATTTCGGACTGCGACAAAGCGGTTTTAACTATAGTGGCAACTGCTCGCGCACTAGCTTGGTTGTCAGGACTCAAGCCCGTAGGCTCAACCAAATGAAGATCAGAGGCTAAATTAAACTTACGAGCTAATTCTTCTACTTTTTGAGAATAAGAAGCATCATCAAGGCCCACGGCCCGAATTAACGCTTCAGTAGCAGTATTATCGGAGGCCAGTAAACTAGCCATCCATAAATCCTTAATAGTGACCACCTCACCAGGATAAATATAGATGATATTGCCATAACGCTGGTCTTCATTTTTCAAGGTATACTCAGCTGACCAATTAGGGTGAGTATCTAAGACAATCAGGGCCGTAACTAACTTACTTAAACTAGCAATAGGACGCAACTGATAGCTACCTTGGCTAAGAAGCACACCTTCTTTATTAGAAATAACCACTGTGCTACTAGCCGGCCAAGCCTTAACTTCCGGCCAGTTATTGGGCCAGACAAGGGGCACTTCCCCAGCTAAAACAAGGGGCTGACTAGACCAAATAACGGCCATGAGCCACCAGGCTAGATTAACTAATAAAATAATAATGGTGCGCTGTAACTCCATTGTTTATTACTTAAGAGGCTGTTCTACTGGGCCACCACTATCCTCCCAAATAACTTGTTTAATGCATTGATAACCGGCTTCATGGGGCCATTTTTCTACCCCGACAGTTCTAACACCTTTATCTGGGTTAATATTATTAGTATGCCATAAGGCGCAAAGTTCATACTGATTATTCCCTAGCCCCCGATAGCGTATAGCCTCTCCCTCACTCGTTTTTAAGGCTGCCGGATCTAAGTAATAAGGACTTACTGTTAATTCTTGTAAAGTCGCTGGTAAATGTTTATTTTCTTGGTAATAAACATTAAGAGCACTATCTATTTGGTAAAAATTGCCAATTAATTTTTCATCATAGCGACGATTCCGAGCCTCCGTTGGACTCTCGGCAATCGCAAAGCCGCCAATAATAAGACCAATAATCACTATAGCGACTGGCCAGGCAAAAGAGTGAAGGTGGTATTTATCACTAGGCGATTGAGGATTACGGTGCAGGTCATAATGATAAAAGCCAAAAATAGTAGCGGCAATACCAATGGCTACTATAGCTTTAGCTAAAAACTGCCCAGTCAACTCACCATCTAAATAATGATAAACTAAAGCAACAAGCCAGCCGGACATCACAATAGCTGTAACTAATAAAATAAAATAAATAAGCCAACGCCGTAAATCAGACTGAGGACTTATTTCTCTCTTTACTAATCCGCGATTAATTTGACTCACAGCCCAAAAATATAGTGGGGTAGAGATTAATAAAGCGGATAGGCCAAACTTTAAACTAGACGCCGTATAGCTTATGGTATACCCCGTAAGCGGATCAGGTAGCCATTTATTAATTAACTGAAAAGCTACTACTCCTGCTGAGATTGCTAAAAAAATTAACGAAATAAGGGATAATAAATAAAGAAAAGTAAATTTGGGTAAAGAATTAGCTTTTTTGGTTGGCATATAATTATTTTTTAGTATCTTGACGCCAGGATAAATAAAGGTCATCAAGCTGATTTTGGCTAACTTCACTTGGACTCCCCATCAGTAAATCCCGGCCCTGAGTATCTTTAGGGAAAGCATAGACATCACGGATAGAATCATAATCTTTTAAGGCCATCAGCAAGCGGTCAATCCCCGGAGCATTACCGCCATGAGGCGGAGCACCATACTTAAAGGCCTTAAGCAAAGCTCCAAAACGACGGTCAACCTCAGCCGGCTCATAACCTACTAACCGAAAAGCTTCATACATTACTTCTGGTTGATGATTACGAATAGCCCCACTGGAAACCTCCACTCCATTTAATATTAAATCAAACTGATAAGCTACTATTTCTAACGGTGGCTGATTCTTTAAGGCTTCTAATCCACCCTTAGGTAGAGAAAAAGGATTATGGGAAAAATTAAGCCCGGTCGGAGTACTGCCTACTTCATAAAAAGGAAAATCATAAATCCAGCACCAAGCTGCTAACCCTGGATCTTTTAAATTAAACCACCCGGCTATCTCTTCCCGGATAGCTCCCAAGGCCTCACAGGCCTGAAGTCCTGGGCCAGCTGTAATTAATATTGTCTCGCCTCCCTTTAAGGATAAATGCTTAACGAGGGATAGCAAAATATTGTCTTCTAATTTAGTGGCTAAACTGCCCTGCCAATTTTCCCCTAGATAAATTAAGGAACTTAAACCACTCACCCCTTTAGTTTTTGCTAATGCCGTTAGCTCATCCAACTGCCGTCGGCTTAATTTTTCAGTCTCAGGCAAAACTAAACCATAAATATGGCCGCCACTGGCTAAAACATCTTGAAAGATACTTAAATGGCTGTGAGCTAATACTTGACTCAATGGTTTAATAGTTAGATCATAACGTAAATCTGGTTTATCTGTGCCATAAGTTTCCATAGCCTCACGCCATGTTAATTGGGGGAAACGTCCATCCTTGAGGCCAATAACTTTTTTCGAGCTAAATTCAGATGTCAGCTCTAGCATTAATGGCTCCATAATCTGCCAAATATCTTCTTCACTATCTACAAAACTCATCTCCATATCTAACTGGTAAAATTCGCCATAATGGCGGTCCTGCCGGCCATCTTCATCACGAAAACATGGGGCAATTTGGAAATATTTATCTACTCCGCCAATCATTAAAAGTTGCTTAAACTGCTGAGGCGCTTGCGGCAAAGCATAACAATGATACGGAAATAACCGAGAAGGTATAAGAAAATCACGCGCCCCTTCCGGAGAAGAATTAGCTAAAATCGGCGTTTGTACTTCCACAAAGCCTAAATCTTGAAAATATTGACGCATTCGCCGAATAAATAAATCACGGGTGATAAGCATCTCCTGCACACTGGGACGACGTAAATCTAAAAAACGATATTCTAAGCGTAAATTTTCATTGCTAAGTCCCACTTTATCCTCGGCTAAACTAAAGGGCAAGGGTAAAGAACGGCTTAAAATCTCTAGATCATCAACTACCACCTCTATTTCCCCAGTCGGCATCGCCGGGTTCACCATTTCCACTGGCCGTAAACGTACACGACCATGAGCCCGCACAACAAACTCATCATGTAACTCCTCAGCAATAACGGCCACTTTCGGCTCTTGAGCTAAATCCACCACCAGCTGAATCAAACCGCTATGGTCCCTCAAGACAATAAACATTAGGCCGCCTAAATTACGGCTTGATTGTACCCAGCCGGCTACATAAACTGTCTGATCAACTTCTGTGGCCCGTAACTGGCCACAAGTATGAGTCCTTAACATAAAGCTAAAAAATTAAGCCAACTATTAAAAAAAGCAGTTAACTCTTCTAAGATTGTAGGCGATGATGGTAATTTCGTCAATTGTAAATGTTCATCCTGAACTAAATCTTCCCAAATTACTAAAGTACTAGGAGATAGCTTATACGTTGGACCTTTGGGCTGACAGACCTCACAAAAAAATCCGCCCTGGGTCTCACTCCAGAAGGCGGTACTAAGTGGCCGGCCGCACTGGATACAAGTATGTCCCGGCGCATAACCTAATTCCCGCGCTAACCGCCACGACATAATTTGGCTACCTACCGTTAGTTGAGACAAAGAATAATGATGACTATTCCACTGAGTTAAGATGGTAATTAAATCCTGCCAGGAACGTGGTAGGGGCTGAGCTAATGGCCACCACTCTATAACCCGCCTTACTAATTCAGTTGATACAACAATTAAGGCTAAATCACTTTTAAGCCCCAGAAATGACTGCCGGCTCACTGCTGCGCTTAAAAGCGGCTCTTTGCTCCAAACAATAAGGCCGTCAACCAAAGATAAGGGCTCTAAATGCCCACTTAGTTTAGATTGAGGCTTAAATAAACCCTTGGCGGTAAATACTAAACGGCCCCGCTCCGGACTTAAAGCCACAATTTTCCCCCGGTAATCCCTATCCTCAGTCCGTTTAATAATTAATAAACGTTCAGTGGTCGTACGCCGCATAATTATCTAAAAAAGTTTGTAAAATAAGCATAGCAGCAATAGCGTCCTCAGGAGCAGCTGCCCTAGACTGATGATTAATTAACCGATTAGCCCCCTGACTGCTTAAACGTTCATCTACTAAATGTAGAGGGTAACCACTATGTTTAATAAGTTCCACCAATTCCTGCCAGCCCTTTAAATACTTACCCCTCTCTCCACCTAAATGATAAGGCTCACCCATAACTATCTGGTCAACATTTTCTCGCTTAATCACCGCTTCTACCGCCGGCCAATCCTTCACTACCCCATAAGGAAAAGCTAACTTAGTTTCGCTATCCCCTAGGGCTAAGCCAATCTTCTTTTGGCCCCAGTCAAGACCTAAAAAAATAATAGGTTCGTTCATGTCTAGATTGTTAATATTTGATGGCCTGTGGTGGTTACGGCAATAGTATGCTCAAAATGAGCACTTAAACTTCCATCAGCCGTCTCAAAAGAAAGACCATCACGGCCTACTTTAATTTCCGGGCTGCCAGCACTGACCATAGGCTCAATAGCAATAACCATACCAGGCTTTAACACAATATCCTGTTCACCATATTCATTGCAGACATAATGAGGAATAGAGGGATCTTCATGGACTGCGAGACCTACTCCATGACCCACCAAATTATGGACCACAGCAAAACCATGTTGCTCTACCAAACCTTCAATAACTTGGGCAATCTTTAGTAAGCTACAACCCGGCGCTATTTCGTTAATAGCTAAAGCTAAAGATTCTCTAGTAACCACAATTAAATGATTAGCTAAACGGCTAACCTTTCCTACCGGTACGGTTACCGCCATATCGGTAAAATAGCCGCCATGTGGAGCACTAGAATTAACCGGCCAACTAGGTAAGTAGCCTGGTTTTTTTAAGGGATATTCCATCCCCACATCTAGGCCAATAATATCGCCTGAGTGTAAAACTCGAGCCGGAACGGCAGGACCATGGACAATTTGCTCATTAATAGAGGCGCATAGACCAGTAGGAAAAGGCCTCTCCCGTCGGCTGGAGCGAAAACCCTTAAACGATGGAGCTCCGCCAGCCGCTGCTACTAATTCTAAAAACAAAGCTTCTAAATCGGCGGTAGTTACCCCTGGTTTAACGGTTGCTGCTAATTTTTGAGTAATCCCGGCTAAAATATGCCCCCCTTCTTTGATTAACGCAATCTGCTCCGGCGTTTTATACCTAATCATAGATTATCTTACTTAATGGGGCAAGACATAGCCCCGCCTAGTTAAAACAGCAATAATATCCTGATGAACTGCCGGAATATCCTGCTCCCCGTTAATAACTTCCAGTTCACCTCGCTTCTGCCATAAAGCAAGAAGCGGCTCCATGGTGTCATGATAAATTTTTAACCGTTCAGCAATAACTTCTGGCTTATCATCCGGCCGTCTTACTAATTTGGAAGAACAAACATCACAAAAACCTTCACGCTTACTAGGTTTATATATTAGATGATAACCGGCTCCGCAGTGCGGACAAAACCGCCGCCCCTCCAGCCTCCGATAAACCTCCTCATCACTTACCCTAATCTCTAAAGCACAAACCCTGTCTTGGGGAGTAATAATATAATTATAGGCATAAGCAAACTGGCTGCTATTGCGTGGATAACCATCTAAAATAAAACCTAGCTTAGTATCTGCCTGAGTCAAGCGACGCTGAAGTAAATCATTAATCACCCCATCATCTACTAAATGACCGGCTTGAATAGCTTCTTGATATTTTTGCGGTAAATCTGCGGAGCGACGCAACAAATCACCACTGGAAATAGCCGGCCAACCATAATATTTAGAGACTAACTCAGCTTGCGTCCCCTTACCTGAAGCTGGGGGGCCAATAAAAAACAAAATATGCCTTACCATAAAATTGTATTAACCCCTACATCATACCACAACTGAGATGCCAAAACTAGAGTAATAACAAAGATAAAAATAACAATTCTAGAAAGAACTGCTAGCTAACGGATGCAATGAATCTCATTAACAATGGATATTAATATCCATCATATTGACGCATAGTCATCTGCGCCTCAATCTGTTTAACTGTCTCAATAACTACTGAGACCACAATTAAGAGAGAAGTGCCACCAATAGCTAGGGCTTGTACCCCAGTAATCGAGCGCATTATTAAAGGCAAAATAGCAATCACCCCCAAAAAGAGGGCACCAGCTAAAGTAATTTTATGCATTATATTGGCTAAATAGCGGGCCGTAGGCTGGCCGGGACGAATGCCAGGAATAAAACCACCTTGTTTTTGTAAATTCTCGGCTACCCGGTCGGGATGAAAAACCACCTCGGTATAAAAATAAGTAAAAACTACCACTAAGATAAAATAGGCAATACCGTAAACCCATTGATCCTGAATAGCTTTAATTACCCAAGCTGAAGCTGTGGCCAGCCAAGCCACCTTACTTGTGACAAAAAATTGAGCAATCATGGAGGGAAACATCAAAATAGAAACTGCAAAAATTATGGGAATAACACCAGCCATATTAACCCGCAAAGGCAGATGGGTAGTACTTCCCCCATAACTATGACCGCCATGCATCTGCCGGGCATATTGCACCGGAATATTACGCTGACCCTCGGTAACATAAACCACCCCCAAAATAGTGAGAATGGCCACAATAATAAAGCCCAAAATCATAAAAAACTGGGAGCTATTATAGGTCGCAATAATCTGCTGAAAAGATTGAGGTACGCCGGCAATAATACCAGCAAAAATTAATAAGGAAATACCATTGCCAATTTTCTTTTCAGTAATAAGCTCTCCTAGCCACATTAAGAAAATTGTGCCGGCAGTAATGGTAATAATAATAGTAATAAAATTTAAAGGATCTAAAGCACCTAAAACCTGGTAGCTCGACCGGCGCAGTAAAGTAATCATCCCATAAGCCTGCAGGGCGGCAAGCGGTACTGTGGCCCAACGAGTCCACATATTAATCTTTTGCCGGCCAGCTTCCTCTTTATTCATTTCTTCAATAGAGGGAACAATCATCCCCAGTAGCTGAAAAATAATAGAAGAAGTAATATAAGGGGCAACACCCATCATAACAATAGAAAAATTCTGTAAGCCACCACCAGACAATAAGTTCATCATACCCAGCAACTGGTTGGAAGCGAATAACTCCCGCAAAGCTTGAGCATTAACACCAGGAATAGGAATATGGGCGGCCAAACGAAAAACTACCAGCATCGCTAAAACAAAGAGGATACTGTTCCTTAAATCACGCATTCGCCAAATTTTTAAAATTTTCTCCATCATAGATTATTTATTATCTAACTGACCACCTAATTTAGTCAACTGCTCTTTAGCTGCCGCGCTCACCTTTAAATTACGAACTCGCAAATTTTTTAACTTCAACTCACCACGTGCCAATAATTTGATCGGCTGACCAGACTTTACTAATTTAGCCTTGACTAAACTTTGGGGATCAATGACAGCACCATCTTGAAAATGATGATTCAAACTAGAGAGATTCACTACTTGAGCTTTGGGCTTATCCGAATGAAAACCGCGTAATTTAGGAATCTGGAGAATATTTTGTCTTAAGGCTCGACGTTTCAAATCACTTACTCCAGACCGAGCTTTCTGACCTTTAAGACCACGCCCACTATAATTACCGTGGCCGGAAGAATTACCCCGTCCTACCCGGCGTCGAGACTTCTTAGCCCCACTATGGGGTTGTAAAGTATTAAGTGTCAACATAAAAATATTACATTAAGCTTTGGCCGCTGCTGGTACTACTTTCTTTGAAGATTTAGCACTATCAGCTGTCGCTACATTTTTATCCTGTTTGTCCTGACGGACTGGCTTTTTTAAACTTTGTAGAGCCTTCATCGTGCACTTAGCATTATTAACTTTATTATGAGAACCAATCATCTTGCTCGTTACATTATGTAAACCAGCCAATTCCAAAATGATTCTTACAACACTTCCGGCAATAATACCTTTACCTTGAGTAGCTGGCTTTAAGATAATTATGGCCGCATCAGATTTCTGCCGCACTTCATGCGGAATAGTGCCGTTTATTATGGGGACAGTGATGAGACTTTTCTTAGCTTGATTAACCGCCTTATTAACCGCCGTCGTTACATCTAAACCCTTAGCAAGACCGATCGCCACCCGGCCTTTGTGGTCGCCAATAGCAACACAAGCCCGAAAACGCATTCTTTTGCCACCGGCCATTACCCTGGTAACCCGAGCAATGTCTATAATCTTCTGGTCAAATTCATCTGGTTGCTGCTCTGAGCGTCCGCCCTGGCCTCGACTAGTCGAAAACCGTCGCTGGCGATTATTTCTTGGCTCTGCAATTGTTGTCTCTTCCTCTATTTCAATATCTTGACCTTTCTTCGGAGAAATAGCTGCTTTAGTATCTTTCATATAAATTTATTATTAAAATTGTAAACCAGCCTCACGGGCTCCTTCAGCTACCGCTTGCACCCGGCCATGATAAGCATTACCGCCCCGGTCAAAAACTACCTGCTTAATGTCCTTAGCTAACAATTTTTCCGCCAATAACTTACCCAAAGCCCGGCTAATCTCAGTTTTAGTACCAGCTAACTTAATCTCCCGACTATGAGCACTAACTAAGGTTTGACCGGTAGTATCATCAATCGCCTGAAGATACATACCCCGGTTGGAACGAAAAACACTCAAGCGAGGACAAGTACCCGTACCCTTAATTTTAGCGCGAACCCGTTTATGTCGTCTAATTTTATTAACTCTTTTTTCGCTATGCATATTCCTAGTTTAATTTACTTAGCCGCTGTCTTACCCGCTTTACGGCGAATAACTTCATCAGCATATTTAATACCTTTACCTTTATACGGCTCGGGTGGACGCAGACGGCGAATCTGCGCCGCCACTTCCCCAACTAATTGTTTATCTTGGCCAGCAATAGTTATTACATTTCCATCTACAGTTGCTGTAATACCGGAAGGCAAATTAAATTCGACTGGATGAGAAAAACCCAAACTAAAAGTCAATTTCTGACCAGCGACATTAACCCGGTAGCCTACACCATTAATTTCTAGTTTCTTTTCATAACCCTTAGTTACTCCAATGACCATATTACCAATCAACCGGTGAAATAACCCCCATAAAGCCCGCTCTTTGCGGTCCTCCCGATTAGCCACATTAACCAATATTTTATCCTGGTCAATGGTAACTTGAACTTCAGGCAAAATAGCCTGTTGCAACTGACCCTTGGGGCCAGTGACCGTTAAAATTCCAGCCTGCATCATAGCTGTTACTCCCGATGGTAAGATAATTGGCAATTTTCCTAGTCTTGACATATAGTTTTTCTAACTCACATTGAAATTAATAAACGCTACAAAGCACCTCACCGCCTAAACCTTTTTCCCGAGCTTCTTTATTGGTTAACAATCCTGCCGAAGTAGAAATTATAGCAATCCCGAAATTATTAACGACTACCGGCAATTTATCTTTACTTGCATAAACACGACGACCAGGCCGACTAATCCGCTTAATTGAAGTAATGGCTGGCCGACCATTGGCTTGATACTTTAAAACTAACTTTAGACTAGCAAAATTAGCGGTCTTATTTTTAGTTAGTGGCGGATTAATAATCTCTACGGCCGCTAAATAGCCCTCACGCTCTAATATTTTAGCGATATTATACTTTAATTTACTCATCGGCAAAATCACCTCGGTTTTATGTACTGCCGCGGCATTCCGAATTCGAGTCAGCATGTCGGAAATTGGATCAATCATAAAAAGATAAATTTAGTAATTTGTAAATATTAATTACCAGCTAGATTTAGTTATCCCTGGTAGATCACCACTACTCGCTAACTCTCGAAAACAAATCCGGCAAAGACCGAAGTCCCGCATATAACCTCGATTGCGACCGCAACGCCAACAACGGCGGACGACACGAGTAGAAAATTTAGGAGTCTTTTTAGCTTTGGCAATTAATGCTTGTCTGGCCATAATTTAAAAATTAAGTTATAGGGCTTTAAAAGGAAAGCCTAGTAATTTAAATAGAGCTAAACCCTCTTCATGGGTTTTAGCCGTAGTTGCTATGGAAACCTGTAATCCGTGCTCCTTTTCCAGCTCATCTAGGCGAACTTCTGGAAAAGAAGAGCACTCCTTAAATCCTAGATTCATATTACCTTGCTGGTCAACTACCCCACTGTCTAAACCACGAAAGTCACGGATACGGGGTAAGGAAATAGCAATTAATTTTTCTACAAAATCATACATTCGCTGACCCCGTAAAGTAACAGAAACACCAACAATTGCCCCTTCTCTAATTTTAAAGGCGGAAATAGATTTACGAGCTGGATTCAAAATAGGTTTCTGACCAGTAATCTTCGTTAAAGTATCTTGGACACCATCAATAAAGGCCTTATCTTTAGCCATTCGCCCCACCCCCACATTAACCACTACCTTAGTAAGCCGAGGCACGCTCAACTTATTAGAATAGGAAAATTGCTCCATCAAGGCTGGAATAACTTCCTGTTTGTATTTTTCAGATAAACGCATAGACATAAATTAACTAATCAATAAATTCTTTACACCGCCGACAGATTCTTACCTTACGATTTTGCGCCTTCTGTCCTTCAGTTACCTTAATATATTGGTAACCTACACGGGTCGGCTTGCCACAATGAGGACAAATTAACTCTAAATTAGAAATATGTAACGGCGCTGGAAATTCAATTCGTTGCCCTACCTCTCCTCGATGTTGCGGCCGAATATGTTTAATTAATAAATTAATACCTTCCACACTAGCCCGCTGCTCCTTAGGAAAAACCTGAAGCACCTTGCCTCTTTTGCCACAATCCTTACCGCTAAGGACTAAGACTTGGTCATTCTTTTTTATTTTCATATACTATTAATTATAATACCTCAGGGGCCAGTGAAGCGATTTTTACAAAGCCAGCCCGCCGAATTTCACGAGGCACTGGTCCAAAAATACGAGTACCACGTGGCTCATGAGTTTTTTTATCTACAATAACACAAGCATTATCATCAAAACGGATATAAGTACCATCAGAGCGACGAATTTCTTTCGTAGTCCTAACAATAACGGCCGGCACAATATCACTCTTTTTAATACTAGTATGGGGCATAGCCTCTTTTACGGTCACAACAATCATATCACCCACAGAAGCATAGTGACGCCGGTAGCCCTTCATTAAGCGAATACACTGGACTTTTTTAGCGCCGGAATTATCGGCAACATTTAACATGGTCTGAACTTGAATCATATAATTATCAAATTAACGGCCATTCTTGATCACCCGCCAGCGCTTTTCTTTGGAAAGTGGCCGGCACTCTACAAAACTAACTCGGTCACCCTTATGATAAAGGCCTGAGTCATCATGGACTTTATAATTCCGACTAACCACATAACGTTTATGGTACTTAGGGTGAAGCTTAACTCGTTCAACCCTAACTACTAGAGTCTTTTCCATTTTATCGCTCACCACTATTCCTTGAAATTTCTTGTGAATAGCCTGACGCCGCGGAGTGACCACTGGTTGTGGCTTCTTAGCTTTACTGGCCGTTTTACTTGGTTTATTAGTCATATTATTTCTTCTGGCGATTATTAAGTAAAGTCAAAAGACGAGCAATTAGCTCCCTTGTTGCTCTTATTTCCCGCACTGATTTAAGTTGCCCGCTGGCTGCCCTAAACCGTAAATCTTTCAAGGCAACTCGCTTTTCGGCTAATAATAGTCGCAATTCAGTGTCAGTTTTTTCTTGTAATTCGTGGTAATTCATAAGATCAGTTAATTAACTTGGTCCCGACTAACAAATTGACATTTCACCGGCAATTTATGAGCGGCTAATCTCATTGCTTCCCGCGCTTTTGACTCATCTATCCCCTCAATCTCAAACATTATGGTCCCCGGCTTCACTGGTACAATATAATGATCGACCGAACCTTTACCCTTGCCCATAGGAATTTCTCCGCCTTTAGCAGTGACTGGATGGTCAGGAAAAACCCTAATCCACAACTTGCCTGTTCTCTGAACATAACGAGTAATAACCCGACGAGCGGCTTCAATCTGCCGTGAAGTGACCCAACAAGCAGTAGTGGCTTTGAGTCCATAACTCCCAAAACTAACAGTAGTACCGCGAGTGGCAACACCTCCTCTCTTGGCTTTATGAGACTTCCGATATTTAGTCTTTTTTGGCATTAACATAAAAACTCCTTAAAATTTTAACGTAAACGTTGACCCACTACCTCACCCTTAACTTCTTCAGTGCGGCCAAACACTTCCCCACGATACACCCACACTTTAACCCCAATAGTGCCGTAAGTAGTATGAGCTGTACCTTTGGCGTAATCAATATCGGCGCGCAAGGTATGGAGTGGCACTTTACCGGAAGTTAAAGACTCGGTACGCGCAATCTCTGCTCCATTAAGACGACCGCCGACCATGACTTTAATCCCTAAAGCGCCTGACCGTTCAGCTCGATTAATAGTCTGTTTCATCACCCGACGAAATGGCATTCGTTTTTCTAAGTCCATAACCATACTTTGCATTAAGACCTGAGCACTTAAATTGGGACGATTGACTTCACTAATATTTAAAGTAATATCATGAAGACGAAAATTTTTCAAAAAACGATTATGTAGAGTCTTCTTTAATTCTTCAGCCCCAGCTCCACCCCGACCAATAACTAAACCAGGTTTAGCCACAAATAAATTAATAGCTACCTTATTAGCGCTCCGTTCAATTTCTACTCGATCCACTCCTGCCTCTCTTAGTTGCCGAAAGAGATAATCACGTATTTTAATATCCTGCCGAGCATTATTAATATAAGACTTACCACCTTTAAACCATTTAGAAGGCCAAGTCTTGATAATTCCCATGCGGAAAATAGTTGGATTAACTTTTTGTCCCATAAAAATATATTAATTAACCGGATTTACGATTAAAAACCTTTTTAACAAATCCTGATTTTGAGCTACCTTCCTGCTTAGCAGCTTTCTCTAAATTCTCACCCATAGTTTCCACCGCCGCTACCTCTTTAGTGGTGTCTTTACTAGTCTTAGCTCCACCCTTAATTAAATCACTTAATCTCAATGGAGCCGCCACCTCTGCCCGCCGAGCCTTTCGCGGACCACTATCATGAATTTCTCGTAATACTACTGTAATATGACTAGTTTCTTTACGAATAGGAGTAGCCCGACCATGAGCCTTGGGCGCCCAGCGGTGAAAAGTCGCCCCCTTGCCGACCCAAATCTCTTTAATCAATAAATTGTCGGCGGCGATATCATAATTGTGTTTCGCGTCAGCTAAGGCTGATTTTAGTAATTTACTTATTAATCTAGCCGCTTTTTTATTAGCTACCTTAAGCTGAGCCAAAGCCTCCTGGGCTTGACGACCACGCACTAAATTAGCTACTAAATTAGCTTTACGGGGCGAAACTCGAACATATTTTGCTTTAGCAGTAATCTCCATAAAATATTATTTAGTTGCTCCCTTAGTTTGGCTTCTGGCCATTTTACCACCATGACCAAGAAACTTACGAGTATGAGCAAATTCACCTAATTTGTGACCAACCATATTTTCAGTAATAAATATAGGGATATGTTGTCGTCCATTATGTACTCCAATAGTAAAACCAACCATCTCGGGACTAATAGTGCAAGCTCGATCCCAAGTTTTAATAATAGTTTTATCGCCTAAGGGCAACTTCTTAATTTTGGCTAATAGCCGTTCATTAACATAAGGGCCCTTTTTCAAACTACGTGTCATAAATAACAATAAAATAATAATTAATGTTTTTTCTGCCGACGCCGGATAATTAAGGCATTGTTTGCCGCCTTAGGATTACGAGTACGGACTCCCAAAGCATGCTTACCCCATGGAGTTTTAGGATACTTCAAACCGATAGGCTGATTACCTTCACCGCCACCATGCGGATGGTCATTCGGATTCATTGCTGTCCCACGAACTGTTGGCCGAATCCCTAAATGACGAGTTCGTCCAGCTTTACCTAAATTAATTCTCGCTAATTCAGGATTACTCACTTGACCAATAGTACAAAGACAATTTTTATCTACTAGGCGAATTTCTCCTGAGGGCATCTTAAGCTGAGCATAACGTTTATCTACACCCATGACATAAAGAACATTGCCAGCGGCTCGGGCTAACTTGCCTCCAAAACCAGGCCGTAACTCTACATTATGAACCGGCACACCTGCCGGAATATATTCTAAGGGCAAAGCATTACCAGTTTTAATATCGATAAGCTTCTTAGAACTTAAAACTTCATCGCCTACTTTAAGACCTAGGGGCGCAATAATATAGCGCTTTTCTCCATCTAGATAATACACTAATGCTAACCTAGCTCCGCGGTTAGGATCATATTCAATGGCCTTAACGCGACCAGGGATATCAAACTTATCTCGCTTAAAATCAACTAATCTAATATAACGTTTAGACCCGCCACCGCGATGTCGTACGGTAATCTTGCCTTGATTATTTCGGCCACTATGTTTTTTACGAATAACTAATAACTGGCGCTCTGGGGTAGTGCTGGTAATATCGCTAAAACTATCGTAGCTAGCGCCACGCAGTCCAGGAGTTATTGGTTTAGCTTGTCTAATCGCCATAAATCTTAATTAAATAAATTACACCCCCTCATAAATCGCAATACTTTTACCAGCTGGCAAAGTAACGATAGCTTTCTTCCAGGCTGGACGTTGTCCCTTAATTCGCCCCCGTGTCACTTTCTTACCTGGCATATTAATAATATTAACAGCTATTGGTTTAACCCCATAAAAAGCCTCAATGGCTTTAGCAATAGTAATTTTATTAGCCCCCCGCTCTACTACAAAAACATATTGGTTAAGCTCATTAAGCGTACCAGCCTTTTCGGTTACTGCTGGTTTAATTAAAATACTGGCTAGTTGTCCTCTTTTCAGGGTCTGACGATCAGTCTTAATAATTTGAGCCTCTCCCTGGGTTTCATTACTTTCAGTTGTTTTATTAATTTTATTTCTCTTGTCCATAATATTTTAATTAACGTTCTGACCATAACGCGCCTGTAAAATATCAATAACAGGCTGAGTAATAATAAGTTTAGGCGCTCGCAACAGACTAACTAAATTAATATTTTGATCATTTAATACTCTAAGGTGCGGTAAATTATGGCTAGCTAACTTTATTGACTCATTATCTACAGTAGTTATTAGTAAAACTTGGGAATGTTTTTTAACCTCATCTGATTCTTGAGCCGCTAATAATTTATCTATTATCTCTTTTAAAGCTTTAGTTTTACCCTCCGGAACGGTGAGGCTATCCAGAATAATTAAATTATTAGTTGCTACTCGATCGCTCAAAACCATACAGATAGCTCGAGCAGCCATCTTTTTATTAATTTTTTGCGAGAAATTACGATCTTTAGTAGGACCGAAAGTAACTCCACCGCCAATCCACAATGGACTACGATTAGACCCAGCCCGAGCTCGGCCAGTACCTTTTTGGCGCCATGGTTTTTTACCACCGCCACTCACTTCTCCCCGATCTTTAGTATCGGCAATAACCCGACGGGCATTAGCTAGCTGAGCCACCATCGCCTGATGCACTAATCCTTTATTAAGAGCTACGCCAAATACTGCCTCAGATAATTCTTGTTCTCCAATAACCTCAGCTCCTTGATTGTATACTTTATATTTAATCATATTATTAACTAATTAAGCCACCTCTACCTTTGACTTTTCTTGATTATCTACTACTAGTTCCTCGTTGACTTCTGGCTCGGTTTTAGTCTCTTCTAACTCAACTGGTGCTTGGTCAGTCTTAGTTATAAGCTCGCCACTGCCAGAAATAGCTACTAAACCATTACGCCATCCTGGGACTGCTCCCCGCAAATAAAGATAACCATTAGCTACATCAACCTCCACTACTTCTAAATTTTTCACTGTCACTTGCTGACTACCATAATGGCCAGGCATTCTAGTCCCCTTAAAAATATGAGCTGGCCCAGTGGCTCCTACTGAACCAGGCATTCGCTGCTGGTCTTTATCACCATGACTGCGCCCCTGTCCTTGAAAACCATGACGCTTAACACCCCCCTGAAAACCACGGCCCTTACTAACAGAAGTTACCTGTACTAAATCACCTGGTACAAAAGTTTCTATAGCAATATGCTGACCAACCTGTAATTGTGCTTCCACCCCGGCCGGTTCCCTATCTAAATTAAATTCTCGCTGGTATTGAAAATTTCCCCAAGCACCAAAATGGCCACGTTGCGGTTTAGCAATATTTTTTACCGCCCGTCTGCCTGTCCCCACTTGTACTCCCCGATAGCCATCACGTTCCCTAGTCTTAATCTGGGTAATGACACATGGCTCAACCTTAATACAGGTTACTGGAACTACCCGATCATCGCGCCATAATTGGGTCATGAACAATTTTTTGCCTAAAATAAACTTCATACTTCCTTAAAAACTTAAATAAAAAACTGGTTATCTCAAAACCAGTGTGCAAAACCAAGCCATTGTTTTATTGTTTAGCTCTTAGATTTTGGTAACTGTTTTGATAATTTTTCCTTCCATTTAATCTAGCTATCTCCTTAGAGACTTCTCTCATTTTAATCAAATGTGAGGTTTCCTAAGGCCTAACTAAATTAATACTATTTAAAATAACAATTTACATTTTAATTTCCAAATCCACCCCGGCCGGCAAACTTAAACTCATTAAGGCCTCTACTGTCTTGCTAGCTGGGTCAATAATGTCTAATAAGCGCTTATGAATACGCATTTCATACTGATCACGAGAATTTTTATGAACAAAGGTTGAACTATTAACCGTATATTTCTTCTTCTCAATCGGTAAGGGAATTGGTCCATAAATTTTAGCACCAGTACGTTCCACTGTTTCAATAATTGTTTTAGTGGATTGATCAATAATCTTGTGATCAAAAGCGCGAATCTTGATTCGAATTCTCTGTTTATACTCAGAAGAAGCAACTTTTTTGTCAGACATGGTTTTGGATATTTATTTTATAAACAACAGAATAGTCCTGCTACCGCTAAGGCAGCAGGACTAACTATCTACTTAATAATCTTAGTAACTACCCCGGCACCGACCGTCCGGCCACCTTCACGAATAGCAAATCGCATCTTTTCATCCATAGCAATTGGGGCAATTAACTTAACTTTTAAGGTTACAGTATCTCCCGGCATAACCATCTCAGTCCCCTCGGGTAGTTGAATCTCGCCAGTAACATCGGTCGTGCGAATATAAAACTGCGGTTTATATCCATTAAAAAATGGCTTGTGACGTCCGCCCTCCTCTTTGGTCAAGACATAAACTTCTCCTTCAAACTCAGTATGGGGGGTAATAGTGCCTGGTTTAGCTAAAACTTGACCACGCTGAACTTCATCTTTTTTAATACCTCGCAGTAAAATACCAGCATTATCTCCAGCCATGCCCTGATCCAAAGTTTTCTTAAACATCTCTACTCCAGTCACAACCACCTTTCTTGTCTCTCCCAAACCAACTAGTTCTACTTCATCACCAACTTTAACAGTGCCCCGTTCGATTCTACCAGTAACTACTGTACCTCGACCTTCAATAGAAAAGATGTCCTCAATTGGCATTAAAAAGTCTTTATCTACTTCTCGTTGTGGTTCAGGAATATAGTTATCTAAAGTATCCACTAACTCTAAAATAGGCTTAGCATATTCACCGGTTGGATTCTGTAAGGCCTGCAAAGCTGACCCGCGAATAATAGGGGTGGTATCTCCCGGAAAACCGTATTTCTTTAATAAATCACGAATTTCTTCTTCTACCAGGTCAATCAGCTCTTTGTCCTCCACCATATCACACTTATTCAAAAAGACTACAATATAGGGAACACCAACCTGTTTAGCTAATAAAATATGTTCCCGAGTTTGCGGCATAGGACCATCAGTGGCTGCTACTACCAAAATTGCGCCATCCATCTGCGCGGCCCCAGTAATCATATTCTTAATATAATCGGCGTGACCTGGACAATCCACATGGGCATAGTGACGTTTAGCTGTCTCATACTCAACGTGGGTGGTGGCAATAGTAATACCACGCGTCTTTTCTTCTGGTGCTGAATCAATCTGATCAACGCTCTTCTGGGTTGCTTTATAGCCAGCAGCAGTTAAAACAGATAAAATAGCCGCCGTTAAAGTCGTCTTGCCATGATCAATGTGGCCAATGGTACCAACATTGATATGTGGCTTAGTGCGTTCATACTTCTCAGTCATAATTTCTTGGTTAAAGCCAACTAGCCCTTTTTAGACTAGTGGTCATAATTGTTTAAATAAATTATTATTTATCCTCTCCTGCCAAATCTTTAGCCGCTGACTTACGGCTGGCCGGAATAGACCAATGGGATTTTTGACGGTCATCAACCTGCTCCACAAAACTTGATTTGACAGAAATATTACCAGTATCAGAACTGGCAACATTGGTACTTACTTTAGCAAAACCCTGACCATTTGTCAAGCCAGCTAAATCTAAAAGTTTTTCATAGTCGCTTAGCGACAAAATCACTAGGCTACTTACTGGATTTTCTTGGTCAGCCACAATTAGCCGATCACCGGTTAATTGAGCCAGCCGCAGAATTTGTTCCAAATTATTAATCATAGGTTTAAATTACCAGTTAATATTATTTACTAGTTTTACCGATGATTACTTCCGCCACATTGCGCGGTACTTCCCGATAATGTAAAAACTCCATATTATAACTAGCTCGTCCCTGGCTAATGGACCTTAACTGAGTAGCATAACCGAACATTTCTGCTAGCGGCACCCGAGCATCAATAACTTTAAGCTGACCACGATCGAACATCCGATCAATTTGACCTCGCTTAGCATTAAGGTCACCAATAACATTACCCATATATTCTTCCGGCGTTATAACTTCAACCTTCATAATCGGTTCTAAAAGTACGGGTTGAGCTTTCTTGCAAGCTTCTCGAAAGGCTAAAATAGCGGCCATCTTAAAAGCAATTTCACTAGAATCTACTTCATGGTAAGAACCATCATAAACTGTACATTTAATATCTACCATAGGATACCCCGCTAGTACTCCTTTGTCCAGAGCCTCGCGGAACCCCTTTTCAATGGCCGGAATAAACTCCTTGGGAATAACACCACCTTTAACCTCGTCAACAAATTCTGAACCCTGTCCTTCCGGCTGGGGTGATAATCGTAACCAGCAATGACCATATTGACCACGACCTCCTGATTGCTTGATATATTTACCTTCAGCCTCAGCTGTTTGACGAATTGTTTCACGATAAGATACTTGCGGTTGCCCCACATTAGCTTCTACCCCAAATTCACGTTTCATCCGGTCCACAATAATATCTAAATGAAGTTCACCCATACCAGAAATTAAAGTTTGGCCAGTCTCTTCGTCAGTTTCTACTCTAAAAGTTGGATCTTCTTCGGCCAGACGCACTAATGCTACACTCATCTTTTCTTGATCAGCTTTAGTTTTCGGCTCAACCGCAATTTGAATAACCGGTTCGGGAAAGACAATAGGTTCCAGACAGATCCGCTGGCCTTCATCACATAAAGTATTGCCAGTCACCGTTTCTTTTAGGCCAATAACTGCCGCAATATCTCCGGCGCAGATTTCAGTAATTTCTTCCCGATGATTAGCATGCATCCGAACCAAACGGCCAATCCTTTCTTTAGCACCATTAGCCGCATTAATCACATAAGAGCCAGCTTTTAAGATACCACTATATACTCGGACAAAACACAGACGACCAACATAGGGGTCAGTGGCAATTTTAAAGGCTAAACCAACAAAAGGACCATTGTCATCTGGTTTGACTATAATAACTTTATTAGGATCATTAGCATCATGGGCCTCTACGTCTGGCAAATCTAAAGGTGATGGCAAATAATCTACTACGGCATCCAATACTGGCTGAATGCCAATATTTTTTAAAGCCGCTCCACAAAAAACTGGATAAATTTCATTAGCAATAACTTCTTGCCGTAGAGCTCTCTTAAGCTCTTCAATACTGATCTCTTCACCATTTAAATATTTATCAATTAAAGTTTCATCTAATTCGGCAATTTTTTCTATCAATTCATGATGATACTTGGTTACCTCCTCTCTCATATTATCTGGTATGGCTACTTCTACAATTTGCTCACCACACTGACCATGAAATTCAAATGCTTTTTCGGTAATTAAATCAATAACTCCCCGTATAGTTTCTTCAGCTCCAATAGGAAGCTGGAGAGCTACTGCCCGCGGATTAAGCCGTTCCCGGATCGAATTAAGACTCATCACAAAATCAGCCCCCATTTTATCCATTTTGTTTACAAAGCATAAACGCGGGACCTTGTATTTATCGGCCTGGCGCCAGACAGTCTCAGACTGCGGTTCAACTCCAGCAGCCCCGTCAAAAACAGCTATCGCCCCGTCTAAAACCCTAAGTGAACGTTCTACTTCTACCGTAAAGTCCACATGCCCCGGGGTATCAATGATATTTACCTGCTTACCCTTCCAAAAACAAGTAGTAGCTGCAGAAGTAATGGTGATACCTCGCTCTTTTTCCTGAGCCATCCAGTCCATTTCCGCTTCTCCATCATGAGTTTCGCCAATCTTATGCTTTTTACCAGTATAAAACAAAACTCGCTCAGTAAAAGTGGTCTTACCGGCGTCAATATGGGCCATTATCCCAATATTTCTCACATCTTCTAGTTTAAATTCACGCATAACCAATAATAAAGAAAAAAATAATAAAAATATACCAAAAACTAACCACTAAATTAATCATTAATGGTTAGCTAAAAATTATTATACTAATGACGGGCAAAATGAGCAAAGGCCTTATTAGCCTCAGCCATCCGATGCACATCTAACTTTTTCTTAACAGCCGCACCCTCCCCTTTGATACTATCTAAAATTTCAGCTGCTAATTTTTCCGCCATGGAATGCTCCTTGCGAGCTTTAGCCGCGGTAATAAGCCAACGGCAACCTAACGTAAACCGCCGATCACCTCGTACTTGATAAGGCACTTGGTAATTAGCTCCACCAATCCGTCGTCCCCGCACCTCTACTAAGGGGCAAACCATTTTTAAGGCTTTATTAAATACATGACGCGGTTCTTGTTTAGTTTTTTCTTTAAGGATGTCAAAACAATCATAAACTATTTGTTCGGCGACTGTTTTTTTGCCATTCCTCATAACATAATTAATAAACTTAGCCACTTCCGGATCGTTATATTTAGCATCACCGGCTATTTTCCGTTTTTGAGCCTGTTTTCCTCTCATACATTAAATAAATTAACTAAAATTACTTAGGAGCTTTAGCGCCATAGCGACTACGAGCCTGACGACGATTTTCTACTCCCTGAGCATCATAAACCCCACGCACTACTTTATAGCGTACGCCGGGCAAATCCTTAGTACGACCACCCTTAATTAAAACAATTGAGTGCTCTTGCAAATTATGACCAATACCGGGAATATAAGCAGTTACCTCCATACCATTAGACAGACGAACTCGAGCAATTTTTCGTAAAGCTGAATTAGGTTTCTTCGGGGTGGTTGTCGTTACTTTAAGGCACACTCCCCGCTTGAATGGTGAACCTTTTTTAGCAATATTTTTCCGACGGTGTAAAGAATCAGTTGTCACCTGAAGGGCTGGTGTTTTACTTTTGTGGCCTACAACTTTCCGCGGTTTATGGATTAACTGATTAATTGTGGGCATAAACAATATCTTTTCTTAAGAATTAAAAATAAATCTGGCAACTTTAAGCCAGGTATAGCGCTTAGTTGCCTATTAATGTAGCAAAATAGATAGATTAAGTCAAGAAGTCATATCAACAGATTCATAAGCCAGGTCACGGGATAATAGATTAGGTCTGGAAATACTATGATGACAATTAACAAAATAAGAAGACTCCAACGTTCCGACGCTAAATAGGAATACCGCCAGCGTTCTGGTAAAACAAGGGCTAAAATTTTAGAACCATCAAGGGGAGGAATGGGCAATAAATTAAAAACCATAAGCACCACATTAATCATGGCCGCCAGAAATAAAAGCTGCCCCCAATCCGAATTAGGACCACCAGCCAGATAACGAGTAGCTACAGCAGCAACTATGGCCAAAATAAAATTAGCCGCTGGTCCAGCTAGAGCTGTTTTAGCTACACCTTTATAACCACCGCGCAGATTATTAAAATTAATAGGCACTGGCTTAGCATAACCAAAAACTACTGGAGAACCAACGAATAGTAAAAGCCCCGGTAAAATAATAGAGCCAAATAAATCCAAATGAACCAAAGGATTCAACGTTAACCGGCCAGCTCGAGTGGCTGTATCATCACCCAATCTAGCCGCTACCCAGGCATGACTATACTCATGAACTATGGTGGATAATAATAGAATTATAATAAGAAAAAGATTCATCATAATATTAAGTGAACTATTATAGATTAACACGCCTTGATTATTTTGGCAAAACTTGTTAAGCTAAACCCAACTTATAAATTACTTTCATTTTACTAATAAACTAAACTATGGCTAAAAAATGTGATATCTGCCAGCGTAGCGCTACTAAAGGGGCTAGCCGTTCTCATTCCAACATCAAAACCCTCAAACGACAAGGCATTAATTTACAAAATTATAAAATTGGTGGGCAAACAGTAAAAATTTGCACCAGCTGTCTAAGGACGGCTAAAAAAGTAAGCCAGAAGAAAACTAGCTAAATTTCAATACTTTCTTGTCAATGTTTAGATAACTCCACAACCAGTGGAGTTATTTTTTTTGAGCCATCCGTCGGGCTTGAACCGACGACCTACGGTTTACAAAACCGTTGCTCTACCAACTGAGCTAGGATGGCGAAAAAACAATATGAATAATTCCCCTATTTTTTATATTGTTAAACAACTTAACTATTAATAACAACCAAAAATTTTGCCAACTGAGATAGTTAAATATCTTTGTTGAATAATTATCTACCCACCAACATAGTGTCGCCATTCCATATCTGTAAAGTTTTGGTACGCCGTACAGGATTCGAACCTGTGACCATCTGCTTAAAAGGCAGTTGCTCTACCACCTGAGCTAACGGCGCAAAAAGGCTAAACCAAATCTAGCAAAAAAGTTTAAAAAAAACAAGGGGCACTATTCTCGGTAAGACTTCAGATCACGGCGCAAATGTTTAAGACTCATTAAAAAATTAACAGTATCTTTAGCCAGTTTAATCTTGGTTGGCCTTTTCCCGTAACGGTTATCCACCCAGTCTACTGGTACTTCCTTTATCCGCCAGCCTAAACGTTCTGTCCAAGCAATTAAAGCTGTATCTAAAAAATAATCCGATTCCCGCAGAAAAGGACGAACTGCCCGCCATAGTTCGTGAGACACAAATTTACAACCACATTGATGATCTTTAACTGTAGTACCTAAAACATGTCGAGCTAATTTATTATATAATGCCGAGACAATACCCCGATAAAAAGCCCGCTTACAAGAAGCTCCGGGTAAAAAACGAGAAGCAATTACCAGATCAGCCGATTTATTTACTATAACCGCAAAGAGTTTGGCTAAACTTTCAAAAGAAATAGATAAATCTACATCAATAAAACCCCACCAATCAGTTAGACTAGTGTCGGCATAATTTAACAAAGCACGACTTTTACCGGCCAAAGGATAAACTCGAGATTCCACCAGACCAGGATATTCTTTAGAAAGTTGCTGAGCAATTTCTGCTGATTTATCTGAGGAACCATTAACCAGAATAACAACATGACAATCAAGACCATAATCTTTAGCCGTAATAAAATCTATAAGGCGTCTGACATTATCTCTCAAAATAGCCTCTTCATTATACACGGGGAGGCATAAATCTAAACTAGGCCTGCTATTGCCGGACATAAATCATGGTGGTAGTATCGGAATGAACCAAGCGCCAGGCCGGCGACTTCAGCATGGCCCGCCGCACTATATCAGATAAAGTATAATAATCTTCCTCTTTAAGCCCCCGCCCCAATAAACAAGTCTCAACCCAATTATAATGAACCGGCCGAGGCTGAGGAATAACCATTACATCTAAGCCATAATCATCTAGTGCTTTCTTAACTTCTTTTTCTTTAAAAAATCGCCCATAATGCTCAATTAAACTCTGACCGCGCCACATATATTGAGGCAGGCGACCATCAATAAAAATAGGCTTCTCAGGCCAACGCCAATAAAAATATCCACCCCAACCATATTCAACAATCGTAGGCCAATTAGCATATGGCGACTGTTGTAAATAACTAATAGCTAAACAAGGATAAACTTCACAATAATCTTTTTCTGGATGAGTTGACCAATGAGCATCTACCACAAGCAGAACCGTAGTCAGAACAAGAATTATGGCGACAAACCATTTTAAATAAGCCGGCCAGTCATCCGGCCGGAATGCATTATCATGCCAGGCATGATAGAAAAATCCCGCCATCCAGGGTAAAGAAACGACAACAAAAAGCGGGAAATGACGTACTGAGCACCAAGCTGCTATACATAAAATAAGAGATAAAATAAGAGTCCACCAATCTTGTTGCTTGAGCCAAAGAGCCACTTCACGATCATGCTGGTCATGACCACAACAATAAAAAATTAACAAAGCCAAAGCAAGACCAAAAATAATGAAGTAAACCATTTGCCAGCTATGTATAGCTTCACTTATTGGTAACCACTCATTAATCATCCGCAGATAGGCCTTATTACTGCCGTAGCCTCCCAGAAATTCATAAAGTTCTAAACCATAAGGTGTCAAACAGGTGGCCACCCACGACAAAGCCAGGGTTAAACCAGACCGCATAATGACACCTTTAGGTAAAATATTGATCTCTTTATTAGATTGATGGGGTAGCCAATAAAGGATAAGCCTAAAGAAAAACCAGGCAGTAAAGATGGCCAGACCAATTAAAAAGCCTCCATGGAGTGAGGCCCATAGCCAGAAAAATAAAGGCAAGACAACAATTTTCCAGGTTGGCCACTCCCGCTTACGTACTACCTGAGCTAACCAAATGGTTAAAACTAAAACAAAAAGAACAGTAATTTCTTGAACCCGCACGCCAAAATGCGGCAAAGAAGCCGCAAGGCCAATAAGCAATAGGAGCCAAAAAATAAGGGAATTAGCTTTATTATCTAACCAGTGTTTAATAGTCTCTTTAGCCAGTAAACACCAAATAAACATGGTAAGAAAAGCAAAGAGAAAATTAATCAAAAGATAACCCCCCCAATTATAAGTAAGATAAATCAAAACATTAGATAACCACTCGTGGTCTACCCAAGATTGACCGGCGAGCGGAAAAAGATGATGCTCTAGATGCGGCACAGCATGATTTTGCCAAATCTCTTGCCCTACGGCATAATGCCAGCCAAAATCAGGGTCAAGATAGCCAAAACTATTATGCAAAACTAAGCCAAGACCGAAGAAGAATAATAAAATTATTAACCACCGGCTAAATGAGAACCGTTTAGTAGTTTTTTGGGGCATAATTTTGGGTTATAAAAATTACTATTATTATACTAAGTAGTAGATTAATTGACAAGCTCTTTATACTCTGTTATATTGGCTAAACAAACTTAATTCAATCTATATGGCACACAAAAAAGCGGGAGGTTCCACCTCACTAGGACGTGATTCTCAAAGTAAACGATTAGGTATTAAATTACAAGACGGCCAAACAGCTAAGGCCGGTGCAATTATTGTCCGTCAACGTGGTACTAAATATCGAGCTGGTAAAAACGTAGCTGTCGGCCATGATTATACCCTATTTGCTACTAAAAACGGTCAGGTTAAAATGCAGACCAAAAAAATACGTCGTTTCGACAATCAGCTTAAAGTGACTAAAATTGTCCATGTTGAATAAATACCAAAATATAAAATACCACCTATTAAGGTGGTATTTTTGTTTATTCATTATTAGACTTAAATTTCTCCAATAAAAACTCCCTGGCTTTCTCCATTTGCGGATCACGATTAGCATTAAAGTCTTCCTCAGTAAAATCAACTTCAATATTGGGAGTAATACCCTTATCATTAATGGAGGTACCACTTGGTGTTAACCATTTGGCAGTAGTTATTTTAACCATTGAACCATCTGGTAAGTCATTGACCATTTGTACTGATCCCTTACCATAGGTAGTCTTACCAATAGTTGTTGCCTGGCCATAATCCATTAAAGCACCGGCCACAATCTCAGAGGCTGAAGCACTGCCTTGATTAATTAAAACTACGGTCGGTAAATTACTTAGTGGAGCAAGGCCACGAGCCAGGTGCTGGCGTGGCGGCTTAGTAGCCGATTGTTCACTAACAACTACTCCACTTTCTATCCAATAACTAGCAATGGCTACAGCGGTATCTAGATAGCCGCCAGGGTTATTACGCAAATCGAGAATAAGTCCCTTGGGTTTTTTAACCTTAATGTCTTCAACGGCTGTGGCAAAAAGTGCCTCGGTATCGGCATTAAAATTACTAATAGTAATAGTATAAATACCGGTCGCTGAATCATACGAATAATCAAGACTTTTAACTACAATATTATCACGCACAATAGTAATATCCTGCAGTTTAGCATCACCCCGGCCAATAGTTAGGGTTACTGATGTCCCCTTGGGACCGCGAATTTTTTTAACAGCCTCATCAACAGTCAGACCGGCCGTAGATTGTTGATCAATAGCATAAACTTTATCCCCTGCTCTAAGACCAGCACGCTCAGCTGGTGTATCAGCTAAAGGAGCAATAATAGTAATAACATCATTGCGCAAACCAACCTCAGCCCCAATACCACTAAAACTACCAGCTAAATCCTCGTTAAACATCTTGGCATCCTCTGGATCCATAAAAACCGTATAAGGATCTTTGGTTGAACCAACTAAACCCTTAAGAGCTCCATAAAACATTTGTTTATCTGTTAGCTGGTCATGATCCACATAATTACTCTTAATCATATCCCAGGTCTGCCAAAATAAATCAAAATTAAGATCAGAAGATAAACGTCCTCCCGTGTCAGAATTATATAATCCAGTAACTTTTCCCAAAAATACTATCTGAGGGTCAGATAAACGGCGGACTATTTGTGCTTTCTCGTCATAAAGAATCCCACTCCAAAAACCGATAGCTAGAGCTATAAGGAATAGAAAAAGAACTAATAACCAGCGCCATTTGCGCCGTGAGGTAGACGATGAACTCATATATAAATATTTTTAGTTTTATCTAGTGTAGCACAAGTTGAAAGAATCGACAAAGTAGTCTATGATAGTAATTAATAAATAATTAAACCTATTATTATGAGTAAGTTTATAATTCAAGGCCAAGCACCGCTTAAAGGACAGATTAAGGTTAATGGGGCTAAAAATTCAGCCCTCAAAATTATCCCTGCTAGTCTACTCTCCGAAGAAAGTATTACCATTAATAATTTGCCAGATATTGAAGATATTAACCGCTCTCTAGAAATTATTAAGGCCATAGGCGGACAAATAAACCGCCAAGACCCTCATCAATGTTCCATTTGCACTAAAAATATCCACAGTACCAGCATCCCTTCAGAGCTAGCTAATAAATTTAGGGCCTCAATTATGTTTGTCGGTCCCATCTTGGCTCGCTCCGGCGAAGTTAGCTTCCCTCATCCTGGTGGTTGTGTTATTGGAGCAGGCATAAGACCAATTGACTTATTTTTGGAAGGTTTTGCTGCTCTTGGGGCGACTATTCATATTACCAATAATTATTATCATCTAAGCGCTAAAAAACTTAAAGGAGCCGAATACTTTTTTACAACAGTAAGTGTTACCGGCACAGAAGCTCTAATGATGACCGCCACCTTGGCTCAAGGACAAACTACCTTAAAAAATTGTGCTATGGAACCAGAAATTGTGGCTCTGGCCGATTATCTCAATGCCCAAGGAGCTAAAATTTCTGGAGCTGGTACTCCGACCATAACAATTGAGGGCACAAACTATATTAGGGGTGGTCATTTCACGGTTATTCCTGACCGCATTGAAGCTGGTACCTTTGCCATCTTAGCGGCCGTAAGCCAAGCAGAACTATTAATTACTAATTGTAACCCTGACCATATAGCTATTTTACTAAATATCTTTCATAAAATAGGTGTCCATTTTGAACAAGGCCAAGACTGGCTTAAAATACTACCTAGTCCTAAAATTACCGCCTATAATATTAAAACCCATGAATATCCAGGCTTTCCTACTGACCTTCAATCGCCCTACACTGTCTTAATGACCCAAGCTCACGGCTTAAGCATTATTCATGAGACTATTTATGACCGCCGTCTTCTCTTTACTGATATGCTTACTCAAATGGGAGCCAACATCATTATGTGTGACCCCCATCGAGTAGTAGTTAACGGGCCCACCCCCCTCCATGGCCGCAAACTAACTTCTCCTGATCTTCGGGCTGGTATGGCCATGGTCATTGCCGCCTTAATTGCCGACGGAACAACAGAAATAGATAATATTTACCAGATTGAACGTGGCTATGAAGCTATAGCTGAACGACTGCAAACTATTGGTGCCAATATTCATAAAATTGACTAATATGTCGCCCAGACAACGCTGGTGGCTGTCTAAAATATTTATCCTCCTCTTTTTTCTTATTACCCCGCCCATTCTCATCTATGCCAATGGTTACCGCTTTAATTGGCATTCCTGGAAATTAGAACGAACTGGACTATTAGAAATTAAAAGCGAACCCAGTAATGCCTCAGTAAATATTAACGAACTTAAGGCCTGGTGGGGGAAACCCAAAAAAATAGTTACTCCAGTTAAATTAAAAAGTCTAAGACCCGGCAATTATAATGTAAGTCTAAGTTTACCTAATTATTATGAGTGGCATAAAACTTTAAGTGTTTGGCCAGCCCAGACAACTATAGTTAAAGATATCCGCCTATTTAAAGAATCCAAACCACAACTATTGGCTACTCTCACACCCTCTACTACCCTCACTAGCGCCACATTAGATAATCATCAACTTAATTTAGCAACTAAAAATCTAACTACCACAACAATCAGCGCCTTAATAGATCAAGAAAAACTAGCTAAAAATTGGCTAGATACTACCTCAATTAAATTAGCCTGCCCCTTACCCAACGGTAAAATTGCCTTTAGTAATCAATTTGAATTATGGCTAGCCAATCCTGATGAAGCAAAAACCGAACTTTTAGGTCGCTTTAGCCAACCGATTACTCAACTGATCTGTCTACCCAATACGTCTAATTATTTAATCTTCGGTCAAGATAGTGGTTGGAAAATTATAGAAGTAAATAATGACCAGCCTCATCTTATGTGGGAGATTGCTCATACCGACCATCTAGGAGCAGGCAGTCTTGATAAAAAAGCTAATACTTTATATTTCTACGCCCAAATTGGTTCAACCACCGGCTTATTTTCTTTAGAATTATAAAGATAATGTCCTAATAAATTTCTTTAGCTCAGGACCAATTTCTTCATTTTTCAAACCTAGTTGAATAGTGGCCTTAATGAAACTTAGTTTATCGCCAGTGTCAAGCCAAGTGCCATTAAACTCTTGCCCATAAATAGGACGGTCATGGGCCAACATTTGCTGAAAAGCGTCGGCCAACCGTAATTCACCGTTTGGTCCAGGTTTCATGGTGGTAAGCCAAGATAAAACTTCCGGCGTAAGGACATAAATGCCCACTGCTACTAAATTAGAAGGCGCTTCGCTGGGCGATGGTTTTTCTATAAAACGTTTAATTTCATAGGTTCGCTCACCTACGGCCACTCCATCAATCACTCCAAATTTACTAACCTCGTTGCGTGGTACTGCCGAAAGACCAATAACTGGATCACCATATTTAGCAAAAGTTTTTAAAATTTGGCTAGCTGGACCCTCTTTGGCATCATATAGAGTATCACCAAACATAACTAGCACTGGCTCATCATATATTAGATGAGCCGCACAAGCCAAAGCGTGGCCATCACCTAAGGGTAGGGGCTGACGAACATAAGAAAATTTAGCTAATTCGGAAATACGCCGTACCTCTTTTACTAATTCTAATTTATTTTTCTCTACTAAAATCTTATCCAGCTCAAAAGAATAATCAAAATGATCTTCAATGGCTCGTTTTCCTCGCCCAGTAACAAAAATGATCTCTTTAATACCGGCAGAAACTGCATCTTCAACAATATATTGAATAGCCGGTTTATCTACGATGGGCAACATTTCCTTGGGTTGAGCCTTAGTGGCCGGCAAAAACCTAGTACCAAAACCGGCTACTGGCAAAATAGCTTTAGTAATTTGTCGCATATTTTTTAGATATTTTTACCGCGAGGTACATGAGATTTACCTCCCGGTCCCCATTTAAGAAGATATTTAAACCAAGAGAGCACATGTTGACGCCCGGCCCAGCTTCTTAATATCTTATACCACGGCATCTGAGCACTCGCTCGTTGATGATCATGGAGAATAGCTACTTCAGGACAGTAAACCACCTGCCAGCCATGACGCCACATTTTCCGACTTAAGTCGGTGTCATCAAAATATAATCGGTAACGTTCATCAAAATAATCCACTTGACGCATCGCCGCTGCCCGAATAAATAAAAAAGACCCTAGTAGCCAATCTACTGGACAAAATTGATTTAAATCAACATCAGCTAAGAGAAAACGACGCAATTCCCTCTTGGCCCATGAAAATTTAACTAGGCGGGGGGAGCGACGGCAAAAAGGAGTATAAAGGCGATGCCAGCGATAACAAGATTCCTGCCTGTCACCATCAGGATTATATTGCCGTGGCCCCACCATCCCGACTTGAGGATGATGCTCCATAAAATTATAAAGTTCCCAAATAGAATTTGGCTCTACCGCAGTATCTGGATTCATAACCACAAAGTATTTACCGCTGGCTTGACGCAAGGCTAGATTATTACCAGCCGCATAACCAATATTGTTACTAGGAATATAATGAACCCCTGGCCAATGAGTCGCTAACTCCTGGGCCAAATCAGCTTCGTTAGCATTATCTACTACAAAAATTTCATACTCTAAATTATGCCACTCAGTCTTTCTAAGTGACTCTAGAGAGCGATAAATTACCGCCTGACTATGATAACTAACAATGACAATACTAATATCCATAGCTACCAGATAATAATTAGCTTAATAATCTGCCAATAAAGATTAAGACCCCAGTTACCTACCCTAACTAAAGGGGAATCAACTTCTTGAAACAAAATACGACCACTAAAAGTCTTAATAACACGATGATCTCTCACCTGTCGTAAACGTTGACTTCGAATTCGCGCTTTGAAAAGGCTCGGCCAATGAAGTGGATTGAAAAAATACCACCAGGCTTTCAGTTTATAAATTAATCGGCCGCTACAGCAATAAACGACAACTAAAACAATTTCGCTTAATAATAAAGCTGGCAGTAAAACAAGTAAGGTCAAGAAATGATAATTTTTCCAGGCTGAAAGTAAACGATTACGGTCTAGCCAATAATATTTACTGACGCTTCGGCTAAATTCATACTTATGATAAACCATGGAATAAGCCGCTAATCGACACTCCCAGCCGGCGAGCCATAAACGCCACCCTAAATCTTGGTCCTCATTATACATCCAGAAAGTTTCATCAAAAAGCCCAACCTGCCGGAGAGCTGACAGACGAAATAATACCGAAGCGCCGGAAGGATAAGAAATAGGCTGGCCATTAAGTTCATCTAAATTGAGTTCAGCTACTTTTTTCTTATAGCCATTACAATAACCATAGCCAAGAAAGTGGGTTACATTGCCTAAACTATTGACTAAATCTTTATCTGGCCACCATTTTAGAAGTGATTGAGCACCTCCAATTTTAGGATGACTAATCATTAATTTTACTAATTCTATCAAGCTATCTGGTTCCACTATAGTGTCCATATTAAGTACCCAACCAAAATCATACCCCCAAGACATTGCTAAAGCTAAGGCATCATTATTGCCTTTGGCAAATCCATCATTATTGGTATTGCGGATAATATAAGCGGTCGGCGCCATAGTTTGCAGGGTGGTATAACTTGCCTCATCAGATTGATTATCCACAATAAAGGTTGTTGCTTCAATTTGCCAGTCAGGGGTAATTAGATTAAGTCGCGATAAACTCTCCCAGCAATCAGCTAAATATTTATTAGCGTAGTCTTTATAATTAATAATAATAATGGCTATTTTGTAATTCATCATAGATTTAAGTTTTAGCCGGCCGATGCCAGTTTAATTTTTCTCCTAAGACAGCCATAAAAATACCAATGGGCCAAGCTAATTTTAAGAGTCGTGACTGCCACCGTGGTTCCCATTTAGCAAAATATTTAATCATACTTTCGCGAAAATAAGTCTGTGCCTGACCACGACCCACTTGCTTAAAACTTTGACCCACATAATCTACACAGGTAGCAACTGGAGTATACCATACTTGGCCACCATTTAATTTAACCTGCCGGCAATAATCTACTTCTTCAAACCATAAAAAATACCGCTCATCAAAAAGAGGCACCCGACCCTCACGGTCAGCCCTAATCCAAAAAAAGCCACCCCGCACGGAATCAACTGGCGCGGCCTGAGTGTAATCAAAATCAGTTCTTAAATAATGATCCAGAACATGAGGAAAAAGATGGGGCAATTTTAAGACAATCGCCAGTTGGTCCCAAACAGTCGGAAAACGGCGAACATGCAACAAAGTTTCACCGTTTTCTGTTACTAAATGACAACCAGTCACCGTGGCTTGCGGATTAGCGTCGCACCACTTCAACATATTGGTTAAGGTATCTGGCTGAACCAGCATATCTGGATTAAGAAGTAAAACATAACGAGCCCTAATTTCTCTTAAAGCTTGATTATTGGCTCCAGCAAAACCTCGGTTATCCGGATTGGCAATCAGATGAACCTGAGGAAAATCATGTTTAATCATCTCCACTGTGCCATCACCTGAATTATTATCCACTACCCAGACTTCGAAATTAAAATTACCTTGACTAGCTAAAAGTTCTTTAAGATTAGCCGCCAGTTTATCTTTAACTTTCCACGAAACAATGACAATAGCTAAATCTAACATAAATTATTGCTTAATAACGCCATTTTTCTAGCGATAATGGATTAATTTTAATATTTAAAGCTCGTCGCCGGGCAATAATAGCAGCCCTTTCCTTAAAAATTGCTTTCCAGACAGATAAAGTAAAAGGCTCCAGCATTACCGCCACAGCCAATCTTTTTAATTGATAGTTTACTTCTTTCAACCGAGTGGATAGCTTCTTAGGTAAAGACCAATATTTCAAAAAAATAACTAACTGGTTATGATAGGACCACCGCCTAATTAGTTTACTAGATTGACGGCGCTCTTTCCACTGACTTTTCCACCCACCCTTAGCTTTGACGGCAGTACGGTCATGATAAATTACGGCCTCAGGCACTAGCACAATGTCCCAGTTGGCCAAACGCAAACGATAAGACAAATCACAATCTTCCTTATACATAAACATTAGCTCATCAAAATATTCTAAATATTGACCATTATCAAAAGCAACCGACCTTAAAGCTGACAGCCGGAGTAAAACACCAGCCCCCGTAAAACCAAAAACAGAATGAGTATAGTTTAATTCTCTACCACTAAGCTGACCCTGGCCAATATCATAAAAAGATCCGCCCTTAGTTAGGGCTAATCCTAGACTATCTATCTCCTGAGTTAAATGTTGACCCTGAAAATCCCACCGTAAAATTTTAGGCATAGCTGCACCTACCTCGCTATGTTCATCAAGATAATTTACTAGACACTCAATAACCTTTGGCTGTAGTAAAGTATCAGGATTAATAACTAAAAAGTAATCAGCCTCCTCTTCCATCGCTAGTTTAAACAGTCGATTATATCCTTTAGCAAACCCCAAATTAGCCCCAAAGGGATAATAGCGGATAGCTGGATAATTCTTAATAATTAATTCATTAGGATTATCATCAAGAGATGGTGTATTGTCTCCGGCAATAATTTCTATATCTGTAAAAGTTTGCTGTCTCAAACTATCTAAAAATTTAGGTAAATATTTAGCTGTGGACTGGCCATAGCCCAAAAAAGCAACATAAACTCGTGAACCCCGGGCCATATTATTATGGATGACGATAAAAGGCAACCATCTCGTCATCAAAATAATTTTTATTATTTAAATATTTTTCGGTCCGCCGAATAATTTTTTCCATAATAGCTACGGCTCGAGCTGGATACTGTCCCACCGCTGTTTCGTCAGAAAGCAATAAACCGTCAGCATCATCTAGAACAGCATTGGCAATATCACTGACTTCTGCTCTAGTCGGCCGGGGATGGTCGATCATTGAGGTCATCATTTGAGTAGCAATAATGGCTGGCTGGCCATGCCAATGAGCATGGCGAATTAAATTCTTCTGAATAATAGGTAAATCTTCTAGGGGTACTTCAATACCAAGGTCTCCTCGAGCAACCATAATACCATCTGATTCTTTAATAATTTCATCAATGTTTTCCAGGGCTACAGCGCGCTCAATCTTAGCAATAATTTTAATAGGACGGCCAGCGATAATTTTCCGTAGCTTCCGCAATTCAGTCGCACTCTGGACAAAAGACAGAGCAATATAATCTATACCCCCACACTTAAGAGCCGCTTCCACATCAGTAATATCTTTAGGAGTTAATCCACCACGCCTTAAACGAGTATTAGGCAAATTAATGCCTTTATGAGATAACAATAGACCACCTCGCTCTACACGAGCATAGATTTTCTTATCTTTAATACTAACCACTTTAAGTTCTAATTCACCGTTAGATAAAAAAAACAAATCCCCGCCCTTGAGATCTTTGTATAAATCAGGGTCATCAATCTGAATCTCCCGATTAGCTACACTGGAAGGGCCAGCCGTAAAAGTATAAACTTCTCCATCAATGAGCTCAATTTCTTGGTCCAGCTGACCAATTCTTAAACGTGGCCCCTGTAAATCCTGCATAATTAAAGCTTGACGGCCAGTTTCCTGTTTAATCTTTTTCAAATTCTTTTTTAAATCAACCAACTGTTTAATATCTGCATGAGAAAAATTAAGCCGTACAATATCGGCACCATTGCGAATAAGACTTTTAAGAACATTATAGTCCCAAGAACTTGGGCCAATAGTCGCAATAATTCGGGTATTCATAAATAAACCTTTGTCCCTATTAGATAATGAGCTTATTTTGCAGGCGGTCTCTAGCTAAAATTTGAGCATCTAGGAGACTATCAAAAGTACCAGCATCAATCCAAGCTCCCCGCACTAAACTTACCTCTAGCTCATGACGTGCTAAATACCAGTTATGTAAATCAACGATTTCCAATTCACCACGTACACTGGGCTTCAGTTTTTTAGCCACATTTATAACCCGATGGTCATAAATATATAAACCAGTAATGGCTAAATTGCTCTTAGGCTGAAGTGGCTTTTCTTCAATAGACAAAGCTTCCATTTTATTATTAACTTCCACGACTCCAAAACGTTCCGGGTCTTTAACTTTCTTAGCAAAAATTTTAGCACCACCCTTAAAATTATTAATATCATCAGTAAAATCATCCTCAAAGATATTATCACCTAAAATCATAGTAACGCTGTCTTCATCAATAAAATTTTCCCCAATAATAAAGGCCTCAGCTAAACCCCGTGGCTTATCTTGAATCTCATAAGTTAATTTAACCCCAAATTGCCGACCACTGCCCAATAAATTAAGATAATCACCGGCTCTTTCGGGGGAAACGATAATTAAAATTTCCTTAATTCCAGCTTTAATTAAAGTGTTAAGCGGATAATAAATCATTGGCCGATTATAAATTGGCAATAGTTGTTTAGAAGTTACCTTAGTGCAAGGTCTTAGACGAGTAGCACTCCCGCCAGATAAAATAATACCACGCATAAAATTAATTTTTAGATAATTGGCTTAAATATTCGGCCAGAGCCTCATAATAGGGTCGCAGTCCTGACAGTTTAGTCATTAACAATGTAGAATACTGTGGCCGAGCTGCTGGTCGAGGCAAATCAGCACTACTAATTGCTTTGATGGGTAAAGTTAAATGGGCTAATTCACCTAATTTTTGTAAAGCACCGTACCACGTAGTCGGTTCACTATTTACTATATGATAAATCCCGCTAGCTGGGCGGGAAGCTAATAATTGCCAAGTAGCTTGAGCTAAATCTGGAGTATAAGTAAAACAGCTTACTTCGGCATCTACACCTTTAAGCTCAGGGGAAGTAGCGGCTAGTTGAAACATAATATCAAAAAAACTAGGTTTAGCATTAGGACTAAGACCACGCGGTCCAAATAATTTAGAAGTCCGAATAAGATAATAGCTTAAACCTTGTTCTCCTTCAGCAATTAGGGATTCCTCACCAGCTCGTTTACTCCTACCATATTCGTTAATAGGTTGAGGCTCATCAGCTTCGTGGTAACCCCCAGGTTTATCACCACCAAATACATAATCACTAGAATAATGAACTAAAGTTAAACCCCGCTCCCGACACCAATAAGCTAAATTAGCTACTAGCTGATGATTTAAAATATCGGCCATGGTTTTTCCCGGTTCAGTCTCGGCAGCATCAACTGCGTTATAGGCGGCGGCATTAATTACTATCTCAAGGTTAGAAAGTGAATCTAGTCTGGCTTGAGTAAGTGGCCAGTTACTTAAATCAACATCCTCACGATCCCAACTAATAATTTCATAGCCCCAAGATGAGCCACTTTGTGTTAGTTGAGTACCTAAATTACCCTGTCCACCCAAAACTAAAACCTTCATATTCTCGCCTTAAGTGGACGCCACCAGGCTTCATGTGTTTTATACCATTCTACTGTGTCTTTAAGACCAGAAGCAAAATCAATCCGAGGCTCCCAGCCTAATTCTTCTTTGGCTTTATGAAAATCTATACTATAACGCCAGTCATGCCCTGGCCGGTCAGTTACCAATTCAATATAAGATTCATCTTTACCCAAAAGTCTAATAATTTCTTTAGCTAACTCTATATTGCTAACCTCATGATTGCCACCCAAACAATAAGTCTCTCCAATACGGCCATGCAGTAAAATGGCTTCTAGCCCGGCATTATGATCATCAACGTGAATCCAGTCACGAATATTAGTACCTTGACCATAGAGGGGTACTTTGCGATCTTCAATTAAGTTAGTAATAAATAAAGGAATAAATTTTTCTGGATATTGATAAGGCCCATAATTATTAGAACAATTAGAAATAGTGATTGGCAAATTATAAGTACGATAGTAAGCTCTCGTTAAATGGTCAGCCGCTGCCTTAGAAGCACTATAAGGACTACTAGGACGATAAGGAGATAATTCATTAAATTTAGGATCATTAGGACCTAAATCCCCATAAACTTCATCGGTGGACACTTGATGAAATCTTACTCCGCCGTGCTGGCGCGCAGCTTCTAGCAAATTAGCCGTACCCTCAGTATTGGTCTTCACAAAAACCAAACCATTATTAATAGAACGATCCACGTGAGTTTCGGCAGCAAAATTCACTATGCAGTCTACTTGACCCACTAATTCATCAACTACTTCATAAGAAGCAATATCACCCTTAACAAATCGATAATTCTTCTGGTCAGCGACGTCCGCCAAATTAGCTAAATTGCCAGCATAAGTAAGAAGGTCTAAATTAATAATCTCATCAGCTGGATGCTTTTTTAACCAGTAATGAATGAAGTTGGAGCCAATAAATCCTGCCCCACCCGTTACTAATAATTTCATAAAAACTAATTTAAAAAATGGCTAATTTATTTATTATCTTGACCCATCATTAAAAAAGACATTATTTGCTCCCAACGAATTTCATCTACCTCCTCAACTTTATTAGTCCCACGATATAATTTATCTGGTAAATTAATAGACCAGGCATCATGGTCACCAATGGCTTTGTAGCCGTGAACTACTCCCGGCGGCACAATTATCATTACGGGATTACTTTGACCTACTATTTCTTTCATATATTGACCTTTGGTAGAGCTATTTTCTCGCCGATCCCATACATGAAACTCAAAATCACCCGGCCCCACAAACACAAAACAATCTGATTGATACTTATGCTCATGCGGTCCACGGGCTACCCCGGGATGAGTAACACTAACATAACCCATGACTGGTTGGTAATGATCTTCATCATCACGATAAATCTCTATAAGCCAACCTCGCTCATCTTCATGCGGCGTAAGATGCTTAATAACAACACCTTGAATCATAAACCACAAAAATTATTATTTATTAACCAAAAGCATTTCCAGAATAGCACTGGTTGCCCAAAAAAGCAACCACAAATTAAGATTAATATATGGCTGGACAAAACCAGGTAAGATAGCCTCAGAAACCAGAAAAAGTACCAGACCAACTAAAAGCCAATTATAGAAAAAATCATTCAATTTAAGACAGCTTTGCCACTTAAATTTCATATTATCTTGTTAATTTTAACCATAAAAACTGTAGTTTATGCTCTATGGCTTGCCATAAATTAGAACCACTTAACTTAACCTGAATTTCTTCAATAGTCAAGGGCGAAGAAGTAGATAGCTGTCCACCGCTAACCGCAATAATAAACTGGTAGCCATCATTAGGTTGCCAAAAAGCCTCCTTAAGCGGTAGAACGGCTGAAGCCTTACAAATTTGCTCATTACAACTTGGCATTTCATAATTAGCCGCTACAAAATTAATATCTGGGTCCTTATCTAAAAAACGACCTACCCGACGTGGATAGGGATTAAATACTTCCGACGACAAGGAAAAAACACCATTACCACTAAACTGAATATCTCCGCCCCGCCCCTTTATCTCAGTAACAGGATCCTCAGTAATTATATGATATTGTTTATAAGTACTATCAATAGTTAGAGACTGGCTGCCGACATTAATAGTCTCGCAACTAGTTGGTTGAATAGTTTGAGCTGTAAGTTCAGGAACATCAGTCCACATCTGCCAAGAAAAATCTGGGCTAAAGACAGGCCATACCTGATTTTGCCAACTAAAAATAGATTGCTTGGTGGCTAAAGTAAATAAAATTTTAGAGCTAGCCTTAATTTCTATGTTATAAACCGCAGCTACCTTAGAAGGAATAATTATTTCTTGGCTTACCTGTTCTTGCTCTAAAGAAAAACGCGACGATTGTATCCTCGTGCTGTCAGGACCATAAATATTAACTTCTATTTCTCTTTCATCGGCTGTAAGCGGCTTAACACTGTCGCTAACTGCCGTTAAACGCCAAGCCAAACTTTCCCCTGGCCCAACATAAACAATTAAATGCTGACTACCACGCCACTTACCAGACAATGTCTGCCAATTAGCCTTAGCCTGATAATTATCTAATTTCGGCGTTATGGCTAATGGCCAGGAAAAATTATAAAGAGCCAACTGTGAAGCTGGTGGGGGATTATTAATAAAGTCTTGCCAGCTGGAATATACTGGTTTTCTCTGCCAAAGACAATAAGATCCATTCATTAAAGAAGGCCAATGTAAATTATTAAGGACAGGATTATTAAGAGGCTTGGTAATATATTGCCAATGAGCCCGATCTACCAATACCCCTACCTCCAAGGGGACATCACTAGATTTCCGCCATTTAATTGTTATCTCTGCTTGATTAAACCGCCGCGTCGGCCTTACATAAAAATAGCCTGGCTCACCAATCATTACTAGTCCCCCACTAGAAGTAGCCCATCTTTCAGGAGGTCCAAATTTATGAAGGAAATAAGTACCAGACCAATCATTAACCCTGTAAATTGCTACTCCTGTTGGCCTTATGGCTAAATATAATAAGACAAGCCAGACCACAATTAGACCTAACCAAAGAATTTTCTGCCATGTCTCAAGCTGCCGCCATCCTTTAAACATAATATCAGATTAAATAACCTTTAAGATTAAAGATAGTTAAACCATAAACTATAAATCACTTCCAATTTATGTTATTATAGCACAATATGATGAGAAGAAAATTAAGCTGGTGGCTATTATGGCTACTCGCGGTAATCCTTATTATAGTCATTGGTTATTATAACCGACACCTCGTAGTCACTAATTATAAAATCAGCGACCCGCGCTGGTCAGCTGAGCTAAATGGCTGGCGTTTAGTCCAGCTAGCAGATCTCCATAACCAAGCTACTGACGGACCAGGCAATAATAAAATAATAAACGCCGTCCAAAAACTTCAGCCCAATATTATTGTCATTACTGGTGATTTATTTGATGGTGATAAAACCAATATTCCTAACAACCTTAGACTAGTAAAAGATTTGTCCTCTATCGCCCCAGTTTATATAGTCCTTGGCAATCATGAATTCGCCAACGATGATTATATAAAGTTAGTCCAATTGGTGGAAGAGGCCGGAGCTCAAGTCATTCGCAATGAAGTAATTACTATTAATGACAAAGGCATACCAATAACTATCATCGGCTTAGATGATCCAGCGGCCTGGGGCTGGCCACTTAGCCATAAAACTCAAACGCAACTAACAGCTCAAACATTAAATAAAATAATGACCTCGCCTGATTTTAACTCTACCTCTCCCCGCCTTATCTTAGCCCACCGGCCAGAATTATGGCCTCAATATCTATTAGCCAACCCCCTCATTATTCTTTCTGGCCACACCCATGGAGGTCAAATTCGTCTTCCCTTAATTGGAGCCATCTATGTGCCTAATCAACCATTGCTAGCCCAATATGATGAGGGTATTTTTGCTATAGCTAATAGCTACCTCATTATTAGCCGTGGCCTTGGCAATAGCTTTATTAATTGCCGTTTTAATAATTATCCAGAAATAGTTACTGTTGATTTCTTTCATGAATGACGAATACGGTCCATTAATCTTAAAAGATCATCGTCATTATTAAACTTAATTCTAATCTCGCCACCGTGCTCTTCACGCACAATCTTAACTTTAGCTTGCAAAAATTCCTGCAGAAGAAACTCTCGGCCGCGGTCATTATTCTTAGGAATATTATCTGAGGAAGATGCCAAACCCTGTAAATGTCGAACGGATTTAGTTGTCTCAGCGACTGTTATATGTTTATTTTTAGAGGCCATGCGAGAAAAAGCCTCAATCTGCTTACTTGGTTCCAGTCCGGCCAAAACTTTAGCCTGACCCACACTAATTTGCCCAGCTCGCAGAGCTTCCTTGACCTTAGATGGTAAATTTAGAAGCCGCAATATATTACTAATAGTGGAACGGCCCTTGCCCAAACTTTTAGCTAGTTCATCTTGAGTTAAATGAAACTCATCTAGTAACTGACGATAGGCCCTAGCCTCTTCTAGGGGATTAAGATTTTCTCGCTGAATATTTTCAATTAAAGCTAAAATTAATTTTTCTTCTTCGTCGGCTGAACGGATAATAACTGGCACTTGTTTAAGACCAGCCAGTTTAGCGGCTTTAAGACGACGTTCTCCGGCAATAAGTTCATAACCCACAGCAGTTTTAGCGACAATTAGGGGCTGGAGAATACCACATTTTTTAATAGAATTAGCTAACTCTTGAAGACTCTCGGCTGAAAAATTCTCTCGCGGTTGCCGGGGATTAAATTCAATTAAATCAACGGCTAAATAAGTAATCCGCTCACTATCTATTGGAGTAGCTGCTGGATTACTAGTTAAAAGGGATTCTAAACCTCGACCTAATCCTGATGATGACATATGGCAATTATTATTATTTTAGGGCTAAAATTTCTTTAGCCAAAGCCTCATAAGCCCGACTGCCGGTTGAGTGCTTATCATAATCAACAATTGACCGACCATAACTAGGGGCTTCAGCTAGACGGACATTGCGAGGAATAATGGTTTTAAAAACGTGATTAGGAAAAAACTGTTCTACCTCCTTAAGCACCGCCCGCGCTAAACGGTTACGCTGATCATACATAGTTACTACTGCCCCCAAAATACCCAAATTAGGCTTAAGGTGGGCCTGAATCAAGCCAATTGTATCTAACAATTGCTTTAAGCCTTCTAGGGCATAATATTCTGCTTGCACGGGAATTAAAAGATGTGTCGCCGCTACTAAACTATTAATAGTCAATAACCCTAGAGACGGTGGACCGTCAATAATAATATAATCAAAATCAGCTTGAACTGAGTCTAGAGCCTGAGCTAGCTTAAATTCACGTTCCTCTAGATTAACCAGCTCAACACTAGCTCCAGCTAAATTAATGGTGGACGGAGCCAGTAAATAACCATTGGGTGAATTAACAATAATGTCGGCCATGGATCGCTGACCAATCAAAGCCTCATAAATACCTGATGATAACTCAGCTGGTAAAAACCCAGAGCCAGAGGTAGCATTACCCTGAGGATCAATATCTATAAGTAAAACCCGACGGCCCATTTTAGCTAAATAGGCAGCTAGGTTAACCGCAGTGGTAGTTTTACCTACTCCACCTTTTTGATTGACAATGGCAATGATTTTAGACATGGGGGATTATTACTTAGATATTATAGCGAATTGCTGTTTTTTTGACAATTTCATTTCTCTCGCCTATAATAATTGGCCGAGCCTCGGTGGCGGAACTGGTAGACGCGCACGACTCAAAATCGTGTGAGAGCAATCTCATGAGAGTTCAAGTCTCTCCCGAGGTACAACAAGCACCTTAAAAAATAAGAGGAGGCAAAAATGGAAGAAACAAAGTATTTCTATCCAATCATTACATTTACTAACTGGCTAGCACCCATCCTGGAATGGTGCAGCCTACATCACTACCAACCTCAGGACCCCAATAGGTTGGCCAGAATTATAATAAATAGTTATTTGGTGGCCGAAAATGAAACCGCACCATCTAATATAGAAAAATTAGCTGGCCTCATTAAGTTTGTAAAAACTTTTCTAAGTCAATTTAATGTATTGCGATGTCTAGGGGATATTGGTTTTACCAGACAATATCCAGAAGTAATTTCAGCAATAACTATTCCTAATAACTGGGCCAGTTACTTGGCGGCAGAGGCTAAACTTCTGGAAAGACTGAGTCCTACTACTCCTGGTGCATGGCTTATGTCTAAAGATGAGCTGAATCAATTCTGGGTGTGGTGGCAGTGGATCGCTGACCAAACCTGGCATTGGGTCAAGACCCCAGACTTTCCCCTTTCTCATTTTCTCATCCAAGAACATCTAAGCTGGGCGCAAAACATCATTACTAGTTTCAGAAGAAATTACTGCCTACTCTCAGACAGCTTAGAAGAAAATGAGACCAATATAAGGAATTGGTTACAAAGGGTAGCACCTAATGCTGACAATATTACTATTGAGTTGGCTATCAAAAAATTAAAAAATTTCCGGTCTCCGCTCCGGGCTGGATGGGATAAGGCGCTCCAAACAGCCATGAAAGAGACTGGGAATCAACTAAGTTTTTGGAGAAAAAACTTAGACCCTACACCCTTCGCTCAAATGCCAGATGATTTGAGCTTAATCGGTGAGAGTCTACAAAAAATTATTACCTAACAACAATTTAGCCGTTAGTTATTTAGCTAACGGCTTTTTATTCTTGCCTAGCCTCATCTGCGCCCGGCGCCACTGGGCAATAGCCTGATGATTACCGGATAATAAAATATCTGGGACAGCATAATCCCGACCGTTTAAGGTCAAAACTTCTGGCTTAGTATATTGAGGATACTCTAATTGACCAACGTGGCTATGCGATTCTTCTAGAAGACTGGCCACATTACCGACTACCCCTGGTAATAAACGGGCAATAGAATCAATAATGACCATCGCCGCCAACTCTCCACCGGTTAAAATATAGTCACCAATAGAAATTTGTTCATCAACTAAATAAACTACTCTTTCATCAACTCCCTCATAGCGGCCACAAATTAAAACTACTTCATCTAACTGACTATAACGGCGGGCTTTAGCCTGGGTCCATTTATGCCCCCGGGGAGACAATAAAATAACCTTGCGTTTAGCATAATTAGTTTTAATATCTTCTAATGCCCTAGCAATAGGTTCTACCCGCATTACCATGCCTGGACCCCCGCCATAAGGAGTATCGTCCACTCGCCGCTGTTTATTTAATGACCAATTATGTAAATCATGGATTTTTACTTGAAAATAGCCCTGTTCTTGAGCCCGGCCCAAAATAGATTGGTCTAAATAACCAAAAGCTTCGGGCAAAACAGAAATAACTTGGAATAACATAGAAATTATCTTATTTTGCTTATTATATCATAAAAACAAAAAGACCGGAAAAATTCCGGCCTTTTTGCTATCCTCACAAAAAATTTTAGATAGATAGATTCTCTACCGAAGAAGTGTCAATTTTTTCTTCGGTGGGACGCTGTGGACGAGGTTCACGACGTGGACGCTCTCCAGCATTAGGATCATAAATTTTTAGATTGACCCGGGCATTGTTCTTAGCACCGACAATCTTTAATAAAGTACGGATGGCCTGCGCCGTTTGACCACGACGACCGATAACATAACCCATGTCGGCCGGATTAATTTTTAAGGTCAAAAGGACGCCCATCTCGTCAACGGTTCGCTCGACTACAACATCTTCGGGCTGGCTGACGATGGCCTTAACAACATACTCTAAAAACTCTTTGTCTTTAAGTTCCATAGTTTTTACTTTAACTTAAAATTAGGCTAAATTACCTAACTAATACTAATCTAACATAGCTAAAATATTATGTCAATCATCGCTAAACTAGACTTATTTGCGGTATACAAAAAAGCGGTAAAGTAAAAAATTCCAAACCGTAGATAGAGCAATATTAGCCAGTCGCATTAACAGATAATTAAAACCTAAATAACCATTAAAAAACCACATCCAAAAAATGGCAATACCATAATTAACAATGGTCAAAATTATATAGCGAGTCGCCTGGCGAGTAAAAGTACCACTGGAACCAAATACCCAATATTTATTAAGTAAAAAAATATAGGCTCCCATGCCTATTTGGTTAATTATTACTGCTACCACCGGTGTTAAACCAACAATAGTCTTTAATAAATAAAGGGTAGTTAAATCTAATACTACCCCACTACAGCCGACTATAAAATAGCGAAGAAACTGAGGGGACTTAAATTGACTAAGAAAAAAATGGTATAACCGACTAAATGGCCGAGAAGACTGCATATTAAAAGCTAGCTAAGCCCAAACACTTGTAAATGAAGCTTCTTGGCTGACTGATCATCTAACTCTTTATACACCGCCCGGATAGTATAACGACAACGACCATTAGGCAAAGAAAATTCATCAATAACCGCTAAACTCCATAGGCTTTCCCGACCAAGCTTATCCTCAATATCTTGAAGCTTTATACCTAATTCTCGACGGTCATCTGCCTCTAGATTAGCATCCAGAGTGATTAATTTTTGAGTTATCTCTACGGTTGGCGCTGGCATTTTATGCTCCTGTAAATAACTTATTAACTGTTCCAGGTCAATCTCGGCCGTAGCCATAATCTTATCATTATAATGCTCTTTAAGCTGGGCTAAAAATCCAATAGGCTCTTCCCCAATTATTATTTCCCAGGCAGCGTAGGGGTTAGCAATGGCTGGTATATTTTTAGCCGGATAGAAATAAACTCGTTCCACCCCACTATAAGCCAAAAAACCGCTAACGGTTTGACGTAAATCGTCAATTACTCGATCACCGCCACCTACGAGCCAACCAAGATGTTCAGCTTCTTGGTAACTATTCTCCACCTTACCAAACACCTTGCCTAACTCAAAAATCTTTAACTCCGGTACTTGTTCTTTAGCATATTCATGAGCCTGCTTAATTAAGCTAACAATAATGGTCTGCCGCAGAGCTGGATAATCTTCATTGATGGCGTTTTGTACTGTGGCTATTGCCCAAGGCAAATAATTAGTTAAAGCATTATCCTCTAGGCCCACCATAGTCCAGGACAAAACCTCATCCCACCCCTGGAAAGCCAGCCAATCACGCCATCGCTCTTTAGCTTTAGTCAGTGGCGGGGTTATATCTAATGTCGCCGGCAGAGCAGGCAAAACAGAAGGAAGTTTATCAAAACGGTAAAGACGTAAAACTTCTTCCACCACATCCTCAGGAAGCTCTATGTCAGTACGGTAACTAGGGACAGTCACCTCCCACGGCAACTGGGCATCATTAACTGTAAATTCTAGCTGACTTAACAGCTGCCGACATTGAGCCAACTCAATGTTTATGCCCCCTAATTCACTTACGAGTTGTGGCTCAAACTTAATTGTCTTTACTTCGGTTTTTTCTTTATAATCTTCCACCACCTGACTGGCTATTTCACCTCCCGTTTGATCTAAAAGTAGATTAATTAATAAATTAAAAGCATAATCTAAATCTACGAGGCTCAGATTTTTACTCAGTCGATTACTAGCTTCAGTAACCACGTGAAGCGCTCGGACATTACGACGAATTAGAGCTGGATCGTAAAGTGCCATTTCAGCTAAGATAATTTTGGTTTTCTCAGTAATGGGAGCATAATCGGTGCCAATAATACCCGCCAAAGCAATAATACTATGACGGTCGTGAATGATCAGTTCTTCATCCTTTAGTTTTACAGAAGTTCCGTCAAGCGTAGTGATCTCGCGAGACTGATGGTTAATAGACCAAACCGTGTCACCGTCAAGTAACTCATAATCCATTAAATGAGAGGGATAGCCGGTAAGTAGCATCACATAATTAGACAAATCAACCGGCAAATTAATGCTATTTATTTCATAAAGAGCTAGATAATCAACAAGCCATTGAGGAGAAGGTTTAATTGAAATATTCTGAAGTTTAACAGCCTTAAGACGACGAACCGCTGAAGTTTCTATTCTAATTGGCACCTCTGTTTCCGCTGGCCTCAATTCTGTAGTGGGAGGCAAATTAAATGGCAAATTAAAATAAGCCGCAATTTCTCGAGTAAGACCAATAACGGATAAACAATCGGGACGATTTTGCCTAATTTCAAAACCCAATAAAACATCAGGCTGACCATTATAATTAACCATCTCCAAACTTTCCTGCATAAAGCCGGTCATAGTTAAAGCTTCACCAATTTCCGCGGGAGTTGCGGCTAAACTAGGAATTAATTGTTTAATTTGACTATATAATATTTTCATGATGGTAAGGTTTATAGCCTAAATTTCCGCCCAGCAGGGTACGGATATCAGTAATATTATAACTAGCCATAGCCCAACGATCGAGTCCTAGGCCAAAAGCAAAGCCATGCCACTCCCGCGGATCAAGACCAGCCATTGTTAAAACTTTTGGATGAATCAACCCAGCACCTCCCATTTCTATCCATCCCACTCCTTTACAAACCGAACAGCCCTTACCTCCGCAATTAAAACACTGCATATCCGGCCCCACTCCTGGCTCTACTTCAGGATAATACTTATTGCGGAAGCGAATCTTTACCTCTGGACCATAAATAGCTTGAAAGAGGGCAGTAAAAGTGCCAAATAAATCGGACAAACTTATTTTAGGCATTACTACTACTCCCTGGTAATGATGAAAAATAAAATGATTGCTTTTATTAACCGTTTCATTACGGTAAACTCGACCCGGACATACCACTTTTAGGGGTGGAGCATAATTAGCCAGCACCCTCGCCTCAACTGATGAGGTTTGGGTACGCAGTAAAATATTAGGCTCTTCTAAATAAAAAGTATCCTGCATATCCCGAGCTGGATGATCTAAGGGCACATTAAGGCGCTGGAAACAGAATTCATCAGTCTCAATTTCCCGCTCTTCCATAATACTATAACCTAAACTAATAAAAAGCTCATTGAGTTTACGAATAGTTTGGGTAATTGGATGTAAATGGCCTAATTTCACCGGTACAAGACCTAAAGATTGTGCTTCAGCTTGCCAAGTTGCCTCTTCGCTGGCCTTCTTAAGTTCAGCCGCTCGAGTATCAAATAAAGCTTGGGCTTCTTCTTGAATCCGTTGCCATAAAGGCCCTTGTTCTCGCTTTTCTTCAAGCGGTAATTGAGCTAAAGCCTTTACCTGGGCCTTAATTATCCCCTCTCGACCTAAATATTTATGCCATAAAGCAGCCAGTTCAGCTTCACTGCCAACCTCTTTAATTTGAGTACTAAGTTCAGTTAATATTTGATCACCTAACATAGATTACATTACTTCAGGGGCTTTAATCCCCAAAAGAGCCAAACCATTAATGATTACTTGTCGGATAGCAGCTCCCAACCTTAGCCTTCCCATCTCTTCGCTAGAGCCAATAATTCTTACTTTTTGGTAATAATTATTAAACTCTTGTGCTAAATCAAATAAATATTTAGCTATAATGGCTGGGTCCATGGCCTGACTAGCCTGACTAACTATTTCACTAAAACGAGTCAGGGTTAAAGCGAGGGCTTTTTCTAACTCATTAGGCTGAGCTATTAAAGTTGAGCTTCCATTCCCTTTTAATTTGGCTTGCCGTTCTAAACTCGCTAAACGTACTGCCGCATACTGAATATAGGCAGCGGTATAGCCATCAAAGCTCAGGGCCTGAGGGATATCAAAAACAATCGGTCGAGCCGGACTTACTTTAACCATCTCAAATTTTAGCGCACCAACGACTACTTGCCAAGCGGTCTCCTGAATTTGCTCCTTACTCCACTCCGGATGACGCTCTTTAACTTCCCGTAATTCTTGAGTAAGCAAGGCTTCGCGTAAGGCTTCATAGGTCACCATATTACCTTCACGCGAGGACATAAGGCCAGTTGGTAATTTAACAAAACCATAAGATAGATGACGAATTGGCTTATTAAACCCTAATTTGGCTAAAATAGCTGCCAACTGTTTAAAATAAAGACTCTGACGTTCATCAATCACATACCAGGACTCATCAATGTCATAATCTCGAAATTTAGCTTGTGCTAACGGCAGATCAGCTACAGGATAAAGAGTGGTCCCATCACGACGTAAAAATAGTAAAACTCCTAATCCTTCTGACTCTAGGTTAGCTAAAATAGCCCCCTCATTTTGTTCTAGGATGCCCTTCGCCAGCATCTCCTGAACCAGCTTACGACCTTCGTCTATAAAATCACTCTCAAAAAAGGTCTGGTCAAAGTGAATATCTAGTTCCTCATAGATTTTCTGAAAATAATCAAGGCTCCATTGCCGCGTCTCTTGCCACCGACTATATTCGGGTTGCTCTCGAGCCTCTAGACGTCTTAAGATTAGGCTTACTAATTCTTGTCCTACTGGGTCATTAGCTAATTCCTGAGCGGCTTGGGTATAAAGCTCTCCCAAATAATGGCCAAGATTTTTATGAGGTAATTCATTTTCCGGTATCTGATTTAATTTCCACAGAACTTTGGCCACATGGATCCCGAGATCATTTAAATAAGAAACAGGAATTACCTTATAGCCAGAAAAATTAAAAAGACGAGTTAAACTATCTCCAAGACATAAATTGCGTAAATGGCCAATATGATAATCTTTATGAGTGTTAACATTAGAATATTCAATCATAATCTTACGACCGGCCCCGCTATTTATAGAGCCATACTGACTACCCGCTGATTCAATCTCGCCTATCACTTTATTAATTAGAACCTCACCCCTTAAAGTAACATTAAGATAAGGGCCAACTGCTTGCCACCCCCCAATAGCTGGATGCTCTTTAGTGCTTAATTGAGTGACCAATTTTTCCGCTAATTCACCCGGCAAATAACCTAATTTTTTAGCTACCGCAAAACAAGGCCAGCCCAAATCTCCTAATTCCCTCTGTGGGGGAATTACTAAATCAGCCGGTGATGCCAAGGGCTCCGGCAATTCATGATTAATTAACTCAGTAATCTCCTTAGTAATTTCTTGGTACCAACCCATATATTAACTAACAACTAAGCGCCAAAATTGTTTCTTGCCCTTCTGCAATAAGAGTGGCTCAGAACTAAGCTCAACCGTAGCTGTACTGTCAGTAATAACCTCTCCGTTCACTTTAATACCACCCTGTTCAATTAAACGGCGCGCTTCACTACGGCTGGGGACCGCCTTAAGATGAACCAATAAATCAATCAGTGGCCACGTAGTAGAAGCTAAAGCAATTAGGGGAATATCTTCGGGAAGATTTTTTTGCTGGACTACAGTAATAAAATAATTTTCTGCTGTAGTTGCGGCTGCAACTCCGTGATACATCGTCACAATGGTTTTAGCTAAAACCATTTTAATGTCCCGAGGGTTAACCCCCTTTTTTAGGGCAACTTCATATTCCTTAACTTCCTTTAAAGGAACTCGGGTAATCAACAAAAAGTATTTAATAATTAATGAATCTTGTAACCCCATCGCCTTGGCATACATGGTTTGAGGGTCATCAACCAAGTTAATTGTATTGCCCCAGCTAGAACTCATTTTACGCCCATCAGTGCCTTCAATTAGTTCAGTCATTATAATATCTTGCGGCTCTTGACCATAATAAGTCTGAAGAGTCCGGCCTGCTAAAAGATTAAAGCGTTGGTCAGTACCCCCAAGCTCCACTTGAGAGCGTACTGCGACACTATCATAGCCCTGCATTAAAGGATAAAGCACCTCCCTTAACGAAACCCTTGAGCCGGCCTCTAGACGTCGTCGGATATTGTCTCGAGCAATAAATTCAGCGACCGAAAATTGATCAGCTTGGGTCGCAATCTCCCGATAGCCTAATTTATCCAGCCATTCACTATTATAATGAAACTCACACCGCTCAAGGTCAAGAATCTTGCCAGCTTGGTTAAAATATTCTTTCATGTTTTTTTCTACTTGTTCTAAAGTAAGCATCGGCCGCTCACTCTCCTTATCTGACGTATCCCCAATAACCCCAGTAAAATCACCGACAATAAAAATAGCTTGATGCCCTAATTCCTGAAAATCCCGCAATTTAAGAAGTGGTACCGACCGACCTAAATGTATTTTAGTGCTAGTAGGGTCAATACCCAACTTTACTCGTAGGATCTGGCCACTTAATAGCTTCTCTCGTAATTTTTCTTTAACTATAACCTCATTAACCCCTCGCGTTAGTAGTTCATCAATAAGTTTAGGATTAGTATTAACCATATAATTAACGGCCAACTAAAGGACAAGAGCGTTTATTAAGCTCCATAATTAAGTTCTCTAGTAACTCATGCCGAGCTAGCGGCTCGTCAGTCACTTTGTCTATTTTAATAATTATCTTAAATTTTAGACCGGCTGGCGTTAATTCTTCAAAATAAACTTGGGGCGGACTAACTTTTTTTTGATACTTCTTTGCTACCTTAAGACCAGCGGCTAATGCCCCAGCTTTCACCTCTTTGAGCGCACTCCCCGGCCCAGCAACAGCCGATAATGTCAACACCCAACCACGGTCCGCCTCATCATAAGTAATAACCTTCTGGTTAGTAAATAACCGGTTAGGCATAATAATTTTTTCACCACTAGCCGTTTTTAGGCGAGTGGAACGCCAGGAAATATCTTCTACCTTAGCTACAGTGCCATCATCTAGACGTAAATAAGCGCCCACCTGAATAGTTTTATCTAGTAAGACAAAAAGAGCAGCAAATAAATTGGATAATGTCTCCTGTAAACCTAAGGCAATGGCTACTCCCGCGACTCCCAACCCAGCCCAGAGTGGCCCAATATCTATCCGCCATATCTTGCCAATGATTAATAAACCAATAAGGTATATAACTATCTGGCCTGACCGTCGAATAATTAATCTCATGGTAGGATTAAACTTGGCAGTCCGATGTCTCTTGTCTAATTGCTCACTATAATTTGTTACCACCTGACTCAACAACCAACAAATAAGAAGAACAAAGAAAGAAATTAAAATATTCAATAATGTAGTCATAAAAATTATCAAGTAATTAGCTGTTAAGTTGTTGGCGCAGGGCCTCAAGTTCAGCCTGCCAGTTTGTTAATTTAGTTTGCTCCTTAGCAATTATATGCTCTGGCGCTTTGCTTAAAAATTCCGGATCATTAAGACGACGGCTTAAATTGTTAATGGCGGCAGTTAATTCTTGGATCTTGTGCTCTAACTGAGCATGGTTGACAGCACTCATGGCTTCACCCTCTAAATAAAAACTAAAAGGACCAACCGCGCCAGCTAAACTGCCCTCTGGCACCTGACCGTTCGCAATAATTGTAACAGTCTCAAGACCAGTGCGTAAATTTTGAATTAGCTTAATTTCTTTACTTAGGGCATCAGCCCATTGTCCCGCAATAATAGTCATCTTCATTTTTTGGCTAGGTTGTAAATGATTTAAACTTCTAATATTGCGGATTTCTCCAATAAGATCTTGCACCAGCTTAAAATCTAGTTCTTCCTGTTCTGCCTCGGGATTAATCTTAAGTACCTGGGGCCAGGAAGCAATAAGCAAATTATCTTCTACTCCCAATTCGTCCCATAAAACTTGGGTTACAAAAGGCATAAAAGGCTGCCACAAAATTAATAGATGCTTTAAAATATAAGCTAAAATATTACATTTCTCCTTACTATCTTCTATTTTACTAATCTCTATATACCAATCAGCTAAATCGTGCCAAGTAAAATCACGCAAGGCCTCAGCAGCTAGAGAGAATTCATAATGCTCCAAATAATTACTAACGGCAGAAATAAGGTCATTAAATTGACGTAAAATCCACCTGTCAGCTAAAGTTGTCTGAGATAAGTCTAGATTGTTGTGGACAAAAATTGCCTTATCAGGAATAATAGATAAAATATAACGGCCAATATTCCATAATTTATTAACCAAATTACGGCAACTTTCAATTTTAGTAGTCCCCAGCCGACAATCATTGCCCGGGGTAACCCCAATAAGCAATGACAAGCGCACTGCATCGGCCCCGTAAAGTTCAATCATAGCTACTGGATCTAAACCATTGCCTTTAGATTTGCTCATCTTTTGGCCGTGCTCATCTAAAACTAAACCATGGAGATAAACTTCATAAAAAGGAATTTCACCCACAGCAAAAAGCGACATCATAATCATCCGGGAGACCCATAAGGTTAGGATATCATAACCAGTCTCTAGCACCTCGGTCGGATGAAAACGAGCTAAATCACCTAATTTGTGTCCTGCCTGCCAATTATCTGGCCAGCCTAATGTTGAGAAAGTCCACATTCCCGAAGAAAACCAGGTATCTAAGGTATCCGGATCTTGTATCCACCCAGGGCTAGTTGGTGCAGTTTCACTCACCAAAATTTCGTCTCCCTGATACCACACTGGAATTTGATGGCCAAACCAAATCTGTCGAGAAATACACCAATCATGAAGGTTATCCATCCATTCTAGATAACGTTTAGTAAAACGTTCAGGGATAAATTTAATCTGCCCTGTCTTAGCTACTTCATAAGCCGCAGTCTTTAAGGAACGGCCACCTAACCGAGTAATGGGCTTGTCGACACTGACAAACCACTGCTTAGATGGCAAAGGCTCAATGGTAGTCCCACACCGGTAACAAACAGATAAATTATTAGTAATGGTTTCTTCTTTAATTAATAAGCCTCGCTTCTTAAGTTCAGCCACAATTAGATCACGGGCTGCTAGGGTGGAAAGACCGCTAAATTGTCCCAAATTATCTCCCAAAAGACCATCAGTATCAATAACCTTAACCATTGGAAGATTATATTTCTCAGCTAATTGCCAATCAGTTAAAGAATGAGCTGGCGTTACCCCTACGGCCCCGGTGCCAAAATTACGGTCTACGGAGCGGTCGGCAATAATTTTGATCGTCAGAGGCTGACCACAAAAATCCAAAGAATAAGTTTTCCCAATATACTCCTGATAACGTTCATCTTGTGGATGAACAGCTACGGCGGTATCGCCTAATTTAGTTTCTGGCCGAGTAGTAGAAATAGGGATAGGAAAATCAGGTGAATATTTAAAAGTATAAAGTGTAGCCATCTGTTCCCGGTAATCCACTTCATCATCAGCCAGCGTGCTTTGACAGCGAGGACACCAATTCACCACTCTCTCTCCCCGATAAATTACTCCTTCCTTATACATTTCCACAAACATATGCCGTACCGCCTTCTGCCGAGGCTCATCCATAGTAAAAGCCAGCCGTGACCAATCTAGAGAAGCGCCCATCTTTTTAATTTGATCTAGAATAGTAGTCTGAATCGGTAAAACAACCTCCCAGACACGACGGAGAAACTCAGTCCGACCATAGTCATAACGAGTCTTACCTTCTTGTTGATAGAGCATCTTCTCTACCACATTCTGTGTAGCAATAGCAGCGTGGTCAGTCCCTGGCAGCCACAATGTCCGATAGCCCTTCGCCCGATGATAACGAATTAGGGCATCCTCAATGGCTAACATGGCCGCATGACCTAAATGCAGCTTATCCGTAATATTAGGGGGCGGCAAAACAATAGTGTAGTTTGGCGCTTCCGGTGGTAAAGGTAAATTGTCTGGATTAAAGAAACCACTGGCTAGCCAACGCTGGTAAATTGCTGCCTCATATTTTTTCGCGTCGTAAGTTGGTGCTAATTCAGTCATAAAGATAAGAAAACTGCTGTCAGCATACCAAAAAAGCCCTGAAAAAGCAAGGCAAAAAGAATGGTGTCATTTCTACCATTAGTTTAATAGTTATAAAGAACCTAAGCACCTTAGCTAAATTTCCAATTTTTTAACAAAATAAGCGTTAATATATAATACACTAGGCAAATAATTATCCGCCAGTTGTCAGGCCAATTCACTATAAAACCAGCACAAGGCAAATGAGCTAAATACTTAATAATTGTAAGTAAGATAGTAAGTAGCCAGCCGGCAGGCATAAAAATAAAAACCTGAGCCTCTGGCCAAAGCCAGCCCAAGGGACTTGCGAGTAAGAGAAAAATGGTTAGCCATGGTAAAGCCCAGACCACTAGGAGATTAGCTAGCGGAGCAATTACCGAAATCTGACCGAATTGCCAAAAAATAAGCGGCCAAGTCCAAGTCTGAGCGGCTAAAGTTACCGCCAAATTATCCCGAATAAGCGGGTAGCGAATCAATGGCAACCGTTCAATGAGTTTAGTCCACCACTTCGTCCAAGTCATTAAGCCTAAAACTGCAAGATAGGACAGCCCAAAACCTAAATCGCCCCACAAATAGAAAGGATTAGCTAGAAGCATTAAACTAGCGCTAATGAGCAACAAGTGGTAGGCCTGACCTAACCGGCCCAATTGCCGGCCCCACAGCATTAAAAGGCCCAGCAGTCCAGCCCGCACCGCTGAAGCTGGCGCTCCAATCAGAGCAAGATATAAAACAATAACTAGGCTGGTAGTAGTCGAAGCGAGTAATCGCGGACAATGTAAAAGGAGCAAATTATTAAAAAGCAAGATAATGAGGAGGCTAATATTAAAGCCTGAAACCGCGGTAATATGACTTAATCCAGTAAGAGCTAAAGCGTTACGCCACTCTGCTGGCAAACGACCCGCTCCACCCCAAATAAGAGGGCCCGCTAGACTGGCCGCTGGCTCAGGTAAACTAGTAGTAAGAACGTCAGCTAAACGTTGCTGACCATTAACTAATTTGAGCCATAAATTAGGTGGTTTACGACCCACTAATTGGCGCTTCTCACTAGCCATAATAATCCCTACTCCTCGGCTAAATAAAGAATAGCGGTAACTAAACACCCCACCCTCTGGCCAATTCTTTAATTTACCCGTAAATTGCCATTCCTCACCCACTCCACTATCTAACCAGCTATCTGGGCCATAAATCATGGCCCGACCACTGACACTAACAGTCTCAACACCACACTGAGCTGACTTTATCTTAACAATTAGCTGTGAACCGCCACTACTACGGGGCTGTGGCTGACCAACTATCTCTCCCCGGATAGTTACAATTTTATTAGAACAAATAAGTTGATGAGTGGCTGCTTCCTTGTTAACTAACGCCCAATGAGCCCGGCCAAAACCCAAAGCTAAACATAAAATAATAAGCCACCGTGTCTTACGAGGTATAAAACTACTGCCCCAAGCTAATCCTACGAGCCCAGCATAATAATATATTGCCGGCCACTGCTCAGGCCATAAACCAGCAATGGCTACCCCAATAATAAAAGCTAGCCAGGGGTAGCTAGACCGACTAGATTGTCCCCCTCCTAATGACATTATGACAATTTATTAACTAAAATAATTACAAATGTGTTCTGTATTATATTCTATTTATTCCTTTCTAACTCCCATAAAAGATAGGCCCGAATAAAATCATCAAGGTGACCATCGAGAACAGCGTCTATATCAGTAGTTGTGAGGTTAGTGCGATGGTCTTTAATGAGTCGCTTACCATATAGAAAATAAGACCTAATCTGTAGCCCCCAGTCAGCTTTAACTTGTCCACCCTTTAAGACCTGCCGTTTTTTTTCTAGCTCTTCAGCTTCCTTATTGGCTAACTTAGAACGGAGGACAGCCAAAGCTAAGGCTTTATTTTGATGCTGGGACCGCTCACTTTGACAAGTTACCACCAATCCTGTCGGTAAATGAGTAATCCGGACTGCGGAATCGGTGGTATTAACTCCTTGGCCACCTGGACCGGAAGAATGAAAAACATCAATTCTTAAGTCATTAGTATTAATCGCTGGCGCTTCTGCCTCAGGCAGTTCAGGATAAACTTCCACCATAGCAAAAGAGGTCTGACGCAAATGCTGGGCGTTAAAAGGTGAGTTGCGTAATAAGCGGTGAGTGCCATTTTCTCCTTTAAGATACCCATAAGCCCACTGACCAACAAACCGCAAGGTAGCACTTTTAATACCAGCTTCATTCCCCCGCTGTTCTTCTATAATTTGACTAGTCCAGTTCTGACGTAGACTGTACCGTAAATACATTCTTTCTAGCATTGCCGCCCAATCTTGCGCCTCTACTCCGCCTGTGCCAGCATGAATAGATAAAATAGCTGGTAGTCGGTCATGGGGCTGAGTAAAAAACCGACTAATTTCTAGTTGATCAATCTCTCTGGCAATCTGGTGATATTCTGCCTGAACTAGTTGGTTAATGTCTTCACTTATACTATTTTCTTGACTAATGAGATCAGTTAAATCATCTAACCGTTGTAATAATTGGTTATAACTCTTTAACTCTTGTTCAGTCGCCTCAATTTGCTGGAGCAACTCACCAGCCTTGGTGGGCTGAGACCAAAAATCTGAAGCCATCGTGGCCTGCCGCCATTTAGTTAACTCATTGGCCTTGCTAGTTAGGTCAAAGACATCTCCCAATCTCTAGGAGACGCTCGCGTAAGCTATCCACGGCCTCTTTATTAATTATTTCTAGTGACATATACTAGTAAACTATTTAGAAATTAAAGGAGAAAGCTGGCTAACTAAATTCCTAATAAGCGGCGGGAGATAGACCACCCCAGCTACAATAGTAAGAATAATTATGGCTATTTTTATATACCCCAAAAGACGCTGTCCTCTAATATATTTATAGACTCTATGCACCTCCTTTTTTATTTGAGCTATATCGGCTGTCTGCTCAGCCAGCAAACGGCGCCAATCTTCATCCATAAATAAAAAATAACAACAATTATATTATACCAAAAAATTAAGTAAACTCGCAATCATCTAACGGCCACCCCTGCTACCTTTGTCTGGGCTACAGCTAAAAAATTATTCATTTCTACCTCAGTAAAAGGTGACTGTCCAGCCAGCGTACTATCTAACAAATTGCCATCTAACCGGCCACGTTGTAAATACCAACGTTGTGCCCCCTTTAGCTCCTCCGCTAGCTCGGCAATATCTTGAAGTCCGAGGAGGCCGGGAACTAATGTAGTTCTAAATTCATAGCTGATAGGAGTCTTGTCTATCAGCCAAGTCACCAATTCTTTTACCTTAGCTACTAAAACGGTTAATACTGCTTCAGGCATGGCCATAATCTGGCTATATTTAGACCAAGGAGCCTTCACATCTACTGCCAAATAATCTAACAAGCCCTGAGCTATTAAATCTTTAACTATCTGAGGATTAGTACCATTAGTGTCTAACTTAACCAAAAATCCCTGCTCTTTAATTTTCTGGATAAATTTCAGTAAATCTTTTTGCAGTGTTGGCTCACCTCCAGTAATAACAATAGCCTCCACTAAACCTTGTCTCTCGGCTAAAAAAGACCAGAATTTAGATAGGTCATAACCACCGCCACCCCTTAAATTAATAAGGGAAGGATTATAACAATAACGACAGCGAAAATTACAACCCTGCGTAAAGACTATCGCCGCTATTTTATCTGGATAATCTAAAAGGCTTAAAGGCTCAAATCCGCCAATAATCATCTTAGGACTCCTTAGTCTCTAATTGGTCAGCACGTACTACAAAAGTACGGCGGTTAGCAAATTCGGCTTGTTTAGCATCATTCCACTGATTAACAGGACGTAAATAGCCAGTAACTCGGCTATATACTTCGCAGGGCGTACGTTGAGCTTCAAGGGAGGAAGTCATATATTATTATTAAATTATTAAACAATTATTTATTAGTCGCTACCGTCTCAGCAATATAGCCAATTTCCTCGTCACACTTAGGGCAATAATAATGCTCACCAGGGATATAACCATGTTTAGGACAAATAGAAAAAGTTGGGGTAATAGTAAAATAAGGTAAATGATAATTTTCAGCTACTTTCCGCACCAAGGTTCGCACAGCAGCTGCACTAGGTAAAGATTCACCTAGAAAGAAATGAAGTACTGTCCCGCCAGTATATTTAGTTTGCAAATCGTCCTGCAATTTTAAGGCTTCAAAGACATCAGTGGTAAAATTCACTGGTAACTGACTAGAATTAGTATAAAAAGGTGGCTCATCAGGATGATCGCTATTAGCAGCTTTAATATTGGGATAAAGATCGCGGTCCAGCCGAGCTAAACGACGCGCCGTACCTTCGGCTGGGGTAGCTTCTAAATTATATAAATGGTTAGTCTCGACTTGAAATTGACCAATTATCTGACGCATAAAATCTAATACCTCACCAGCAAACTGATGACCCGCTGGACTAGCAATTGTATCACTAATAGGGGCAAAATTAAGGAGAGCTTCGTTCATCCCTATAAGGCCAATGGTACTAAAATGATTGCTCCAATAACCGCCAAAGCGCTCTTTAATACTCATAAGATAGTGCCGGGCATAAGGATAAAGACCACTATCGGTTAATTTTTCAATAAGTTCCCGCTTAATCTCTAGACTCTCTTTGGCGAGACGCATAAGTTTTGTTAGTCGATCAAAGAATTCTTCCTTGGTATGACTAAGATACCCTATCCGCGGTAAATTAATCGTTACTACCCCAATAGAACCAGTAAGTGGATTGGCTCCAAATAATCCACCACCCCGCTTGCGGAGTTCACGGTTATCTAAACGCAGACGGCAACACATCGAACGGGCATCCTCTGGATCCATGTCTGAATTGATAAAATTGGAAAAATAAGGAATACCATATTTACGGGTCATCTCAAAAATTTTCGCCGCCACCGGCGAATCCCAGTCAAAATCTTTAGTCAAATTATATGTGGGGATAGGAAAAGAAAAAACCCGCCCCTTAGCATCACCCTCCATCATCAGCTCGGCAAAAGCAGTATTGAGCATATCCATCTCCTCTTGAAAATCACGGTAATGCTCTGGCTGTAATTCACCACCAATAATCACATTCTCTTCGCCTAAGGTCTTAGGGGGCCGTAAATCCATAGTAATATTAGTAAAAGGCGTCTGGAAACCCACTCTAGTTGGGACATTAACATTATATAAAAACTCCTGCATTGCCTGCCTAACCTCATCATAACTTAAATGGTCAGCGCGAATAAATGGCGCTAGATAGGTATCAAAGCTAGAAAAAGCCTGGGCTCCAGCTACTTCTCCTTGGACAGTATAGAAAAAATTAATGACCTGCCCCAGGGCAGTGCGAAAATGTTTAGCTGGCCTAGCTTCTACTTTGCCACTAACCCCGCCAAAACCCCGCATTAATAAGTCTTTAATATCCCAGCCAGCGCAATAGGCGGCTAAAATTTGTAAGTCGTGCAGATGAAAATCGCCACTTTGATGAGCTTCCCTAATGGGAGCGTCATAAACCTTATTAAGCCAATAAGTGGAAGACACAATAGAAGACAGATGATTATTAAGCCCCTGCAAACTAAAACTCATATTAGAATTTTCTTTCACCCGCCAATCACTTTGGTCTAAATAATCATCCATAATCTTACCGGAGTCAATCATTAAAGATAAATCACGCAACCGGGCATGTTGGTCACGATAGAGAATATAGCCTTTGGCAACCTTAATTAGACGGTTATTAATTAAGGCCTCTTCCACTATGTCTTGAATTTCTTCCACCGCGGGAATAGTACGAGCGTGAAACTTCTGATTAAGCCTACTAATCACTTCATCAGTGATAGCCTGAGCCTTGGTCTCATCCGGTTCTCCAGCGGCAATCATCGCTTTATTAATAGCAGTAAAAATTTTATTCCGGTCAAAGTCAACAATATCACCAGAACGTTTACGAATCTTAGTAATAGTCTCTCCCATAAAGTTACTTGGTTAATTTAAGTAGTTTATTAAGCTCCTCGCTAAAATCTTGCAACTCAAAATCCGAATAAACACTAGCAAAGCGGATATAGGCGACCTTATCTACTTTTTTTAACTGACGCATCACTATCCGCCCAATATCACGACTGTCAATCTCACCTTGCCGTCTTACTTGAATGTCCCGTTCAATTAAATTAACCAGGCGTTTAAATTGGTCATCGTTTATGGGTCGTTTTTCGGTAGCTTTCCGTAGACCGCTTATTAATTTATCCCGGTTATACAACTCCTTACGGCCATCACGCTTAACAACTGTTAAATCTAAAATCTCCATTTCTTCATAGGTGGAAAAGCGAAAACCACATTTCAGACATTCCCGGCGTCGGCGAATAGATAAACCATCACTGACCACTCGCGAGTCAATTACTTTAGTTTCAGAATAATCACAAATAGGACATTTCATATTTTGACTAAAACTACATATTGTGTTTTAATTTAGGACCTAAACACAAAATATAGTTAATTGTGATTATATTATACCACTTTGAGAAAGGTAAACAAGTAGAGAAAAAGTGGCTAAAATAACAAAAACGTCAGCGCTACCACTGACGTTTTAATTTTTTAAAAATATTATCTAAAAAAGTTTACATTATCTTCTTCCGCAAAAAAGCTGGAATGCTTAAATCATCATCTTCTTCGCCTTCAGATGGTTCAGGAGTTTCAGAAGCAGCTGGCTTAGCTGGTTCAGCTTGAGCTTTTTTAAGGGCAGACATAAAACCTTTATGACCCTCTTTGACCTCAGTCTCACCTTCTGGCTGATTTTTTCCTACAAAACTAGTCGGTTTATAATAAGAATCAAAAGCCCTGCTAATAGCTTCGCCTTCAGTTGAGACGGGGTTATCAAAACCGGCAGCAATCACCGTCACCCTCACTTCATCTTTAAAATTATTATCTACTGTGGTACCAAAGATTATTCTAGCATCTTCATCTACCGCATTAGTAATAATTTTAGCTGCTTCATGAATTTCATCTAAAGCTAAAGTTGGCCCACCAGTGACCGTAAAAAGAACACCCTTGGCGCCATCAATGGACATTTCTAAGAGTGGTGAGTTAATAGCCGCTTTAGCCGCCTCGATAGCCCGATTCTCGCCACTAGCCTGGCCAATACCCATTAAAGTACTGCCAGCATTAACCATAATGGATTTGACATCAGCAAAGTCTACATTAATAAGAGCCGGTGTGTTAATAATTTCCGCAATACCTTGGACCCCTTGACGCAAAACATCATCTACAATACTAAAAGCTTCTAAAATAGTAGTTTTTTTATCAATAACCTGAAATATACGGTCATTAGGAATAGTAATAATGGCATCAACCTTACCAATAAGTTCGTTCTGACCTCGTTCGGCAATCTTCCGACGCTGGGCTCCCTCAAAAGTAAATGGTTTAGTCACTACTGCAATGGTTAAAGCTCCCAGGTCACGAGCCAGTTCAGCAATAATAGGTGAGGCGCCAGTGCCAGTACCCCCACCGAGACCGCAAGTTATAAACACCATATCTGCACCCTTAAGGGCATCTCTTATCTCATTTTGTGATTCTGCAGCGGCATCACGTCCTAAATCAGGATTCATTCCAGCCCCCAATCCCTTAGTAATAGTTTTACCAATGTGTATTTTGAGAGGCGACTTATTATAATTTAAATCTTGAACATCAGTATTAATGGCGATAAATTCTACCCCCTTAATACCACCCTCGATCATGCGGTTAATGGCATTGCCCCCGGAGCCACCAACACCAACAACCTTAATGTTGGCTGGCGCCTCAACGGCTGGCTTAACTTCAGTCATAAAATATAAATTAAGGCTATAAATAAAATCTTTAACTTGATTGTAAATTATCTACCTAAAAAAATCAAGCAACCTAGTCTTTTAAAAATAAAGACCTAAACCAATCTTTAACCCTTTTAACAGCATGCCCAGGTTTAAAACCATGGCCAGAATTATCTTCTTCCTCAACAGAGGAATAATGATCACCCCAAGCTACCAGACCTAAAGCAGTTAGATAACTTAGGTCATTAACTTTATCCACTACTGAAGGTACATTACGGTTAGCGCCTAAACACACCGGCAAACGTAAATTCTTTTTAGCTAAATCAACAATCCCAGCTAATTTAGCTCCACCACCTACCAAAACTACTCCGGCCGGTAGCATCCCTGACCGACCAATTTTCTTTAGCTCAGCATCTACCTTGGTAAAAATCTCTCCCACCCGTGCTTCAATAATACTAGATAGATACTTCATTGACACAGTCATGGGCTCATCAACTTCATTATCGGGAGTAATTAAGGAGGTAACATCTAATTCTTCATCCTTATCTATTTTATCTGGATTAGCTTGACCATACTCTAACTTAATTTTTTCTGCTAAATTAATAGAACACCTTAAACCAATAGCAATATCGGCAGTAATATGATCTGAGCCGATAGGCAGAACCGCTGCATGCAGTAACTCACCTTCTTCAAAAACCGCTAAACTAGTAGTAAGAGAGCCAATATTTACTAGTACTACCCCCAATTCTTTTGATCGAGGGGTAACAGCCGCCTCAGCCGCCGCAAAAGGGGCAATAATAATATTATCAATACGTAAACCAGCCTGCTTAATAGCTTTGCTTAAATTACGCACCTGATTACTTAATGACTGAACGATTAATACTTCAACCTCTAAACGGATGCCTGACATTCCAACTGGATTTTTAACATCTTCTTGATTATCTACCCGATAATTAATAGGAATAACATGCAGCACTTCATAATTAGCCGGTAAAGACAGGGCCTGAGCTGCTTCAATAACTCGGTTCATATCCTCAACCGTAATTTCATTATTGGCCTGATTGATAGCCACCACCCCCTTGCTACGCTCACATTTCAAACTAGGCGCGCTTACACTAGCATAAACACTATCTAAGTGTACCCCGATTAATCGTTCTGATTTTTCCAAACAGGCAAGAACCGAAGAGGTAACCTCCTCAATATTATTAACAATTCCTTTGCTCATACCAGCTGTCGGTGCCGCCACCGCCCCAATTATCTGAAGCTGCCCCGCTGTTACTTGGCCTACTACTAGTCTAGTTTCAGTTGAACCAATATCTAGTCCGGCAATTAAACTTTGATCTCTCATAGTATTATATTATAGTCGTAAATAACTTAATTACTCGTGGTCCAAATAAAAATACACCAACCACTACAGCTGTGGCGGCCACGAGAAGAACTGCACCAGCCATAATATCTTTAATTTCCTTAACATAAATATCTAGCCGTGGTTTTAATAAATCAGCAGCCCGCTCCACTGCACTATTAAATACTTCCATCAGAAGCACTAAGCCAATGGTCAAAATAAGGATTGCCCATTCTACGGCCTTAAACCTACTTAACACCGCTAATAATACAACGCCTACGGCTATAGCTAATTCCAGGGCAAAATTCTGCTCCTCTCCAATAACTCGCCATAGGCCACGACAAGCATAGCGAAAACTTCTCCATAAACGATTGCCGCTTAGCATATATTATGTCTATTTAAAAATTGTTCACCAATTTTAATCATCGTTTGCCGTCCCTCTTCACTGTCATCTTCATAGCCTAAAAGATGTAGCAACCCATGGGTGGTAATAAAAATCAACTCCTGCCACACCGAATGACCAAACCGCTGAGCCTGTCTTACAATCTGCGGATAATCAATAATAACTTCTCCCAATTGACCATTTTCTCCATCAGCAAAGGCTAAAACATCAGTAATTCTATCTTGTCGGCGATATTTTTTATTTAAATTACGAATCCGTCGATCCCCAACTAGTACTAAACTAACCTCGCCTTTCACCCCATACTCATCTAGAAATAACTGACTTAATTTTTGCCATTTGACCATATTTACTTTCTGTCTGGTTAAATTACAAACCGACACCATAATTATTTAATAATTAAATTATCAATCATTAGATGAAATATATTATTATAACTCAATAAATAATTACTTTCCGGATTGTAAGTCAAGGCAATTAAATCATCAAGCCCCGGCTTAGTAAGGTAATAAGTAAGACCGTCTGGGCTCATAACAACTTCATTAGCACCATGAGTAGTAATCTCTGGTACCTGGTCGGCGTCAACATTAAACATTTCTTGATACCAGCTAGCTAAATCCTGGCTAGCTACCTTACCAAGTATAGTTAATTGAATAAACTGGCCATCATCAGCACGAAAAATAGCGGAGTTATCACGACCCAATTGCTGAGTCCATGAAGCTGGGACTATAACTGACCATGGCCCATGTTCAACAAGTTTAAGATTACGATTATTGGTTAATTTCCCCTGACCAGCAGGATCATAACCAGAACGTATCTCAGTTAAATCATCATAACCATCACCATCACTATCTGCTGTATCAGATTTAGTGCCTAGCAGGGCCTCCTCTTTATCGGTTAAGCCATCTTGATCACTATCCTTATCTAAATTTAAATCTTCTATCAATAATTCTTTGGTAGTAGTAGCAGTTGATGACTCACTAACTTCCGGAGCAACAACCTCTGTAGTGCTGGTGGTTACTTCGTCTTGCCAATGTTCATTATCTAACCGCCACTGCCCATCTTCAAACAACATAGTAACTATAGCCACTCGGCCAGTATCAGCCTTGGTAATAGTTAAAGTAGCTTGATTACCATTAATTTCTTTAGTAATTTTGTCACTAGCTTCTAAAGGAATCAGCATAGACTTACTAATACTTAAAGTGCTAGATTTTTGACTTTCTGATAAATTATTTATTTCTGCTGCCTGTTCCGTTAATTCTTGGGCTTTAGCTCGGCTAGCACCGGCAATAAAAGCCTTTAAATAATCTTCTAAGGTTAAAGCCTGGTCTAACTGTAGACGCAACTGCAAATAGGCCTGCTCTGGATCAGATAAATCAATAATGACCTCGCTACTAGTAGTAGGACTACTTTCAGTTAAAGTTGTGGTTGGCATGCTGCTGGTTACTGCTACTAGTTCATTGGTTGGTGCAGGATTAAAATTAAAAATAGGGTTTTTAGTAATTATTAAAAAACCAACATAAACTAAACCGACCAACAATAATAAACCAACCACCATAATTAATAAGCCAGCCTTATTAGTAAAGCTGGTTCTATGGCCAAAACGAAAAGCACTGGGCATAGTATAAATATACTGGCCCTCTTCACTACCTGGGGTAGTTTCATTCTGATTAACAAATTCAATCTGATCAGCGGGGGGATTAAGATCATCAGAATAAGTGATTTTAAAATTATTAGTCGGCATTTCCGACATAGCTCAATGAATCATTAACTTGACTATTATTGGCTCAAACGACCCTCACCTAAAGGATTATAGCCATTCTTCACCTCCTCACCATCAAGATAACCATCACCATCAGTGTCAGATTTTAGCGGATTAGTCCCATAAACATTAAGCTCATCAGCATCAGATAGGCCGTCTTGATCACTATCTAAATTAACGACCTCGTCTGAGGGGAGGGATTCTTCAGTTTCCACGGTTTCTGAAATTTCTGGTTCTTCGGGGACCACCTCTTCACTGTTATTAGAACCATCAGTCTCTAGCGAGGCTTCATCAGTAGAAACAGCCTCTTCGGTCAGTTCATTAATAATAACTGGCTCACTAGTGGCTATTTCCATTAATTCTTCGCCATTCTCAGGATTACTAGCTGGCGTTGAGGTATCTACGTCGGCCTCTTCAACATTAACAATACTAGAGGGGATATCAACTGTTACTGTTGCCTGGCGAGATTTTTGAACATAAATCAAAGCACCGGCAGCAATAATGACTAAAACCACTAAAATAATAACAATCGGCAACACCTTACTGCGAGGTTTAGCCGATATTTGGCCAGTACCTTGATTATTGCTGGCCATCTCTGGCACATTATTAATAGTTCCAAAGGCTTGTGAGTCTCCAGGAGCTTTGGGACTAGCCTTATCCACATTAGCAAAAATGTCCTGCACCGTCGTCTCTCCCTGGGGAGCGCCAGTTTCTGGCTGATTTTTAATAGCCTCAGTCTCTTTATTGTCTTTATTCTCCGAAGCCGCACCGGGAGTCGAAGATTTTTGACCATTAACTTCCTCAAACATAAGTTTTATTATTATAAATAAACTAAATTATTATAACATAAAGTCATTAAAGAGCCAAATAATTACTTGTTGCATTCGGATCCATAAGGTAGTTGGGCTGGGCTAACATTACCAGCCGCATCAACTGCATAAACATTAACAATAACTCGCTTGGGGTTAATTAAATTAGTAATAGAAGTTCTTACTTTATTCCCACTAGCTGGCTGACTTACCAATAAAATTTGACTACTTTCACTGGGTGAGGCGGCAATACGATATTCCACTCTATACCTTACTGTATCATCTTGATTACGATTCCACACTAAATTTATTTGATGCTCACCATCAGTTCGCTCAAAACAATGTACCGCACTAGGTGGCACAATATCTTGAGGCCGAGCTTGCACTTCAGCTGAAAATGGAGTCTCAGCAAAGGCAGCTGCATCAAGATGTATCAAAGCTGAAACAGCAAAATAATATAGTTGTCCATTAATTAAATTATCTATTGTCACCTGGGTACTAGTAGTTATTATGGGGTCAACAAAATACTGTCCACTATTTAAACCATAATACACTTTATAGCCGCTGGCATTAGGGTAAGCATCCCAGCGCAAACCCACTTTCCCTCCAGCCGGGAGGGGTGTAGCTACTAAATTAGTTGGTGAACTTGTTACTGAAGAATAGTGGAAAAAATAGAAAGCCGGAACCATTGCCCCTGGATCAGTGCTAGTTACTACCTTGAGAGCTGGAAGGTCTCCTGCTTGGCTACTTCCTTCACGATCCCGGCAATAATAAAATTGCATATTAGTAACACTATCCGTCCATGGCTGCCAGCTACCATCTGGCCGACGAGCTGGCCAAGGGTTGGCACATAAAAATACTCTAATCAATGCAGTCTTAGAAAAACTAGGCAATAATGCTCCAGGTACAGCCGTCTGGTCCGCCGTAACCTGTGCAATGGCCTCCACATAGGTTTCGGCGTCTTTTTTATTTTGTGGTCGTAATAGCGCCCGATTACCGTTATAACTCACCAACTGAGCCACGGCTGGATTACCTATAGACCATAACCATTGCCAATTATATGAAGGATAAGGCTCTAATATCTGGCCGTTAAAATCTACAGCTGTCGCCTCAATAGTACTACTAGCCTGCAAATCTGAAAATAATATTGAGGTAGGATTAAGTTCTACATGGTCAACACGACATACCTGATCACTAGTCTTAAAAGACCAATATAGGGCAGCTGGTAACTCTAGATTTCCAAACTGTAACGGTTTTCCATTGGCTAAGCCTATACCATTTTGGTCTAAAATGCCTTCAGGTTGAGAATCTTGAAGATTGTTATCAGCTCTCATAACCACATAAATACGGCGATTAGCTGGTAAAACATTGGCTGGATGAATAGTTAAATGCTTACCACTTAACTCAATTGACTTGGGCAGAGCGCAATAAGTATTATCTGGCAAAATTCCCTCCTCAGCCGCTACATCGGGCCTGAACCAAGTCAGTAATCTATTTTTTAATTTAACCCACCAGCCACCCTGCCCCAAATCAGCTGCAGCTAAATAGGTAGTACCAGTTGGACAAGGGTCTTTCTGGCCATAATCAGCAATCAAGAAAATATTATCTTCTAAATGGGTAGCGGCCATCGTCTTAGAAAATTCCACGTCAATAAGGCTATTACGGCAAACTTGTTGCGCCTCATTGTCTGGCACCGTCTTCACTATATATGGCCTAGCTCGACAACAAGAATCCTGACCACATCCATCATATATTATACTCCCACAATCCTCATCCCGCTCACAACCACAGCATAAGCCCCGGTTAGCCCCCGAACATTGATCACGATTAGCATCACAATATAAATTGGGACTTACTTGACTGCATTGATCATGGGCTGGATCACAGCAACAAATACCACAATCAGCCTGATTAGTGCTAGTTGAGCTAAGTCCACTCGCCGTACGACAATTAAAGGGCGATGCACAAAGTTGGTAACCACAACCTACGTGGTTAATATAATTAGGCCACAAAAATGTAGTAGTGGCCACATTACAAGACTCACCTTGTAAATTGACAACCTGGCAACTAGCCTGACATTCAGCTAGGGTAGTAAATTGGCCTTCAGACTGTAATTCAGCAATACACTTGTTATTATTACAAACATAGTAGCCACAATAGCCATTAACCAATCTATTACCTTCTACCGTACCACGGCATTGACTAGTTGCCTGATCATAGCAACAAGTAGTGTGAGCTAGGCAATCCTCTTTGCCCAATTGGGCGCAGTCGCTACAAATACCATTGGCTACTGAGGTATTACAATACTTACCCGTTGTGCCCAAACAGTTACAAGCCATATCTCTAGTACTTGTAGTTGGACCAACGGCAGCACAACCCGAACAGGCACCAAATTCTCTCCCATAAAGACCTTGACCTGAGCCACAAGTCCCACTACAAGTTAAGGGCAAGCAACAACCAGGATTAGTCTGGTCAGGTCTATTTAAATTTTTGTCACAACAGCACTCACATAAACCTGCCTCTTTCCGGCACTGATTATTGCTACACTGAAAACCACTAGCACAAATCGGCTCATCAAGGCCACAGCGCCCTTGAGCTCCCACCGCCAAACACTGAAGAGGCGCTTCACAGTTAAGGCAGGTCATATTGCTACGGCAAATATTATTAGCTAATAATTGCCATTCTCCATATTCACTGGTTGTAGGCGGACATTGACCGGCAGTTAAATGAGTGGTCCAATGTTTTCCTTGACAAGTTAGAGCATAATTAACTGTATTGTTTCCTAGTTTAAAATTAACCTTCTTATCTAAATCACATAAGACATTGCTAATGCATCTATTAGTTGTTGAATTATAAGTAATCTGTAAAGGAGCCACGCCGGTTGAATGCCCACCACCACTAGTTTGCTCACCAAATAGTTGAGCACAGTAACTATCACCACAAGGGCCATCAATAGTAGAGCCAGGTTTCTGACTACACCAGCCAGGTGAATTAGGACAATAAAGTGCTCCATTACACTGATGATAATCGTTGCAAGATAAGATAGTCTTATTGGTACAGGCATTATTAATACATTGTTGATCAGCAGAACAACATTTACTCCCACAAATTGTGGTATTGGGTGGACAGGTAACATTGCCACTGCCAGTAGTAAAAGACCACCGATAAACACAGCTACTAGCTGACCCATAACAAGCAGCTAAATTATCACGACATTGACCAGCATCAGCTGATGGAGCGGGACAACAAATCTGTCCAGGGCAATTATCATTAGTCTTACAAGCTCCCACCATAAAGTTAAGACCATTACTTACTCCCTGAATATTCTTAACACGGACTATACCACTAATGGCTTGAGCTGGTACGGTAGAAGAAGCTCCGCTTACTGTACCATCATCAAACCAACTAACTGAAGTAGCAATAATATTTGGACTAAATTGAAATCGACTGGTCATCGGATCATAATTCCTAAAATGTTCTCCCCATACTTCAACTTGAGTCCCAACTTGACCAGTTGTTGGACGAATAGCACATAAACTAGGAGCCAAGGGGTCAGAATTAACAATAAATAATTTGCTAGCCTCTAATATATCCCCCGTACCTAATTGAATAGACAAAAGCTGCTTACCCTCCAAATTAGCACCACTTGGCACTTTTACAATAATTTGTCGATCCGACCACACTGCCGTAGCACAAATTTCAGGAAAATTATAATCAGCCTCAGTGCTGCCAAAGAAAACATGACTATTACCTCTAATATTGCCAAAGCCATGACCATAGATGGTAACATATTGACCGGGCGGCCCGCTCATAGGCTCAAAACCAGTAATCTGTGGCCCACTCCCAGGATCAACTAACTTATTAAATAACAAAAAATTACTCGCTGGCCCTGGTAAAATAGGATTATCATTGCGGACAAAAGTACTAACCCATCCAGGCTGTAAACTAGGTACCCAAGCTTTTAATAAATTGCTAGCCATTACTTCTGATTCATTAGCAGGAATAGGATTAGATAAATTACCATATAAAGCCACCGTAGAAGTTGCTCCAGTTTGGATAAAATTAAGTCCCCGATAATTAATAATCTCCCCAGTGGTTCCTGAGGCTTTATCCAAAGAACACAATCCCGGCCGGCTAATATTATTAATAATTAACTCCTGACTACTGGTAGCAATAAAATTGTCACTATTTTTCACCTGGACTATCCCGGTTGTTGCCCCGCTTGGCACCTTAACAATAATTTGATTATTCGACCAGGCCGTGTTGCCACATACATTCAAATCACCTAATTTATCGTTAGCAAAAATCACCGAACCAGTAGACGAGCCAAAGCCAGTGCCAAAAATAGTTATTAAATTACCAACTTTAGCATTAGGAGAGTTCCTATCACAAGTATCACCATTGGCACATTCGCTATCCGTATTACAATATTGATTATAATTATTACGACAAAAACCGCCCTGCGGACTTAAATCAGTAATCCGTGGTCTATTTCTACACAAACAACAACTTGCCGTACCCTTGGGATAACCAGCCGCCTCGCAGGAGGCCGCACTAGATCCTTGTGTAGTACAAAAAGCAGAATAACATAAATTAGAATTACAGCTTGTTCCAGGAGATTGTTGATCGTTAGCACAAGCTGCCCCCTCACACTTAAGACAACTGCCACCACAGTCAAGACCTGATTCATCGGCGTCCTGTTGGCCGTTGCAACAATGAGCCGGCAATAATCGCCCTCTCTGTTCTATAGTCGTTCGTCGACCAGCAATATCGTCAACTAAAGCCTCTAGAGTGAAAGGCTCACCGGCTGTGCTTGTAGGCTGCCAATCAGCAATAGCCGTATAATTTAACCCAAAATCATTAGTAGATAAATAAAATTGCTGGCCATTAGCCAAAAATTCAAATCTGGCTAGACCAGTATCATCACTAGCCATCACTTTAACTAGATTATTAGTCGCCGCACATAGACCAATAGTAGATAAAAATTCAGCCTGTGGATCTTGACAATCGACAAGAGAACCAACACTAAAACTAAGATCACAAGAAAATCCTAACCCACTACAGACTAAATTCTTAGGATTGTTCCCTAAACTCTTAATACCAGAAGTAAGATGGACAGTAATATGACTATCTTCCGGCAAACAGTTAACCTCACCACAGCTACTACTACATATACTAGCTGGTTGGAAGGCTATCTCTCGGCCATTAACAGTCCATTGACCAGTAAGTGGTTGATCATCAGCTTGAACTGCTGCACTAGCATTGGTTACAGAGTCTGGATCAATGGAGCCATTAAATTGAAAACGAATTACCGTATTACGTGGCACACCCGAGGCACCATCAGCTGGACTAACTCCAGTAATAATTAAATCCCCGCTTGGTTCTGGTGGTCCAGGTGGGCCCGGAGGCGAAGGAGGTGCAGAACCACCACCCCCCGTGGCCTCTAATAAGCTATTAATAATAAAGGTTGTAATAGCAAAAGCCGATAAAACAATAACAAGTCCGATGACCGCGCCTTTTAAAATATTTTTAGCTTTAGTAATCTTATCCTCATTACCGTTACTAGTCATCCAGACAAAACCGGCATAAATAATTAAAATAACAGCAATAGTCCCCAAAAACCCCAAAACTATTCTAATAATTTTAGCTACAGTTATACGTGGATCCTGAGTAGAAAGACCAGTAGAAGAAGCATATTGAAGACCCAAATCTTCACTCGTAAGCCCCTGAGCTTGAGCCACAGATAAATGTCCGAAGCTAGCCAAACTAACTACTATTAAACCGCTTAAAAATATCTTCTTACCCCAAGACATAAGATTATTAATTACATAAAGGTAAAGCACTGGGGAGACCCTCACAGCAAGAACCTATAGCGTCGCCGCAAGTAGAATCATCACGACAGGGTTTAAAACAATTCTGCCGAATGTCTTTCACCCCCGAGCCAATCTCTATGAAATATTTAGTAGCATCAGATAGTAGCCCGTGATTAATAATAACTTTGGTAAAGTCAGGATAACCGTCTGGAATGCCAGCATCCACCGCCTCGCTAGAAATCCAATAGGATGGAGCTAGGCCGGCGCTTAATAAATTAATTAAGTGATGATGCATATCGTTTATAATCGTCTCGCCACTAAGCAAGGTGCTCGCCATCATAAGTTTATCAAAACTGAACTCAATGGGCTGATTTAGCAATCCTTGAGTTGAATGCAGGGCTGGTATCAATGAATCAGCTTGCAATCTGGGTGGGGTCAAATCAATCTCATCGCTCACAAAAAAAGACCAGCGATAACTATCCCCGTGGGCACTATCTTGATCATTCTCATTATAAAAATTAACTGGGCCTACAACTTTACTATTACGGTTGCCGTCTAGTGAGTTAAAGCAGACATCAACTATGCCACCGGTTAAAGGTAAGTTGGCTAAAGGATAATGGTCTCCTTCGGCCCGACGACAAGAACCATTAAAACATTGATTATATGGGGTTTTACTTATACAATCTTTATCCTCAGTACAACTAGCTAGAGCAGCCGCCTTTAGCTTAACCACAATAGTACTGCTAGCTGGCAGACAATAAATTTTATCACCACAAGCATTGACACCACATTCAGTATCAGGAATAAACTCCACTGTTTGATATTGGTTAGAAATAACAAAACGACCACTAATGGGCTGACTGCTAGTGGTAAGTACTTCAATAGTGGAACTTACATAATTACTATCCCCTACTACTGTAAGAGGATTAATTGGTTCAGAAAAATTAATTTGAATAATGGAATTACGAGGTGTGTCAGGACGATCAACAATTTGAATATTCTCTTCCCGGTCTTGCCCACCACTAAAAGGTGTTAGGGATAAATGGGAACTATCGGTAGAGAGACTCAAAAAATTACCACTGCTCCCAGCTCTACGAGCTTGGAGATACACAATATTGCCATCACTTTGAGCACTAACATCAATATTGGTTCCATTTATTTTATTAGCTATATTGTCAGCTGTACCCTGAATCGTAGCGGCAACTACAATATGATCAGCATTACTGTCGGCTGAACTAACGAAACGATAGGTTTGACTACCAACTGTTAAGGTTTCTCCTGCTTGAGCTGCCGTAACAGCAATTTTCCAACTTTCCCCTGGCGATAGTCGGCCATGATTATCTGGGGGCAAAGAACCATTTTTAATTAAAGTCAGCCCACAGCCTAAACTAATATGACCATCGCTCACATCATCATCATTAATAAGGCCAGAAATGCCAACGGCTTGAGCGCTTAAAGGGCTACCAGGAACCACAGTCACCGTAATAGCCCCACTATCGCTACAATTATATGTACCCTCTACCCGGGCTGCACCGGCATTACCCTGAGATTCAGCTGGACCAGTTACCGCCGAAGCCATCGCTAAGGGTAAAGACACAACTTCAATAGTAGCAGTAGCCACCTGGGCAAGCTGGGTATTACCATGAATATCTCGACCATTATCAGGAAAAGGCAAAATGCCTCCTAGTCTTACTTGGGGTGGAGTTAAGTCAACCCGAGAGCTCACCTCAAACTGCCAAATAAAATCACTTAGAGTAAAGGCCGGCTCATTATTAGCTTTTAGTAATCCTGTAGTTAATTTAACTGACTGCCAGACATTACCACTAGCTGAACCTAAATAATTAACTGGAACAAAAACAAAAGTTTTGCCATCATTAGTGCTTACCTTCACTTCATCACCTGCCAAATTAGTAGCTGGATTATCACCAACCTCTGTCACAAAGAATCCTATATTATCGGCCCTGATATTAGTGTCGTCACAAATTCCGGTCGCATCATTACCGCCATCACAAATCGTAGAAACCTTCATCTTCTCACGAAAAGTTACAATAACACTAGTATTGCGCGGTACATCAGTTTGACCCGGAGCCGGATAAACACTTTCTACAATTCCATTGCCCAGGGCTCCAAAAGTAGAAGTAGTAACTCCACTACCTCCTCCTCCACCACCACCTCCTCCACCACCTCCTCCAGCATCAATTAACTTATCAATAATAAAAGTAACGATAGAAAAAGATAACAAAATAATCAGTAAGCCAATGCCTGCTGATTTTAATATGTCTTGAGCTTTCTTAATTTTTTCAGCATTACCATTACTGGTCATCCAGACAAAACCAGCATAAATCACTAAAACAACGGCAATTGTTCCTAAAAAACCTAGAGCGATCTGAACAATGCGGGCAATAACTATTCGCGGATCCTCCCGAGATAACCCGGTTTCCGCCATATATTCCAATCCTAAATTATCCCCATTTTCTTGGGCCATGGCTGGAAAAGAAGGACCGACAGCCAGGGTAAGCATAAAAAAGGCAACCCCTAGCCCAATAAAATGACGCGATTTAGTGGCCATGTATTTTTTGACTGATTAGAAAAATTAAAGTATAGTTCTAGTATAGCACAAGCTAACTTAAACTAACAAGGGGGTCTTATGACTATTGAGCAAGTTATCGCCCAAACTCAAGGCCATCTATCTAAAGCAGATACAGAGTTAATCGAAAGGGCCTATGCTTTTGCCGCCAAGGCTCATAGGGGCCAAAAAAGGATAACCGGAGAACCATATATAGAGCATCCTCTTCAAACTGCTTTTATTTTGGCGCAAATGGGTTTAGATGCTAAAACTATCGCTGCTGGCTTACTGCATGATGTGCCAGAAGATAGTAAATATACATTATCAGACATCAAAAAAAACTTTGGTGAAGATATTGCTTTCTTGGTTGATAGTGTCACCAAACTCAATCTTATTGAATACCACGGCCGAACTAGATACCGGGAAAGCTTAAAAAAGATGTTTCTAGCCATGGCCAAGGATGTGCGAGTTATCTTTATTAAATTTGCCGACCGTCTGCATAATCTAAGAACATTAGAATATTTGCCAGAAGACAAACGACAAAAAATTGCTAATGAAACTATGGATATTTATGTCCCTATTGCTGGACTCCTGGGTATTTGGCACCTTAAATGGCAAATGGAGGATTTATGTTTTAAATATTTACACCCCACTGAATACCAAGAATTAGTCCAAAAATATGAAGTGGAAAAAAAATTGGAATTAAATCAATATATTGAACAGATGGCCACAACTTTAAGCCAGGTCCTTACCCAATTAAATATTGAGCATAAAATTACTGGGCGTTTTAAACATTTATATAGTATCTGGGAAAAAATGCATGACAAAAATCGTAAATTTGATGAAATTTATGATGTTTTTGCGTTACGAGTTATCGTTCCTGATGTAGATAACTGCTACCGTACCCTGGGCGCTATTCATAGTCTCTGGCGTCCCAATATAAACCGCTTTAAGGATTATATCGCCCTACCCAAACCTAATGAGTATCAAAGCTTGCACACTACGGTCTTTGGCCCTGGTGGCAAGGCTACTGAATTTCAGATTAGAACTCCAGAGATGCATGAACAAGCACAATATGGTATAGCCGCCCATTGGAGTTATAAAGAATATGGCAGTAAACGACCAACCCCCAAGGTAGGCTGGATTCAGGAGATATTAAATGCTCAAAAAAATAGTCCGGATACCCAAACCTTTATCCAGCAATTGCGCTTAGATATCTTTAGTGACCGTCTCTTTGTGCTTAGCCCTAAAGGTGATGTTTATGAGCTACCAGTTGGGGCTACACCGATTGATTTTGCTTATGCTGTCCATACTGATGTTGGCAACAAAGCTAAGGGCGTATTAATTAATAATAAAATTAGTCGCCTTGATGAGCCATTACACAATAATGATTTAGTAGAGATAATCATTGACAAACAGCAAACAGGTCCTGATCCGGCCTGGCTTAAATTTGTCAAAACAACTAAAGCCAAAAATGCCATTAGACAATATCTTAAACCCTCGGCCTTAAATCGCTTTGCCGCCTTGGCTAATCCTAAACACTGGTGGCCTCGACATCATAATCCTAATCAACCACCAGAAAAAAATAAAAACCTAGAGTAGGACGCTATCTTTAAATTAATGAAAGTCGTCTTTGATTTGGCCAATTTTTCTTAGATATTCTCTCTTTTCCCGCAGAGCTTGTCGCATTAAAGCACTCTGTTTAGCCTGACGTTTATTTGGTTTTTTGTAATAATAATGCTTCTCTCGCGCTAACATTAGCTTACCATCAAGCTGAAGGCGTTTATTAAAGCGCCTAATAAAACTTTCAAAGCTTTCTCCGGGTTTACGTTTAAATTCTACCATAATATTTTACCTTTCTAGTTATTATTTAGTTTTAGCTAAACGTTTCAACATAATAGACTTAACTCTTTTTAAATCTAAAACCTCCTGCGACCCTGATTCCATATCACGTAATAAAATAGTACCATCTAATAATTCTTTCTGGCCAATAATTAAAGCGTACTTTACTTTTAGTTGATTGGCCAACGCTAACTGACTCTTTAAACTATTTTTAGTAAAAGCTTGATGAACTGTCAAGCCAGCTTGCCGTAACTCTTCAAAAAGCTGTAAAGATTTTAAGCGTGGCCCATCACCTAGTTGGGCTAAAAAGACATCTGGCCGAGTTTGACTGACCTCTACCTTGTGAGGGTCAAGATATAATAATAATCTCTCCATGCCTAAAGCAAAACCACAAGCTGGAGTAGGCCGACCACCTAACGACTCAATTAATTGGTCATAACGACCACCGCCCCCCAGTGCTAACGGTCTTTGCGCCGACTCACTGGGCATAACTACTTCAAAGACGGTGCGATTATAATAATCAAGACCTCGCACCAATTGAGAATTCAAATTATATTGGATGCCTAAATTATCTAAGAACTCTAAAACCTTTACTAGATGTTGCTTACAGGGCTCACAAAGAAAATCAATTAGCTGGGGGGCACCTTGAGCCAGGGCCTCACAGGCAGGTTCTTTACAATCCAGAAGCCGTAAAGGATTTTTAATTAGCCTTTTTCGACAGTCAGGGCATAACTGTTCTCGATGTTTCTTTTCTTTATAATATTTAACTAATTCATTAATATAATTTGGCCGGCAGTCAACACAACCCAAGCTATTAATATCTATCTGGGCTTCAATGCCCCAATCATTTAAAAGCTCATGAATTAAGAAAATTAATTCTACCTCGGCCAGAGGACCAGGCTCACCAAAAATGTCAAAATTAAGCTGGTAATGCTGACGGTAACGTCCTAACTGCGGTTTATCTCGACGAAACAATGGCCCATACCATAAAGTCTTAACTGGCTGAGGAAGGTTAAACCACCCATGTTCAATATAGGCTCGAACAATGCCGGGTGTGGCTTCTGGCCGTAAAGCTAAACGCTCACCGCTTTTGTCTAAAAAGCTATACATTTCTTTAGTTACAATATCACTTGTTCGGCCACTTGACCGTTCATATAGGGAATAACTTTCCAATACAGGAGTATCAATCCGTTCAAAGCCACGTAGTCTAGCCAACCGACCAGCAGACTGTAAAAGAAATTCCCAGGCCGGATAAGCTCCTGGCTGGATATCCTTCATGCCCTTAACGCGGTGAGCTATGGGCCCAGTTGGTCGGGAGGGCGTGACGAGGTCAACTAACTTATCATGCTTTTTAGTCATACAAAATAGTCAATTATATTAATAAGTTGGAGCCTTAAAAAACTGAAGACGCTTCAGTGGAAAGCCTCTAAATATTACCCGGCCAATTAAATAGCGACGATTAACTGGCCCAAAATAACGAGAATCCCGCGAATGTTCTCGATTATCTCCCAAGACAAAAAACTCATCCGGTCCGACAGTAATCTGCTTAGTCTCAAAAGCTGAAGTCTCATTACTACTGCTTAAATATGATTCTGAAAGTTTAGTCCAAGAATTATTAGACTTATCTAACACATAAACCCCTCCGTTTTCTATTTTCAAAGTTTCTCCAGGCAAACCAATAATCCGCTTAATAAAATATTCCCTAGGATCTTCAGGATAACGAAAAACCACTACATCACCCCGTTGCGGCTCTCTAAACCGATAGCTTATCTCATCCACCAGTAGATATTCCTTATCATAAAAATTGGGCTCCATGGAAGCCCCTTGAACATAAAAAGGGCAAACAATAAATAATCTAATAGGAATGACAATGGCAGCGGAAATAATGACAATCTTAACAATCTCTAAAAAAGACAGCCATCGGGCTCGCCAGCGGACCTTAAAATCAGGAGTAAAAATCATGAAGATAAACTAATAATAAACTAAGAGCTCCTAAATGAAGCTTGAGCTTAATATAGCACTGGAAGGACAGCTGGTCAAGTTGCCAAAAATAAAAAAATCTTTTATACTACTAAATGGTTTTGCGCCTTACAAAACCATTTTTTGTCATAATGCTGTCATACTTATGAATCAACCATTTAATGCCCCCTCTGATGACCTTCTAGATGAAATGCTCAATAGCCCCGAAAATAATCCTGAGGCCAATTCTGAGCCACTGGAACCGGCAGATAATCTCTCCGAACCCATTAATATTACTATTGAAGCTAAACAAAGCCATCAACCCCGCCAAGAACCAAGAGAAAATACCCCCTCACTACACCACCCTGCCATTATTGAAAAACCACGGCCACGTAAAAAACATCATTTAGGTTATTTTTTCTTAATTATTGGCTTAATTCTTTTAGGATATTTAGGCTGGCGTGTCTGGTCAGCGACTCCTGTAAATCTAGAAACAAATAATAGTAGTGGTAATAAACAAGAATTATCTTTTTGGAAAAGCCTTTCTCTGCTTACTAAATTTAAACTGGGGATTCACGAGCGAGTCCCGCTTAAAGGTGAAGCAGAAGATAGAATTAATTTTATCCTTTTAGGAATGGGCGGACCGAATCATGATGGAGCCTATTTAACAGACACTATCATCGTTGGCAGTTTTAAACCATCAACTAAACGTCTAGTTTTAATGAGTATCCCCCGTGACCTCAGTGTTCCCATCGCTGGTTATGGCTGGCGCAAAATTAACAGCGCCAATGCTCTGGCTGAGGCTAAAGAGCCAGGCAGTGGTGGCCAAGCTACTGCTGATTTAATTGGCGAGATTCTAGAAATACCGATTCATTATTATTTCCGAGTAGATTTTGCCGGGTTTGTCAAAATAATTGATGACCTGGGCGGCATTGAGGTAGACGTAGACAATACTTTAGATGATTATAGCTACCCCATTATGGGGGAAGAAGACAACCCTGATTATTACAAACGCTTTGAACATTTACATATTGATGCTGGCCACCAAACGATGGATGGAGAATTGGCCCTAAAATATGCTCGCTCACGCCACGCTGTGGGAGTGGAGGGTTCAGATTTTGCCCGCTCTAAACGGCAACAAAAGATCTTAATGGCTATTAGAGAAAAACTTTTTGCTGCCAGTAATTTATTTAAACCCAAATTAATCATGAATATCGTCAGTGATGCTGAAAATCATATATCTACTAATTTAACTCCAGAAGAACTAGTAAGCGCCTGGCAATTAGCTAAAGATGTTAAACCAGAAAATATTACTACTATTAATCTAGATAATAGCCCGACAGGCTTACTGTATGATCAAAAAGGAGCTGATGGCGCCTATCTCTTGGTGCCTAGAACGGGTGATTTTCGGGAAATTATTGCTCGATTTAATGAGGCCCTGCTAGGTTCAACCACTACAGCAACTATTAATAATGAGGCTGTAAGTTCAACTAGCGATATCTCCAGTCAACCAACCGCCGAATCATTAACTAAACAAAATAACACTATTAATCCAGCTGATTTACCAACTAAAGCCAATGCTAAATTAGATATCCGCAATAGTACTAATATAAATGGTCTGGCCGCACGGACTAAGACTAAGTTACAAAAATATGGCTTTACCGTAGTTAATGTCAGCAATACTAGTCATAAAAATCTACCAACCACCACTATTTATGACCTCACCTATGGCGCTAAACCAGATGATTTAGCTTTATTACAATACCAAACTAACGCAGCCCTAGCGGATGATATCCCTAACTGGTTGGCCCAAGAGACTAGTGAACTTATTAAAGAACAACCAGACATGACTCAGCCAGATTTTATTCTTATTCTTGGCCAGGATTACTCTGGTAAAAACCAATAATATGCCAACTAGTAAACCACAGCCAGTTATTATCTTCGGCCGTACTAATGTTGGCAAATCCACTCTCTTTAATCGCTTAGGCGACACCCATCAGGCCCTAGTTTCCTCAATCAGCCATACTACCCGTGATGCCAACCATAAAATTATTAATTGGAATCATCAATATTTAGAGCTAATAGATACTGCTGGCCTTAGTGAGCTTAGTTATCTTACTATGAGTCCTAAAAAAGCAGCCCGGCTTACCGAGCTCCAGGCTAAAATGCAGTACCAAACCGGAGAACTTCTCCGGACAGCAGCCGTCATTCTCTTTGTGGTTGACGCCCGGGTTGGTCTATTACCAGGAGATAAAGAATTAGCCCGAGCTTGTCAAAAAATAGTCTCACCTAATACTCCAATCATCTTAGTTGCCAATAAAGTAGATAATTCTCGTTATCTTTCTGAAATGACGGTCTTTTATACCTTGGGGTGGAGTGATCCTTGGCCGGTCAGTGCCCTGACCGGTATGGGGACTGGCGATTTATTAGATGAAGTTGTACGGCGAGTTAAAAAACAAGGCTCACACTCCCCCCAAAAGCCACCCTTAGATTATAACTCCACTGCTAAACCAGATTATCGGGTCTGTATCATCGGCAAGACTAATGTGGGTAAATCTAGCCTATTTAATAGCCTAGTAGGAACCGAACGAATGCTGGTCAGTACTCAGCCGCATACCACGCGCGAACCACAAAGCGCCATCTTAAAATATCAAGAAAAAACTATTGAGATTATAGACACCGCCGGACTAAGTCGCCGTCAGCCAAAAGCTAAAAATAATCTAGAAAAAAGGAGCATGATTAAAAGCCTGGCATGCCTTAAAGATGCAGATATTGCCCTCTTAACTCTAGACATTAGCGAACCAATTACCCATGAAGAAGCCAGACTGGCTCAAGAAATTATTGACCATAAAAAAAGTTTAATAATTGTAGCTAATAAATGGGACAAAATTACAAACCATGACCCTAAAGAATTTAGTGCTCTAGTTTATGACCGATTACCGTTTATTAAATTTGCGCCCCTTGTTTTTGTCTCCGCTAAAACTGGAGCTAAAGTCCAGAAAATTCTAGACTTAATCCTTGAGGTGGGCCAAGACCGCGCGATTACCCTCTCTCCCAGCCAGCTCAATCATCGGCTCGCCCAGATAGTGAAACATCAGCCCCCAACCCAAGGCCGAGGATTAAAACATCCTCATATTTATACTCTTAGCCAAGTAAAAACTAACCCCCCTATTTTTACTGTAACTCTAGGGCCTAAAGATAATCTCCAGCCTGCCTATCTGCGTTATATCCAAAATGAAATTCGCAAATCTTATGGCTTTTTAGGTACCCCCATTACTATCCGAATTAATCACCGCCGTTCCTCTAAACCCCCAGAACTTTCTTAATAATATGGAAAAAATTATTATCGGGCTTGGCAATCCTGGTCAAAAATACCATCATACCCGCCATAATGCTGGCTGGCTAGTACTAGACCGGCTAGTTCAAGAGTTGCTGGGTGAATCTCCCCACTGGGAAAATAAACCCCGGCTCTTCGCCCAAATTATTGTTATCGGCCACAACCTCCTAGTAAAACCAACAACAATGATGAATGACTCCGGCCGTTCAGTCAGGGCCATAGTAGATTATTATAATTTAACCCCAGCTGATTTTAGTACTAAACTACTAGTAATTCATGATGATCTAGATTTACCTTTAGGGCAAACTAGATGGTCTAAAAATAGTCGTTCAGCCGGTCATAAGGGTGTCCAATCCATTATTGACGCTCTGGGAACACAAACATTTAATCGCTGGCGCTTAGGAATTAAACCAGCTTCTCCCTTGCTGGAAGAATCTGCCACTTTTGTATTAAATAATTTCTCTCCCCTAGAACTTCAAATACTTCAGGCTTTAAGCCTAAAACCAATATATAATTTTTTAGAAGACCAGCCTTCTAATAATTAATTTTCATTTTCTCCCGGACTTCTTCCATTGTCTCCCGGGTCCGTTGCCGAGCTTTGGCAGTGCCGTCCCGCACGATATCCCGAACTTTAGGCATATCCTGAGCATAATGAGCCCGCCGCTCTTGCAGTGGCGCTAAATAACTAATTATTTGTTGCGCTAAACAAGCCTTACACTCTACACAGCCCAACTTGCCAGTTTGACAATCATGGGCAATGGTCTTGGCCTGAGAGGCATTAAAAATTTGCTGGTAGCTATATACTGGACAGATGAGAGGATGGCCGACATCATGACGACGAACCTTTTGCGGATCGGTTACCGCTGTTTTGACCTTTTTCTCAATTACTGCTGGCTCATCAGCAAGATAAATAGCATTATCTAAACTTTTCCCCATTTTAACACTGCCATCTAAGCCTTTAAGACGTGGAAAATCACTAAAGATAGCCCGGGGTTCAGGAAAAGTCTTGCCATAAATAGCATTAAATTTATGAGCAATTTCTCGGGCCTGTTCTAACATCGGTTCTTGGTCTGCACCAACTGGTACTGCTTCAGCCTTAAAAGCTAAAATATCTGCCGCCTGACTAATGGGATAGCCCAAAAACCCATAAGTAACTCCACCCTTAAAAAGCGACTTCTTTTGTTCCAGCTCACTCTTTACCGTGGGATTACGTTCTAGGCGACTTAAGGTGACTAAATTGCCAAAAAAGACAGTCAGCTCAGCAATCTCTGGCACGAGAGACTGAATAAAAATTATTGCTCTATGAGGGTCAAGGCCAGCAGCTAAATTATCTAACACTACCTCATAAACATTATCTTTAATTTTTTCTGGCTGTTTAAAATGATCTGTGAGTGCTTGGACATCGGCAACTTCAACATAAGTATCGTACTCTGCTTGCAACTTTACCCGGGTAAGGAGAGAACCAAATAAATGGCCAATATGTAGACGACCGGTTGGCCGGTCACCGGTAAGTATTGTACTCATAATTAAAGTAAAAAGCTAAAGAAATAGGGCTAAGTTGGCTGTAACTCTTTCTTTTCTTTGTAATTTAGTAAATCCCGTAAGGCTACGGTGAAAGCTGTCGTAATGGGGATAGCAATAGCCGCACCAATTACTCCAGCCAGCCTGTAGCCAATCATCAAGACAATAATACTGGCAATGGGATTAACATCGGCTACCCGCTTCATAATCTGGGGTACTAAAACATTATTTTCTAATTGCTGAATAATAACATAAACAATAATAACAACTATGGCCAGACGGGGCGATTGAGTAAGGGCAATAAGAACAGCAGGAATACCGCCAATTACCGGACCTAAATAAGGCACAACCTCAGTAATCCCAGCCACCAAAGCTAAAAGCAAAGGATATCTTACTCCTAAAATAGAAAGGCCAATTAGGGTAAGAAGAAAAATGGCTAAACAAAGCAGTAGTTGTCCCCTAAACCAATAGCCAATCTGCAGTTGCATCCGAGTGACCAAATTAACAGCATAAGCCTGACTGCGAGCTGGGGTAACCGCCCAAACCATCTTTTTAATGGCATTTTCTTCAACCACCATGTAAAAACTTAATACTAAAATTAAAAAGAGAGAAAATAACCCATTAACCGCCCCATAAGCAGCAGTAATAAGCTGCATGGTCCAGCCAGAAATAGTACTAGCCAAGCTATCTAAATTAGTCTGAAAACTAGCTGCCAGGCCATATTGCCCCATAGTTTCCCGCACCCGGCCCAAAAAGGATGAGAGCTTACCAAAATAATATGGTAAACTGTTAGCTAAGTCAGTCGCTTCTTTAATAACGACAGGTACTAGAAAATAAAACATCAGGACTACCAAGCCTAATACTACTAAATAAATTAAGCTGATGCTTAATGCCCGAGGCCATTTGTGCCGTCCAAGATAATCTACTAGCGGATCAAAGGCACTAGCTAAAACTAAAGCCACAAAAATCACAGAAAGGACTTCCTTAATGAGAAAAGCCACATACAATAGAAACAAAATACCTACCACCTTGAGGATAGTAGAAGTAGTAATATTAATGTGAATTGGGTTATTAACTTTAGCTGGCATAATCCTATTCAACAATCATTTTACCCTGATTGCCAAAAATATCATCATGGAAAAGATACTCGCCCGGTTGGCTAGGTGCATTAAAGACCATAACGCGATTTTCCCCACCGTATAACCCCATAGTAAGACCCTGTAAACTACTATCTTCAAAAACTAAAATATGGGCCCACTCATCAACGGCTGAAATCTTAACTATAACAGGTTCACCAGCCTTTACTCTAAATTCATTGGGAGAAAACCCGTCACGGTTGACATTAAGTTGAATTCCTTCTTTGGGCAACTGATCTTGAGGAATATTCTTACTAAGTTTAGGTGCTTCCGCTGAATATTCGGGAGCGTCATTCTTGGCTGGCTGACCTAAATCATTCAGCACAACTCCATCTTTGATAGGACTTGTACCTGGCGCCAACAAGGTAGCTCCCTCAATGCTAACGACCTCGTTATCGTCAACCGGATTAGCCTGCGGGGCTGGTTGGTTGGTCTTAGCCGGCGGAAAAACCCAAGTGGCGATAGCAAATCCAAGAAAAAATGAAACAAGACAATAAGCAATGATTTTTTTCCACATAATAATTATTTAAAAAATAAACTAATTATGCCAGCCAGTCACCGTGGACGAGGTACTAATATTGACACATAGCCAAGTGCTGTTAGTGGTAATAATTGGATAGTAAAGGTCATTATTACTACTATGCAATATGATTAAATCACAGCCGTGGGCCGTGGCGTCAGCCGCCAAAACGCTTGGAAAGAGATAGTTGCGTAATCTCTGGCTAAATATTGACGACTTCTGCAAATCGTCTTTTAACAAAGAAACCATACCATAATATCGCTCTTCTTTAATTGCGTCGTCGCAAGTACAACAACATTTGGGATCTGCACAACTAAGCGCATAGCAAGAGCCATCGTTAATAACTTGTAATAATGGGTGAGAGTCCGTGTCAGCCACTCTAGCGCAAAGAGGATAATTAGGGGGATCATAGGTAGAAACGTAGTGACTACGCCATTCATACTCCGGCTTGTGTACATTTTGAACCGATGATGTCGATGTCCTTATTAAAATTTTGCTAAAACCACTGGGACAGTAACAATTGGCGGTAGCAGGCACTCCGTTATAGGTGGTGGTGGCTTGCCCCCAAGTCTTAATACGAAAATAATATTCAGAGTCCCACTTTTCGCATCCTCCGGCTACTCTACCAACTTGTCTGGCATAAGCGCTGGAAGTAGCTGCGGCAATCTGTGAATCAATTATGTTATTCCCCACTACCGCATGAATATCACCAGAAACAACGTCAGGCACCGATACTCCGCCCCCGCTTAACACTACAAAAGCCCTCACTGACCAACCAACAATAAAAGATAGCAAGACCAAGTGGGCCAGTATATAATAATAAAGAAAATGTTGATGCATAATTTTTAAATTAAATTTCATAAAAATTATAGCACTTTTTATTAAAAAATAAAAATCGGGAATAAAATTTTTTATTCCCGATAAAATAAAGTTAGTTATTTTATTAGAATCATCTTCCGTGTTGAGGAATATAATCCTGACTTAATTTTAAAAAAGTAAACGCCTGCTCCTAATTTTTCCCCTTGGTCATTTTTGCCGTCCCAGGTAATAGAATATTCACCCAAGATAGGCTGGGGATCTAAAAGGCGGCACACTAATTGTCCCCTCACATTATAGACAGCCACAGTAGTTAGACTGTGGTCTGCCCCCTGTTTTAGGGTTAAAGTCGTATTATCCCGAAAAGGATTAGGATAACACGACACCTCTACGGGAACTACCGACGCCACGTCATCGTTATTGGCCACGGGCGGACCCACATGGAGTCGATAAATACGAGCATGAAAGCTTATATAAATATACTCGCCCCAATAGCAGATGCCGTAAATCTGTCCGGATTGATCTGGCATCTCCGCTGGTAATACCAGCCACTGCCAACTTGCTCCGTTATTAAGTGAACGGACAATCCCGGGATATAAGTCGTTACTATCAACACGAATACTACCAATCGCATAAATATTCCCGTTAATACCCGTAATGCCATTAGTAGTCAACGACCCACAGGGGTTAAAATCAGCACCCAGCTGACTGACATCTGAATTAGTCCAAGATATGCCCTGGTCATCAGAATATAATAAAAATGGGTAAGCCATAATTATTATTCTAGACCCGCTGACTATTATATGGCTGATAGTACTTAGTAGATCTGGTGGATCTGTCCCCTCTTGCCAAGTTTGACCGTCAAGGCTGGTAATTATAAATGGAGATAATACTCGTCCCACGGCCTTTAAGTTGGGCTGAAAATCAGCACAAATCGGCGGACTGCTCTCTGGCTCAAAAACAATACTCCAGTCTTGGCCGGCATTTATGGTTTTATAAATCCTGGTGTTAAAAAAATCCAACTGCATTACCACATAACCCTCCTGGGGAGAAACAAACTGAATATGTTTTAAAAAACATCTGTTTCTTTCCAGTTGATAAGTTCGGGTCCAGCTCTGACCGCCATTAACAGTTTTATAGAGCACCGACCTACTTAAATTATTATAATCTGTTGGTAACGTAAAATAGCCACAGCAATAGCCAACCGCCGAGGTTAGCATAAATGCCGAACACAGCCAAAGAGAGTCACAGTTGGCCACCATATACTCCTGATAGTTCACCCCATCGGAAGATATAACAAAATGATGACCACCAACTCCGTAAAAAACACCCCCTGATGCCTGAAGCATCTGAGGAATCACTCCGCTTTGAGTGCAGTATTGCAACTCCCACACCGGACTTGCCATCACGGGTGAGATCGCCACCGACATTATAAACCCTATAAGGGCTATAACTATGAGCCTAATTTGCGCGGTTTTCATGAAAACCTCCTAAATATTTAATTGTTAAAGATCTTATGTTATTATTATTAACACATAAAATAAGATTTGTCAATAGTTTACGGTAATATGGGCTTACCTATGGCAATTTTTCACAAAATAACCTATTTAAGCCAGTAAATTAACTAGTAAAATCATTTACTAAGGGCGAGCACTGTCCAACCTATCCTAATAAAATTACTGCTGCCAAAAACCTAAAATACTGGTTGTATCAATAGTATTTCGTAGATATGATATTAACTTTATATTATAGACTGCGGCCTGATCAGTGGTATCAAAATAGGAGTCAGCACTAGGGTCAGAAATTTTCGGATAGGCAGTATTAGGATCTGAATCACACTTCCGTTGCACCGTAAAGGCCCCGGCTTGCAATAAAAAACCAAAAAGAAAGGCAATGGTTAATAGAGAAACGGAAAGATATTTAAACATATATTTTAAAATAAATAATGAATTTTATGGCAATCCCCAATTATTATCCCAGCCTTCGTCAGTATTGGAAACGCAAACCCATTTTTGAACTGAGGTTGTAGCGCCACTGGGCAAGGTGCTAGTTTGTTGATGATTATATACTACCAGCCCACAGCCTGATGGTATACTACACGGAGTTGCTCCGCCGTATGGATTATGTATAGTTGACCATTGTTCATTATCTCGGGCAATACCATAATACTGAGAGGCCGTTTGAGCTCTAGAACAAGCGGCGGGGTCAGTAATGACTGTCTCATACGGTTCAGGGGGAGGATTATACTGTCCCGCGTAACAATATCTACTGTCGCAACAACAATTTCCATCAGTTGGAGTTATGCCATGATAAACAAAGCAATAGCCAATTTGCTGAGCATAATTTGCCGGAATATTGTTCTCTACCCAATGCACCTGCAGAGGCATTGTATAGGTAGTAGCATTAGCAACCAATGTATTAGCTCTCTGCGAATAAAACTTAGAACTAGTTGAATTCACAACGATTCCAGGAGCGGTTCCAGTAACAGATACACAAACCGGAGATAAGCTTACTTGAGTCCAATCAATAGTCCCATTAGAGTAGTCAGCGTAGTTTCTCGCCAAATAAAGATTATATTTAAAGCGCCATTCATCAGCCGGGTTAGCCATTGTAGTAACGTTTTGTGCTCCACTATAGATTAGAATCTTGTTAGTACCAGTTGGACAATCGCAACCAAGTAAATTATCGGCCGTAGTCGTGGCTACACCCCAACGTTTAGCCCTAAAGTATCCTGCAATAACACCCCGATCTCCAGTATCCCAAATTTCACAACCACCAACTACTGGCTTAATAGATTTTTTAATTTTGTCCTTGGTCGCCTCAACTTTACCAACCATCGCCGCTCGACTATTAGCGGAAGTAGTTGCTGTAGTCGGATTCTCTAACAACAACAACCCATTAGACATAGAGAAGGCCGCAGCAGCCATACCCACCACCAAGGCCAAAATAATGCAGTGTATCAAAATATAAACCGAAAAAAACTTAGATTGTTTCATATTATTTTAATAATTGGTCCAAATTAAATCCTTCACTCTCACTGCTACTATAATTATTCCAACTATTGCTATCAAAACGCGGCGCTGTCAGACGATAAGACACTTCCACCCTCTCTCGTTGATTATTATCTGGCCGAGCAAAAATAGTAAGTGATTTACTCCCCCAATCTTTTTCATACCAGGTTTTCCCAGAAAAATTAGGTGTCAACAAACAACTAATTTCATTAAAATGCTCTTGATTATTAATAATATTAGTAGTCCGACCGAAAAGCCATAAATCTGAACCGACGGGGGATTGAGCAAAATCTAATTTAGCCATAAATAAACCAGCCGAATTTTTATCTAAGGTAAGCACTCCGCTAGTTTCTTCCTTGACTCCAGTCATGCCAGACATATAGGTGGCGTAGTGTTTACCGCCAATCGTATAAAGAGGATCAACAGTACCAACGTCCAGTTTAGAATCAGCACCACCAGTGCCTAGGGTTAAAGTAATTACGCTGCTAGTAGTCTTTAGGGTAGCCCAAGTATTATTATCATTACCGCGCACCGTAATTCCAGTAGTATCGGTAGGATTAATCTCTATTCGGGCTTTATTATTAGAATATATGGCCAATTTATTACCGCCAAGCCAGTGAAGACCAGTATAATTATCTCCAATGGCCAATGTAATCCCAGGATTAACAGTGCCAATACCAACACTAGTACCATCATCATAAATAGTACTAGCCCCTAAGGTGTTAGTGCTAGTCCATTTAGTTATATAGTTGTTAGCACCAGAAGCAGCTAAAGAAAAAGTAGTACTGCTTAAACTAAGACCATTACCAGCAAAATAAGCTTCCCCACAATCAGAAGACTTAGCTTGAATAATGCCATCAGGCCCAACATAAAGACAGCGATTAGGCACCCCCCATGGTGTTGCTAAATTACTTGATCTAATTGAACCATTAACATCTAATTTAACACTTGGAGTAGAAGTTCCAATTCCAACATTGCCAGTAGATGAAGATATAGTTAATATATCATTAGTATTAGTAGCCCTAATAACAAAATTGCTAGAGGTATTATTGCCAATAAACCATTTTTCATTATTACTAGTATTTTTAATGGTTAAACCACGATAATTAGTATCTAAACCGGAAAGAGTGATGATGGGACCACTAGTAGCATCATAAATATGAAATTTTGTTGCTGGACTAGTTGTTCCAATCCCCACCTTACCATCTTTATCTACAAATACTCCTTCGTCGTCTCCATCATATGAGAGCCAATGTTTATTTAATCGAATATTTTGGGTAGCAGTATGATCACCTAGGTTATCTCCACCACCAGGCGTAGAAGTCCCACAAGTAATCTCCCCGCTGACAGTAGAAAGAACAGTACAATTAAGTAAAGAAGAAGTACTAGCAATTTTTAAACCACTAGATATTAATAAATCTGGGTCTTGATAAATTACCACATCTCCCGTATTACTATCATCTAGAACATTAATAAAATTATGACAATTATTAGAGTAATCACAAATTTCTCTCCATGGCCCCCATTGATCAGGAAACTCACTATCATTAAATCTAAACTGTAACTGTTGGGTGGATTTAGTGGTGGTCCCATTGCGGACAAAAGCTAATTGTCCGGTGAGGGGTAATTTCGTCGGCGTATCAAAATAAGAATAAATACTACTTAGACCCGCTACTATGTCTCCCGAACTAAACCCCCAATAAGTAGGATTACTAGAGACAGTAAAAGGTTGCCGGCCTTTAAAGTCCAGAGGAATAAATTCTCCTTCCTGCCCCATTAAGGCTCCACTGAAATTACTCTCATCGCTATTTTGGCTAGTTATAGAATAAGTTCTCCCATCCTCTATTACTAACCGGTTACCATCATGATATAAAAAACCACTGGCACTTACTGACAAACCATAGGTAGTAGGAGAGCGACGATTAAAATAAATATAGTTTTCAGTGGTACTACCATTTGCTTTGGTTGTCAAATAAATATTGCCATTAATTGGGGAAGTATCAATAGTAATGTTTTGGACAGCCGTGGAAGTAGCTAACTTTAAATCAATATCACCGTTTTGCGTTTGGATGAGCAAAGAACCGCTGTCATTAAATATACATTTACTTAAAGGAGGACAGGTACTAGGAGTAGTATCGGCTAGGACTGGCCACCAATAAAGTAAACTCCCTACAAGAAGTAAAAGAACGGCACTGCCTAGCAACCATTTTTTATTCATAAAATTAACACAAAAATTTATACAAAAATTATACCATCTTTTGTTAATTAAAGCAAAATATTATTTTCGAAAATAATTAATATTTATTTTTTTAAGACAAGGAGATTGCTCAGGATAGTCATTTTTCTCTACCTGCCAGCGCCAGAAAAGATGAGAAGCTGGCGGGGTAAAATCTAAACGTTCTCCGACTTTAACTGGTAACCATTCCTGACCATCAGGAGAAAGTAATATCTGTTCTTTAAAACCAGACCAACCACCCATTAATTCAACCATCACAGCTCCTGTAAGGTCAGGCTTAATATTGGGGTTGCTATTACTAGAACCAGTTAAGTCTACAGAAGTAACCTGAGCCGTGGAACTTGGAGCAATAAAGCCATTATCTTTAAATAACCATAGACTTGCTTCTCCTTCTTGGTTAATAAGTTTGGCCTGTAAAATTAAAGGCTCGGCCTTCTCTAAACTAAAAATAGCAGCTACTGTCCCGGTAGGCAAATTCAAGGATAAGTCCAGTGAGCCTTCAATCCACTGATTCTCATTTTGCCAATATTTCAATAACCTAGGCTGGGAAGCACTATGGTCAAATACATACCAGACGGTCTGATGGTCTTGTTTGGCCCCAATAATACTGGGTTCAAAACCGCCATTATTAACCCGGAAACTAAAATAACGACTGAGGTCAATAATTTCTTGGTCCCTGACTTGCCAAGCTAAACCATCTCTGGCACTATAGACAATAAAAACATTATCTGGCCAGCCACCAAAAGCTAAATAACCCTGGTAGGACGAATGCGAGGGCTGATCATGATAACCTTTAAAATCAAGGGGCTCAAACTTAGTGCCATCAAACCACCATACCAGTGGTTGATATTTTTCCTCACTAATAACTTTTACTCCACCAACCAGCCAGCGTTGGCCAAATAAGCCAATGCTTAAATTAATTAAGGGCTCGGTAGGCAAAGATAATGGCTTGCCATTATATAATAGTTGTCCGGCCTTAAGACTAAGACAGTGTTTGCGGTTTCGGCAAAGTGGACCGTCAACTTGTTGTTGATTATCTACCGCCTCACACTCGGCTGGTAAATTAGCACAGGAACCTAACTTTTCCCAAGTATAATTGGGAGCAAAAGTAAAAACCATTGCTGAACGATCATGGACCAAAGTAGTAGCTCCCCCATCAATCCAGGCTGTACTAGAAAATAAATCAGAAAAGCTAAAGAAGCGTTCATTTGGTTTCCTCCTTGTCTCTGACGTGGGAGAAGAAGCGGCAAGCGGCGTAGAGGAGACTTTCTCCTTAGGCGAACTAACTGGAGTAGGCTCTGGGGCTAAATTCTTGGTCTTAGAAGAAGACAGCCAAAGACTAAAACTATAGCCTAAAGCTAAAAGGACAATTAGTAGTAAAATTATAGTGGTTAGCTTTAAATTGCTGCTAACTTTAGTCTTTTTTTGATTCTTAGTATTGTTATAGCTCACACTGTTTCCTAAGTTAAAAGCACAGCTAAAATAAGCTGTGCTTTAAACTAACATTTACATAATAATTTTATTTAACAACCATCACTCCGGTTTCTCCATTATCTTCTCTATGACCAGGGACATCACAATAAAAAGAATACTCTCCAGCTTCAGTAGGGGCATTAAAGGTAATAGCCCGTCCTACTTCTGGGTTAACATTAAGACGAATGGCCTGAAGCGATGGATCGTCAAAAACAATAGTATGAACCCCATCAGTAGTAGATAGTCCCAAAGTAACAACCTGCCCAGCCTTAACCTCAAATTGAGCTGGATTAAATCCTTGGTTGCTAACCGTCAATTTAATAGCTTCAGGAGGTAAAACATCAGGATTAGAGATATCAGTACGTTGTGGCGCCTCAGCTGTGCCAGCTAAAGCATCATTTTTTACTGGCTTACCAGTAGGTGTAACCACCACGTTGTCAATGACCTTACTACTACCCTCTATTACTGGTTGGGCTTGCTGTACTTCTTCTGGAGTAGCAATAGCTTCTTTGCTTAAAGCCTCAGACGACGCTACTGGAACATTAGCCTCTGAGGATTTATTAGTACCAGTTTGTTGCTTACCGCTTGACGCTATAATAGCAATAATAATTACTACAACCACTAAGCAAATAATAAGCCAGGTTGTCTTTTTATTCATATTTACAAGATCAAAATTTTGTTAACCTATTATTTAACAATCATCTTGCCAGATTCACCCCGGGCGGTATGCCCTGGCACGTCACAATGGAAGCCATACTCCCCAGCCTTAGGAGCATTAAAAGTAATAGCTCGAGTCTCATTAGGACCAACTCCAATAGCTACACCAGCCAAGACAGGGTCATCAAAAAGCAAAACATGAGTAATATTGTCTACTGAAGACAAGGCCAAAGTAACAACCTGACCAGCCTTAACCTCAAATTGAACCGGGTTAAAGCCCTCAGCGCTAACATCTAATTTAATAGTACCAGCCGGTAAGGCTTCGGGGGCAATGGGCGGTGTTTCTTGTGGTGCCTCAGGTGAACCAGGCACTGCATCATTTTTTACTGGCTTGCCAGTAGGTGTAACCACCACATTATTAATCACTTTACTACTACCCTCTATTACTGGTTGGGCTTGCTGTACTTCTTCTGGAGTAGCAATGGGGGTCTCCGTATCCAGGTCAGTAGGAGCTACCTGGACATTAGTCTCTTCTGGAGCAGAAGTGGTGGATTGTTGCTTAGTACCAGTAGAAGTGGCTACCACAATAATAATGAGAGCCAAGATAGCTAAGCCAATGATAATCCATAGGGTTTTTTTGTTGTTCATAGGTTCTTAGTTAATAAAAAATTAGTTAATTAAAGAATATAATTATTATAGCACATTAAAATGAAAAACTAAAATTAAGGCACAATTAAAGAGGTTGGCTCAGATTGATCTAGGGCAAGAGTTGGCCATTGGCGCCAATCAAAACGAGAACCAACTAAACGATAGGAAAATTGGGTCGGATGATCAGCATAAAAAATTATTTGGTTATCTCCTATTTCATAAGATAGTGAGGCCGGACGGCCATAGGCGGTCATAAGCACATCAATAGTCTCAGGCCGGAAATCCACTATCTGACGCCAGACCCATAAATCACTACCCTTAGCAACTTTAGAAAAATCTAAAACCCAGGAACAAACATTGTGGTTACAATCCTTAATGGTTCCCTTTCCTATATGCTCTTCTTTAACCCCTCCTACTACCGAAGGAGCATAACTCGAATACTTAGTGCCACCTATGTCATAAAGTGGGTCAATAACCACAACGCCTAACTTATGCACGGCAGAAATATCATTCCCATTAAGATTAATAGCGGTATAGACTTGAGTACTAGTGGCAAACTCCAAAGTGCCAGTCATGGTATCACCAGTTTTTAAAACATAATTAGCAGTAGTACTAGAGAAAGCACTATCTACATAACCTTTATTAACAGCATGACCGGCATCTGTGGGGGTAGGAACAAATACAAACTGGGTAAAACTACCACCCCCGTTAACATCTAGTTTATGAGATGGACTAGTAGTGCCAATGCCGACATTACCAGAACTACCCTGAATTCTCAGTTTTTCATCATTAATATCTACATTGCTACCATCACTATTGGAATCAACCATAAATACTAAATCTCCCTGGCCATTACTATTTTTACGCTGAAGAGCAATAGCTGATTTCATATATTGATTACCGGTATCTACTCCAAAAGCAATACCAGCTAAAGAGTTAGCTGAACCTAGCTCTGTATGAACTCTAAGCTTTAAAGGATCTGATGTGCTACTATCTATTTGTAATAATCCTTTAGGATTTGTTGTTCCTATTCCCATATTGCCACCCATTACTGCTAGTTTAGCTGTACCAGGATTAGTAGTGCCAATTCCCACATTCCAGCTAGTACTAGAGGCATAAAGATTAGAGCTGCTATTAACCCAGAGCGCACTGCTAGCAGCTGAAGCCATACTATCCACATAACCTTTAGTAGCTAAATATTTAGAATTTGTAGGGGGATCGGCTATAGCATAACCATTTACAGCCAGGGGGACTGAGGGACTGGTAGTGCCAATACCAACATTACCGCCGTTAAAATATGAATTTCCAGAAGAAGATAATTTGACACCTATGGTCCTCTCTGAATTAGGAGCCGTGCCATCAAATGTATGCCCCGGAGTAGCAACATTCAAAACACTATTTATATTTGTTTCTAATGTATTATCCTTCCACCAGACAAATAGTTTTTTATCAGTGTCGTCATATTTTTGGTAACCAATACCGGAATAATAACCTGTATCATCAGATTCCCAGGTCCAAAGACTCTTAAAAGGATATCCGGAAATTCTACCCAAAAAAGTATTGCCAAACACCTGAAGTTTATCGGCCGGAGAAGTTGTCGATCCTATCCCGACGTTGCCACCAACATATAAAGAACTAGTAAAAGATACTGCGCCTCTAACTGCTAGGCTACCATTGACATCTAATTTTGCTCCGGGACTCGTCGTCCCTATTCCTACATTCCAGCTAGTACTAGAGGTATAAAGATTAGAGCCATTCTTAACCCAAAGACTTTGAGAGGCTGAATCAACATAAGCTTTGGTAGCTAAATGACCATCGGCTGTTGGGGTATTGGCTATAGCATTACCATTTACAGCCAGAGATGCTGCAGGACTAGTAGTACCAATACCAACATTACCATTATTATAAACAAGAAAATCATGAGATGAACCATCATGAGATACTTCAAAAATATTTCCAGTGGTCATTAAACCGGTTCGCTTGATTTTGAAAAATGTATGGCCACCTGTCATCGATGCTCTATTATCTTCAAAAATCACATTGTCACCCGCAGTCCCTCCGCTTCCTCCAGTGCCTAAATAATAAAATTTATTGTAATCACCCCCGGAGCTGGTCATCATAAAACCACGAACATTGCCAGCCGGAGTGGTTAATGCCATATTTCCAACAACACTCAATTTTTGTGTTGGACTCGTCGTCCCAATCCCCACATTCCCTCCACCTTGGACATAGATAGTACTAGTTGCTTCCCAGCCACCAGAGCCATAACGCAGGGTTTGACCGGCAGAGCCAGAAGGCATAGAGATACCAGCCTGGGTAGAAGTAGCAGTGACAGTACCAGAATTATCTACCATAAGGAGACGATTGCCGCCATTAATATATAAAGGACCAGTAAAAGATACTGAGCCCCTAACTGCGAGGCTACCATTAACATCTAATTTTGCACCCGGGCTAGTAGTACCAATACCGACATTCCAGTCAGTACTAGAGGCATAAAGGCTAGAACTGCTTAAGGTCCAAAGTGCACTACCAGCAGCTAAGGCCATACTATCCACATAACTTTTGGTAGCAGCATGACCAGTATCTGTAGGGGTGTCCACCGTCACAGGATTAAAAAAACGACTAGCCCCCACTACGTTGAAGGTGCTGGCTTCTATGGTACTCGTGCCAATACTCACTCCACTGCCAATATACATTAAAGGATTGGCCGCACTTTGAATGATAACACCAGTGCTAGAAACAGAGTCTGGGCCTAATTGCAAAATAGACCTTACACAAGTACAATTATTCCAATAGCCAAGACCACCATCACAGGAGACTCCATCGTGTTCATCGCTATCGGAACAATCGCCATCATTATTACAATCATGATAACCAGTCTTACAAGCGCCGCAAGTAGCTGATGCCCAAGCCCCCCCAGTACAAATGGTCTTTAATTTGGCACTATCACAGCTACTCTTTTGCAAACACCAGAAATTTCCATTATTATCACAATAAGGAGAAGCGCTATCCATCGGCGCTGTACAATTAACATAATATCCACCGGATGTAGTAATGGTCCCGCTCTCCACAGAAGAAGAGCTAGACCTGGGTTGAATGTTGGCCGTATTATAACATTGCACTACATTATTCGTACTTACTCCACACACGTTGGGGGTCGGACTGACACAGGTTTGGCTAAGATAAGAGCTAGGACAATCATTAGGATTACTAACATAATCAGCATCAGCCTGAGCAGCTATAAAGATAGCAGCCAGAAAGAAAAAAATAGAGAGCAAAATTTTTTTCATAAATTATTTACAACAGGCAATTTTTTTCACTGTACCACAATGAATTAAAGCACCTCGACCACCACCAGCAGTACTAAAAATCCAAAAATGACCAAGATTGTTGGTAGTATTATTCGTCCAACCAGCACAATCATCAGCCGCCGTAGACCCGGTATAACCAGGCGGTCCATCAGCTATCCAGGCATCCTGACCATTAATGGCACTAAAACTACTAGTGCCGTTCTTTTGAATTAAATAAATAATTTCATCAGTACGACAAAAATGGCTACCACTTTGTTCATTGGCACAAATTTTGTTACCGGCATCATAACCAACGGCACCACCCCAGCTAAAACTACCCGCGGTAGTGGTAGTTGTTAAAAAGATAGTGCTAATTCCAGTGGACCACCCGCTACTCGGATTAAAACAATTAGCCCCAGTGGCATCACAATAATTATTAGAACGCATTTTGGTGGCTGAACTAGTTACCGCTGTAACATCGCCCGACTGATTAACCCTAAAAAGATCAGCTGTATCACTACTATTACGAATAACTAATGGTGAATAATTACTAGAGACAATACGCACTCCTTCTGTGTCGGTGCGAGGATAAATATGTAAAGCAGCAGATGGACTGGTAGTGCCAATACCAACGTTGCCACTATTAGCGTTATAAATATCATTATTGTTGGAACGCCAAAAGTCAGAGCTGTCAAATCTTTGAGTAGCATAAACAATACTGCCTTGAGCTGGAGTTGGTAAGTTAGTAGTGGCGGCCTGATTGCCCATTGAAGTATAATAACAATATCCATTTGATATACTCCCACTGCTACTATAAGAAGCGCCGTACTGATTTATCGGCACAAAAATATAATGACTGTCAGGATTTTTTAGTCTAACATAAAGACGAATATATTTTGCTGAAGTATCAGATGAATAAACTAACATAGCGACATCATCTGGACTCAAACCGCCATTACCATCTATATTCACGGTAAATTGAGGGGTGGTAGTATTAAATTCAGTACTATTGGCTACGGCCGGCATCTTACCTTGCATTCTAATAGTGGTCTCACCATAATTATCTGGGGTCAGAGTACCCCTACGATCTAATTCTTTAACTTTCAGCTCTACATTCCACGACTGACCATATCTATAAGTACTGCTATATACCAAATACATATATCCTATGTACTCCCACTTATTAGTTTTGTCAGTGTCATTAGATATGCTAAAACCACCATATAAACCGCTGGCATAATTAGCTGATGAGGCATTACCCGACAGTGACCCAGAAAAAGTAGAGGCATAAACGTTACTGAAATTAAAAAATACTCCCATATAAGGCGATGTCAATCCCGAAGAAGTTGTATAATAATAAGCATTGACTGACTCCCCAGGATTCATTCTAGCGCCCCATAATGAGACAGTATTGGTACCAGTAATAATACGAAAAGTCTTGTTAGTGTGGGCAGCAGTAAAATTCTGCTTTATAGAATAAAAACGCCATGTATTATCTAAGTTAAATGTTACCTCTGTGCCAGTTTCACTAGAACTATCCAAACGTAATTTTATAGTAGCAGTTGGAGTACCAGTCGCCCGAGCCCAGACTCCAGCGGCCCAATATCCAGTAGTAGTATTAGTGACAGTCTGAGCAATATTGGCAGTATCACTAGAACCAGCAGGTATATTTTCAGCGGTAACTCTACCATTGGGGGCTGCTGCACTATCAGCAGTAACAGTACCAATACCGGTTTTTGTCCAAGAAGAGTTATCAAAAGCCTCAGATCTCAGCAAATAATTTAACGCTACCCCCATAGAAACAAAGGGGCTTTCAAAAAAACTATTAATTCTAAATTTTTGATTATCATAATTAGACACAGCAGGGTTGTAGCCATTACCATATTCAAAACTACTATCATTAGAGTTATTAGGATCCGTATTTATAAATACCAATCCATTAAAAAGTGAGCTGCCATCAACTTGAAAATTAGCCGTTGGACTGGTCGTCCCAATTCCTACATTCCAGCTAGTACTAGAGGGGAACAGTTTGCCACCAGACAACAACCAATAACTACTACCACTTAGTGATGAAGCTAAATAAGTCTTAGTAACCACATCATAATCATCGCTTGGCAAATATGTAGTACGGATAGAACCATTGCCAGCATCAATGGCGGCATTACTAACGGGAGTAATAACCACCCTAGCCGAGGTAGGAGTAGCAGTACTACCTAAACTGGTATTACCAGTGACATAAAAATTATTATCAATCGTCAGTGGCCCTGTTTTAGTTTCCGAACTAGTGCCAGAGGTTAAAAAGGATGAGGGATTACCTCCGGGTGGCTGAGCATTAGGACCAGACCACTGAGCCCGCAAGGCAGTAACGGCAACCAAAAGACCCCACCCTATTGCTAGGAGGGTTATAATAAAATTAATGTGGCTTTTGTGTTGTGACATTAACTTAAATTAGCCAACCATAATAAAGTTATTATACAACAAGTTGTCTAAAATATACAAGAAGGACAAAAGATACCCTGGTTTAACCAGGGTATCTTGAGTTAAAATAGAAAAAATATTTAAGAATAAAAAAGAGAAAAAATAATAATTTTACATCTCCTCCATCATTCCATTAGGATTGGATCCAGAAGTTTTCTCTTCCTTTTTTTCAGTAATAATAGCTTCAGTCGTGAGGAACATCATGGCCATGCTGGCCGCATTTTCTAAGGCGCAACGCACTACTTTGGTTGGGTCAATAATACCGGCTTCAACCATATCTTCAAACTTACCAGTTATAGCATTATATCCAATGGGCTTATTACTATCTTTATTTTTGTCAATAATATTATAGAGGACAAAGGAGCCATCTTGACCAGCATTAGTAGCAATCTGCTTAATTGGCTCTAGAATAGCACCAGCCACAATCTTACGCCCGACACTGCTATTGTCGTTAAGCTCAAAAGCTTCACTGGCTAGGGCCAAGGCTAGACCACCGCCTGGCACCACACCTTCCATGGTAGCTGCCCGAGTAGCATTTAGAGCATCCTCAATACGGCTCTTCTTTTCCTTCATCTCTACTTCAGTCGCTGCTCCCACCTTAATAACTGCCACTCCACCTGCTAATTTAGCTAAACGCTCTTGCAGTTTATCCCGGTCAAAATCTGAATCAGCTAATTCCTGCTCTTTTTTAATTTGCTCAATCCGTTCCTGGATAGCCTTCTTGTCGCCCTTGCCATCTACAATGGTAGTATTGTCTTTGGAGACAATCACTCGACGTGCTTGTCCTAAATCACTTAAATCTGCCGTCTCTAGTTTAAGTCCAACTTCTTCAGAAATCACCCGACCACCAGTTAAAATGGCAATATCTTCGAGCATCGCTTTACGGCGATCACCAAAACCTGGAGCTTTAATCCCCACAACATTAAAGACGCCCCGCAGTTTATTAACCACAAAAGTGGTTAAAGCTTCACCTTCAATTTCGTCAGCAATGACTACTAAATCCTTCTTTCCGGTCTGAAGCACTTTCTCTAAAAGCGGTAAAATTTCCTGCACCGCTGCCACCTTACGGTCAGTAATTAAAATATAGGGGTCATCTAATTCAGCCTTCATAGTCTCAGTATTAGTCACCATATAATGAGACACATAGCCTTTGTCAAACTGCATGCCTTCAACTACTTCTTTTTCTACACCAAATGATTGGCCTTCTTCTACAGTAATCACCCCTTCATTGCCAACTGACTCCATGGCTTCAGCAATAATTTTGCCAATCTCTGGATCATTAGCACTAATGGAAGCGACTTGAGTAATTTCTTCTTTAGTCGAAATCTGTTTACTCATTTTCTTCAGTCTCCCTATAACCTCACCCACTTCTTTTTCAATGCCCTGCCGAATCTCAATGGGGTTAATACCGGCAGCCACCAATTTAAGGCCCTCGTTAATCATGGCTTGAGCTAGGACAGTAGCGGTAGTTGTCCCATCACCAGCCGTGTCATTAGTCTTAGAGGCCACTTCTTTTACTAGGGCAGCGCCGACATTTTCAAATTTATCATCCAAATCTATTTCTTTAGCTACCGTCACTCCGTCTTTAGTAATGGTCGGACTGCCAAATCCATGATCAATTACTACATTACGGCCCTTGGGACCTAAAGTAACCTTTACCGCATTGGCTAGCTGGTCAACTCCTTTCTTAAGAGCAGCCCGAGCTTTATCGTCATAAATAATCTGTTTTGCCATATAATTCTAAAATTAAAAATTATAAATTAATTAATAATTGCTAAAATATCTCGTTCAGCAACTACTACATATTCCTGATCATCTAGCTTTAAATCCTCGGTAGAATATTTTTTAAATACTACTTTGTCCCCAACCTTAACACTCATAGGAGCACGCTGACCATTATCTAAAAGGCGACCAGGACCAACGGCAATAACCTCGCCTTGTTCAGGCCGGTCTTTATTAATAGTATCTGGCAAAATAATACCAGACTTAGTTTTTTCTTCCGCCGTTAGCGGCTTAATGATAACTTGATCATGTAATGGTTGTAGCTTCATAATAGTAAAATTAAATTATTAATTAGCAGTCTAACTTACAGACTGCTAATAGTATAGTCACCCTCTCTAACCTTGTCAAGGCCTAATTAAACTAAATTACTATCGGCAATATAGGCAGCCAGGTCAGCTAACCGCTGACTATAGCCCCATTCATTATCATACCAGGCGACTATTTTAACTAAATCACCGCCAATCACGGTGGTTAAAGATAAATCCACAATAGAACTTGCTGGATTACCAGTAAAATCTACCGACACCAATGGTTCATCGGTTACCGTCAAAGCACCAAACCGATCATGGCTCGCCGCTTCTCTTAAAATATTATTAACTTCCTCAACGCTAACTGCACGTTTAGTAACAAATACCACATCGCAGAGCGAAACTACTGGCGTAGGTACCCGGAAGGCCGAGCCGTCAAACTGACCATTGAGCTCAGGAATCACTTTGGCTACTGCCTGAGCCGCACCAGTAGTGGTAGGAATAATACTTAAGGCGGCGCTTCTCGCCCGACGTAAATCTTTATGCGGACCATCAACTAAATTTTGATCAGCAGTATAGGCATGAATGGTACTCATAACAGCCTTGCTTACTCCTATTTTATCTACCAATACTTTAGTAAGTGGCGCTAAACAATTAGTCGTGCAGGAAGCCATAGAAATTACTTGGTCACTCACCTGTAATTCAGCCTCATTCACACTTAAAACAATAGTTTTAGTAGACTCATCTTTAGCTGGCGCACTAATAATAACCTTTTTAGCCCCAGCCTGCACATGGGCCAATGCTTCTTCACCTTTAGTAAAACGACCAGTAGATTCAATGACCACATCTATTCCTAATTTACTCCAGGGCAACTTGCTCGGATCCTTTTCCGCTAAGGCTAAATAATGATGACCATCAACAATAATGGAGTCATCATCATAGCTAACAGTATGGTCATAACGGCCATAACAGCTATCATACTGTAAAAGATGAGCTAAAGTTAAATTATCAGTTAAATCATTAACAGCCGCAACCTCCAATTGAGGCTTATTAACCATAGCCTTAAAGACGCTTCGGCCAATGCGGCCAAAACCATTAATAGCTACTCTTAAGGGACGATCCATAGATTTAATTTAATTATATTAATAAAAAACAATAATAGTTTAGAAAAAGGGTCAATTTTTAACCTTATCTTGGGCTAAACGTTGCTTTATAAGAGACCTAACCTTGGCCACTACTTCTTCAATGGTTAAATTAGTAGTATCTACAATCTCATCATAATTAGCTAAATCATAAACGTCAATACCAAAATATTTCTGGTAACGCTTTCGGTCATTCTGAACCCGCTCATAATTACTATTAAGGACCGCCTCCACCGTGGTTAAATTATGACCTTCGTTACGGTCACCACCTTGCTGTAATTCCTGAAAAATTCGTTCAGCGCCTACCCGTGGGTCTACATTAAGAAAAATTTTATAAGACTGGGGGATAAAATGCCAGGAAGTCCGGCCGTCAATGACAAAATTATCTTGCTCTTGCCCTAGTTTAGTTTGGTATTCGTCAACCTCTAAATCGGTAGAAATATCGGACATAGCTAATTTATTATATTCCTCTAGGGTCATACCCCGCCGTTTAGCCGCCTCGCGACGCAATTGACCCATACTATAATAGGGCCACCCTAACTCCGTAGCAATCCGTTTAGCAATGGTAGACTTGCCTGAACCAGGCCAACCAGCAAAAGAAATAATCATAAGTTTATTTTAAGGTATTAAAAAATGAAGTCATCTGCCGCGGTAGACGAAGACTAAAGGTCTGCCGTACTTTGGCTAAATCTAAAAAAGATAACTGAGTTGCCACTAAAAATACCCGATTTATACCTAGCGCCTTATTTTTAATTTTAGTTTTATTAGTACCATACCAATTATCTCCCACGAGTGGATGCCCGATAGCTGCTAAATGAGCTCTGATTTGGTGTGTTCGCCCAGTTTTAATGATAATTTTAAGTAAAGTATAGTCAGTCCACTGACGGATAACTTCATATTCGGTCAGGGCTGATTTACCGGCCTGATTAAATGGCCGAGCCGCCATTTTACGGCCATTAGTTGAACGGCCAAGTTTAAAATTAATCACTCCCTGAGTTTGCGGCAAAGTACCATAAACTAAACCAGTATAAACTTTCCTAACAGTATGGTTTTTAAACTGACGCTTAAGAGCATTAAACATTGGCTCAGTGCGGGGAATTACCATTAAACCGCTGACATCTCTATCTAGCCGATGCACTAAGCCTGGACGAGTGGGATTGTCTCCCAAACTTAAAATCTCCGGATATTTTTTAGCCAATTTACCGACCACAGTGGGTTGCCGCGGTGGCCAGAAATTATCATGAGTCAGAAGACCAGCTGGTTTATTAATAACTAGATAGTCTGGTTTCTCTGCTATAATTTTGAGGGGTAAACTAACTCTAGAAATTTTCTTATTAGGCTGAGATTTAAGAATTGAGGAGGAAATAGACCAGGAAATAATATCGCCTTTGTTTATAAAATAATGAGGTTTGACTGTCCGGCCATTTACTTTAACTAAGGAATCATTAATAAACTGACGCCAGGCTGAACGGGAATACTTGGGAACCTTAGCGGCTAAAAACTTATCTAACCGACCACCCCCCTCTCCAACTATTAGCTGTTCCATATTTAAGAAATATAATGGACAAAATCATTAAGCTGGCGGTCAATAAGACCAAATTCATTTATCCACGTCTTACTATGGCAAGCCAAACGGCCGGCTAGGAGTTTATTCTGCTGCAACTGAATAACTGCTTGAGCCAGCATCTCGGGCTCAGCCTGCTCTACAACTAAAGCTGTTTCTCCCGGTAAAAGAAAATCGGCCGTTAATTTACTTTTAGGAGCAATAATGGGCAGTCCAGCGAGCATCGCCTGCAGTAAGCGTTGCCAAGCTTGAGATTTACTTACCTCTAATTCTATAATCCCATCTAGGCTATACAGCCACTTATCTAGCGGATCCTGATGACCGACAAACCAGACCAAATTAGCCAAATCCAATTCACGCGCCAGCTCTTGCAGTTCTTTACGTTTAGGACCATCACCAATAATAACTAATTGGACACTAGGAATAACCGATAAAACAATTTTAAGAGAACGCAATAAAATTTCGGTAGGATGAGTAATGCATAAATCTACTACTGAGCCAATAAGAAAATAGGGCTTATTTGACTGTTCCTGCTTATTAATGGCTAAATTAGAAAACAAATCGGTTTGACTAAGATGCCGTTTGGGGTCAATCGCTGGCAAAAGGAGATAACAATTATTAAGTGACTGTCCTTGAAGACGGAGATGATCAACTAAATGACGACCAAAAGTAATAATTTTGACCTTAGCCGCCTGATGGCGATAATATGATAAAAGCCAATTTGGTAAAGATAGCTTAGCCTCTTCCGGCAACTCTAACCACACCACCCTTAAGCCTAAACGACACGCTGGGCCAGTAAGCAATAGCCTATCTAACCACGAAAGACAAATAAGTCCATCCAGTGAATATTGACGAATTAATTTAGTCAATTGCCGTCTTTTGATTAACTTACGCCACGGTAAAGTTAAACCTATCCAGAAAGGACTTAAAGTTGTTTTTTTATTAATCAAACGAAGTGGCCAAGCCTGAGCCGACCAATAATTAGTTAAGGGACCAGTAATAGACCAAAGTACTGCCCGGCCATCAGCCCAGGTGGTTAAAAGTTCATAAACTAATGATTGATCTTCCTGACTAAAATTAACAATGAGGGGCTGTTTCATAATTTTTGTTATCCGGCTTAAAAATTACCTGCAATTTAGACCAATTAATAACTTTAAGTCCAATTAAACTAAGGCTATATACTACAACGCCTAAAAGGATAATAGCTAATAAGTTAATAATACTCTGTCCCGCCCAATGACGGCAAGGCCAAATCACTATAACCATAAGGAGATTGGCGGCTAATAATTTTAAACTAGTTATAGTAGGCCAATGCCAATGGGCCATCTTTTTAGCCTTATAACCAGCTAGGATAGCAATGAGAAGCTCGCTATATACAGTTACAATCGCCGCTCCCCAGTAAGAAAAATAACGAATCAAAAAATAATAAGCTGGTATAGCTGTAATGGCTACTACTAAATAAGGACGCACCATAACTTGCTGCTGGTTAACAGCAATAAGGAGGTGATTAAAAAGACAGCCAACAAAAATACCAGCTAAGGCCACGAGAAGCAGAGCTAAAATAGAACCAGCGGCGCTAAATGATGCCCCAGCAATAAATTTAATAATGGGGGTAGCTAAAATCTGTCCGCCAATTATTAGGGGGACAACCAAAATTAATAAAATAAGCAAAGCATTGTTAACTAAAAAATTAAATTTTTGACTGTCCCTGTTAGACCAAGCTCTAGTAAGTATAGGCAAAAGCAGGCCAATAAACAAAAAGGGCAAACTAGTAAGAATATCAATGACCTTATAAGCGGCACCATAAAGGCCGACTGCCTCCTCGGTCTGCCACCAACTTAGAAAAAGGATGTCAGTTCGTAAATATAGTAAATTAAGAGTAATAGTTATAGCTAACGGCCAAGAACGTTGCGCAATTTTATGCCATAAATCCGCCCGATAGCTAGGCCAGATTTTAACTCTTTTGGCACTTAAAAACCAAGCTACACCAAAATTAACCATACTAGAAAAAGTAGTAGCCAGAGCAATACCAGTAAGACCCCAATTCAAATAATTACTTAAAACTAAACCGCCAAGCCATAATAACCGGCCAGCAATTTCGGCAACCATTAAGTAATCAACTTTAAGCTCACTTTGTAGTAAACCTACCAGAATTTGATTAATGGCCACAAAAAAATAAGAACCAGCCAGAATTGCTAAAATAAACCATAGCTCCCGATAATATGGCAAAAAGATAGCAATAAATAAACCAATAAGGATAATTACACCAGCGGTAAATAGGCGAAAACCAAAAAGATTATTAAGAATAGACTGTTTGTCTTCTGGCCGTTCATTAATCATCTGTGCCGTTACCATTGTTAGTCCTAAATCCGCTAAGACAGCAAACATACCTAAAAAATTATTCACCGCGGTATAACGACCAAACCCTTCTACTCCCAAATAACGAGCTATTAAGGCTACCCCTAATACTCCAAGAATAATAGATATACCTTTGCCAATGATTTGGACTATATTGTTATAGGCAAATTTTCTAGCTAGTGACATGCTGTTGTTTTTTGACCATTCATTAGATATAATAACTATATCACAATATCTTAAAAAACCAACTATGTCTAAAACTCATTTCTTAGCTAGCGGCTTTATTTCATTAGCTATCCTTCTTTTTACTGCCTGGCCTACTTTAACTGCGGCTCAAACTTTTTCGCCGGGATCACAGGCTGGCTTAACAACCATTGGCAATAAAGCCTATGGCACCCCTGGTTCTCCCCAAGATATCCGTATATTAATAGCAAAAATTGTTCAGATAACTTTAGGATTATTGGGTACCATTCTAATAGTCCTTATAATTGTCGCTGGTGTCCAATATATGACAGCTGGTGGCAACCAAACTAAAGTAGAGAGCGCTCTTAAGCATCTTACAAATGCTCTCATCGGTTTAATTATTGTCCTTGTTTCTTACGCTATTACGGTATTCATTATCCAACAATTAAATTTGGCGATTATTGGCGGCAATGGACCTAAATAATTCTCTTTTCGCCCTACCTATTATTTACTCACCCTCCTGGAGCAGTGGGTAGGTCCTGTGTTTCTTCAACAGAAGCCGTACCCCCAATAGAGTTAATAGTAAAATTAATAATTAAGTAAGAACTAAAAATAATGACTAGTCCAATGAGGGTATAAACAATAATGGATTTACTTTTAGTAATCTTACTTTCATTTCCCCCTGATATAATCATACTTATTCCCCCATAAACTAACAATAATAGGGCCACTGCACCAATAATACCTAAAACTCTACCAATAACCTGGCCCAAATAAGCACTACCCTCTAAAATATTATCTAACCCATTGATAGGGTTACTAAGGCTCACTGGATTAGCGGCTTTAGCTGAAGGTGTTATAAGGGTGGTTGCTAAAAGACAAAAATAAATAAAAAATTTATTCAGCATAACCATTAAGGATTAGTGGTAAGAACATCAAACACAGACTTCAAAATAATATATGAACTAAAAATGATTGCCAAACCAATAGCAGTCCAGGTTATCATTTTTTTAGCTTTAGTAATAGTCTGTTCTTTACCACCAGCTGTCATCCACATAATGCCAGCTACCACCATCATAACAAGGGTTAAAGTACCAGTTAAACCAAGCAGACTCTTAATAATATTGCCAATAACTATATTAACATCAGCAGTTAAAAGACTATTAAATTTAGGGAGCGCACTCTCGTCGAGGGGCTTACTCTCGGTTTGATTAGTTTGCGATTGGTCTGGTGGGGTCTCAGGTGTTACAGATTTTGGCATATAACAGCACTTCTTTCCAGAAGGACAATTAGCATTACCTTCTGGATCTTCCAAAGGAAATGAAGATGAAGCAATACAACTATCTAAACACCGAGCTGCACCTTCGGTTTTTAAATCATGAGTAGTACAGGTACCACAACAATTACCAGTACTTTGATTGCTCTTTCTACAACCAGCATCACCAGCAGGATAATGAACCATATAAATAATATCACGAGTACAAGTTGCCCGGCACTTAGCTGTATTAACACCGGGAACAGCCTCAGCACACGTTGTTATGGCTAAAGCACTTGGTGCAGTGGCCAACAAAGCACAGCCAAACAAAATAATGCCAAAAAAATATCGTGATTTAGTCATAATATAAAAAATAGACTTTTTATATTATAACAAACCACTAAATAAAAAACAATTTTTGTAGTCCCTAGGGGAATCGAACCCCTGTTATCAGGATGAAAACCTGGTGTCCTGACCACTAGACGAAGGGACCATTAACTAAGCTCATTATAACCAAAGAGTTTGGGCTGTCAAGCTAAAGCTTGAATCAGCTACCAATTATTAGTAAAATGATGACATGAAAATTTTAGCTATTGAAACTAGTTGCGACGAAACAGCGGCGGCAGTGGCTCATTCTACTGCTAACCGTATTATTATTGACAGCAATATTGTAGCTTCTCAAATAGACATTCACCAAGTCTTTGGTGGTGTAGTTCCAGAAATAGCGGCCCGGGAACATGTTAAACAAATTTTACCCGTCATTGAGCAAGCTCTACATTCTGCTGGACTAAAACGCTTAGAAGCTAGCCACAACCTGGATGGTTTAGCGGTCACCGTTGGACCAGGTTTAATGACTTCTCTTCTAGTTGGAGTAGAAACTGCTAAAACATTAGCCCTAGCCTGGAATTTACCCCTTATACCCGTTAATCATATTGCCGGGCACACAAATGCCAATTTTATTGACCGTGATTTAAGTAGTATAAAGTTCCCCCTTCTTACTTTAACTGCTAGCGGTGGCCACACTAATTTACTCTTAATGCATGACCCTTTACATTATAAAATTATCGGGCAAACTATGGATGATGCCGCTGGCGAAGCTTTTGATAAGGCTGCTAATTTACTAGGTTTAGGCTATCCCGGGGGGCCAAAAATAAGTATGATGGCTAAAAAATTCGCTGAGCAGCACCAAGAAACGACAATTCAACTACCACGACCAATGTTAAAAAGGACAGATTATAATTTCTCTTTTTCTGGTCTCAAAACTGCTTTACTTTATAAAGTAAGGGAAGACCTTACTTGGCAAGACCACGTAGCTGAATATGCCTATGTCTTTGAAAAAACAGTGGTTGAAGCTCTAGTTAGAAAGACTATTAAGGCAGCTAGCGACCTCAAAGTTAAGACTGTTGCTCTAGCTGGTGGTGTTTCGGCTAATGAATGTCTAAGATCCAACTTAAAGGCCACCTTAGAACAAAAATTACCCCAAGTTGATTTACTTTTACCAAATATGGCCTATACTACAGATAATGCCGCGATGATTGCTACAGCTGGACTACTTAAAATGCAAGCTGGCTTAACTCAAGATCTAGAACAAATTATTGCCCAACCAAATTATTCATTAAAATAATATTAAAACTATGACCAGCGAAGATATCAAAAAGCTAGTAGAAAGCTTAAAAAATGAAGATCTTTATACTTTTGAGCAACGGTGTAAAGAATTCTTCTATAACCATAGCTATGAATTTGCTAGTATTGACCAGAATAACCGTGACTTCATTATTAATTTCTTAAAAAATCATCGTAATGACGTAGTCAGTTATGGTGGTATTCCTGGCTATAAACTAGATAATGAACTTTATAAAATTCATGGCCAATTATCTGAATATGGCCTTAGTGAGTTAGATTACAACAATTTTAAAAAAATAACTAATTATTTTCGTTGCTAATTAGCTAATAATTTTAAAATCTCATCACGTTTAGTGGTCATTATTTCTGGTGTTTTAGCTTCTAGACTAAATCTTAATACTGGCTCAGTATTAGAGGGTCGAATATTAAACCAAAAATCAGGATAAGTAACCGTTAAACCATCTAGATAATCAAGCTGACCATCGCTATAACGCTCAGCAATTAGCTTTATTTTAGCCGCTGGGTCACTAACTCGTCGATTGATTTCACCTGAATTATAATATTTCTGGTAGGGCTTAATAAGCTCAGCCAAAGTCTCATGAGTCTTGGATAGAGCTTGAAGTAATTTAATAATAATAACGCCAGGTACCTCATAACAGCCATGTTCCATATTTAAGAAAAAATGGCCCGAGGATTCAGCAGCAAAATAGGCCCCTGACTCTAACGTTGCCTCCTTAATAAAAGAATGACCAACCTTAGTTACCAATGGCTGACCACCATTAGCAATAATAGTTTCAGGAGTAATTTTACCTGGCCTGATGTCATAAGCAATAGTGGCCCCTGGCCGTTCTTCTAAAAATATTTTAGCCATTAGAGCCCTAAGAATACCTGGCTCCACTGGCCGTCCAAGATTATCCACAAAAAATACCCGATCAGCATCACCATCAGTAGCAATGCCTAAATCAGCTTGCTGACCCAGAACCATTTGACAAAGTGGCTCTATATTCTCAGGTTTTAATGGATCAGACTCATGACTAGGAAAAGAACCATCTAGGGCCCAGTTCATCCGAATTAAGGAAATAGTGGAATAAGAAGCTAATAATTTTTCTAAATAAGGCCCACCCATGCCATTAGCCGGGTCAGCCACTATCTTGAATGGCTTAAGTGGCTGAAAACCTGCTATAGCTAATTCATATGCTACATGCTGGTCAAGAATATTATCTATCTTCCGAATAGTTCCTAACCTCTTAGCTGGAGCAAGCTTATTATTAAACACTAAATTTTTTAACTCAGTAAGGCCAGTGCTTTCACTGACTGGTCGAGCCCGGTCACGGACAATTTTAAAGCCATTATAATCTTTGGGGTTATGCGAGGCAGTAATCATAAGGCCGCCATCGGCTGACTCATTAGCCACTGCAAAATAAAAACTAGGAGTTGAACATAATCCAATATCTATAACTTCTACCCCACCATCTACCAGGCCGCGAGATAAAGCTTGGTGCAGGCCAGGAGAAGATAAGCGCATATCATGACCAATAACTACTGATAAGCTATCAGTAGATAACTCTTGACGACGCCACTGAGAATAGGCTAACCCTAAATCATAAGCTAAAGTTTCATCAAAATCTTGACCATAAATACCACGAATATCGTAAGCCTTAAAAACACTAGGTTGAGTCTGCATATTAATGATTGGCCTTCTTAGTACTATGAGCTTTAAAAATAGTCTGTTCTATTGCTCCTACCCCCCACCAAGTAGCAAGCATAGTTATTATCTGCCCTATAAATGGTATCCAACCAATAGCTACTATAATAGTTGCCCCTAATAAAAATGGCCAGAGATGATTTTTGGCTTTAGGAATAATTTTCAAACCTAACCAATAGCTCGGCACCAGACACCCTATGTAAATCAAGAAACACCAGATAGCTAAAGCAATTAAAGCTAGGGGTATGCCAATAATAGTAAAACCAGCGGCTATAGCTATTATGGGCAAAATAAATAGAGTAAGAAAGCCATAAAAACAGACTAGACCAGCTTTATGTTTACCAGTTTCCACCAATCTTTCCCCTAACTTAGGCCATAAGCTATAGAGCACCAGGGCAGTAACAAGGAGCATAAACAAATGCAAGAACCTTGACCACCACCAACCAACCATAGCGGCTCGTTTTTCCTGAGCGGTTGCTACTTTATGAACCACTTCACCATTAATATGAGCTCCACTATCTATTTGGGCTGACTTTTCTGCCCGATAACTTAAACCTGCACCAATATTAGCGGTGGGGTCAACAATTAATTGTGAGGCTCCTCTTTGTATCTCTTTTAAATCTATGGGTGCCTCATAATGACCAGCTAATTTAGCCTGACCATATAATCCATGAACCGCCTTTCTATAAATCCCACGACTTTCTATTAATAAATTGGCTAACAAGGTTTCTCCTTTAATCTCACTATTATCACCCAATAATAACTGAGAACCAGATAATATAGCGTTGCGGCCAATTTGACTATCTATATTAAGATTGCTGCCAAATAGCCGGACGCTACCACCTACTGGCGCCTTAATATTAAGATTTTCCGCCGCACAAATAACATCACCCGCCACTGGCTGATTAATAAATACATCACCCCCTAAACAAATCAGGTCATCTGGCAATGGTGTATCTATAGTGATCTGCTGACCAAGAGCATAAGTTACCCCATTTAATTGATCAGCTGGACCGAAGGTAACCTCATTGCCTGTTCGACCAACAAAAGCCTTAGTAGTAAAAGGAATTATCAATACTCCTAAAGACAATAACCATATAAATAATTGCCTTGTTTTTACCATATAATTATGATTAAATATAAAAGATAAAAATATTATTAAATATTATATCATTAGAAGTGATGAATATCAAAGAAAAACATCAAAAGGAGGAAAAAATTATCCAAAGCCTAGTAGCTAAACAGCCCCAAAATGTTCAAGCATTAGCCCACTGGAAACGCCAGCTGTCCCGAATAACTGGGCAACCAATTATTAGCAATAATCAGCTATTAGCTATCTATTTTAAGCTAACACCTCCAGATAAAATTGACCCAAACTTGGTCCAACTTCTCAAAAAACGAGCTGTCCGCACTATGTCTGGCGTAGCCCCAGTGGCCATTTTAACTAAACCCTATCCATGCCCTGGCCATTGCCGTTATTGTCCCCAGCAAGTTAATGTACCGACCAGCTATTTAGCCAATGAACCTGCAGTTATGCGGGCCCGCCATTGCCATTATGACCCCATAAAACAAATCCATTATCGTCTCCGAGCTCTCACCGCCAATGGACATCAGCCAACCAAAATAGAATTAATTATTATTGGTGGCACCTGGTCATATTTACCTAAAAAATATCAATACTGGTATATTGCTAATTGTTATGCCGCCGCCAATACTTATGGAAAAACTGCCCGGCGCTACCGGCAAAACTTAAGTTTAGATCAATTAAAAAAAGCTATAGCCAAAGAACAAACAATTAATGAATCAACTCGCTATCGAATTGTCGGGTTAACTCTAGAAACTAGGCCGGATTGTTTAACCCCTCAAGAATTAACGCGCTTACGAGAATTTGGCTGTACTAGAGTAGAAATCGGTGTACAAATTGTTGATGACCATATTCTTCGACTTAATGAACGAACGACTACAGTCCAAGACATTGCTCAAGCTACTCAATTATTACGTGATTGGGGTTTTAAAATTACCTATCATATTATGCCAGCCTTACCAGGCTCTAACCCTAACCATGATATTGCCATGTATAAAAAATTATTTACTGATCCACGTTTTCAGCCCGATCAAATAAAATTTTATCCTACAGTAGTAGTAAAAGGTAGTAAACTATATGAAGATTGGCTAAAGGGTCTATATAAACCATATAGTGATAGTGAGCTAATAAGGGTTATCAAGGAGTGCAAGGCAGCCACACCACCATATGTTAGAATTGTAAGATTAATTCGAGATATTCCCAAAGAGTCAATCGAAGCAGGCAATAAAATTACTAATCTACGACAAATTATCCAAAAGCAAGGAGTTCAGTGCCAGTGCATCCGCTGTCGGGAAGTTAAAGATAAAGCTGTTGACTGGTCTAATCTCCAATTAATAATCCGCCAGTATATAGCGGGAGATGGTGAAGAATATTTTTTAAGCTGGGAAAGTCCTGACCAATCTACCATTTTTGGCTTTTGCCGGCTACGCTTACCTACAAAACCAGCTAGTAATCCTTATTTGAGTGACTGCGCCCTAATTAGAGAACTCCATGTTTATGGCCTATTACAACCCTTGGGTAGTCAAGGGCAAATCCAGCATCGGGGATTGGGAGAAAAACTATTAATTCATGCTGAAAAAATTGCCAAAGAGCATCACTATTCTAAAATAGCCATCATCTCTGGAGTTGGTGTCCGTAATTATTACCGTAAATTTGGCTATTATCTCAATCATACTTATTTAGTCAAAGCTGTGATATAGTGATAAATATAAAAATTAATATAAAAAATATGTTTAACCCCGAACAATTTCTACGAAACTTGTCAGAGCGACAAGAAAAGAGAAAAACATTAAATAATAAAGAATACCTCCAAGAACTTTCAATAAAAGCACAAGAGATGAACAATATTAACCGAATTGATCCTTCTCAATTTATTAACCTATATGGACGGGACGCTGTTATGGCCGACCTTAGGTGGGTTAAGAGTCGGCAAGCTTACTTCCGAACCCATGATTCTGAAACCGAAACTTGGCATAAGCAAGTAGCTGATATTCTAGAAGCCATTTTACATGAGCAAATCGAGCAGAATGACTATTTTGGTGAAAATGTTTGGACGATTAAAACCTGTGACTATGACGACTACCGCAACCACATTGATTCTCTTTTAGAAATACGCCACCCAGAACCTCGCTTTGCTAATTATTCTGGGTTGGCCTTAGATGTAACCTCGGCTAGCCGTTTAGAGGCACTGGCAAAAAAAATAGAACGAATATTCAACCACATAAAAAGGGGGCAGTTAGCTAAAATAAAATATTTCCAATCTGATTTTCTTAATATCCGTGGAGAAAAAAGTAATATTCCTCTTTTCGTTGTTGGCTGTGACGTCCATCATACTGAAGAATTAGCCAAACTCTGGGGCGATGGCCGGGCAAGAATTTTAGCTGAGCATCCCATCCAAATTGCTTTGCTTTATCAAATTACCCGCCAAGCCCAAATTTATTGGGATTATGCTAAGCGCAATAATCAAAAAGAAGTGGCCGATCAATACGAAGAAACTCTAAAGGAATTTGAGGCTATCACTCAAGAACGTCAAACCATTATTACTGATATTAAAAATCGACCAGAGAGCAAAGAATTCTTGCAGACCGATATTATGCTCAACAATTTAGAAAAAATTCTAAGTGAATATGATAAATATTATCAAAGACCAAGAAGTACTACGTTTTATAGCCGAGGAAAGTAAACGACAGATTGACGAGCTTGAACTTATTGCTTCAGAAAATTATGTCTCGCCAGCAGTACTAGCTGCTTTAGCTACCCCACTGGTCAATAAATATAGCGAAGGCTACCCTGGACACCGCTATTACGGTGGCAATCACCTTATTGATGAAATAGAAAATTTAGCTATTGAACGAGCTAAACAATTATTTCAAGCTGAACATGTAAATATCCAGCCGTTATCAGGGTCACCTGCCAATCTGGCCGTGTATCTAGCCTTACTACAACCAGGCGATACTGTCTTAAGCCTTCGTCTAGACCATGGTGGCCACCTATCTCATGGCCACCCAGTCAATATTTCAGGGCGACTATTTAATTTTGTCCACTATGAAGTTGATCCCCAAACTGGCTGTCTCAATATGGACCAAATTAGAAAAATAGCTAAAGAAGTAAGGCCTAAACTTATTATAGCTGGTTTTAGCGCCTATAGCCGAGAAATTGATTGGGCAGGCTTTCAAGATATTGCTTCAGAGGTCGGCGCCTTTACCCTGGCCGATATCTCCCATACGGCTGGCCTCATTGCTGGTGGTCAACTAATAAACCCTACCCCCTTGTTTGACGTAGTTACCACTACGACTCATAAAACCTTACGCGGACCACGAGGCGCAATAATTATGTGCCAGGAAAAATTAGCTAAAAAAATTGACCAGGCAGTCTTTCCTGGCCTGCAAGGCGGACCTCATGATAACGTCACCGCCGCCAAAGCTATTGCCCTAGGAGAAGCTCTAGAACCAAGCTTTAAAAAATATGCTCATCAGGTTATTGTCAATGCTCAATTTTTAGCTAAAAAGTTACAAGAAAAAGGATATACTATAGTCTCGGGCGGCACAGACAACCATCTAATGGTGATTGATTTAAGACCACAGCAAATTACCGGCAGGGAAGCAGAAATTGCCCTCGAAAAAGCCGGCCTATCAGTCTCACGCTCTACTATCCCCGGCGATTCCCGACCGCCTTTTAACCCATCAGGACTTCGTTTAGGTACGGCCGCCGTCACTACCAGGGGATTTAAGGAGCAAGAAATGGAACAAATAGCTAATTGGTTTGACCAAGCTCTAAATAAACGAGACAGCAAGCCAGCATTAGCTGAAATTAAACAACAAGTATCTACCCTAGGTCGCCGGTTACCTCCACCCCAGTATAATCAAATCTATGCCACAACAGCTTATTAATGGCCACGAATTAGCCGAAGAAATTAAAGACTCTATTGCCAATTTTGTCTATAGCCTCCAAGGACCACGTCCTAACCTGGCTATTGTTTTAGTTGGCAATCGTCCTGATTCTGAACTTTATGTTCGTCTTAAGCAACAAGAAGCTAAGAAGGTGGGGATTGATACTCATTTATACCGCTGCCCTGAAGATATTAAAGAACAAGAATTAATAGCTATCATTAACTTTTTAAATAATGACCCCCTCATTGATGGCCTCCTAGTTCAATTACCGCTACCTAAACATCTTAATCCTGATAACATTGTTAATATTATCAGGGCGGATAAAGACGTTGATGGTTTTACACCTCTTAATCTTCAAAAGCTACTAAACAATGACCCCTCAGCCATCATACCTCCAGTTTTTGGGGTCATATTAAGAATTATCATTGAAAGACAGCTAGATTTAACTAACAAAAAAGCAGTTATTTTAGGTAATTCACCAATTTTTAGTGATAACTTAGCCTTACTTCTTAAAAGACAGGGGGCAACGGTAAGTATTTTCCATGAGGTAAATAAAACTGCTAGTCAAGCCATAGAAGAAGCCAATCTCCTGATATCGGCTTTAGGTCAACCCCTCATAGTAAAACCCAAAGAGTTACCAGAAAATTATCTAATTATTGATATCGGTATTACCAAAAAAGACCATAAAGTCTACGGAGATGTGGACTTAAAATCTATAAACCCAACGATCAATGGCTGGGCTACCCCAGTCCCTGGTGGTGTTGGGCCACTTACTATTGCTATGGCTCTATATAATACCCTATTACTTTATCAACAACATCATGCTCAGTCACGAGACAATAAATAATGTTTTACAAACTTATTTTCATTTTACTCAATTGCGACCCGGCCAAGAGTCAGCTATCATTAGCGCTATTAAAGGACAAGATACGATGGTAATTATGCCTACCGGCGGCGGAAAATCGCTCTGTTTTCAATTACCAGCCCTCATCTTACCCGGTATAACCATGGTCATTTCACCCCTAATCGCTCTAATGAAAGACCAGGTTGATCACCTTAATGCCTTAGGTATACCAGCGACTTTCATTAATAGCTCTCTGACAGCTGATGAGGCCAAAGAGCGTCTGGGGGAAGCACTAAATAAAAAATATCGTCTTATTTATATCGCCCCGGAACGTTTCCATAATCAATCTTTTTTTAAAACAGTCCAACAACTACCCATTAGTCTAGTCGCGGTTGATGAGGCTCACTGTATTAGTCAATGGGGCCATGATTTTCGACCTAGCTATCTGCAACTTAAAAAATTTATTACCGCCCTAGGACGACCGCCCATTATGGCTCTAACGGCTACAGCCACACCAGAAGTCCGGGAAGATATTATTAAACAACTAGACCTACATCAACCCCAAGAAATTATTACTGGCTTTGCTCGCCCTAACTTAAGTTTTGAGGTTATCAGTACTGCTGATAGCCAAAAAAAGGAAATCGTTCTCGAGACTATTCAAAAACAGCCTGAGGCTAGTGGCATTGTTTATGTCAGCACTCGTCAGCGGGCTGATGAACTAGTGCGTTATCTTCAAGATTATCATATTGCAGCCGTAGAATATCATGCTGGGCTTAACACCGCTGAACGTCAAAAATTACAAAATACCTTTATGAGTGGGCGGGCTAAAGTAATTGTTGCTACTAATGCTTTTGGACTAGGTATTAATAAACCGGATTTACGTTTTGTTATTCATTATGATATGCCGGGTACTATTGAAGCCTATTACCAAGAAGCTGGCCGAGCTGGGCGAGATGGCCAGCCCAGTCTCTGTCTTTTACTGTATAGCCCCCGGGATCGTTATCTTCAAGAATTCTTTATTGCCGGCGATAACCCTTCCTTAGATTTAATTTTAGATATCTATGAATTTCTCACTACTTATCCTAATGACCATATTTTAATTACCTATAGCACTATTAAAAATGCTTTGGGGCTAGATACTCCAGACCTCGCTATTGGTACGGCTTTAAAAATTTTAGAACGAGAAGGTTATCTGGCCAAAACCTATGAAAAAACCAGTCAGGCGATGATCCAGCTAGCCCCTAAAAATATTAAACTAATCGATGGGCAAAAGGCTTTAGGCCCTAAAGCTAAAAAATCACTAGAAATCTGGGGAAAATTATATGACCGCTATAATGGCAAATTAAGAACTGGCCTCTATATAAATTTAGACACTTTAGCTAACAGTTTGGGCTATAAAAAAGATTCTTTAGCTAGAGTCCTAAAAAAATTAAATGACCAGGGCATCATAATATATGAACCTCCATTTAAGGGGACAGAAATTACTTTACTAAAACGCTGTCCTCGTGAAGCCGTAAATTTGGACCGTAAAGCCCTAGAAACCAAATTGGCTTTTGCTCAACATAAATTAGACCAAATGGAAAATTATGTTTATCATCGTGGCTGTAGGCAGCAATATATCTTAGATTATTTTGGGGAACATCTCGCTGGTAACTGCGGTCAATGTGATTGGTGTAAAGGCAATTTTAATATCCATTCATTTAACTCTCGCCCCAACAAGCTGTCTCAACGTACCTCTTACCATAAAAATTTATATAATATCCAACTATCTACTAAATTAACACAATTAACCACTCTCGAGCTATACCAAAATGGCCTTAATATTCAAGAAATAGCCCGAGAACGCGAGTTACAATCGGAAACTATTGTGGAACATTTTTGCTATCTTCTAGAACAAGGATTAATAACGGATATGAGTCAACTCATTGATGAAAACATTATTACTATGGTCCAAGATTTATTAGCTCAAAAGCCTCAGCTGACAACCGATTCCTTAAAAACTCTTAAAGAACAACTACCTAGCTATGTAGATTGGGCTGACTTAAAATTAACTTTAGCTTACTTACAACACAACAAATCCCATGAACCAAAAACGAGCTGATTACTTTAGGCAAATAGTAAAAAATAATTATCAGGAGATAGCGCCAGAGTTTGCTGCCAGCCGGAATCGGCCACTATGGCCTAAATTACAAGAAATTATTAACGACATATCTCCCCAGGGAAGCCTTCTCGATGTTGGCTGTGGTAATGGTCGGCTGTTAGATTTACTAGTTCAGCAACAAATCAATTCATATACCGGCCTCGATATTTCTAGCCACCTATTAGAACTAGCAGCGCAAAAATATGGTACTAGTTATGGTAATATAATGATAGAATGGGTCGAGGGTGATTTATTAGAAGAATCACTCCAATGTCAGTTTGATAATATCTGCTGTATTGCCACCCTTCATCATATTCCTAGCACTCAATATAGGCAATTAGCCGCCAATCATTTAGCTAACTGGCTAAAACCAGAAGGTTATTTAATTATTAGTGTCTGGAATCTATGGCGTCAGCCACAATATTGGCCAAAACTAATAGCAAGCTATGGACAAGCTTTGCTGCGACAATGTGAACCTGGTGATATTTTTTTAAATTGGGGACAACAAGTGGGAGATAGCTACCGGCGCTATTATCATGCCCTAAATAAAAAGGAATTAATAAAAACTATTACTAAAAGTGGCCTCAAGATAATTCATTATGACAATGACGGCCTAAATCATTATCTAGTTGCCCAAAAATTACCACTCAGCGGTAATCTGAGTATCTAAAGACCAACTGGAAGTACCACTTACTTGTTTATCTTTAATCTTAAGGGGCATCTCTTCAGAGTAGGCTCGCTTCACTGACTGAGGAAAATTTAAATCTACTGTCAACGAAGTCCGCTGCCGGCCTGGCTGTTTTTGTAAAAGCAAATTATAATGGCCTGAAGAAATCTGCTGAGCAATGTCTGGTGGTAATTTATAAACCAAGGTAATAACTTTTGTCTCTTGCGGCTCAACCACTAAGAATCCGCCAAAAACAGTTTTGTCTAAATCTTCACTGGCAGTCGCTGGATCCTTAAACCCACTTTGGCTGACTAGCTGACTACCTCGTGGCACATAAATTCTCGTGTAGCTTTGATAGCGCGTAGTACGCCAGTCAAAACCACCATTATGCTTATAGGTTAAAATTAATTCTGCAAACCAATCATCATCGTTGTTGTATAGCTTGTAATTTATTTGTTTATCTACAACTGCATCAGTTTTATAGGCAGCTAAATTAGCATCAATAATCCATAAATAATCACCACTATAGCTACGAGCCTGACCGGCCCAATTAGCTTTTATAAGCCATTGCTCAATTACTGGGTCATAACTAAAAAGTAAAATATTTTTTTCCTTTAAATTCTTGGTAATAATTTTAGCTATTTCTGGTAAACGGCTACTAGGCAAAGCCATTAATTGCTCTTTGAGCTCCTTAATGACATCATTGATTACTTCTTTACGGTTCCAAGAATTAACGCCATATTTGTCATAAGACATTTCTACCCGATATTGTAGTAAATCAACAAAATTTTGTTGATTATATATTTGCCCTTCCACGGTAATGGGCCCGACAATTCCTAATAAATCCTCCACTACGGCGGGAGTAATAGCAATAACTCCATCAATTTTGGGAGTAGAACTTACTTTATTAATGACTTTTATCTGTTCCCCATAAAAATAACCAATCTGGCGAGCGGCGGTAGGAAAATCCGGCGACCAGTTAGCATCACGCAAAAACCATTGCTTGACCCCTAAATATTTATTTAACTCTTTGGGTGGGGCCGGCTTAAAATAATCTTGAGCTGGCATATCTAGATGATAACTATCATGAACCTCTAAATTGGTAATGCGACCATTTTCTAATTCTAATAGCCCATAATTGCCAATAAAACCGCCAGTTGGTCGTAATTCATCATTATTTTGTAATACTAATAAAAAACGCCCATCACTTAATTGCTTGGCCAAATAAGGAGCTAATTGCAACCATGGTAGATACTCAGCTAGAAGCTCTTTACCGTCTTCCAGCGCTTTAAGCGCTTGTTTAGCAGGAGCATTAAGTTCACTAAGACCAGGCCCAAAATTGACTGCTGATAAACTATTCTCTATCTCATGAAGACTCACTAAGGTATTTAAAATTAAAGCCGGTGACTGCTGAATTTGGCTTAAAGCAATTGGCAAACTGCTAGTTGTTAGCTGATTAAATGATAATTGAGATAAATCTTGAGGTAAATCAGCTAACCATTGCTGAGCTTGTCCTAACAGTTCCAAAATAGTACTACAAGCGATATCAGCCGCTTTAGAAAGGTTATGGGCACTAGTAGCTTGCTCCCTATACCATGGTATATGAGACCACAAAGGATGCTGGACCAAAATTAGGCTTAAACTGCGAGCCCGAGCAAAAGACTCCTGAGCTTGCCCCATAGCTTCTTGGGCTTGTGACCAATCACCTCTTTTTAGAGCTTGCCCTCCAGTAGTAAGTTGAGTCTTGCCCTCTATTCCTGCTTGATAGGCCCCCCAGGCGGTATAACCTAATCGCGCTACATCAATAATAAAAATTACCAAGATGATAATGGCTATAGTCCAAATGAAGCGACGTTTAGACATAAATATCAAATTATTTTCTATATTCTATATTACAATAGCCAAAATAAAAACAGGGTCTAAGTGACCTTGTTTTATATACTCGATTTATTCCTCTTTTTTATCAGCATCTGACCCTGAAGGCACTGCCGGCTCTAATTCGGGTGCCGGAGAATGATCAGTGTGATCGTTCTCTTTATTCTTATTTTTATTTTGATCTACTGGTTGTTGTCTCCTAATTTTAATAATATTGCCAGTAACAATTTTATGGCCAACCAATAAATTATTAACTGTGATAGTCATTTGCGCTCCTTCATTTAACCAATAATTAATTCTTTCCGCTTTAACCTGTAAATCTTTAGTCTTAGGGTTATAGCTACCTAAATTTTCTAAAATACGACCATAGGGATCACGACCAGCCTCAGAAATAATTAACCTATAAACAGGAGATTTCTTTTTACCTATACGAGCAAGTTTAATTTTAAGCATAAAACTACACCTAAATTTTAGAATAAATAAATGAGCTCTGACGGTAGGCTGATTATATCTTAATAAAACTAGTTTTGTCAAGCAACCGTATCAGCCCACCACATTTTGGACAAGCATCTCCCCAAGCCTCACAGTCGCTATTCTTGGTATTTACCATTAACACTGCTAGCTCTAATATCCTTATCCTTTATTGGGCTTCTTTAGCAACTATATAATATTTATACATGACCATATAGTCTAGCAAACACTAGGCAATAATAATGCTTAAATATTATTTACTATTTTGCCCTCCTTTGGAGTCCAAAATGTGAGTACACTTATTCAGGAAATGAGCGGGTAACGGGAATCGAACCCGTATCTTCAGCTTGGAAGGCTGACATAAAAGCCATTATACTATACCCGCAGGTGGCCAAAATGCAGTAGTCTATATTATTAATTTTTAATCAAAAAACAATAAAGACTCTGCCATTCCAGCCAGAGTCGGGATGCCGAGATTTGAACTCGGGATCTCCTGCTCCCAAAGCAGGCGCCTTAAACCAGCTGGGCCACACCCCGCTATTTATCAACCATCAATATCTTATTTATCAGAATGTTCTGCTGCAAGTCTCTCATAATAGGCTCGCCTTTCTTCTACAAATTTCTCAGCCTCTTCCTGATTTTCAAAAACTGCCACTAAATTAGCATGTCCTTCTCTACTGCCCCGCCAATTACCGGTAAGGTTATCTTCTGGAGTAGTATAGACTTCACCAGCTGCTTGATCTTCAAATACAGCAAATACCTTAGGTCCTCTTAATTCTTGAATGGCTTTTTCTAACTCTTCTTGAGAGTCATATAAACCAACCTCACGATAATGATCGTCCTGGGTACGATAGCCACTATTTTCCCAATCAGCTAATTCTTCTTGTGTCCATTCTTTGACATAATAAGCACCAGCTGGGGCATCATAAAGCAGCTGATATTTCTTCTGAGAAGGGACCTGCTCTTTAGTTTCTGATGGCGACGTATAATTTTCAAATTTACTAGACATAATTTTTCTTTTTCAATATTAAATATGTGGTGCCCCGGGTCAGAATCGAACTGACGACACAAGGATTTTCAGTCCTATGCTCTACCACTGAGCTACCGAGGCAATAATGCCAGTGGCGCTCAGTTCTCGCGCCACATAGCTTTGTTGCGGGGATCGGATTCGAACCGACGACCTTCAGGTTATGGGCCTGACGAGCTGCCAACTGCTCTACCCCGCGATAATTAGTGGGCAATGGAGGAGTTGAACCTCCGACCTCAACATTATCAGTGTTGCGCTCTAACCAACTGAGCTAATTGCCCTTACTTATTTAGTTTAACAAAAAAAGATTGATCAAGCAATCCTGGAACCAATCTTTTTCTTTAGAAAAAGCAAGCCCCATAAACTTGCTATAATTTTGGCGCTAACAGGCGCTCATTCCGCTTCAAGAAATCATTAATTGCTTAATCATTTCTCCCACTATTGCTAGTGGCCGACCAATTTATTAGCTTATTCAGCTAATAATTTACTCCCTAGAAAGGAGATAATCCATCCACAGCTTCCGCTACGGATGCCTTGTTACGACTTCGTCCCTATCATCGATCCCACCTTCCAACGCGGGTGCGCTGTTCGGGTGTTACCGACTCTCTTGACGTGACGGGCGGTGAGTACAAGACCCGAGAACGTATTCAACGCGCCGTGGCTGATACGCGTTTACTAGCGATTCCGGCTTCATGAGGTCGAGTTGCAGACCTCAATCCGAACTGAGAGTAATTTTGGGGGATTTGCTCCACCTTACGGTTTGGCGTCCCTTTGTATTACCCATTGTAGCACGTGTGTCGCCCAAGGTGTAAGAACCATGCTGATTTGACGTCATCCCCACCTTCCTCCTGCTTAACGCAGGCAGTTTTCTATGACACATGAAACATAGAATAAGGGTTGCGCTCGTTTTCCGACTTAACGGTACATCTCACGACACGAGCTGACGACAACCATGCAGCATCTGTCTAGCACCCTCGAAGGCTCTCCTGTTTCCAGGAGTCTGCAGCTAGATGTCAAACCTTGGTGAGGTTCCTCGCTTATCGTCGAATTAAACCACATGCTCCACCGCTTGTGCGGGTCCCCGTCTATTCCTTTGAGTTTTAGCCTTGCGGCCGTACTCCCCAGGCGGGATGCTTAAGGCGTTAGCTTGATTATAGCCACACTGGCAGGGTCGATACTGCCAATGTTCAGCATCCATCGTTTACAGCATGGACTACTGGGGTATCTAATCCCATTCGCTCCCCATGCTTTCGTGTCTCAGCGTCAGTGTCGTCCTAGCAAGCTGCCTTCGCTTTCGGTGTTCTTGCTGATATTAACGGATTTAACCCCTACACCAGCAATTCCGCTTGCCTCTTCCGAACTCTAGTTTATTCATATCTCCCGCAGCCTCAAGGTTGAGCCTTAAGATTTAACAGGAGATGGTATAAACAGCCTACACACCCTTTACGCCCAATAAATCCGGATAACGCTCGGGGCCCTCGTATTACCGCTGCTGCTGGCACGAGGTTAGCAGCCCCTTATTCAACCGGTACCGTCAGTACTTCGTCCCGGTTAAAAGTATTTTACACCCCGAAGGGCTTCATCATACACGCGGCGTCGCTCCTTCAGCCTTGCGGCCATTGAGGAATATTCTTGACTGCAGCCTCCCGTAGGAGTCTGGGCAGTGTCTCAGTCCCAGTGAGACGGGTCATGCTCTCACACCCGCTATCCGTCATCGCCTTGGTAGGCCATTACCCCACCAACTAGCTGATAGACCATAGGCTTCTCCCAAAGCGCCGGAGCTTTGATGCATTGTCAGGCGACAATGCATAATATCGAGTATTATTCCAGATTTCTCTGGATTATTCTCGTCTTTGGGGTAAATTACCAATGTGTTACTCTCCCGTTTGCCATGGCCTGGAAACCAGACCATTCGACTTGCATGCCTTAGACACGCCGCCAGCGTTCATCCTGAGCCAGGATCAAACTCTCAATAAGAATATTGAGAGAATAATAGCTCTTTAAAAAGAAAAAATAGAAGGGAATTAGCGCCTGTTAGCGCTAAAATTGTTATATTTTTTAAAGTCCACTAAAAAACTTATCTAGTCTACTAAATAAGTATCTATATAATAAACAATTATATTGACTGTGTCAAGAGGCTAAAAACTAGAATAATAAAAAACCGACTCTGAGAAATCAATGTCTTTTTGCTTGATATCTGAGAGCCGGTTAAGCTAACTATTTTAAGGGTTAGCAATTAAATTAATAGGCTCGCTCTAAAGAAGTGCCAGTATAAAAATATTTAAGGACATCAACCCAGCTTTTACCCCCATCAACCACCATTAACAAAGCACCTTGAGCACTCATCCCTACTCCATGACCAAATAAGGTCTGACCCTTGTCTTCGGGTACTGGTACTGAGACTAGCCATGGCTTTTCTCCGCCGCCCCAAACTTCATTCCAACTACGAGTGCGGCCATCACTGCGGGAAAAATAAGGAGTAATAGCCAATTCATGATTGTAAGTCACAATCATACCTCTAGTTTCTTGAACGGCTTGGGCCAACCTAGGCATGCGGATTTCTGAATTATAACCACGATAAACCTGATCATAGGTGGCATCAACATGAAAATATTCACTAGCATGCTTGGTAGAAGCCTCAGTTAAACCGGAGTCTAGTCCACGATAATAATGATATAGTACATACGTCCGCGCAGCAGTAGCTAGCACTTTCTGAAATTCTAACGGCGAAGCATTACTTGTTTCAGCTAATCCCTTTAAATAACTATCAATAGGTAACTCATTAATCCACCATATCTTGTCTGTTTTGGGAGCATAACGATATTCCATAACCCGACGGAATTTATTATCATTCAAATTGGCATTCCAATTAGGATTATTACGGTAATCTGGCAATTGGAAAACACCATCATTGTTAGCTTGACTAACAAAACGTAAATAATTAAGAGTCTGATAAACATTATCGTTGACTATAACACCATACTGCTTGGTGCTTCGAACATAATAAACTAGTACTACAGTATTAGCCGGTACTGAGCCAACTAATAAATTATTAGCAGCATAGATATCAAAGGGCTGATCACTGGTAATTCTCTGCACCTGATCACTCGAAAATAAACCCACCCTAATTAATGGCTCCTCGGTTAATTTACGAGAATATTCCACTATCCCGGAATCAGCTTGCATTTCGCTATCACTAGTTTGACACTGGGGCTCATTGGCCCTTTCAGAAGATGAGAGAGCAATACAAAACGCCTGGTCACTGGTAGAGCTAGATTTTATAGCCGCCAGTCGGGCTCGTTCAGCGGCTATGGCAGCATCAGATGGTCTAGTTAGAGAAATACCTGGCACATACTGTCCTTTAACCACCTGCACTTTTTCACCCAGTTTATTATACCCGGTAATATACTCTACTGTCTTGCTTGGGGTTGCTACTTGAGTAGTTGTTGTTAAGGTCGGCTTTTTAGTATTAATAATGGTTATATTATTAGAACTTTGGACAAAGGTAGGTTTAGCTTGATTAGCATCAATAAAAACCCGAGCTAGGCTCCCTTTAATTGGTTGCTGATTATACACTAATTGAAAATTCTCCTGGATAACACCGACGATGCTGGCTTCTGGCCCAGCAATCTTAAAGCTTATGTTTATTTTCTCCTTAGGCTTTACTTCTTTAGTTAGAGTAGTTACTTTAAAAAAAGACTGCCAACTTTTGTGTTCTACTTTAGAAAAAGTTTTTAGAAAGGGGCCGGTTTCTAGACTAACCTGGCCAGCCGGCCAGCTAGTTTGGCCATTATTAACGAAAGTAAGATTAATAGTGGCTTCTTGCCCGGCATTCATAACTAAGTTAGTGGTATATGGCTCAACAGTAGCGCTTAAATCGGCAGCCAGGGCAGTTGGCATCAATAATTGCCCGACCAAATCTTTAGCATCAGCCTTAAAACGCCAACTGCTTAGAAGTTGGGCCGAAAAAATAACTACTAAAACAGACAAGGCTATACTAAAAATTAGACTTAGAAAATGGTCATGTTTTTTGGCCGCTGTCCTTCTACGTTGCATCAATTGGTAATAATTAAGGTAAACGGCGTGTAGTTTGGCTAAGTCATCCATATATTTTAATTTTAATTTATTATCTGTTTATAAATTTGGAATGGTTCGACTAAACTTAAGTATAGCAAAAAAATAGAGAAAAGTCAAGATAAATGTAGACTTATCTTCTTAAAAGTTGCCAATCGGCTAGATGTTTGTTAAACTATGAAATGTCTAAATAGTTTTTAAGAGTAATAACAATAAAGAGTGAACTTTATATAATAAATAAGATCTTTTTAGATCATTAGCATAACAATATAAAATATTAAAATTATATGAGAGGAATTTATTAAGATTAGTCTACATTATTTTAGACTAATCTTCCAATATTCATCTATTAATTTAAAAATAAAAATACTATGGAAATTAACTCCCAAAAAAACGATGGACAACTAGAAATTACTGTCAAATTGTCTAATGAAGAATTTAAACCCTATATTTTAGAAGGTGCAAGACGTATTGCTAATGAAGTCAAGTTGCCAGGTTTTAGACCTGGTAAAGCTCCCTATGCCGTCATTAAAGCTAAGGTTGGCGAAATGACTATATTAGAAGAAGCAGCCAGAGTAGCTATCAACCACACCATTGACGAGGCTATCAAACGTGGAGCCACTGACCAAGCAACCATTGGGCAACCCAATGTAGATATTACTAAACTAGCCCCGGATAATCCTTTAGAATATAAAATTAAAGTCAATTTACTGCCTAAAGTAACAATTAAAGACTATACCAATTTAGCCATTAAACGGCCAGAGATCACAATACCAGAGGAACAAATAAACAAAACCCTAGAACAATTACGTGAAGCTAATGCTCAAAAGGTAGCGAGTCTGGAACCAGCTAAAATGGGTGATTTAGTAATAGCCAATATTCAAATCTCGGTAGACAAGGTACCAATAGAAGGTGGCCAAGGACAGAATGTTAATATAATCCTAGGAAAAGATTATCTAGTACCTGGTTTTGATCAACAATTATTAGGCGCTGTAGTAGGGCAAGAATTACAATTCCAAATCCCCTATCCCAAAGACCACTACCAAAAAGCTTTAGCCGGCAAATTAGTGGATTTCAAAGTTAAAATTAATGAGATTTGGCATCGTCAATTACCAAAGTTGGATGACCAGCTTGCTAAGAATTTTGGCTTTGAAAACTTAGCGGCGCTAAAAGAGAATATTAAAGATAGTCTGATGCTAGAAAAACAGCGGCAACTTGACAATGAAATGGAAATAAAAATATTTGAAGAATTAATAAATCGAGCCTCAATTGAAAAAATTCCTGAATCATTAATTAATAAAGAAGCCGAAGCAATGTTAGATGAATTACAATATAATCTAGAACAAAATGGTGGTAATTTAAATGACTACTTGAGCAGTCTAAAAAAAACTAAGGAACAATTTATTTTAGAGATACTGCCCCAAGCAGTTAAGCGAGTTAAAACTGCCCTCATTATTAAAGAAATTACCAGACTAGAAGGAATAACTACTAATAGGGAGGAAGTAGATAAAGAATTGGACAATCTAAAGGAACATTATAAGGATAACCCAGAAATAATGAGCCGTCTCAATATGCCTGACTACCGAGAATATTTGGCCAATGTCATTGTTAGTAATAAAACTGTACGTTTCTTAAAAGACCACAATCTCGTTACTGACAATAAAGAAAAAACGGCTCCCAAAACAACTAAAAAGCCAGACATAGAAAAACCCAAAAAGACAACCCGCTCCAAAAAATAATCTTACGCCAATGTCCACTCTAGCAGTCAACAAACGAGCTAATTATGACTATGAAATCCTGGAAAATTATGAAGCAGGTCTAGTTTTGACTGGCCAGGAAGTAAAAGCAGTCCGAGCTGGACAAATAAACCTAAAAGGCAGTTATGTCGTCTTTCATGGCGGTGACCATCCTCAGGCCTTTTTAATTAATGCCCACATTGGTCATTATAAACCGGCTGGACCTTTAGCTAATTATGACCCCACCCGTAGCCGACGGCTATTATTAAAGCGTAAAGAACTAAATCATCTTTTTGGACGAACTACTAACGAGGGCTTGACAGTCATACCGCTCAAACTATATACTAAGGGCAGTTTACTGAAATTAGAGATTGCTTTAGGACGGGGCAAAAAGAAGTATGATAAACGTCAAGCAATCCAAAAACGTGAGTGGGATAGAAGACGCCGAACTTTAACAAAACAAATTAGGGGATGACGGGCTTCGCTCATAAGATATGGTAATCAATCGAGCGAATAGGTGAGGATTACACCTAAACATCAAAACCAATAGATGCCAAAAACATCCTAGCAAAAGTAAAATCTCAATTCGCTTTTGCTCCTGTCGCTGCTTAATACAGCGGCCATCGATGTTGACCATGCCTAATAATCAACTATCGGTGTCATTTTTTTAGGCTATGACCCCAAATCAATCCGCCTGTTTGAAATTGGGTCAAGATTATAATCAGGCTCCTTAAAAAATTTTTGTCCAATTTATATTTTTAAGGTATAGAAAATTGGACTATTATTCGTAAAAACGATTGATTGCCTCTTATGATACAGGGGTTCAACTCCCCTCATCTCCACATAAAATGCCGCGATGGCGAAATTGGTAGACGCATCGGACTTAAAATCCGACGATATTAAAACATCATGAGGGTTCGAGTCCCTCTCGCGGCACGCTGGCTTATTTAAGCGGGTATCGTATAATGGCTATTACATTACCTTGCCATGGTAGAGATACGGGTTCGATTCCCGTTACCCGCTCATAATTAATGCTCAAAAACAATTTCCATGAGACGAACTTTTCGCAAACCTAAACCAAAAGAAGAAAAAAAATTCCGAGCCAATGAACAAATTATTGCCCGGGAGGTTTTTGTAATTGACGAAAATGGTAATTCTTTAGGCCTAATGGCCACTGAGACTGCTATTAAATTGGCCCAAGATGCCGAACTAGATTTAGTAGAAGTCAATCCCAACAACAATCCACCTGTAGCAAAAATTGTAGATTATGGCCAATTCCGCTACCGTATTGAGAAGAAAATGCAGCAACAAAAATCCCGCCAGAAAAAAATTGACCTTAAAGAAGTAAGACTATCTATTAGGATTAGTGAGCATGATTTAAAAATGCGAGTTGACCAAGGCTATAAATTTCTATCAAAAGGGGATAAATTAAAAATATCGGTTGTTTTAAGGGGTAGAGAAAGACAGCATCCAGAAAAAGCCGAAGAGACTATTAACCGCTATTTAAAACAATTAGAAACACTAGCGGACCAAACTCTATCTATCGAAGAACCCTTGACAAAACTCAATGATCGCTTTAGTATGGTAGTGGCTAATAAAAAATAGCCAATTATTTCTTATGAAATTAGGTGTAAAAAACCTTTTTTTATTATTCTAAATATGCCGAAACTAAAGACCTACCAACCAGTGGCTAAGCGGATGAAACTTACTAAAACTGGTAAAATTAAGCGACGCAAGGCAGGACAGGACCATTTTAATGCCCGTGAAAGTGGTAAAACCGGCCGCATCAAAAAACGTGATATAGATGTTGCTGCAGCAGACAAGAAAAATATTAAAAAATTATTGCCCTACTGTTAAAACTAAAATGATATGACTAGAGTAAAAAGAGGCACTATCCATACTAAAAAACGCCGCAATATTTTGTCTAAAACTAAAGGATTTAAATGGGGTCGTAAAAATTTAGTCCGCCTAGCTTCAACGGCTACCACTAAGGCTGGAGCTCATGCCTATACTGACCGTCGGAAGAAAAAAAGAAATACTCGAGCCTTGTGGCAAATTCGCATTGGGGCTTTTGCTAAAGACCACAATTTATCTTATTCCAAGATGATGAATCTTTTAACGAAAGCCAATATTAAATTAGACCGTAAAAGTTTAGCTGACTTAGCTGCTAACCACCCCGATGTCCTTTCTAAACTATTAGAACAAATTCAATAAATTCATGAAATGGCTTAATATTATACAAATTATTGTTGCTCTTCTATTAATGGGTGCCATATTGTTGCAAAATCGTGGTGCTGATATGTCAGGTCTATTTGGCGGCGGTGGAGATATTTATCGAACAAAACGAGGTATTGAAAAAACTTTATTTATAGCTACTATTGTTTTAGCCATAATCTTCTTTGGCTTATCATTAGCTAGTTTAATAATTAATAAATATTAAAAGCATATGAAACCAAACAAAATCAACAAAATGGACTTAATTGACAAAATCTCTGAAACAGTCAATATTAGTAAAAAGCAAATTGAAAAAGTTCTAGATTCACTCTTGCAAAATATCACTGATGGATTAAAGGCCGGTAAAACTGTCAACTTAGTTGGTTTTGGTAGCTTTATACCGAAAAAAAGACATGCCCGTAGTGGTGTTAATCCTCAAAATCCAAAACAAAAAATTCATATTCCAGAAATTACCATCGCTAAATTTAGAACTGGAAAAGTCCTAAAAGATGCTCTAAAAAACAAACGGTAACCCTTAACTTTAACAAAAGTATAATGTATACTATTTAGGAAAGCTCCCGTGGTGAAATGGATATCACGCTTGGCTTCGGACCAAGTATTTTGGGTTCGAATCCTGACGGGAGCGCTAGATGGCGAGGCTGGGTAGCTCAGTTGGCAGAGCGTGGCACTCATAACGCCAAGGTCGTGGGTTCAATCCCCACCCCCGCCACCAACAAAATAGAATGCGCCCATAGCTCAGCTGGTAGAGCAGTTGCCTCTTAAGCAAACGGTCGCAGGTTCGAACCCTGCTGGGCGTACATTATTTCCGCTCCCGATGCAGTTGCATATAACAATTGTAAAAAAGAGTCGGGAGAAATCCGTACCCAACCATAGCGCTGGAGAGAATTTCCAGAGTCCTCAATATGTCTATTGAGACATTATTTAAGAAATCTATGAGCGAAAAATTTTTAACGCCAGAAAAACAAATACAACCAGAGAAGATAGATCTTGATAAAACTTTGGCTGAATTATCCACACATATAGCTTATCAAAGAAAATAAAGAAATTGTTAATAACTTTATTTTTTATTAACAATTAATTTCAATTCTCTTGATATTTTTGTCAAATGAACATCCAAGATTAGCTCAAGAATTAATAAAGCTGAAATAAAAAACCGTCAGACTAGCAAACCGAGGCTTGTGTCGTCTGACGGGATTAGTAATTTATTTCATCATGATCATTTTCTTCGTGGAAGAAAATCGACCAGATGTTATTTTGTAAAGATATATTCCAGCCGCTGTTGGTTGGCCGGAGTTGTTTTTGCCGTCCCAGACAATAATATGTTCGCCGGGCGACAATTTTTGATCGTTAACCAGGGTTCTGACTAGCTGTCCCCTGGTGTTATAGATTGCAACAGTTGTTGGACTGTTGTCAATCTGGTTAAACTTGACATTAGTACTACCCTGAAACGGATTGGGGTAGCAGCTGAGGTCAGGATCAGGGATGGCCGGGGTGACAGGATCACTGTTAACCACAGTGGTATCAGTAAAGGTGGCAATTGAACCATCGTCGCCGCAAGTGATACCATAACCCCCTCGAAAATCAAAACCATGAATCACCACATTGCCCAGCAATACTACCTCCTGCCAATTATTATTATTGACTTTCCAAATTCGACGGACGTCATTATGGTTAGAGGTTACATATAGATGATTATTGCTCCAGGATAACTTGCCAACAGTACCACCATCAGGTGAACTCAGAAACAAACTCCAATTTTCTCCACCATCAGTTGAGTGATATAACTCTCTTCTATCGTCAATCGCCGCGTAAAAAATACTCGGTGAAGCTATTTTCATATTGTACGAAAAATCACTTCTATCCACAAATGACAATTGCCAAGTTTGTCCAGCGTCTTGTGAAACATAACAATTAGCTAGATCATTGGCATTATAGCGCATCGCCGACAAGATAATGGTTTCTCCGGCTACGTCAAAACCCATAAAACCACCCTCTCCGGCTTCAACTTGATTTGCCTTGATAGTAGTCCAGGTATTGCCGCCATCTGTGGTCTTCTTTAGGTCACCTGAGGACAGAATATACCCAATCTCTGGTGAAGTAAACTTGATTCTTCGTAAATTGCTGGAGTTGTTTCTAATTCCAGGACAGTTGGACATATCTGTCCAACTGTTACCTCCATCGATGGTTTTTTGTAAGCCGAAACCGCCTCCGCAGATCCAGCCTACTAGGTTGTTAATCATCCATAAACCATTCGTGCAAAAAGCGTGTTCATGATCAGTGACAACCAGGGTTTGCCAAGTTTGTCCAGCGTCGGTTGTTTTAAATAACCTTACCAAACTGTCCCAACCAGCTACAAAGTAGTTGTTTTGGTCCAATATTTGGCAGGCCTCCAAATTGGAGTTGTGCCAAGTGATATTTTGGGCGGCGACTTGGCCGCCCAGGGTGATGATAAACACCACCACACAGATTAAAGCGACCTTCTTCATGGTCACCTCCTTTTTATTTATATTTAATTGTTAAAGATCAGGCTCTTATTATATATAATACCACAATAACAAGGATAAGTCAATATTTTACTTTACTGGCCAGAGTTGGCGGTTTTTTAAGTTTATGGTATAATAAAAACAATTAGCAAAAATATGAAAAAGATTTTAATGATTTTTGTTTATGCTGGTCTTGGACTAGTGAGCGGAATTCTAGCTTCCGCTTTATGGGCCCAGGCTGCCCCAGTTATTTTTAATACGTCTAAATTAAAAATACCTAGCGTGACTAATATGACTGCCACCACCAGTATTGTTACGGTTAAATATTTAGAAAATTTAACTAATTGGCCACTTAGGGAAACTGCACAATAATTATATTTGTAAGGCCTATGCTTAAAAAAATAAGTTTGTTAATTTGTCTGGTGATTTTTTTATCAGCCATTACCTATGGACTGGTTCACGCTGGCGTTGTTATTTTTGTTGACGGTGTTAGTATTCAGTATCCTGGCGATAATTTGACTGAGTATGAGGACCAAGTTCCTTCTAGGGCCGAGGCCGAGAGTTTATTAATGCCGTTATCTGGTAGTTTGACCCCTAGCGCTCATTTAGAAAAGAATGCTGGCGGTTGCCGAATCAGGCTGGGCTCTTATTCAAACAATTCCGGTGATTACGCGGCTGGAGAGTTTTTTTGGCAAGGCTACTTCTGGGGAACAGCTACCACCACCCCCACTACTAGTGCCGCTAACTCTTGCATTTGTCCGACTGGAACAACTAGGGTGTTAAGAAGGTCACAAGATAATAATCAAATTTCCTCATTGGATACAACTTGGTGGAAAAGTTTTTACTATGACACAAATATTCAGTATGTAGCAAGCTGGACGACCCAATGTACTCAATTTTATAAAAGCGAGCCATTTGGTTGTCATCACGGTGATCCGGGTTGTTCTTGTTACTATAATGTCAATAATTGCTTAAATCGAACAGGTTACTATGGTTGCGGCGGCGTTGTCAATTTTAATTACACTGAATATTTATATAACTGTGTGGCTAATAGCGAGACATTAAAACAATAATATGAAGAAAAGATTAATACTTAGTGGAGCCACCGTCTTACTCTTAATTATTTTAGCATCAATTTTTTTTATTTTGGCCAAAAAATATAGTCCGCTCATTTCTCATCAGCCATTAAATAATAATCAAAATAATCAATTAGAAACACCTAACATTGAATCAATTGGGAGCATTAACGTTGACAACCAGAATTTTGATATTAAGCTTAATGCCATCAAAGATGGTATTGTTGTGGCTGAAAATGGCCAACCGACGCGTAATGATTCTGAGCCAAAATCACCAGGAACACCGATGGTTAGCCTAGATATTAATGGGGCTGAAGGAATTAATATTCCTAATGACGTTATTAAAATATCGATTACTAAAGATTCAATCAGCCCCAAACCGATTATTATATCGGCCGGTAAGCCAACCACTTTTATGGTTGAATCAGCCGATGAATGGTATCATGTTTTACGCTTTGCCGATAACAGTCTTAAGGCTTTGGCTGTCGGGGTTGCTGGCCATGAAACCAGGCTGATCCGCTTTAATGCTCCAACTACCACGGGCGATTACATTATTTATGACGAAATTTTCGGAGTTGATGGCTTAGTGACTGTTAAATAATATTTATGGTCGCTAAAATAGTCAAACCATTGCGTATTAATATCACCCCACCATTGTCAAAACGGTGACCATTCTCTTTCTACCCTATTTGGCTTTTTTAATTAAAGAGATGTTAACTGTAGTTTTTGTCGCCTTTATTTTGCCAACACTTCTGATCCGTGGGTTGATTTCCTGCAGCGCCGTAAATGGCCGCGAATTAAGTATTACCATGATTTATGTTATGGTGCCGATTCTGGTTAACGAAGCGACTGATAAAATCCCGTAGATATAAAATGCTTCAAGACTTAACCATTATTAAGCTCGCGGCCGTGTTAGTTTTAAGACTTTGATTCCTTAAGATTTGAAACAAAAGGTGTATGATTCAACAGAATTGCTAAAAAATGGAATGCTTCACTAATAAAATGACGAGCGAAGGCGCCAATCAGAAAGTTCCGCGGAGAGTTGAGTTAAGTTCAGAACAAAAAATTATTAGCAACACCATGTCTGTTATCCCCAATAATGACGGCGAAGCGCATTTGGTAGAAGAAATTAAAAAATCAGAGAATTTGATATTAGGGCACAATTGAAAGACGATTACGACAAAGTTTCTAGAAGAAATGAAAGCTGTACAATACCAGGGAGATGTTGTCATTCTATCTTCCAGGGAGGACGATAATAATTCCATTGCTTACGACAAAATAATTTTTGATAACCTGGAAAGGGTTCCGCAAATACTTGATTTGCGTTAAAATAATAAAGGGGAGATTGTATTTATATATTTCTCTGGACCATCTGAAATAGTGCGAAAATTAAAACAGGAATATAGTCCTTCTTTCGAGGGCAGTGAAAAAAACAGAAAAAGTGAGCGATTTTACTGGTTGGAGTAAGCCAACCCAAAAAGTTCGCGCATTTTCACACAAAGAGTATAAATATTACATAGTTTGCTATAATTATCTTATGATCCCCAATAATCAAGCCCTACCCTACCCTAGTGGTTTTTTATTAATAGATAAACCCAGTGGACCAACATCTCACGATATTATTAATAACTTGCGTCATCTTACTGGTATTCAAACAATTGGCCATGCCGGCACATTAGATCCTCTCGCTTCAGGCCTCTTGATTGTTGCTATCGGCCGAACGGCCACCAAACAAATCCCTAATCTAGTAAAACAAGATAAAGTTTATAAGGCCATTATCTGTCTGGGTGGATTAAGTGATACTGATGACTCTCAAGGAAAAATCCAACCATTTACAAATTGTCATCAGCCAACTAAACAAGAAATAAAGATAATTCTCAATTCTTTCCGTGGTGAGCAAAATCAAATACCGCCAATGTATAGTGCCAAAAAAATTCACGGAGAGAGACTATATAAATTAGCAAGAAAAGGACAAGTCGTTCAGCGTCAGCCAAACTTAATTACTATTTATAATATCAATTTACTTCATTATGAATGGCCAACCCTTAGCCTAGAAATCCATTGTTCAGCTGGTACCTATATTAGAGCTATTGCCCGTGATTTAGGAAAAATGTTAGGTTGTGGCGGTTATTTGTGCCAATTACGACGTACTAAAATTGGCAATTACTCTATCCAGCAGGCAGTAACTTTAGAAAAATTGACCTCCCATAATTGGACAAAATTTTTATTCAATCTCTAACATCTATTCCACGGTTACGGATTTAGCTAGGTTTCTGGGTCTATCTACGTCCAGTCCTTTAGCATCGGCGATATAATAAGCTAAAAGTTGCAAAGGAATTACATTAATAATGGGTGAAAGCCAAACATGAACTACCGGAACCTTAATAAGGTAATCGGCTAATTTCTTCACTGGCTCATAATCTTGATCCACAATGGCGATAACTTGTCCGCCTCGGGCCTTAATTTCTTGAATATTACTAAGAGTTTTATCACTCAAATCATTTTTAGTAGCCAAGACGACTACTGGCATATTTTCATCAACTAAAGCAATAGGCCCATGTTTAATCTCGGCTGCTGGATACCCTTCAGCATGAATATATGATATTTCTTTTAATTTAAGAGCTCCTTCTAAGGCTACCGGGAAATTAAGGCCACGGCCTAGATACAAAAAATTCTCAAAATTCATAAAACGTTGGGCTAGCTCTATTACCTGGCTATTGGCCTCAAGAGTCTTCTCTGCCACGGTTGGCAAATGTCGTAATTCATTTAAAATTTTTTTATCTATTTCATAACCTGCTTCATGGCGCCAATAAAGGGCTAAAAGCAATAAGGCAGTAATTTGGGCAGTAAAAGCTTTAGTACTAGCAACTCCAATTTCTGGGCCAGCATGTAAATAAATACCTGAATCCACTTCTCTAGCTACTGTTGACCCAACTACATTAACAATCCCCAAAGATTGAGCGCCGCGACTTCTTGCTTCACGTAAAGCAGCTAAAGTATCGGCCGTTTCACCTGATTGAGAGATAGCAATAAATAAATCATGGCTACTTACCAGGGGGTGACGGTAACGAAATTCAGAAGCATAATCTACTTCTACTGGCAGACCGACAATCTCTTCTAATAAGTATTTGCCAATTAAGGCTGAATGCCAACTGGTACCACAGGCAGCAATAATAATGCGCTGTATAACCTCACGATGCCAATTTAATGAAAGTTTAATTTGGTTATCAGTTATTCTACCGGCTAACACATTAGCTAGACTCTGTGGCTGCTCAAAAATTTCTTTGAGCATAAAGTGCTTATAGCCTTTCTTTTCAATTTGCTCCATACTTAATTTCACTTCTTCTACCTGACGATCTAATAACTTACCAGCTAAATTCTTAATCTGGTATCCCTTACTATCAATAATAGCTAAATCACCATCCTGTAGATAAACAACATCTTTAGTATGATTTAAGATAGCTGGCACGTCGGAGGCAATAAAGATTTCGTCCTGGCCAACTCCAATAATGAGTGGCGAGCTACGCCTAGCAGCTACTAATTTATTTTCACTAGCGTGAAGTGCCACCAAACCATAAGAACCTTCTACTAAAGCCAAAGCTTTAGTTACCGCCTCCTCTAATGAGCCTTTATAAAACTTTTCAATTAAATGAGCCAATACCTCTGAATCGGTTTCTGAACTAAAAATATGACCTTCACTAATTAATAATTCTTTTAGGGCTTGATAATTTTCAATAATACCATTATGCACTATGGCAATTTGGTGATGGCAATCAAAATGAGGATGAGCATTAACTTCGCTAGGAATACCATGGGTAGCCCAACGAGTATGGGCAATCCCTACGTGTCCCCCCAGATCTTGGCGAGCTACCGCCTCTTCTAAGTGAGCTACCGGGCCTACCCGTTTATAGCATACTAAATTATTATTTTCCACTAAGCATAAACCTGCACTATCATAACCACGATATTCTAATCTTTTCAGACCCTCTATTAAAATCTCTGAAGCACGATGCTGGCCACAATAGCCAATAATCCCACACATATTTTAAATTAAAAAATCAACAATAAGTAAGGCTACAATATTTACAATCTTAATCATTGGATTAATAGCTGGACCGGCTGTATCCTTATATGGATCACCTACCGTATCACCAGTAACTGCTGCCTTATGAGCCTCGGAACCCTTACTACCACAATTGCCACTCTCAATATATTTTTTAGCGTTATCCCAAGCTCCACCACCTGAAGTCATGGAAATTGCCACAAAAATACCAGTAACAATAGAACCAATTAATAAACCACCCAACGCTGGCACACCAAAAATGAAACCGACCACGATTGGAGCGAGTATGGGTATTAACGAAGGTATAATCATTGCTTTAATAGCAGCTTTAGTAACTATATCCACAGTGCGACCATAATCTGGTTTCTCAGTATTAGTTATTATGCCTGGCTTCTCTTTATATTGCATTCGTACATCATCAACTACCGAACCTGCAGTTTTACCAACAGCCTCCATAGCTAAAGCACCAAAGTAATAGGGTAATAATCCACCAATAAATAAACCAATAAGGACATAAGGATTGTCTATCAAAAATTGACTGCCTTGAGTTTTTTGAGAGAAATCAGCAAATAGAACTAGAGAAGCTAGGGCAGCTGAACCAATAGCATAACCCTTAGTAACTGCCTTGGTAGTATTGCCAACAGCATCAAGAGAATCAGTAACATTACGTATTTCCTCGCCCAATTTAGCCATTTCAGCAATACCACCAGCATTATCGGTAATAGGGCCATAGGCATCAATAGTGATAATAATTCCAGCTAAAGATAACATGGATACTGCAGCAATAGCAATGCCATATAAACCAGCCAGACAGTAAGCTCCCAAAATAGATAGAACAACAATAATAATTGGTCCGGCAGTTGATTTCATAGAAACAGCTAAACCAACAATAATATTAGTCCCGTGGCCAGCTTTAGAAGCCTCAGCAATTTGTTTAACTGGGCCATGCTTAGTGGAGGTAAAATAATCAGTAACCACAACAAAAAACCCAGTAGTCACTAAACCAATAACGGCAGCTAAATATAAATTATTGATCGTAAATAAACCGTTATCTTTGGCCGCCCAGACAATAATAGGATAGAAAATGATTGCGGCAATTACCGCAGTAATAACTAATCCTCTATAAAGCGCGGCCATAATGTTTAATGATTTGCCTAAGCGGATAAAATAAACACCAATAATAGAAGCAAGGATGGAAACTGCTCCCAATAAAAGAGGGAGAATAATTAGCAATTGATTATCTGTACCAAAGATCAATCCACCCAATATCATCGCCGCGATAGAAGTAACGGCGTAAGTTTCAAATAAATCAGCGGCCATTCCGGCACAATCACCAACATTATCACCAACATTATCAGCAATAACTGCTGGATTACGTGGATCATCTTCGGGGATACCAGCCTCAATTTTACCCACCAAATCAGCGCCCACGTCAGCCGCTTTAGTAAAAATACCTCCGCCTAAACGGGCAAAGATAGAAATTAATGAGCCACCAAAAGCAAAACCCACTAAAGCATGAATATCGTGAGTGATAAAATAAAAACTGGCCAAACCTAACAAAGCCAAACCCACAACCAACATTCCCGTAATACTGCCACCCCTTACAGCTACGGCCAAAGCTGTTTTTTCTCCTGATTTAGCTGCCTCAGTAGTAGTAATATTAGCCCGCACAGAAATATTCATGCCAATATACCCCGCTAAGGCAGACAAAATAGCACCAATAATAAAAGCTAGAGCCGTAAGCCAACCTAGACCCGGCAGTAAACCAATAATAAAAAATAAAAGGATGGCAACTAGCCCTACCGTTCGATATTGACGATTTAAAAAGGCCCGAGCACCAGCTTGAATAGCTGAAGCAATACTTTGCATTTTTTCATCACCACGTGGTAATTTTAAAATAGAATAAATGGCAATAATCCCATATATTATGGCCAATAAAGCACTCGCAATAATTACAATGATAGCAATAGACATAATCTTTATAAATTAATAATCCCAATCAATAACCAATAAGCTCAATTATTGGTCAAATGGGTAGCCACTGGGAATTGAACCCAGACTAGCGGAGCCACAATCCGCTGTTCTACCATTAAACTATGGCCACCATCTTCTTTATAATTTATAGATTCTAAGACAATTAGTCAATCCTAACCTAATTTCTTCTATTGGTTCATAGCCTGGCAACTCAAACTGATTACTAATTAAAATTGCCCCGGGTTTAGCTTCTTTCTTTAATTTAAGAGATAACCGAGCCATCATTGGCCCGTTTAAATAACAGTAAAAACAATCTACATCTTTCAGGGACATCTTTAAAAAATTCTTTCTAATTATTTTAATTTTACTGCCAACAAGAAATAATTGTAATTTTGCTAAGAGATAAACCGAAAAAAGCAACTCAATACCCACCAATTTATATTTCTCTTTATCCTCAATGGTCTTTTCTAGGTGTCGCAGAAATCCAGCCCGACCACAACCTAACTCATAAACTTTAGCACCAGCTGGCAAATCTAAAGAGATAAACTGCTGTACCGCCTCATCTAAAACTTTACTCCTACTACTAACAAGAGGGGCATAGCCCTTAAAAATAAGATTAAAGAACTCTTCTACCAAAAAAGTCAATAATACTAAAATTAGTAATAAACCTAAAACCTGTAACCAAATCATATTTTTAAAATAATAAATAACAAAGTACGCCCAGAGGGAATCGAACCCCCATAACCAGCTTAGAAGGCTGGTGTTCTATCCATTGAACTATGAGCGCTAATCAAAGGCTAATGTAACAAAACAATAAGTCTTTGTCAATTAATGTAAAAGAATAATTTGCCTGGTGATTTCTGTCTGTCCCCCATATTGCTTAATGGCTTTAATATTTAAGTAATTTGTACCTAAATGCAAATTAATGGGCCGATTAAAATAACCCGACTCATCACTAATAATTATTTCACCATTAACATCTATCTGAACTTCAGGATCAGTTTGCCCACTTAATAAAATTTGTCGCTCAGTGGTAGCTATATTGTCTTGAGGGCTAATTATCTTAAGTCTGGGGGGAGAAAAAATTTTTTTTAAAGAAAAAATTATATAAATAACAATTGTAATAATAAGTAAGGCCACTAGAATATTGCGAATAATCCGTGGGAATGACCACAGATCTTTCTTGCGAACTAACTGTTGGCCGAAAAAATTATTCATGGATATTTAATGTCTAATTCTACTACTCTTTTTTAATAGTTTGGTCTAAGGTATTTCTTGCCCAAGGTGCAACATTAACAACATTAAGAACAAAATTAATAATTATATAACTACAAAAAATAACCACTAAGCCTATCAACGCATTAATAAGCGTCTGCTGACCTTTTTTAAAATTCTCACTATTGCCAGCAGCAATAATCATCTGAATACCACCAACAATGAACATAACTAAAGCAGCACTGCCAGCTAATCCTAAAATGACCTTACCAACAAAAATAGCCATTTTTGTAAAATCTTGAATTGTATAGTCCCCTTCCTCATAATGCTCTGTGGGTACTAACTGCTTTGTATTCTCTGCAGCCGCAAAAGATATGGTTGGCCAAGCCAACATCATAATTGACAATACTAAAAATATAAATTTCGTAAATTTCATATAATTTTTATTCTGGTGGTGGTAATAATGTTTGACTTAATTTACTGGCTCCTAAATTGGCAATAGCCTGTAACTGGTCAGGATTATCAACTACGTTATCAATCATTTCAGCCATAATCTTCTGGGCAGATTTAGCATCATAGCCTTTATACCAACTTCGAGCTGTTAATAATTGGCTAGCAAAAACGTCTAAATATTCTTCAGATAATTGCTGCTCAATTAAACTACGTAGGGCTGTTGGCCGCTTAGTTTTATCCAAATAGCTAGTAACATTTTCAGCCCTAGTAATAAACTGAATAAAATCCCAAGCTTCATTAATATGTTGACTCTTTTTAGAAACCGTCTCTACCCAATAATTAGCAATATTAACTGGCTGAGTAGTACTAGCTAATTGAGGTAATTTACTAACACCAATATTTAAATCTTGTAAATAGTCTGTGGCATTACTCCCATTAAAATCAGAACGCCGACCAGCTACAATCAGGGGCAAATCGTAACTATAGCCAAACATAATAGCTGCCTGTCCCCTAATAAACATATCCAAAGAATTATCAAAGGCCTTATCCCAACAATAGACTTCTTTATTAATATTAGCAAAATCACTATAAAAACGTAATGCCTCTAGCCCTGGATAGCGATCGCCAAACTTTTTATTAAAAACAACCTGACCATTTTGAATAACTGGTACCTGACTTTGTAACATTAAAGCTGCCAGAATATCCGCTGACCTCTTCACATTAGCGCCACTGCCTATAGCTACCCCTGCTTGAACAATATTACCTTCAATATCTTTCTCTGTTAATTTCTTTACCACTTCTTGAAAGTTTTTATCCCAGTAAGCTGGGGGGTTAATAATACCCTTATTATTAAATAAATCCCGACGATAAAACATTGCTAAAGTATCTACGGATAGAGGTAGGCCGTAAATCTTATTGTCCATAACCACGTCACTGGCTACAACGTCAACAAATCGAGCTCGCAAATCTTTAAGAGAAAGACTGGGAGTAGTTTTTAGCTCATATATTACCTCCTTTTTAATAGTCCCTTTCTGAATGGGATAAACCATGCTTATACTAGGAGGCATTGGGGCAATTTTATTTTTATACTCAGGTAACCAGGTACTTTCAATAGAAAAAATATCCGGACCACGATCTTCAGCTAAAGCATTAATAAGCTCTTTTTCATATTCCTCATAACGTAATTTTCGATAGTTAATAGTAATGTTAGGATGCAGTGCTTGATATTTAGCTAAAATTTCCTGAAAATCATCCGGCTCATCCCAGGCCCGCCAATAATTTAGAGTGATTGGTTGCATTGCCTCTTTAACTTCATGTGACTGAAGACGGCAACCAAAACCACTAGTGACAAAAAAAATAGCTAGTAAAGACAGTAGACTAATTTTTTTCCACATAATTAACTGCTTAAAAATAATCCTATATTAGTTATTATACCGCAAAAAAAGGAAATCAGCCAATAGACTGATCTCCTTTTTAAATAATGATATAAAATTACTGGCAATTACCTCCTGAACTTCCTGAACCACTACTATTATCTGCTGTAAAACCAGCAGCCGGGGCACTACTAGATAGTTGAGCCGAACACTCCTCTGGTGCATTATTAAAAGCCGAACAAATGGTTTTCAGCAGACTAGCACTGTCTCGATTACTACTTACCTCCTGTCCATTAATAATTAAAGTTGGTGAGCCTTGAATATTATATTTATCATTGTCAGCTTTATCGACATTAAATGGCGGGAATTGACTATTCCATGAATTTTTATCATTAAAACTACTCATAATATTATATTGCTTATCCACAGAACTAGTACAAGTACCCAACGCCTGTTCATCAATCTTTGCCTCCTTATAGCAACTGGCGGCATCGCCACTTTTGATGAAACAATTTAAATAACTAAGGAATTTATCTGGCTGTTCTTTCTGAATACAATACTGAGTTAAATTTTCTTCAATTTCTGGCTTATCATGCATAGCATAATCGCAGAATCTTACTTTGAAATCAATTTTATCCCCCAATTTTTCCACTACCGGCAAAATACCCCGCTCCATTTGTAAACCATAAGGACAATAACTCATAACAAAGAGGTCTACGGTGGGTTTATCACTTTTCTGCTCGACAGTAGCTATACCGCCATTCTCATTACTACTAGTAGCTGCTGCCAACTGTTCATTAATAGCATCAATATCTAAAGCCTGTGGAAAAAATAATTTGCCATCAAGACTTAAGTAGGATTCAATTGGCTCTCCACTGCCTACATCAACTTGCATTTTATAAAATCCGTCCATCTTCTCAATTTCCTTAACTATAGCCTGACTTCCAGGAGCCATTAAGACAGCATTAATAAAGGTTTCTGCCTTTTCTTTGGCTTCATCTGGTTTTAAGGTCTTCGGCCGAGCCGAGCAACCAGTAAGCACTAAAACCATGGCCAAACTAATTAACAATAGTTTCTTCATAAAAATAATTTAAAGATTTAAAGAATTAATAATATAATACTATAAAAAATATAAAAGTTAAAGCCAAGTAACACCAACTACCTGGTCACCCCCCTCCTTAAAGCGCATTAGATGAACCCCCCGAGTATCACGACCTGATTCCTTAACTGAGGCAAATGGAATACGAATTACCTGACCATTCATCGACATTACTATTAAATCTTTATTAGCCATAACCTTTTTATCAACTACGAAAGCATTGACTATTTCTCCTGTTTCATCAGTTATCTTGGCTGTCTTGATACCAAGGCCCCCACGATTCTGAATTTTATATTGAGATAAATTAGTTCTTTTACCATAACCATGAGCTGTAACTGATAATATTTGATAGTCTTTTATTTTTTCTGGATCAGTGTTAATAACCCCCATACCAATAATATGATCTCCTTTCCTCAACCGCATTCCAATAACTCCACTTGCTCCGCGCCCCATGTCACGAACATCTGTTTCCTTAAAACGAATAGCTTGGCCTAGAGCAGTTATCATCTGAATCTGATCGCTACCGCTAGTTGATTTGACCCAAATTAATTGGTCATCTGGCTTTAGTTTAATAGCTAGTAAACCAGTACGCCGTATATTGGCAAAAGCATCAACACTAACCCTTTTTACTAACCCCTGACGAGTAGCAAAAAACAAATACTCTTTATCTCCCATTTTATCTAAAGGCAGAATAGCTGTAATTCTCTCATCACTAGCTAATTGTAAAAAATTAACAATGGCCTGACCCTTAGCTGTCCGTGAAGCTAGTGGCAACTCATAAGCTTTAAGTTCAAACATTCGTCCCCGGCTCGTAAAAAACAACAAGTCTCCATGAGCCATGGTTGTAAATAAAAATTGTACCGCATCTGCCTCCTTAGTAGTTAATCCTAGTACACCTTTACCGCCTCGGCCCTGAACCTTAAAAGTATTACCAGGCAAACGTTTAATATAGCCATCTCGGGTCATAATAACTACCACTTCTTCATTGGGAATTAAATCTTCCGCCCTAAAATCCTTAATATCTTGATTCATTATAGTAGTTCGACGATTATCACCATATTTCTCGGCCATATCCCGACATTCTTGTTTAATAATATTTGACACTAAAGACTCAGAAGAAAGAATCTGTTCTAAATCAGCAATGGCTTTATGTTTTTCTTTTAACTCTGTTTCTATCTTTAATTGCTCTAAGTTAGCTAAAGTTTGAAGCTTCATCTCTAAAATGGCAACTGCCTGCTTTTCCGATAATTTAAAGTGTTTCATTAAATTCACCCTAGCCCGGTCCTTGTCCTTAGAGGCTTTAATCATTGCAATAACTTCATCAATCCGCGCTAAAGCCATCATAAGACCTTCTAAGATATGAGCCCTTTCTTTAGCCTTAATTAAATCATAGGTAGTACGCCGGCGAATAATTTCCTGGCGATGTTTTACAAACTCCTCTAAAATGGTTTTTAAATTTAAAATGCGTGGCTGAAGACCATTAACTAAGGCCAACATGTTAACATGAAAAGTTTCCTGAAGAGGTGTCTGTTTATATAAAGCATTAAGAATTTTTTTAGGATAACTATCCCGTTTTAAATCAAGAACTATTCGGATACCTTCTTTATCTGACTCATCCCGTAAATCTTTAACGCCCTCAATCTTTTTATCTTTAATTAAATCAGCAATTCTTTCTACTAAAACAGCTTTATTTACCTGATAGGGAATTTCACTAATAACTATCTGAAAATTACCAGCACTATTCTCAACAATTTCAGCTCGTCCACGCATTACAATGCCACCTTTACCAGTAGTATAAGCTCGTAAAATATCTTCATGATTATAGATAAAACCACCTGTAGGAAAATCTGGCCCCTTGATGCACTCCATTAATTCTTCAATGGTAGCTTCAGGATGGTCAATCAACTTTTCAATAGCTGCTGCTACTTCTCGTAAATTATGAGGTGGAATATTGGTAGCCATCCCTACAGCAATACCCATACAACCATTAAGCAACAAATTAGGAATTTTAGCTGGTAATACTTGAGGCTCTGTCAGTGAGCCATCAAAATTAGGAATCATCTCTACTGTATCTTTATCTAAATCAATTAACATTTCCTCGGCAATAGCCGCTAATTTAGCTTCAGTATAACGCATCGCTGCCGGTCGATCACCATCCACTGAACCAAAATTACCCTGCCCTTTCACTAAAGGATAACGCATAGCAAAATCCTGAGCCAAACGCGCCATAGCATCATAAACCGCACTATCGCCATGAGGATGATATTTACCTAAAACTTCGCCAACCACAGTTGCTGACTTACGAAATTTACCGCCAGAATGTAAGCCTAACAACCACATGGCATATAAAATACGACGATGGACTGGCTTCAAGCCATCTCGGACATCCGGCAAGGCTCGTGACACAATCACGCTCATGGCGTAATCAAGATAAGACTGACGCATTTCATCTACTATGGGCTGCACTAAAATAGAACCAGAAGGTACAGCTGAACCTGTTTCTTCCTTCAATTTTTTTACCTCATTTAATTTATTATCAGCCGAGTTATCTACCACAACTGATGATTTTTTAACAGTCATAATATTTTATTATTTATCAGGTAATTGCTCTAATTTCTGACGTAATTCATTTAATTTAATTTTGTTTTGTTCTTCTAATAATTTCTCCTCGGGGGTTAAATCTTGCGTGGAAGTATTAATCTTTTTAAGAGCCTGAGTGCTACTTTTAACTTCTTCTATCCCACTACTTAAGTCAGACTGAATTTGTGAAATATTTAGTAGGGGGCGGGCATTAGACTCATTATTACTCATTATTAAAGAAGAGCGTAAACCATAAAACCAAAAAATTAACAAAATTAACATGATTATAGTCACCCCCAACCATAATATTAAGTATCGCGTTTCTGGTTTCCAGTCACGAGGATTAAATCTAGCATTTTTTGAGCTGTTTATTTTTTTCATTGATTTATTTAAACTGATGGTGATAAAACCACTAATTGAAGATTCTCGTTATCCAAATCGCGGCGGCTAATCTTCAATCTTGACTCATTGGTTGGTGATAAACCAATGGTCTTAATAAAATTTTCTAGACTATCCAGTTCAAACTTTAAACCTGGTAGTTGATAATGCATAGGAATAACCATTTTAGGGTCAACTTGATTTATAACTTCTACCGCTTGCTTGCCGTCAATTGTATAATGACCACCAACAGGAACAATCAAAATATCAGTACCAGATATTCTTTCTAACTGGTCTGGTCCCAATAAATGCCCCAAGTCACCAAGATGAGTGATCGTTAAATCACTAAACTCTAATCTAAAAATCAAATTATGACCCCGTTCTTTACCTTTCTGAGCATCATGATAGCTATCAATAGCATCGATACATACTCCGCCAATCTCGTACTCTCCTGCAGTATCTATTATATACGACCAGCCCTGAACACCCTGAATAAAATTATGATCATGATGTCCATGAGTAATGGCGACAATATTAGCTGATAGATTATTTGGTAACTTTAAACCAGTATAATTAGGATCAAAAGGATCAATGACTAAAGCTATTTCTTGACCATTAATTTTATCTTGGAACTTAAAGCAAGATTGTCCTAACCAATTTATAATCATAAAAAATAGGTATAATTATAAGGAAACCCGTCACCGGGCTAAGTACAATTTAGCAAAAATAAAGCCGTCTGTCAAAGCTATAAGACTGATTTAATCAGTAAAATTAAACCTGACGAAATTGGCAAATGGACCTAAAATCACAATAACTACATAATTGACTAGGTCTGGCGGGAAATAATCCTTGTTTGATGGCTTTAATAGTTTCGGCTACTTCATGTTGAACTTTGTCTACATCCTTAGCTTTAGCCTCAAAACTTACAAAACTACCATTATTAAGATAACAAAAAGTTAATTTTCCCACCGGCCAGTTAAATACTTCTTCTACTGCCACCTTATAAAGTATTAACTGTCGTTTTGTTTTATAATCTAGGCTCTCTTTAGGCTGGCCTGTTTTGTAATCGATGATCTCTACTGTGCCATCGGGTAGCTGATCAATACGATCAATGGTGCCTTTTAAAATAAAACCTTCTCCTTTCCAAGTAAATTGTTTCTCTAGCCCAAGTACTTTAGGCCAGCCCTCATCTTGAACTTTCTGCCAAATTAAACGCAGGCTCTGCTCACCAAGTTTACGGTATTGATCCCGTTCTTCGGCTGAATTATAACCCTCATCAACCCAATTTCTTTTATAAATATCAAGCCAATCCGGCCAATCTAAATACTCAGGGGTAGCTCTCTGTCCAAAAAGGTCAATCCCTCCAGAAGATTTAAGGCAAGGTAAAAATATCTCATAAAGAGAGCGGTGCATCAATCGGCCATAAATTGTATTAGCTTTCTCGGGAACCGGTACTTTTAAAAGAAAATTAAATTTATATTGCAAAGGGCAATTACTATAGCCCTCGAACTGGCTAAAAGAAAATTTATTACCTGGCAATGGTTGCTCGGTCTTGACTAACTCTGTGGTTGGCTTGGAGAGTGCCTCGACTTCACGAACTAGCTCAAACACTCGGGTAGAATCTAGTTGACGTTCAGTGATGTTGTTAGTTAAATCTAGTTCTCGCAAAAAAATAGACGGCTGACGGTCTCTCGCTCCGCCATAGTCACGAGCGTAAGCTAAAATAAGTTTTTCTTTAGCTCTAGTCATGGCCACATAAAATAGACGCCGCTCTTCGGCTAAATGCATATCACTAGTACCAACTGGCTCAGCAATAAGAGCAGCGGGGATAGGTAAACTGTCTCCTTGTTTTATGGTAGGAAATTTTTTATCCACTAAATCAGGTAAAATGACATGCCTAAATTCTAGTCCCTTGGCTGAGTGAATGGTCATGATTTTAACCACATCCTCATCTTCTAGCGGTAAATTTAAGCTGCCAGTTTCGCCCGCCTCTAGTTCCAAATTAATTAAAGTAATAAAATCTTTTAACCGTAAATCCTGACCACCATTTTCAAAATCTTTTATTTTACGATAAAATTGATTTAAATAGTGAAAAATCTGCCAATCTTTGTCTGGATCAAGACCAGATAATAGACCAGATTTATACACAAAATCAATAAATAGACGACTCGGTGCTTCTTTGGCCACCATCAATGATTGCTCATCAATAAGACGTAAAAGTTTAGCCATAATTTCTCGGCCAGCAGGACTAATTTTAAAAGCCAAATCATTATGCTTCATCGCCTCAAATAGCGACCAAGATTTCCTATGAGCTAGGGCAGTAAGTTCTATTAAATCAACGGCAGGTAAAGCAAAAGGTGGTGAATTTAACACCCGATAGAGAGCCGTGGATTCATGATAATTATCTAAGAGCTTAAAATAGGCCAAACAATCTAAAATAATTGGCTTATAATATAGCCCCCGCATGGACATAAACTGACAAGGAATTTGACGTCTCATCAGTTCATTAATAAATTTATCAGCATCACGATTGGAACGAATTAAAATAGCAAAATCAGACCATTGGACCTCGTCGCTAGTTTGATGTTCTTCTTTAATATAATCAGCAATTGCTACTACCTCTTCTGACTCGGTATGAAATGGCCACACCTCGACCGAGGACTCAAGTGTACCCACCGCTACTAATTTTTTGTTTAGCGATAATTTAACCTCCAAACGGTCAGGATTATTATACTGAATAGAACGATAGGCTTGATCCAAAATAGCCTGTCCTGACCGATAATTAGCGGTTAGGACAATTTCTCGGGCCTCAGGAAAATCATCTTTAAATTTTAAAATATTAGCTAAGGAGGCTCCGCGAAATTTATAAATACTTTGATCATCATCGCCCACCACTGTTAAATTATTAGCTGGCGCAGCCAATAATTTCAAAAGCTCATATTGAGCCCAATTAGTATCTTGAAATTCATCAACTAAAATAAACTTAAACTGCTGTCGATATTGTTCTAAAATATTAGGTCGTTCCCGAAAAAGCTTTAGCGTATAAACAATCAAATCACCAAAGTCAAGGCAAGAATTATCTAAAAGCAGTTGATTATATGTAGCATAAGCCTCGGCCAATTCCCTAAGTCTAGTAACCTCCAGCTTAGCTGGTTCATTCATATCACTTAAATCTAGAGACTCAACATAATCTAAATACTGCTGGGGCGAAATATCTTCATCTTTAAGATGACTAAAATGCTTCACGAGGTCAGTTAGAAACTTAGTCTCATTGCCCAGCGGCCGGTAATAATTAAGCATCAGGCGATCTAAATTTTGACGCAGTAAAACCCACTGGGAAGTTTCATTAAGCAATTTAAAATTAATAGGAAGACCAATATCTAAACCATGTTGCCGTAGAAGACGTTCACCAAAACTATGGAAAGTCTGAATCCATAAATCTGTATAACCATAAGGCAGGAGCCTATCTGCCCTCTCTTCCATTTCTCCAGCAGCTTTATCGGTAAAAGTAGTCAGTAAGATTTCTTCTGGTTTAGCTTGCCCTGACATAATTAAATAAAGCAACCGATTAACTAGCACGGTAGTTTTACCAGTGCCCGCACCAGCAACAATAAGGAGCGGTCCTGTGCCATGTTCTACCGCCCGTCGCTGCTCCTGGTTTAAATTAGCCAAATAGTCATCAAGCTGGGTCATACTAATCTAGGGTCAATAAAGAAACTAATTTATTCTGGTTAGCTACTGGCCCAATAATAGCTAGGTTAAGACCTTTATCCACAAAAATCTGTCTGGCTACTTCTCGAATGTCCGTTGCACTGACTGAATTTAATTTAGTAAGATAGTCTTGGGGTGTATCCAGAGTGGCCTGGTTTTTACCCTGCCCCAACCTTAAAGCCTGTTGATAACCATACCACCTTGCTAAGTCATCTGAGCCTTCCAGTCCCAGTATTAGCCGACCGCTCAAAAATTTCTTTACTCGGTTTAGCTCACCTTCTTCTACTAATTCAGTGGTCAATTTTTTATATTCCTGAAGAATCATGGAAATAGCTAAAGGTAAAGATTCTTTTTTGACTCCAGCTTCAGTTACTAAATAACCACTATCTGTATAAGTCTCTGCCTCAGTGCGGACATAATAGGCTAGACCTCTACGCTCTCGAATCTCTAAAAATAATCTAGAGCTCATTGTGCCCCCTAAAATAGCAGCTAATAACTTAGTAGGTAGTTCTGCCGGATGGCCATAAGGAAAAGCTGGGACACCTAGGGCTAGATGCACTTGGTCAGTGGTTTTATTTTCTACCAATAATTGAGGCTCCGTTTGTTGGTTTATAACAGGTAGTTTATCTCTAAAATTAAATATAGTAGGCCATTGACTAAAATATTTATTCACTAGAGTATCAACATCATGGGGCAGATTACCGGCTAAACAAATAATAGCACGAGAATGGCCATAATGAGTCTGCCAATAATCTATTAGGTTTTCTCGCTTTAAGGAATTCACTGTCTCCTTAGAGCCAGCAGTATCCCAACCCGCAGGGGTATCACCATAAAGAACTCGCTCAAATACATCACTTAAGTGCATTAATGGGTTGTCTTCATACATATTAATTTCCTCAATGATAACTCCTCGTTCTTTATCTATTTCTTCGGATGCAAATAAAGAATTTAATAACATATCACTTAAGACATCAAGAGCCACCTCGGCTTGGTTGGCTACACACTTAACATAAAAAGCAGTAGATTCTTTACTAGTAAAAGCATTATATTCTCCGCCAATAGCATCAAGCTCACTGGATATAGCTAGAGTGGTGGGTCGCTTAGTTGTACCCTTAAAAAACATATGCTCTAAAAAATGTGATACTCCTTTCTCTTGAGCGGTCTCAAATTTTGACCCGGTAGCCACAATTACTAAAATAGTAAAAGTCTGACAATTATCTAGTGGCACTTTAAGAACTAAAGGAAAATTATCATTAAATTGTCTTTGCCACATATTATTAATTCAATTTTGAAGATAAATAAGCTATAAGCTCATTAACATTAATACTCTCCTGCTTCATCGAATCACGATCTCGAACGGTCACTACATTATTAGCTAAAGTATCAAAATCTATGGTGACAGAGTAGGGAGTGCCAATTTCATCCTGCCGCCGATAGCGTTTACCAATATTACCATTATCATCAAACTCACAGCGCCAATGCACTTTTAGTTGATCAAAAATCTCCCTAGCTTTAGCGACTAGTTCAGGACGATTACGTAAAAGCGGAAAAACAGCTACTTTAATTGGAGCAAGTGCTGGTTTTAAATGTAATACTATTCTTTTACTGCCATCAGGTAAATTTTCTTCTCCATAAGCCTCGGCCAAAAGCATCAAGAATACCCGCCCTACCCCCGAAGAAGCCTCTACAATATGAGGAATAAAAGTCTCATGAGATATTGGGTCGTAATAATCCAATTTAACACCTGAATATTTCTGATGCTGACTTAAGTCATAATCACCCCGCGCATGGATACCTTCAATTTCTTGAAAACCAAAAGGAAATTTATATTCAATATCAAAAGCAGCTTTAGCATAAAAGGCTAATTTCTCATGCTTATGCCACTGTAAATTGTTGGTACTAATACCTAAGTTATTGATATAATAATTCCACCGCTGTTCTTTCCATTGGTTAAATTCTTCCAGGTCTTCGGTTGGCTTAACAAAATATTGGAGTTCCATCTGTTCAAATTCTCTGGTACGGAAAATAAATTGCCGAGCGGTAATTTCGTTACGAAAAGCTTTACCAATTTGAGCTATGCCAAAAGGCAATTGAAGCCTAGTACTATCCATGATATTTTTATAATTTACATAAATACCCTGACAAGTTTCACCTCGCAAATAAACTGGCTCGGCTCCAGAACCGGTAAAATCACCAAGATTAGACTCAACCAATAAATTAAAACGGCGTACTGCAGTAAAATTTTGCTGACCACAATCAGGGCAAACAACTAAATGACGATAGTCATCAAATAATTGATTAAACTCGTTCTCGGACATAGTTTCATTGGCTTTAACCCCGGCTTGAGCCAAAAGCTCATCAGCCCGAAAACGGCTATGGCAATGACGACACTCCACTAAGGGATCAGAAAAATTAGCTATATGGCCACTAGCCCGCCAAACCTTGGGATGCATAAAAATAGCACTATCTAGACCAACAATATTATCATGGCCGTAAACTAAATCTTTCCACCATAATTGCTTAATATTATTAGCTAACTCAACGCCATAGGGGCCATAGTCATAAACCGCCGCTAAGCCTCCATAAATCTCCGACGATTGATAAATAAACCCCCGACGTTTACATAAGCTTACTAATGAATCTAAATCGATATCTGACATAAAATTATCTTTAATAAAGATAGTCTACCATTGGAAACTAGTTTTGGCAATTAGAAATAAAAAGCCGCCGATTTACATCGGCGGCTTTCTCCCCTCCTTATTATCAACCGGTTGATGTCTTTAAACGGCCAGCTTTCCGAAAACTATAAAAACTACAACGGCTAAAAATAACATTATCTAACATCTCTAAACCAAAGGCCTCACAAATTTTTAATAACTTATTAAATAAAATTAAATCCACCTCATTGGGTTCAGCCCCGCCGGACAAATGATTACTAGCAGTAATTAATTGCTGGGCTGGCAATTTCAAAATTGGGTTAAAAATTTCACAAGGACTAAAGTCGGGCTGACGCATCTGAGAAAAGAGAAAAGATTTACGTCTCAGCTCATGACAACGATGATCTAAATAACCAACTACCAACCGTTCTTGGGTACAACACCGCAAATATTTAAACTCTTGGTAAATAACTTCGTCACTATAGTAAATATTTTTTAGTCTCTGGCGACAAAAACGTCTAGTCATTTCTACAGCTGCTAAAACATTATTAGCCTGCTCACTATTTAAACCGGCCTTCACCAATTCTTCAAAACTCGCTCTCACTAAACAAGGCGCCGGGATTTTTTTAAGTACTCTCTGGGCTAAAGCAATAGAGGATTTGATTTCTTGATTTTGGCTAATAATAAAGGCTAACAGCTCGCTATTGCTAAATTTAGCTAGATCAAACTTTAGCCAATTAGCCGCATCCGGCAATTTCGCCGGGATGGGATAGATAGACATGTTAGCTCTATTAAGAACTAAAATAGGGCGGTTAAAAGGCAAATAGTTTGACCATCATTATCATAGCATTTTTATTTAACCTTCAAAAGATGATGCCCTAAAAAAGAACTAAACTCTCTTTTTCTCTAATGAAATCAAGTAATATTCATTACTGACGATAACTCCTACGTCGAAAGTTATCCCCATGCCGTGGACTAGTCGGCCGTCGCCTGGATGAACCAAGAGACCTATCAGCTGGTAACCCTTTTGCCTTATAGCGCTCCCAAATGGCCTCATTAGCCGGTAAATCCTTCATGGTCAAATTAATCCGTCCTTGATCATCAATATCTTTTATTCTAACACTAACTCTGTCACCAATATTAAGCATATCAGATGGCTTACTGACATAAAATGGAGCTAGCTCACTAGCATGTACCATTCCATCATGATTGGGCAATAATTCAATAAAGGCGCCAAAATCTAACAAACGAACAACTTCACCGACAAATTCTTCACCCACGGCAAATTTATGGGCAATATTTTTAATCCATTGCACTGCTAGATCTAATTTATCTTTATTATTACCACACACTGTAACCTGGCCAGTTTGTTCAATATCAATAGTCACATCACAGGCGGCAATAATTTCATTTATAATCTTACCGCCGGATCCAATAACATCACGAATCTTATCGGGGTCAATAAAAAAAGTGACAATCTTTGGAGCATACGGAGATAACTCGGCTCTTGGCTCAGCAATCGCCTGTTTCATAACTTCTAACACCTGCAGACGAGCCTTACGCCCTTGATTAATGGCTGTACGAATAATTTCTTCATTAAGCCCACAGGTTTTAGTATCAAGCTGAATAGCGGTAATTCCTTCGGAAGTACCGGTAATCTTAAAATCCATACCTCCTACACCATCTTCTAGGTCCTGTAAATCAGTAATAACCTTCCACTGGCTCATATCTTGATTGGAAGCTAGTCCTATAGCTATTCCAGCTACCGGCCGTTTAATAGGCACTCCTGCATCCATTAAAGATAAAGATGAGGCACAAGTTGCACCCATAGATGACGAACCATTAGAGCTTAAAGTCTCACTTACTACTCTAATAGTATAAGGAAACTCTTCTTTACTTGGTAAAACTGGCACTAAGGCCTTCTCAGCTAAAGCTCCATGCCCAATCTCCCGACGGCCAGCAACTTTAATCGGCTTAGCCTCACCAGTACAATAAGGAGCAAAATTATAATGATGGATATATCTCTTAGTAGATACCCCCTCTAAGCCCTCTAAAGACTGCTCATCACTAGGTGAGCCCAGTGTAACAATGGACATTACTTGAGTTTCTCCTCTCGAAAAGAGACCCACCCCATGATTACGGGGCAAGATACTAACATCAGCCAACATCGGACGAATTTCATCTAACGCCCGACCATCTACTCGCCGGTCAGCCTCTAAAATATTTTTACTAACAATAACCTCAATATAAGGATCAACAATTTGACTAATAAGTGCCTGCCGTAAATTTTTTTCTATGTTCTGGCTAAATAAATATTCGTCTAATTTATCTTTAATAGTGTCCACGGCCAATTTTCGTTGACCTTTAGTATAATAAATTTTATCAAATAAAATAGGCTCAGCATTATGGGCTAACCAATCTTCCGCCATTTTTTGTGCTTTTTCACGAAGCTCCTGAGCCTGTAATTCCTCAGCCGAAAGACGAATAGGTTTCTCCTGCTTTCTTTCTCTTGGTCCAACCCGATGATAAAGCTCTTCAATTAAATCAATAGAACCTTGAAGAGCCTGCTCTCCAGCTAAAATGGCTTTGATCATTTCCTCTTCTGGTACTTCTTGCGCTCCCGCCTCAATCATAATCACCCGCTCCCTAGTACCAGCGACAATTAAATCAAGGTCACTTTGCTCCCGTTCTTTATAAGTAGGGTTATAAACCAATTCTCCATTAATCCGGCTAACCCTAACTCCGCCAATGGGTCCCTGCCAATTAATGCCTGAAATTCTTAAAGCAGCTGAAGCAGCAATTAAAGCAACAATATCATAGTCATTGGTCTGATCTACAGATAAAACTGTCAAAATTACCTGAACATCACGTCGTGAGGATTCATCAAATAAAGGCCTAATAGCCCGGTCAACCATTCGACCATTAAGAATAGCTTCATCGGTCGGACGACCTTCTCGTTTAACCCACCGGGAACCTTTAATGATACCAGCGGCATATAGCCTTTCTTCAAAATCCACCATTAAAGGAAAAAAATCACCGTCTTCTCGCGCCTCTTTAGCTTCTACAACGGTAGCTAAAACTACTGTATCGCCATATTGCACGGTCACGGCCGCGTCAGCCTGACGGGCTAAACGACCAGTTTTAATAGTTAGCTGCCGACCATGCCAATCGCGGCTAACTACAATCTCTGTTGATTCCATAACTTTGGAACGCCCTGCCCGACAAACTAAAGAACTATGATAGCCATAGTGCTCTCTGTCTGTCGGTCAGAACGATATAATTAATGATTAATTAAAAATTGATGACTACTTAGATTAATAAAATCATCAGCAATTTCTAATAATTTAGCAGAAGTGGTTTGCCGGAAACCAGCGACTTCTACTAAACAGCCAGTAGTGCTCTGAATATAATTAACTAAAGGAGCATAATCACCATCACCACTAACCAGGACGATAACATCTAATTTGTGAGATAATTTAATAGCATCTATACTAATTCCCACATCCCAATCTCCTTTTTTAACTCCGCCAGGAAAAACTTGTAAATCTTTCATCACCACCTCAAAACCTTGTTGACTTAAAGCTTCAAAAAAAGCCATTTCGTCATTGTTATCACTACGAATAACATAGGCAACCGCCCGAATCAATTTACGTTCACCAACTACTTCAGTTAAAACTTTATGAAAATTAACCTTTTTCCCGTAAAGATTACGGGCCGAATGGTAAAGATTAGCTACATCTACTAAAACACCAACTCTTTGCTCTGGATGTTTTACCATATTATTCCTCTGCCCCAGCCTCAATATCCGGCTCTTCAATATCTTCTTCAGCTGCATCTAAATTCCCTTTAGATATTAATTCTGCCTCCAAACGCTTACGTTCTTCCTCCTCAGCAGCCATTCTCTTAGCAATCCTTAAGTTAAGCCGGCTAGCTAATTCTAAAAACGCCGCTTCATCTTCTTTCTGTAGATACTTTAAAAGACGACGACGTTCACCAACCTTACGCAGTAAACCCCGCCGTGATGAAAAATCGTGGCGATGTTTCTTTAGGTGTTCGGTCAACTCCTTAATTTCTTCAGTTAAAATAGCAATCTGGACCTGAGTTGACCCAGAATCGCCTTCGTGTTGACGAAATTTTTGAACAATTTCTTGTTTTGTCTGTTTATCTAGCATAATTATATGTTCCCAGCAGAGATAAGGATTATTCCCTATTCCATGGGGAGTAAAAATAAAGAGCCCACTTTGAGCTTTTTCTGTTATAACATTATTGAAAAATAAAATCAAGATGTCGTATAATATAGTAATGATCCAAGATGATATCAATAAATTTTTAGAATATTTAGAAGTAGATCGGGGATTAAGCAATAATACCCTTATTAGCTATCGTTTTTATTTAGCTCGATTTGCTAACTTTGCTAAAAATCAAGGGATACATAATGTCAGTCAAATCAACCAAGAATTAATCCACCGCTATCGTTTATATCTTAATAGACTAAACAATCGCCAAGATGAAAATCTCAAAAAGAATACCCAAAATTATCATCTTATTGCCCTGCGGCAATTCTTAAAATATCTTAGTAAAAACAACATTGAAAGTCTAGATTCTAATAAAATTGAGCTAGCCAAACAAGAACCACGGCAGGTAAGTTTTTTAGAGGGCTATGACTTAGCTGCTTTATTACAAGCACCAATGACTGCCAAACAACCAAATACTTTAATCAAATTACGAGATCGAGCCATTCTAGAATTACTTTTTTCTACTGGCCTTAGAGTAAGTGAACTAGCTAGACTAAAAATTAATGATATTAACCTTAAAAAATCTGAATTTACCGTAAGAGGTAAGGGTAATAAACTACGTTTAGTTTTTTTATCTGAAGAGGCTAAGTCAGCTCTTAAAAAATATTTAGAAGCACGACAAGACACTGAACCATTTTTATTTATTAGCCATGGTAAAATTAATCAAGCATCTAGTTCTCAGTATGGTTTAACGCCACGGTCCATTGAACGGCTAGTAGAAAAATATGCTTTAGCCGCCGGCATTACTAAGCAAATAACCCCACATACTCTCCGCCATAGCTTTGCCACCGACCTCTTAATTAATGGAGCCGACATCCGCAGTGTCCAACAATTATTAGGACATGCTTCTATTACTACTACTCAGGTCTATACCCATGTAACTGATCAGCAATTAAGGCAAGTTTACCAAAATTTTCACGGAAAAAATCGTAAAAATATAGCCAATGATAAAAGTCAAAAATGATTATCTTTACTATTTACCTAATTTGTGTTATATAAATTTCACCCTTAATAATAATTCAAATATATGACATTAATTCCTACAGTTATCGAAAAAGATGGCCAAATAGAGCGAGCCTACGATATTTATTCACGTTTATTAAAAGATAGGATAGTTTTTCTGGGTGAACCTATTGATGACCATATTGCTAATCTAATTATTGCTCAATTGCTATTCTTAGATGCTGAAAATAGCAATAAAGACATAAAGTTTTACATCAATACTCCAGGAGGTTCAGTTACGGCTGGCCTGGCTATTTATGACACTATGCAATTTATTAAAGCCGATGTCAGCACCATCTGTGTGGGCATGGCAGCTTCCATGGGAGCAGTGCTTTTAGCGGCTGGCACTCCGGGAAAACGCTTAGCTTTACCTAATAGCGAGATAATGATTCATCAAGTTATGGGCGGTTTTGAGGGACAAGCAACAGATATCAAAATCCGCTCCGAGCATATACTAAAAATTAAAGAAAAACTAAACAAATTGCTAGCTCAACACACAGGGCAAGAAATAAAAACCATTGAAAAAGATACGGAACGTGATCATTATCTAACACCCCTTGAAGCTAAAAATTACGGCTTAATTGATAAAATCATCACTCGTTAATAGCCGTTCACAATTTTATTGAATAATTTTACTATGTGGGGTCTTTTCTAAAAGACACCAGAAATCGCCACAGGTTCTAACGGCGTTAAAGCCGGCAGCCGAATAATAAGTTGTCTGCTGATCAACAAAATCTTGAGTAACACCAACTCGAAAAAGAAGTGCCAATGAGCAGGCTTGTGGGTCATCGCCTAATCTTTTTCTCAAATACCACTCTACTATACCATTATAGCCTAGACCAAATTGATTATCACCCAAACAAAGCTGACCATCATCAATGGTTGGTGCTAATTCTTTTAATAGTTTAATGTCCCGATCACCTAAAATAATAAACTGGTTATAAAAAAAGTTTAAATTTTGCCAGGAAAGATAAGCACCCACTATAATAACTACCCCGGCCACCACAAGGCCAAGAGGGCGTATAAGTTGATACAACCGATAAAGTAAATAAGCCGAAAAAATTGCTACTGCCGGAGCAAAGACAATGACCCCAAAAGGATGAGTTATCCATTGATAAAAACGCCAAGCAACAGCTAGCGGCGCTATAAGCCAAACAAAAAGCCAGCCAAAATCTTCTGGGATATGACGCGAAAAATAATCCACCAAAAACCAAATAAGACCTAAGCCGGCAGTTATTAAAAAGAGCCAGGTATAATTTAACTCTCCTCGATCAACGACAATAGTCTTAAGCCAATTAGAGAAGGGGATACTACTATCGGTACGAATACCATAAGCACCCCTTAAATCAGTTAAAAAGCTAGGCCCCTTTAAAATATAGAAATGGAGAAGATTAAAGGCAAATAGCCCAACAAGGGTAATAGGAATGAAAATTAACAAATACTTGCGAGCCGGAATCTTCCGACCAGCGCGAAAGAGTAGAATAAATACCCATAAAGCCGCGGCAAACAGATAATAAAACCAAGCAAATAAGCCGCCTACGACCACTGATAGCCAAAACAAAATGAAATAAAGAGAACGTCGTTTAGGGTTACCCCGAGCATAAAACACTAATAAAGAAAAAGAGATCAAGGCGGTGGGGATAGTAAAGACGGTCAGTTCAAAGCTGCGGCCATAATAAATCATGCCGGGCAAAAGAGCGAAAATTAAAGTAGTTAAAAAGGTAAAGGAACGGCGATGAGAAATCTTAAATAAGGCAAAATAAAAAAGTGTCAGGCCTACAATCATGCAAAATAGTAACCCCAAACGGGTAGTTGCTTCACTTACTCCAAAAATGGCATAAAAAACTGTGGTCGGCAAAAGAAAAAACTGAGGATGATGAGTATAGGGTAGCCCAACAGCCCCCCACCGGTCAAAAAAACCAAATTTTAAATTAAACCAGCCATAATGATTAAGATTAATAGCCGCCACACCATTAGCGCCTGCTACATCATCAGTCACATGAATAAAAGGTGTATTAATTTTATAAAGAGATAGCAAAATATAAATCAACAAAACAATAGCTAACCCTCCAATAGTCAGCCAGTCTGGACCTTTATCTTCTAAACGGCCACGTAATTGAAATAAAAACTTCAAATTCATCCAGCCATGTTTCCAGGGAACAAGCTTAGAGTTACCAGTACGGGCAGCATAGGGAATTGGTTTTTCGGCAAAAGCAATATCCTTATTTTTAGCGGCTAAAATTTTAATCTCTTCAGAAAAAGGCATATTATTATGCTGAGGATTTATTTTCTCTAAAACAGAACGTCGAAAAACCCACATCCCTGACTGAGAATCTTTCAGCTTTAAACCACAGATAACTCGCACGGCGCGATTAAAACACCAGTTGCCAAAACGTCTAATAAAAGGCATGACTGTTTTATCTTGAAGAGGAAAACGAGCCGCTGAAATAAAATCTAATTTTTCTTGTTCCAAGGCATTTACTAAATCCGGTATGGCTTCAGCCGGATACTGACCATCACCATCAAGAACTACTAAGATATCTCCATGAGCTTCTTTGAATCCACGCCTTATGGCAGCGCCATAACCCTGAGTAGTCTCCCGATAAACTTTAGCGCCAAGCTGACGAGCAATTTTAGCTGTACCATCTGTAGAATTATTATCTATAACTATTGCCTCAACATTAGCTGGTAATCTCTTTAAGACATTGCCGATAGAGTCAGCCTCGTTATAGCAAGGAATAATGACAGAAATTTTGATATGATTAAACTTTAGAATTTAATATTATTAATATTGTATCATTTTTATTACCAAATTGCTAAATATATCACTCTTGCTTTTTGTGCCTAAACATGATAGGCTAAAATCAGTTTATTTATATATTAAATTAAGTTTTGGTTTCTGTCAGCTCTGGCCGCTTAAGTCTGAAGTGAACTACTTCCTTCTTTTTACGTTTATAAAATATTATTTTCTATCAAATTAAATACCATTAAGGCTCTCCCGCTGGCTCTAACCAAAGCCGTTATTATCCTATGAACTATATCATTGGGCTAGTTGCTATCATCGTCGGCCTAATTTTAGGCTATTGGCTACAACACCAACTAACCATTAAAAGAGCAGCTAATGCTGAACATAAAGCTGAAAACATTATTAATGAAGCTAGGGCTAAAGAAAAGGATATCTTACTTAAAGCACAAGATAAAGCCCTAAAACTCATTGAAGATGCCAAACAAGAAAATGAAGCTCGCCGTAAAGAAATTACTGCCTGGCAAAACCGCTTGGAAAAACGTGAAACAGCTTTTTCTCAAAAAATTCTAGAATTGCAAGACAAACAACAAGAGCTTTATGACAAAATTGCCGAAGTAGAAACAACCAAAGAAAAAATTAATCAACTTAAAGAAGAGGAGTTGGTTAAATTAGAAGAAATTGCCAAGTTAAATACAGAAGAAGCTAAAAAACTACTATTAGAAAGAGTAGAAAAAGAAGCTTCGGATAGTCTCATGTCTAGGCTTAATAAATTAAATGAGGAGGCTAGTGAACAAATTGAAGAAAAGTCCAAAAATTTAATGGCTACCGCCATGGAACGTCTAGCTTCTACTTTTACTGCGGAAATGACTACAACAGTGGTGGACCTCCCAAATGATGAAATGAAAGGCAGAATCATTGGACGTGAAGGCCGTAATATTAAAACCATTGAACAACTGACTGGAGTAGAAATCATCGTGGATGATACCCCTAATGCTATTACCATTTCTGGGTTTTCTGGTATTAGACGACAGATCGCCAAACGAGCCCTAGATTATTTAATTAAAGATGGGCGTATTCATCCCACCAAAATTGAAGATGCTATTGAACGAGCTAAAGAAGAACTAGCTCTAGATATTAAAAAGGCTGGCGAAGATGCTCTCTATGAATTAGGCATTACCGGATTTGACCCTAAATTGGTCCAGATTATCGGACGGCTAAAATATCGCACTAGTTATGGCCAAAATGCCCTAAAACATAGCGTCGAAGTAGCTCATTTGGCTGGACTATTAGCTGAAGAATTGGGGGCCGATGTTACTATAGCTAAAAAGGCTGGACTATTACATGATATTGGCAAGGCAGTTGACCATGAAGTAAAAGGCACCCATCCGCAAATTGGTGGTGATATTGCCCGTAAATTCAACTTACCTCAAGAAATTATCGACCCCATTGAAACCCACCACGATGACCATCCTCAAGGATTAATATCAGTTATAGTTCAAGTAGCTGACGCCATTTCATCGTCTAGACCAGGGGCGCGCAATGATAGCTTAGACCAATATATTCAGCGCTTAGAAGAGTTAGAAAAAATTGCTAGCAACTTCAATGGCGTAGATAGAGCTTATGCTATTCAGGCTGGCCGAGAAATTCGGGTCTTTGTTAAACCAGAAGAAATTAGTGATTTATCGGCTCATGAGTTAGCAGTACAAATAGCTCAACAGATTGAACAAGAATTAAAGTATCCGGGTGAAATAAAAATTAACGTTATTAGAGAATTAAGAGTCATTGAATACGCCCGCTAAAAACATGTCTATCAAAAAAATATTCGACAAGACAAAAAATCATAAAACCAGCGACCAATCGCTTAGTCAGCATGTACTTGACCAAGAAATTATCTTTCGTCTATCTAAGGGGCGTCTACCAGGTCGCCGGCAATGGCATTATTTACCAAAGTTTTTATCTAAAAAAGAAAAAATTATTATCATAATTTGTCTCATTGCCATTTTGTCTAGTTTAAGCTTCTTTTTATATAATTATTATCAAAAACACTGTGAAAAAATCCCTCAAAATGGGGGATATTATGTTGAAGGTCTTATTGGTACACCTCGCTATATCAACCCGCTATATTTAACCTTTAACCAAACTGACCGCGATTTAGCCCGGCTAATTTATTCTAGCTTATTTACTCGTGACGCTCAGGGCCACCTTATTAATGACTTGGCCGAGAGTTATGAAGTAAGTCCTGATCATCTTACTTATATAATTAAAATAAAAGATAACGTCAAATGGAGTAATGGCCAAAACTTAACGGCCGAAGATGTCCTTTTTACTTATACGGCCATTATGGACCAGGCCTATGGCTCTCCGCTACGTAATTCTTTTAGTGGATTAGAAATAAACAAAGTTGACGACTTAACTATTAAGTTTACTTTAAGCCAACCATATAATGCCTTCCTGGATCTCTTAACTATTGGCATCATGCCTAGGGAACTATGGGGGCAAATTCCAGCTAGCAGTGCTAGTTTGGCTGATCTGAACCTTAAGCCAATCGGCAGTGGTCCTTACCAATTTAAATCTCTAACTAAAGATAAGGCCGGTAATATAAAGTCCTATGAACTCACTGTCAATCCTTATTATTTTAGGCAACTTCCCTACATCCCTAAATTAACTTTTAAATTTTATAATAATTATGAAGAATTAGCAGCTGCTTTAGGTGACGGCTCTATTGATGGTGCAGCTTATTTGCCCCAAAAAACTGCGGAAGACTTAATAACTACTAGACGCTACGACCTTAAATATCTAGGTACTTCTCAACTAGTAGCCATCTTCATTAATAGCGAGGACAAAGTTCTTAAAGATAAAAATATCCGGCGGGCTCTAGCCCTATCTATTGACAAAAATAAAATTTTACTAGACAATAATAACTTAATTGGGCATCTAGCCACCGGGCCAATATTAAACCATAACCCATACTATGATAAAACCATAGCCGAGGTTAGCTATAACCCCACCGAAGCCCAAAAAATTCTCACTGACAGTGGCTGGAGTTTAAAAACTATCACCACTGACGATGTATCTGCCGCTCAGCAAAAATTACAAAATAATCAAGGTGACCAAAATGAAGCTAAAACCATCATTGACTTAGGCCCAGGCCAATGGTTACAAAAAAATAATCAATACCTTACCTTTAATCTTACAGTAGTCAACGAGCCAGACTATCTAGCTATAGCCCAACAGATTGGCCTTGCATGGCAAAAAATTGGGATTAAAACTTATCTAGATGTCGTTGATCCAGAAAATATTAATAATCAAATTATTCGCCGAAAAAATTATTCTCTCCTGCTTTATGGCCAAAATTTAGGCTCAGAAAATGATTTAGCTGCTTTTTGGCACTCCACTCAAAGCGGCCCCAATGGTCTTAATTTAAGTAATTATCGTAATGAGCAAGTAGACAAAAGCCTAGAAACTCTAAGAACATCAATTGATGAAGAAGCTAAAAAGAAAGCAGCCCAGACCTTGCAACAACAAATTGCTACTGATTTACCGGCTATCTTCCTCTATAATCCTACCTATCTATATATCCAAAATAAAAAAATTAAAGGTTTTGCTATGGAGGTTATAATTGAACCAGCTGACCGATTTAATCAAATTAATGAATGGTATATTAAGACAAAAATAAAGTGGCAAAAAACTCACTAAGCCCAAGTGGCGGAATTGGTAGACGCGCAACGTTCAGGTCGTTGTGTTCGTAAGAACGTGGAGGTTCAAGTCCTCTCTTGGGCACTAAAATTAACTCTTTTATTATTCAATTAGGCCAAATAAAGGCACAATCATTATGATGACTAAATACCAAACTAGAAATTATGCTAGCCGTCAAACTGGCAAATCTTATAGCCCATCTAGAAAACCTAGGCGGACTAACTACTATCAACAAACGCTTAATTCTACAAAGTCAGAACGCGGGAAACTCAAAGTTATTGTTCTTGGTGGCTTAGAAGAAGTCGGCCGTAATATGACTCTACTGGAATATGACCAAGAAATTATTATTATTGACATGGGTCTGCAATTTCCAGAGGAGGATATGTTGGGAATTGACTACATTATTCCTAATACTGACTATTTAGTGGGTAAAGAAGATTGGATTAAGGGTATTATTATTACTCATGGACACTATGACCATATTGGAGCTATTCCTCATTTACTAGGTAAACTGAAAAATCCCCCCATGTTTATGGGTCGGCTAACCGCTGGGCTGGTAGAAAAAAAGATTAAAGAACAGCCCCAGTGCCCTAAAGCCGCCATTACTATAATTGAAGAAAATAAAACTATCCAATTAGGCAAAAACTTTAATATTGAATTTCTAAGAATGAATCATTCTATCCCGGATTGTTTTGCCCCCATTATTCATACTCCCGTAGGAACCATCATGCATACCGGTGATTTTAAAATCGATTATTCTCCGGTTAATGATAAACCAGCTGACCTTCAACGTATTGCCCAATTTGGCAGCCAAGGTATTCTGCTATTAATGTCTGATTCCACGGATTCAACTCATCCTGGCTACCAGATTTCTGAATCCAGCATTGGCGATGAAATGAGTCGGCTCTTTGAAAAAATTGAAGGACGTATCATTATCTGCACTTTCGCTTCCCAAATTAGCCGTATTCAAGAAATATTTACTCTGGCGGAAAAATTTGGCCGCCGTATTTATATCCAGGGCCGCAGTATGAATGATAACATCGAGATAGCTAAACAAATTGGCTATATGAAATTCAATTCTCAGACTATTATTCATGAAAATGAAATACACCACCTGCCAGACAATAAAATAATCGTCTTGGGCACTGGAGCTCAGGGGGAAAATAATGCCTTTCTAATGAGGGTAGTCAATAATGAACATCGCACGGTCCGACTTAAACCAGGAGATACCATCATTTTTTCTTCTTCAGTTATTCCTGGCAATGAACGCAGTATCCAAAACCTTAAAGATCAAATTGTGCGCCAGGGTGGCAAGGTCATTCACTATGAAATGATGGATGTCCATGCTGGAGGCCATGCCAAGCAAGAAGACTTAAAACTCATGATGCGTCTCCTAAAACCAAAATATTTTATGCCCATTGAGGGTAGTCATTTTATGCTCCAGGCGCATGCTGAACTGGCTCAGCAAGTGGGTATTCCCACTAATAACATCTTTGTCGCTGACAATGGTCAGGTAGTTACCTTTGAGGTTCGTGGTCACGAAACCATTGGACAATTAACTAAAGAAAAAGTAATGACTGATTATGTTATGGTAGACGGCCTAGGGGTAGGTGATGTATCCGATATTGTCTTAAGGGACCGCAAAACTATGGCTGAAGATGGCATGATTGTAGTTATTGCCACCATTGACTCCAAAACTGGCGACCCAATTGGCAATCCAGATATTATTTCCCGTGGCTTTATTTATATGAAAGATAATAAAGATTTAATTCAGGATACTAGAATGCGGGTCAAAAAAATCATTAAAGAGTCTGATCCTCTACTATTAACTGGCACCCGAGGATTGGGAGAAGATGACCAGCTAAAAAATAAAATTAGAGCCGATGTCAGCCAATTCTTATTTAATAAGACTAAACGACGCCCGATGGTCTTGCCAGTTGTCATTAAAGTCTAAGATCTTCTGGACTAAAAAACAAAAACGCCCAAAAAGGACGCTTTCGTTTGTGTAGGCTTTGACAATAAAGCTTTAATAATTAAAGTATAACAAAAATAGATAGTAAGGTCAAACTATCTATTATCTCCACTGCCATGAAGCTGACCCCTCTCCTGACGAGATAATAATTTATCTAGATTATTCTGAGCAATAGCGTCTAGATCTAAACCTAGTTCGGTTGCTAGCTGTGCCAGATACCATAAAACATCACCCAATTCTTTAGCTATGGCTTCGCGTTGTTCTTCGCCTACTACACCATCCCCATCACGAAAAACTTTTTTAATCTTTTCAGCCACTTCGCCACTTTCACCTACTAAACCTAGAGTAGGATAGACAAAACCCTTTTCCACCACCGGATAAACTGCGGTTCTCCGGCTTTTTGTTTGATACTCTTTAAATTCCATAAGTTTATGTTATTATGGCCGTTGCTCCAACGGTCAAGATAGTTACAATAATACCGGCAGCAATAACACCGCTAAAAATTGGCCAAAAAGCTTTTTTTAAAGGAAAGCCAAACAACCACGCGGCAATAGAGCCAGTCCAGGCACCAGTACCAGGCAAAGGAATGGCCACAAACATAAACAAAGCAATAAGGCCATACTTTTCTAATTTTTGCCAAGTTTTCCGACGGGTACGCTTAAAAATTGACTCTAAAATCTTTTTAAAAAAAGAAGAGTGTTTTTCTACAAGCTCTACTAATTTATTAAGTCCTAAAATAATAAAAACAATAGGAATGCTGTTGCCAATAATAGCTAAAATTAAAGCTGTAAGTGGAGGCACATGCCAGACAGTAATAGCTAAAGGAATAGTCGCTCGTAACTCAGTTATTGGTATAGCTGAATAAATCAAGGTAAGCAGTTCCTTTGACCCAATAAGTTCTTGTAAAAACTCCATATCATTTTTAATATGACGCCCTGAGTTTAGAAGCTAACTCTTGAAGGTGTTTTGGATCAGCTAGGGGACCGCTAGCCGAAGACAACCAACCTTCATAAGTGGAAAACCATTGTGCTGGCCCAGAAGAATAAGACCGCCACTTACCTTCCTTTAAATGTCCAGTCCCATGCATTGGAATAAGCTTGAGATGAGCGTGATTAATACCCATGCCCTCCATAATAACCCCTACTCGCCCAACATCGGCATAATAATTTTTAAGAATCTGAGCTACCTGTTTAGTGGCTACCATGAACCTGCACAATACTTCATCGGGCATGGCCAGCACATCGCTGTCATAATGTTTTTTAGGAATAACACAAGAAAACCCTTCAGTATTAGGGTCAATGGCTAAAAAAGCCATAAAATCACTATCTTCCCAGAAAATACCGGGAGTAGTTAACCGACCAGTGGCTATATCACAAAATAAACAGGAGCTATTATTTTCTTTTTGGGAGTGATTAGTCATACTATTAATTTAAATTAAGATACACTAAATTCAGTTTAACTAATATTAGCCCTAATTATTGTTTCCTTTTTGGCAGGCACCGGTATAAAAATCATCAGCTAGACAGGAAGAGCCATCCTCAAAAGTACAAACAGCATTAGGAACGGCAAGAGTATGGCCACCAGACCAAGCACAAAATTTTTGAGCTTCAGTATCATAACCAGTAGTTTTAACTCCACCTATAGGACAATCACCACGGAACATCGCCCATTCCTCGCAGGCTCGATTATCGTCAAAATAACATAGTCCGTATTGGCTATTATCCGGCCGTGAAGCTATCTCCAATTGCCCTCCTTTTTCTTGGCAATAAAGACTGGCTGGATTAGCCACAGTAGCTACATCAGGAGTTGTAGTGGTTATTGGCTCTTCACTGGCGATACAATCCTTTAAGGTAGTCGTGCCATTTTCTTCAATAAAAGCCTCGTTACCTTTATTCCAAAAGACAAACATTTCATTTTCGGTAGCATAACGCGCTCCATCAGCAGATAAGGCCTGGGGCACACGAAGTAAACGTCCATCGGGTAGGGCTAAATCAACAAAACTATTTTCTTCATTATGAAAAACTGCATTGATTACCTCACCACCTGGACAAATGAAGGTGGCATGAATTAGAGCTGTACTATTGCCTGTCTCTTCAGGAGCTGATGAACTAACTATCTCGGTAGAAGATGAAGTGGTAGAAACCAGTGGAGCGCTAACTGGACGACTAAAAATTAATAAAACAATAACAATTAGCAATATAGCGATAATTAGCCAAATGATAGTTTTTTTGTTAGAAGTCATAAAATTATTAAATCAAAATTTATCAAAAGCCTTTGGTGAGCTAACTTTCCTTACTAGGTTTTTATATTAATTTGACAAATTAACTAGTTAGCTTGCTCAAAATCTTTTAATATCTGGAGATAACTATTTTGTAAATCTAAATCCATATCTGGGCCCTTTAAAGGAGTAATTGCACCATCATTTTTAATGATATTGCTAATCTTGTCCATATAAAAACCATCTAGGGTAGCAACAAACAAATAAGAAGGATTCCAACACTGACTCATTCTAATTGCTGCTCTTAAAGTATAATCTGAGTTTAATCGCCGCTGATATTTTACTTCCACTAATTTTACCTCCCGAGTAGTATGATCAATGACAGCAAAATCGGGTGCGGTCCTAAGAGTTTCGATCATCGGATTATTTTCACTATATCCTTGCTGGATTATCTCAGGAATCACTTTCTCATAACCAAACTCTAAGACAGTAAAATTGCCAGATTGTCTAAACATTTGAGCAAATATGGCCTCAGCTATCTTACCTTTAACAAGTTGCCTAGTAAAATTTACATTGTCATTATTCATAATTTAATAAGAAGAGTTCTATTGTTTCATTAAATCTTTTATAGCATCCTCAACACCGCCAACGCTCAGATCGTGCATTGAAATAATATTACTAATAGTTTGAATTGTTCCAGAGAAATCATGGTTCTGCCACTCTTTTTTAAAAATAGGATTTAGCCAAACCACAGAATTAGCCTTTTTCTTTATAAAATTTAAGCATTCTTCTCCACCCATGCCAAATTTTTTAATCCCTTCTTCATTATCATGCGGAGGCCAGCAATCTCTATTTAATTCAGAATAGGACATCTCTGCATCACCATATATAATAACATTCTTTCTTCGTTTTATAATTGATTTTATGTCAATTAATGAATCTGGCTTAGCATAGGTAGAAGCAAGTAAATTTTGCGGGTCAGGTTTCCAAACATATCCATAAAGATTATTATGAAAAAGATAAACCTCTAATTTGGTCAAACCCTCAACCATCGCCTCGGTAACTTCTTTTACTAACGGGCTCCATTCGTCTACCGGTCCTCCGACATCAATTAATAAAACTATTTCGGGCTGCTTCTCTTTTTCTCTATTATAGTCAAACCGAAAATCTCTCTTTGCGAAATTTCTCACTGTACCTTTTAGGTCAACATTCTGAGTTTTGATTTCAGAAATATCAAGAATTATCTTGCGAATATTTCTAATTACTTCACGCATACTTGCTTTATCGGGTCTTGTCTCATATTTTAATCTTCTGTCAACTTTTCCAACCATTTTTTCTCGATCTTGAATTGCCTGTTTATTAATTTTTTCGCCTGTATAAATAAAGTTCTCTCGAACTTGCTCGCTAAACATAGACTCGCCTTTACCACCTCCCCGTTTTGAC